>NZ_JBWJFG010000001.1:0-656482 GCF_056388495.1 Corynebacterium sp. TUM25020 | reverse complement strand
TGCTTTGACGTTTAAAAGTGGTTTTTGTCGCAAGGGTTGTGTACTCGCGTTTGTTATGCAGTGTCTGGAACGGCACTACACACCAGCGAACCCTGGGGTTTGGTTGGGTGTGTGTTTTGTTCTGATTGTGGTTTGTCGGTGGTTGTTAGCGGTGGGGTCACGCCCGGTCCCTTTCCGAACCCGGAAGCTAAGCCTACCTGCGCTGATGGTACTGCACCTGGGAGGGTGTGGGAGAGTAAGTCACCGCCGGCATTAAAACTTAAAAGATGGGGTGTGGGTCGTTGTAGCCTTTTAAAGGGTTACAGCAACCCACACCTCATTTTTCTATGTCTAACTGCGCTGCTGCGGACAAGTAGGCGTCCCCACAAAGCCCAGCTCGATTGCGCCGGCGCAAAGCAGGAAACTAGGATTGATAAGGTTCACGGGGCGGACCCGAAAACCCGAAGACAAATAGACGACGGAAGGTGCACTCCCAAGCATGGTTGAGAATTCAAACAACAATCGCGGTCGTGGAGGACGACCACAGGGTGATGGCAAATTCCGCAACAAGGGTGGGTTCAAGCCCAACCGCGGCGGGCGCCCAAACCGTAACTCCAATAAAAAGCGCAGCTCTAACTGGGACACCCAGCGCGGCCCGCACAGTGGTCCTCAGCGCGCAGGTTACCGAGAGGAACGCCTGAACAAGCGCCTCAATGAACCCGAAGTGCCTCAGGATCTCGACCCCAAGGAGCTAGATCCTTCCGTACGCCAAGAACTCCGCAGCTTGTCCAAAGACAACGCAGACATGGTGGCGAAGCACCTAATCATGGCCGCCACTCTGTTAGATAATGAGCCGGAAAAGGCACTGGCTCACGCTCGTGCTGCGAAGGATCGTGCGGGGCGCGTTTCCGTGGCACGCGAAACCTGCGGAATCGTCGCCTACCACGCAGGCGAGTGGAAGGAAGCTATTTCCGAACTGCGCGCCGCACGTCGAATGGCCGGTGGCCCAGGCCTACTTCCTGTCCTCGCCGACTGCGAGCGGGGGCTTGGCAAGCCGGAGAAAGCCCTTGATGTCGCCAATGATCCTCAAGCGGATCAACTGGATGCAGAATCTAAGGTGGAGCTTGCTATCGTCGTCGCAGGCGCCCACCAGGATCTCGACCATCCAAATGACGCGCTCTCAGCGCTCGAAGCGCAGCTAGAAAATGCTGAGGCACCTGATGTCACTCGTATGCGCCTTTTCTACGCTTATGCCGATGCCCTCGTAACCGTTGGCCGCAAGAAAGAGGCTGTGGAGTGGTTTAACCGCGCCGCAGAAATGGATACCGAAGAAGTACTCGATGTGTCCGACCGTCTGGCCGAGCTGGACGAAGACCAAGAGGCTGCATCCCAAAGCGAGGAAAAATAGCCGATGGCCCACCCGCTGCTGGACAACTACGACGCACTTCTTGCCGATCTCGACGGTACGGTCTTTTCCGGCCATACCTCGATTCCAGGTGCAGCAGAAGGCCTAGCCGGTCGCCAGGTGATGTACGTGACCAACAATGCTTCCCGCGCACCCCAACAAGTCGCGGAGCATCTGAACTCGATGGGGTTTAAGGCCGACGCGGATCATGTTGTCACGTCCGCCATGGCGGCCTGCGATCTCGGCAAGCAGTACATTGCTGATTCCGGCGTCGACCAACCACGAGCATTTGTGATCGGCCACGAATCATTCAAACATTTGGTCGCAGAGGCAGGCTTTACCGTCACCGATACCGCCGACGACCACCCGCACGTCGTCTTCCACGGCCATAGCCCAGATAATGACTGGGCGCGGCTTTCCGAAGGCGCCTTGGCTATCCAGCGCGGCGCCCGCTACTTTGCTTCCAACTTGGATACGACTCTGCCCTCGGAGCGCGGTTTCATGGTCGGCAACGGGTCGATGGTCGCCGCCGTCACCTCCGCTACGGGCGTGACCCCGGAATCCGCAGGCAAGCCAGGCCCCGCCATGTTTCTGGTTGCTGCTCGGAAGATCGGTTCCACCAAGCCACTAGCCGTCGGCGATCGGCTGGATACTGACATCGCCGGTGGTAATGCAGCAGGTATGGATACTCTCTGCACCGTCACTGGGGTGTCTACCCACACCGATATTATTGACGCCCCGCCGTCCCACCGGCCAACCTTCATTGCAGGTAACCTACGGGATCACCTCGCCGGATGGTCCGCCAGCGTGGATCCGGGTACTGCTCGTATCCGCGTTACCGCTGGTGAACTTGGTGACGTGGAAATCATGGCCGCTGAAGCACTGGCCGTAGCCGCGCCGGAGGCATGGCAGCTGATCGATAATCCTGACATCTCGCAGATCACCTCCGCTGCGGATATCGACTTTGTGGGTGCAGACGCACAAGCCATGGAGGCACTAGGAGGTTGGAAGTAAGTGGGAGAGGGGCAGCCGAAACCTTCGATGTTGTCGGGGGACAGTAGGCGTCAACAAGAAGAGCTAGCACAGGCCGTCGACGAGTTACTGGCGCGTGATGTACACGGCGCGGAAGAAGCAGCCGTGTTGGAGGAAGCTCACCGGGTGGTTAACGAGGCACTCGGAGGCGAGCGCTGATGGCGAAAAGGGGTGCCAAGCTGCAGCGTCTCGACGCGGAACTGGTGGCGCGTAAGATCGCCCGGAGCCGGGAACACGCCCAGGAGATGATTAAATCCGGGCGTGTGACCGTCAATGGAATGTTAGCGAAGAAGCCCGCCAGCGGGGTGGACGGCAATGTCTCCATCAAAGTGGCGGAATCCGAAGACGACCGTTGGGCTAGCCGAGGTGCGCATAAACTTCTTGGGGCGCTGGAGGCATTCGAGCCGCAAGGGCTAACGCTTGCAGGCAAGACTGTTCTGGATGCCGGCGCTTCGACCGGTGGTTTTACCGATGTGTGTCTGGACCGTGGTGCTGCGAAGGTCAAGGCCGTGGATGTGGGCTATGGGCAGCTTATCTGGCGGCTGCAAAACGACGACCGGGTGGATGTTATGGATCGTACGAACGTGCGCACCCTCACCCCGGAGGCACTTGGCGGCGAAGTGGATCTGATGGTCGGCGACTTGAGCTTCATTTCCATCCGTTTGGTTCTGCCAGCTCTGGCCGCTTGTGTGAAACAGGGCGGAGATCTGCTGCCGATGGTTAAGCCCCAATTTGAGGTGGGGAAGGATCGCTTAGGACACGGCGGTGTGGTCCGGAGCCCTGAACTGCGCGCCGAAGTTACCCGCGACGTGGCAATTGAGGCGATGAAGTATGGTTTGAGGACGAAGGCCGTTGTCGCCTCTCCTTTGCCAGGGCCGAGTGGCAATGTGGAGTATTTTCTCTGGTTGGTCAAGGACGGCGCTGCGGTTTCGCCTAGCATGGGTGCAGAGGCTGACTACACCGGCCTGGACGAGATGATCGCAACCGCCATTAAGGAGGGGCCGCAGTGACCACACCGGGGACTGACCACGGCGCGGAACGCAGTGCCGACAACGGCGCCGATACAGGCAGTGACAAGAACGCGGAGCGCGAAGTCCTGCTGGTTGCGCACACTGGCGTACACGAAAACCTCGGGCTGGCTGCCGAGGCTGCATCTCGGCTACAAAAGGGCGGCATCAACGTCCGCGTGATGGCTACCGCCGACCCAGCCCCGGTAGCGCGCCACGAGATCCTGGGGCGCTTTAAGCGCTTTGGCCACACCAAGGAAGCGGCCACGGGCGTGGAAATGGTGATCGTCTTGGGCGGCGATGGCACGTTCCTCCGCGCTGCCGATATTGCGCATTCCGCGGATGTACCGGTTCTCGGCATCAACATGGGACATATCGGCTTCCTTGCAGAGTGGGAACAAGAGTCCCTGCAGGAGGCCGTGGATCGCGTGATCGATCGCGACTACCGCATCGAGGATCGCATGACCCTTTCCATTACTGCCCGCGATATGGATGGTCGTGTGCTGGGCACGGGCTGGGCGCTCAATGAGTGTTCGGTAGAGAACCTGAACCGCCAGGGTGTCCTGGATACGATCCTGGAGGTTGACGAGCGGCCTGTTTCCTCGTTCGGTTGCGACGGTGTTTTGGTATCGACGCCCACCGGCTCCACCGCCTACGCCTTCAGTGCAGGTGGCCCGGTTCTGTGGCCGGAGCTGGATGCGATTCTGGTGGTTACCAGCAACGCACATACGCTGTTCAGCCGTCCGCTGGTGGTTTCCCCGAACTCGATGGTGGCAGTAGAGACGAACCCATCGACCTCGCCCGCAACGGTTGTTATGGATGGTTTCCGCCAGATTCACATGCCCCCTGGCGCCCGCGTGGAGATTCGCCGTGGCCCGCAGCCGGTGCGGTGGGTACGTCTGGATTCCGCACCTTTCACTGACCGCCTGGTGCATAAGTTCCGTTTGCCTGTGACGGGCTGGAGGGGCCCGCGTCACTAGCAATGCTGCACGAACTACACATTCGCAACCTCGGCGTGATTGAGGAAGCGACGGCGGAGTTTTCCACTGGCTTGAGCGTCGTCACCGGCGAAACTGGCGCTGGTAAGACGATGGTTGTGAGCTCTTTACGCTTGCTTTCGGGGCATCGCGCGGATGCTTCCCGCGTGCGAAATGGCGCTGATAAGGCCAGCGTGGAGGGTATATTCTCTGCGGATTCCCCAGCAGTAGAGGAGCTGGTGGATCAGGTCGGTGGCTATATTGACGAGGGTGAAGTGATTGCTTCGCGCACGGTCAATGCCACGGGCCGTTCCCGTGCGCACCTGGCTGGAAAGACCGTGGCGGCGGGCGTGCTGGGGGAATTCGCTGGCCATGTAATTACGATCCACGGGCAGAACGATCAGATGCGACTGCTGGATCCCGTGCGCCAACTCGGCGCGTTGGATGACTATGCGGGTTTGGCTGACACTGTGGCCGAGTACAGGGAAAAGCGCGCCGAATGGTTGCGCTTGGATAAGGATCTGCGCCGTCGCATGGCAGCCCGCCGCGATCTTGCTTTAGAGAGCGAAACGCTCCAGCGTGCGGTGGAGGCTATCGACGACATTGATCCGCAGCCCGGCGAGGACGCTGAGGTTAAGGCGCAGATTAAGCGTTTGCAGGCCGCAGACGATATCCGTGCGGGACTTCAGCGTGCCCAAGCGGCGCTGGATGGTTTGGATGGCATGGGGTCAGGCGATGACTTTGGCGATTCCGAAGGTGCCGGTGCGCTGGTATCCCAAGCGGCTAACGAACTATCCGGTTTGGTGGATCCGGACGATGAGGGAGATAGTTTTTCAGATCTTGCTGACCGCCTAAATGAGGTTGGGGTGTTGCTGAGCGATATCTCCTCCGAAATCGGCCAGGCACTGTTGGACGTGCCGGACCCCGATGAACTCGACGGGCTTTTACAGCGCCAAACGCAGTTGCGGGAATTGCGTAAGTACGCCGTGGACGTTGACGGTGCCCTGGCATGGCGCGATCAGGCGCGCGAGCGGCTGGAGTCGATGGACGTCTCCGATGAAGCGCTGCAGAAGCTGCAAGATGAGGTCGCCTCTGCGCGGGAGGCAGCGAGCGCGATCGCGGGCAAGCTTTCAGGGGCACGCGTGAGGGCGTCGAAAAAATTTTCCAAGGCCGTTACTGAAGAGATCCGGGGGCTGCACATGTCCGCCGAGATTCGAGTGGACGTGCGGCAGCAGGAGGAGCTCGGGCCGCACGGCATCGACGAGGTGGAGTTCCAGCTGGTGCAGGGTGGCAATGTGAACCCTTTGGCGGGTTCGGCCTCTGGCGGTGAGCTTTCTCGCGTGATGTTGGCGCTGGAGGTTGTACTGGCTGCAGGTTCGGACGGTGGTCGCACGATGGTTTTCGATGAGGTCGATGCGGGCGTCGGTGGCAAGGCAGCTGTGGAGATTGGGCGGCGCCTGGCTAAGCTCGCGATCGAGAATCAGGTCATTGTCGTAACTCACCTGCCACAGGTCGCCGCATTTGGTGACGCCCACGTATACGTGGCTAAGGCAACGTCAAAGGATTCGGTGACCTCCTCGGTTCGTACGCTGAGCGAGGATGAACGGACAGAAGAGCTGTCTCGTATGTTGGCAGGGTTGGAGTCTGAAACGGGGCGGGCTCACGCCGAAGAGCTGATGGCGATGGCTACGGAAGCGAAAGCGGAGCTGTAGAAAATTTTTTGGCCAGCGGGCGCCGGGATGTGATCGGCGCTACAGTAGTGCTGTGTTAAGAGGGGGAGCGCGCACCCGCAGCGATCTGCGTGCAGTGTGAGGGGGCTAAGACGGTGAAACGTGTAGCGGCAAGTGTGTTTCTAATTCTTTTTGGATTCGCTTTGACTGCGTGCGGCAGCGAGGACGAGGAACCTGCCTTGACCGGTGCTTTTGCAGAAACGGAAGAGTTATCGACAAGCGACGGTCCTGTGGATAACTCGGGTTCAGGAGGGACCGAAGGCGACGGCCGTATGCTAAAACCTGAGGGGCACAAGGGGATGTGGTTCGAGACCGAGCCGACGGATCCGTGGGAGCACTATGTGTGGGCATCGCAGAAGTACGTGGGGGATCCCATCGAACTTCCGAAGCTAGAGGGGAAGGGGGATACGCAAAGTTTCCAAGGTCTTCCAGACATCTGTGATAAGCAAGTTTCAACACGCCTGAAAGAGTTAGGATTTGGTCAAGAAATATCTATTAATTCATCACTGAACTACACATGTAATTTTTTTGAGGAATCGCCGGTCAACGGATTTTTTTCTGAAGGACTATTTCAAGTTTCACTTGACGGTGATAAACAAATCGACGGTTATCGGAAAGAGGTGAACTACGCCCCTCGTCGTGAGGACGTAGTTCCCATTGGAGGTGAAGGGGAAAAGTCTAGTGAGTGTATTATTGCCAAAAATATGAGTGATGGAAGGTTGGCTATCGAGAGCCTTTCTGGGGGATCAGATAGTAGTGTTCAAGAAGTGTGTCTGTACTCAGAGTATTTCTTTCAAATTTACGACAACATAACTAATATTTGATGATTTATAGGGGTGGGGAATGATCAGGTTCGATGTTTCTGGACTAAGAGCTGTTCAGCAAAGTTTGCGATCGTCATTGATTGCGTTAAAAGGGTTGAAGACTGCCGGTCGAAGTTTAGGAAGTTACACTGGTGCACCCTCAGTTACAGGCGCTTTCTCGCAGCATCGGTCGTTTTGGGTGGGGCAATCAGGGTCTGCTGAGAACGTTCTCGATATTTTAAAATCAAATATTGAATGGCTCCAGGAGGTATTCTCCAACCAACTGGAAGGCTTCGACCTGCAGGAGTATTTCAGCAAGAAGTCCTTCGATCAGGTGAATTCCCAGGTCTCGGTCGCCGATAACAGAATGCGGAAAATTTTTATCCCAACCCGCGATTCTCGGTCGATCGACAACCTGATGTACAACACGCCAGTGACCGTGGCGGAGGCCACGATGCCGCTGACTTCGCTCATCACGGCATTTCAGGGGGACGATTCCGCGCCACTCGCGGTCGCGGACTCTTGGGAAAACGCAGCCAAGGCGCTCAAAAACTCAATGGATAACCTCAAGAGCGCATCTACCGGCCTGGCGAACTCCTCCGAGGGTTACTCATTCGACATGGCGCGCGAAGCCATCGACGATGTCCACAAAACCGGTCTTGTCGTAGCCTCCAACACCACCGCAATGGCCGGCTCCGTCCGCCAATTCCCGCTCGTCCGCAGCACCAACCTGCAAGCACTCGAAACCATCCAAGCTACAACCTCGCTGATCGCCGACCCTGCGGAACGCCTACTCGCCGAACAAGCCGCCGTCGCCAACTTCGTTTCCTCGCAACTGCAGCCATCCCTCGAGATGGTGCGCCCTCCCGTCTCCAACCTCGGGGTTCCGATCGTTGGGCACTCTGGCGGAGGAACTCTGGACGCCACCACCGTCTCGACCGCCTCCGCACAACCGACGGTCACGCACATCAACGGCCACACACATGCTGTTGCCCCCGCAAGCGCCACAGCTCACGGCGAGCAAGCTGCCGCCGCGGCAACGAATGCACCTAAACCCACCGCAGCGACCGCAGCCACTCACGCGGCTCCGGCACCAGGTGGCCTGCACGCTCCGGCTAACACACCTGCACCCGTCCAACCCGCAGCGGCCACAGCAGCACCTCAGGCGCCCGGATTTGCGCCCGGAGGCATCACGTCACCGGCGCAGGCACCGGTGAGCACGCCCCACCAAGCAACCGCGGCCACCGCCACTCCAACCGTTCCCGGCCAGGGCGGTACTTCCATGTCAGGGACGGAGAACCTTATCAACGCACAGAGCCGCTTCGGAACTGGCGGCGGCGCAGCCGGGCGCTCCGGCGCGGTGAGCGAACTGGGCACCAGGGGGAATGGCTCACAGCTTCGCAGCATTAGTGGAGGCGCCGGCGCCGGAACCAGCGCAAACCCCGTCACCGGCACCCCTAAGGCGGACTTGCGAAACGTCTCCACCACGGCACCCCGCCCGAACCTCCCAGGCAGCCTGAAAACAATCTCCAGCCCTCTCAACACCCCTCACGGGGAGAACGCGCACGCGAACACTCCTAACTCCGGCAAGGGTGCAACTTCTGCGGTCCACGGAACCACTGGCGCAAAGGGCGGTGCTGGAGTGAAGGGCGGCGGGAACGTGGCGTCCACAGTAATGGGAAGAGGAACAAACATTGGCCAAACAGGTAAGGGAGTGAAGGGTGGTCTGCGCGGGTCGTCGCTGAATTACGGCAAGCAGGATCGCTCGTACTTCCGGCGCCTTTTCCTTAGTGGTGAAGATCCGGTGATCGCTGGGAAGAAGGCACGCGGGCGTAAGGGATCCGACAAGGAGGGAACCGCGACGCAACAGACAGTGAAGAAGGTGATTCGTTAGGCCATTTCCCGGCGCGCCTAACGCAACACTGGCCACATGAACACCACAATGGTGGGCATGATTTTCTCCCGTAGTGACCAGCCCGGAATCAACGGCGCCACCCGTGACCTCACCGGACCCAAGGGATTTACTAAGGCCAAGATCTCCGAGGGCGACATCGCCATTGTCGACGAATCCGATATCAGCCGTGCAGCCAGCCAGAAGCTCATCGACGCGCGCGTTTCCGCCGTCGTGAACGCTCAACAATTCACCACTGGACAAGTGCCGAACTTCGGCCCGCAGATGATGCTTGACGAAGGCATCCTGCTGATCGAAAACGCTGGTGAAGACCTGATTGCTAAGGTGAAGAACGGCAAGAAGGGGCGCATCGACGACGGCAAGGTCTACTACGGCGACCGCTCCATCGGCGGAGGCGAGATCCTCGACATGGATACTGCGTCCTCCCGCTTCGAAGACGCTCGCGAGGCGCTCGGCGACCACATGGAGGCGTTGTCCGGCAACATGTCCGAATTCGTCCGTTCCGAGGCTCCTCTGCTGGTCGATGGCCTCGGCATCCCGGATGTCGATGTGGACATGGACGACCGTAAAGTGCTGGTGGCAAGCCCTGACGCGCGTATCGAACAGAAGCTCAAGGATCTGCGTTACTTCATGCGGGAGTACTCGCCGATTATCGTGGCGGTGGAAAACGCAGCCGACAGCTTGATCCAAGAGGGCTACCGTCCGAATGTGATCATCGGTGATCCGGAGAAAATCTCCAACGAAGCACTGCGCAGCGGCGCCACCGTTGTGCTGCCGGCAGACCCGGACGGGCATGCAGTGGGCTTGGAGCGTATTCAAGACCTGGGCGTGGGCGCCATGACGTTCCCCGCTGCCACGCAGAACCCGACTGATCTGGCTCTGCTGCTGGCCAACTACCACGGTGCTTCCATGGTGGTAAACCTCGGCGAGATCGAAGATCTAGATACCGTGTTCCAACGAGCACAGTCGCCGGACACTCCGTCGGCCTTGATGTCCCGTCTGCGAGTAGGGCCGCGGCTCGTTGATTCCACTGCTGTGGCCGAGCTCTACCGAGTTTCTAGGTCCGGCGGTGGCTGGATCTGGGCAATCCTGGGCATCCTGGTTGCCCTTGCCGTCATCATCGCGATTATTGGGTTCTCTGGCGATGGTGCGTTCGTAGATAACCTCATCGACACCTGGAACAGCTTCGCCCTGAGCGTGCAGGATCTGTTCAAGAGCTAGGCAGTAGACGGGATAAGCATGAGCAAAAACTCGAAAGGCTCCGCCGGCAAGGTTATCGCCGGCCTGAGCTTTGGCATCGCCGCAGGTACCGCATTGGGTTTCTTTGCCCTCGCGCCGAATGTACCGGGTGGGCCAGTAGCGAAAGATTCCTCCGCCGCGCAGCAGTTGAAGGACGAAAAAGCCGCGCGTGACAAAGCCGAGGGACAGTCTGCCGCCAGCGACAAGGTTCTCGGTTCGGTTTCGGGCCCGGCGGTGCGCAATCTCTTGCGTGGTACCTCGGTTAATCTTTTTGTTCTTCCTGACGCCGACCAGGCCAATACCGATAGCCTCAAGCGCCTAATCAAAATGGCTGGTGGCAGCGTTAACGGTGTTATCGAGCTGACGGATAAGGCACTGAGTGCAGATAGCGGTGACTCTCTGAAGTCCATTGCAGCCAACTCTTTGCCAGCGGGCGCGAAACTATCGGAAGACAAACTAGATCCCGGTATGCACACCGGCCAGCTGCTGGGAGCAGCCCTGGCAGCAGGTGACGAAGAGGCCAGCGAAACTGATCGCGGCATAGCCCTCGGTGCGTTGTCCAACGAGGATCTCATTGCCTACCAAGGAGACGCTCCAAAACCCGCGGATCTGGATCTGGTCGTAGGAGGCGATACCTCTGATGACGCGGCCCATGGCAACTACAGCACCAAATTCGTAGCTGACTTTGTCGCGGGGCTGGATTCTCGCACGAAGGGCGCTGTACTCGCAGCACAGGCAGGCAGCGCGGAAGATAACGGAGCCATTGGCCAGGTTCGTGCAGATAAGGATGCGAAGGAAGCAGTCTCCACGATCGACAACGTGGACACCGTAGCCGGACGCATCGCTACCATCCGTGCGCTAGGCCAGCAAAAGGACAACAAGGCGGGGCATTATGGGGCAGCTTCGAACGCGTCAGATGCTACGCCGGAATAGGCTTGTGTTAGGCTGAAACCCCGTAGATAGCGAAGTTTAAGCGTCGTTGATTCGGGAGTTACCTTGGCCACTAATCGTGCAAAGAACAGCACTAAATTCATTTTCGTCACCGGCGGTGTGGCGTCCTCGTTGGGCAAGGGGCTCACTGCGGCCAGCCTAGGACAGCTGCTTTCCTCCCGTGGCCTGCGTGTAACGATGCAGAAGCTGGATCCGTACCTCAACGTTGATCCGGGCACCATGAACCCATTCGAACACGGCGAAGTGTTCGTCACGGAAGATGGTGCGGAGACCGACCTGGATCTCGGCCACTACGAGCGTTTCCTGGATCGCAACCTCTCCGCTGCCGGCAATGTCACCACCGGCAAGGTGTACTCCAACGTGATCGCTAAAGAGCGTCGCGGTGAGTTCCTGGGCAAGACCGTCCAGGTGATCCCGCACATCACCGATGAGATCAAGGCCGCCGTGCTGGCTATGGGACAGCCAGACAAGAATGGTCAAGCGCCAGACGTAGTGATCAGCGAAATCGGCGGTACTGTCGGTGACATCGAGTCCCAACCTTTCTTGGAGGCTATCCGCCAGGTTCGCCACGAGGCGGGTCGCGAGAACATTGCCTTCATCCACGTTTCTCTGGTTCCTTATCTCGCTCCATCTGGTGAGCTGAAGACGAAGCCGACCCAGCACTCTGTCGCAGAGCTGCGCAGCATCGGTATCGTTCCGGATGCGATCGTCCTGCGCGCTGACCGTGAAGTTCCGCAAGCTATGAAGGCCAAGATCGCCTTGATGTGTGACGTGGACGAGGATGGCGTGGTTTCTTGCCCCGACGCTCCCTCCATCTACGACATCCCGAAGGTGCTGCACTCTCAGCACCTGGATAACTACATCATCCGTCGCCTGAACCTGCCGTTCCGCGACGTGGACTGGACGACCTGGGGCAACCTACTGGAAAGCGTCCACAATCCGAACGGCGAGGTCACCATCGGCATTGTCGGCAAGTACATTGATCTACCGGACGCTTATCTGTCCGTCGCTGAAGCCATTCGCGCAGGTGGCTTTGGTGCGAATGTTCGCGCTCGCGTGAAGTGGATTGCGTCCGACGACTGCGAGACGGAAGAAGCTGCCGCTGAGGCGTTGAAGGACGTCGACGGCGTGGTTATCCCTGGTGGTTTCGGCAACCGTGGCATCGAAGGCAAAATCGGCGCCATCACCTACGCCCGGAAGAACAACCTGCCACTGCTCGGCATCTGCCTGGGTCTGCAGTGCATCGTGATCGAGGCTGCACGCACTGCGGGTCTCACGGATGCTTCTTCTACCGAGTTCGACGCCAACGCCGCCACTCCCGTCATCTCCACCATGGAAGAACAGAAGGCCGCTGTGTCGGGCGAGGCTGACCTGGGCGGAACCATGCGCCTCGGCGCCTACCTAGCCCACTTGGCAGAGGGATCCCTGGTCGCAGAAATGTACGGCACCACCGATGTCTCGGAGCGTCACCGCCACCGCTACGAAGTGAACAACGCCTACCGCGAGCAGATCACTGAGGGGTCCGGGTTGCAGTTCTCTGGAACCTCCCCGGACGGCACCCTGGTGGAATTCGTTGAGTACCCGAAGGACGTGCACCCATACTTTGTGGCCACCCAGGCTCACCCGGAATACAAGTCCCGTCCGACTCGCTCCCACCCGCTGTTCCAGGGGCTTGTAGACGCAGCCCTGAAGCACCAGGCCGAGCGTTCCTAACCACACCCTCCTACACTGGGATGGCATGGATACACAGGGCACCAAAAGCAGCACACCGTACCGTGTCGTAGACAGCGAATTGCTGCTAGACGCACCGATTATCGGGGTGCGCCGGGACACGATCACTACCGCCACTGGAGAAGCTAAGCGAGAAATCGTGGAGCACTTCTCCGCTGTTGCCGTAGCCGCTGTGCGCGACGGTCACGTCATGATGATCCGTCAGTACCGCCACGGGGTGGGACGTCACCTGTGGGAAATCCCAGCTGGCTTGCTGGACATGGTGGGAGAAGATCCCCTTGATGCCGCTCGGCGCGAGTTGGCGGAGGAAGCTGGCCTGTGCGCGCAGACGTGGCATCTGCTGGGGGATGTTGTGACGTCCCCGGGGTTCAGCGAAGAGATGTGTCGCATCTACCTGGCCGAAGATTTGGACAGCGATCTCAGCGGTTTTGATCTCCCAGAGGGTGAGTTCGAGGAGGCGGAGATTGAGACGCGCTGGGTGCCGATCCCCGAAGCTATTGAATGGGTGCAGACGGGGAAAGTGGAAAACTCCATTGCCGCTATCGCACTGCTGCACTTGGCTGCCGGTACCCGCCGCGATGTTACCGAGCCCTTTAACTATCACTCCGGCCTTACCGAACGCCGCGCCGCCAGCGCTGAAGCAAAGCCGGGTATGGACATGAAGTTCATCCGTTGAGCCGCGAAGCAAACCATAAACTCGGCAGAGCCTATATCCGGCATCTAAAGACCGAACGGGACGTATCCGTACATACACTGTCGAATTACCAACGCGACCTGGATCGCTACCTGGAATGGCTGGATGCCAAGGCACTGGGAGATGTGACAGCCACAGATATCGAAGATCACCTCGTCTTTCTGCGTAAAGATCTCAACCTGGCGGCATCTTCGGCTGCTCGCGCGCTGGCGGCAATCCGCGGGTTGCATTCTTTCGCCCATGCCGACGGGCGCCTACCCTTTGATGTGGCAGCGGACGTGCCCATGCCTTCCCAGGGCAGCTCTATTCCCAAGGCGCTAAGCCTCGCACAGGTAGAAGCTCTACTGAACGCTGTGCCGGCGGGGGACGGGGCGTCGCAAATAAATATCCGCGACCGTGCGCTCCTAGAGATGCTTTACTCGACCGGGGCGCGCATCACGGAACTGCTGGATCTCGACGTCGACGATCTCGACCGGGAGCAACGCATGTTGCTGGTTCGCGGCAAGGGCGGCAAAGAGCGCATCGTTCCTCTGGGGCGCCCCGCGCTGCAGGCTGTGGAACGCTACCTTGTGCGCGCGCGTCCAAGTCTGAACAAGAAGGGCAGCCCGGCGCTGTTCCTCAACAACCGCGGGGCGCGGTTGGGTAGGCAGTCGGGCTTCAAAATCGTCGCGCAGGCAGCGGATGCGGCGGGGCTGCAGCATGTCTCGCCGCACAGTCTGCGGCACAGCTTCGCCACCCACCTGTTGGAAGGCGGCGCGGATATTCGCGTGGTGCAGGAACTCTTGGGCCATGCAAGTGTGGCGACGACACAGATCTATACCAAGGTCAGCCCTGAGCACTTGAGGGAAATTTGGGCCTCATCCCACCCCCGTACCTAGTGCGCCTGATAATCTCTAGGGTGTAATTATCGGTTGAATAGAACAATCAAGGGAAAGGGCTTGACGGGATAGCTGATGTCACGTTCACAGTCACACGCGGATGCGTTGTTTGATAAGCCCGATCAGCGCATCGGCCTCACAGGCCGACCGATCAAGGAGCTGCCGGATCCGGAACCGCTGGATCGCCACGGCCCGGCCTCCATCATCGCGATGTGCAACCAAAAGGGCGGAGTGGGCAAGACCACCTCGACGATCAACATTGGTGCCTCGTTGGCTGCCTTCGGCCGTAAAGTTCTGCTGGTGGACCTGGATCCGCAGGGTGCGCTGTCGGCCGGATTGGGAATCAGCCACGACGAGCTGGACGTGACCGTCTACAACCTTCTGGTCGATTCTTCTACTTCGATTTTTGACGCCATCCATTCCAGCCCCGTCGACGGTCTGGATGTCGTGCCGGCGAATATTGACCTGTCGGCTGCAGAGATCCAATTGGTCAACGAGGTCGGACGCGAACAAGCACTGGCCCGTGCGCTACGTCCCGTCATGCGTGACTACGACTTCATCATCGTCGACTGCCAGCCCTCCCTCGGCCTGCTGACGGTAAACGCACTGAGTTGCGCGGACTCCGTGATCATTCCCGTGGAGTCCGAGTACTTCTCGCTGCGTGGCTTGGCGCTTTTGATGGATACGGTGGACAAAGTCCGTGACCGCTTGAACTTCAAGCTGGAAGTTCTGGGCATCCTGGTGACTATGTTCGACCGCCGCACTCTGCACGCTCGCGAGGTGATGGAGCGGCTGGTGGAGGCATTCGGGGATAAGGTCTTCGACTCCGTGATTACCCGCACCGTGCGCTTCCCGGAAACTTCCGTGGCAGGCGAACCGATCAACACGTGGGCACCGAGCTCCTCCGGCGCTGTACAGTATTCGAACCTGGCAAAGGAAGTCATTGAGCGCGTCGCTCAGCAAATCTAATCTGCCGGAGCCCCCAGAGCAGTCCGAGCAGCCGGAACAGCCTGAGATCACCGGCTTCCGAGTGGCCCTGGCTAACTTCGACGGGCCTTTTGACCTATTGCTGCAGCTGATCCACTCCCACAAGCTGGACATCACCGAAGTGGCCTTGGCGCAGGTCACCGACGAGTTCATTGCCTACACAAAAAACCTCAGTTCTAGCGCGGAGGACTTGGACGAAGTCACGGAATTCCTCGTCGTCGCCTCTACGTTGCTGGACTTGAAAGCCGCCCGCCTGGTTCCACGCGGTGAGGTGGAAAGTGAGGAAGACCTCGCGCTGCTAGAAACTCGCGACCTTCTGTTTGCCCGTCTGCTGCAATACCGCGCGTATAAGCAGGTGGCGAGCCTTTTCGCCGAGTGGCAGCGAGATGCCGCTAGGGCGTACCCGGCCAGCCTCTCATTGGAGGAACACCATGCGAACCTGCTGCCGGAGGTGAAGATCGGCAAAACCGCAGATGAGTTCGCCGAGTTGGCCGCTGCCGTGTTCCGCCCCCGCCCCGATCATGTAGATACCGGCCACATTCACCAGGTCGCAGTGTCCGTCCCCGAACAAGCCGGCCGGATCCTCAACACGCTAAAGGTTGCCGGAGAGAACACGTGGGTAACGTTTAACGCGTTGATCGCCGATGCAGAGTTGAACATGATCGTCGTCGGGCGTTTCCTGGCACTGTTGGAGCTGTACAAGGCACGCGCCATTGGTATCGAGCAGCCCGAGGCGCTGCAGGAGATGTCGGTGGCCTGGACCGGGCTGGATGTCGATCCGGCTGTGGTGGCGGCCAGCAACTGGGAGTAGGCGTCATAAAGAAAGGCACGAAAGGCACACACCATGAGCGACTTGAACCCCAACCCCGCGCCGCTGCCGCAGGTCTCGGTGCTGCGCAGCCGTGTTGAATCGCTACTTCTTGTAAGCGATGAGGCAGTGACGCCCACAGAGCTCGCCCGCGTACTTTCCAACGAGGAGCACGCGGTGCCAGAAGCGGAGGTGGCGCAAATTTTGCATGAGATTGCGGCGGAATACGACGCACGCGGCAACGGTTTTGAACTGCGCGAACACGAAGGAGCCTTTCGGCTGTACACCCGGCGCTCCAACTCGGAAGTGGTGGAGGCCAAGCTGTTGGACGGCACGCAGCAGAGGCTAAGCCGCGCAGCTTTGGAGACCCTGGCGGTGGTGGCCTATCGGCAGCCCGTAACGCGTAGTCAGGTTGCGGCTGTGCGTGGCGTGAACTGCGACGGTGTGATGCGTACGCTCTCTTTGCGCGGGCTGATCGCCGAGACAGGGGAACAGGGCGGAGCGCATCTTTACTCCACCACCGAGCTCTTCCTTGAGCAGATCGGCATCGAGTCGCTGGAGCAGCTTCCGGATCTGGCGCCGCTGCTGCCGGAGGTCGATAGCATCGACAGCTTGGACAATATCGACAGTTAAGTGGGGGAAAGGGTAGAATTCTGCTGGATAATTCAAGATTTTCTTTTTAGTTCGAAGGGCTAGAAACACCGTGGACACACCCGCTCGCCGAGACGGCACACCGGAGACCGCTCCGACAGACATCTATCTATCGCAGGCCAAGCCCGCTAAACGTCAGCACGTGACTGAGCAAGAGGCAGCCGCAGCCCTGAATAAGCCCGACTCGGAGAAGGCGCAGGTGCGCTTGCAAAAAGTGCTGGCTTCCGCTGGTGTAGCCAGCCGCCGGATGAGTGAGAAGCTCATCGCCGCAGGCCGAGTCGAAGTCAACGGCGAAGTCGTGGTGAAGATGGGCACTCGCATCGACCCGAGCGTGGACATTGTCCGCGTAGATGGCGAGCGCGTGCAGGTCAATGAGGAAATGGTCTACTTCGTACTCAATAAGCCGCGCGGTGTGCACTCCACAATGAGTGACGAGCTGGGGCGTCCGTGCGTGGGAGACCTAGTGGGTACCCGACTGAAGGAAGGCCAAGGCCTGTTCCACGTTGGGCGCCTGGATGCGGCAACGGAGGGACTGCTGTTGCTCACCAACGACGGCGAATTGGCCAACCGTCTGATGCACCCCAAGTACGAAGTGAAAAAGACCTACATGGCCACCGTACTGGGCGAGGCCAGCCGCAAGTTGATCCGCGAGCTAAAAGACGGCGTGGAGCTGGACGACGGCACTGCGCGTGCCGACAACGTGCAGATCGTGGACGTGTGGCAGGGCAAGTCGCTAATCAAGGTAGAGCTGCACGAAGGTCGCAAGCACATCGTCCGCCGCATGCTGAAGGAGGCCGGTTTCCCAGTCCAGGCCCTGGTACGCACAAAGATTCACACCGTGCAGCTAGGGGAACAGAAGCCGGGCACGATCCGCGCACTGAACCAGGCAGAACTGCAGAGCTTGTACAAGAAGGTCGGGCTGTAAGCGCCCTAAAAACGCTTTACAGCCGACACAATCACAAAATCAGTTAGGGAACGACCTTTTAGCCATGACGAATGCACCATATTTTGAGCCCGGCTCCGCACTAGACCAGCTCGCCCGCGTTAAAAACATTGAAGACGGTGGCCTGATTGTCGCCGTGGACGGCCCTAGTGGCACCGGCAAATCCACCGTGTGCCGTCGCTTGGCCACCGCCGCTGACGCGAAATACCTGGATACCGGAGCGATGTACCGCGTAGCTACCCTGCACGTACTGCGCCAGGGCATCGACCCTTCCGCAGACAACTCGCGTCCGGACATCATCGCCGCCACGGCAGATCTGCCATTGGAGATCAACGAAGATCCCACGTCTACAGAGGTGCTGCTAGACGGCATGGACGTGTCCGGGGAGATCCGTGGCCCCGAGGTGACCGCCCACGTATCGGCCGTCGCAGCCATCCCAGAGGTCCGCGAAAACCTTGTCGCTTTGCAGCGCTCTTTGGCTTTCGCTGCTGGGCGCTGTGTGGTCGAGGGGCGCGACATCGGCACGGTGGTGCTTAGCGACGCCCCAGTGAAGATCTTTATGACCGCCTCCGCAGAGGTTCGAGCTCAGCGTCGTTACGATCAAGACCAAGCCGCTGGCCGAGACGTGGATTACGACGCGGTACTCGCGGATGTGCAGCGGCGTGATGAAGCCGATTCCTCCCGCGAGACTTCTCCGCTGCGCCCCGCCGAGGATGCAGTGATTGTGGACACGGGCGACATGGACATCGACGAGGTGCTGGAAAAGCTGGCAACGCTGGTACTCGCCAGCGCTCGTCCGGATTCCACCGAGTCGCCTTCGGAGCTGATCTTCCGTACTGCAGACGGCGAAGTGCTGGGGGAGTCCGACTTCACCGCTGCCGAGTTCTCCGAATACGACGATGACGAATTCGACGAGGGCAACGAGGCCGGGCCGGATGAGTTCTTCATTACCGGCCCGGAGGATTTCACCCTTGAAGGCGGCGGCGATTTGCCGGAATCCGACGAGGATTGGGAGGCCTTGGAGGAAGCCTTCGGCGTGCTGGGCGACGAGGAAGCAGAGCAAGAGGCACTGTGCACCGTCGCCATTGTGGGTCGCCCGAACGTGGGCAAGTCCACGCTGGTGAACCGATTTATCGGTCGTCGCGAGGCTGTGGTGGAGGACTTCCCGGGCGTGACCCGCGACCGTATTTCCTACTTGGGTGAGTGGTCTGGCCGCCGTTTCTGGGTACAGGACACGGGTGGTTGGGATCCCGATGCCAAAGGCATCCACGCCGCAATTGCCCGCCAGGCGGAGACTGCTATGGAGACCGCCGACGTGATTGTTTTCGTGGTTGACACGAAGGTCGGCATCACCTCTACCGACGAGGTTATTGCCCGCAAGCTGCAGCGCAGCGAAGTGCCGGTGATCGTGGTCGCCAACAAGTGCGATGCCGACGCACAGCTGGGCGATGTCGCTGAGTTCTGGGCACTCGGTCTGGATAACCCGTACCCGGTGTCTGCACAGCACGGCAAGGGTGCTGCCGACGTTCTGGATCAGGTTCATAGCTCTTTCCCGGAGCACCCCCGCGAACTGTCGATTGTCTCCGGGCCGCGTCGCGTTGCACTGGTCGGCCGCCCGAACGTGGGCAAGTCCTCACTGCTGAACAAGATCACGGGCGAGGAACGCTCCGTCGTCAACAATGTTGCCGGCACCACCGTCGATCCAGTTGACTCCATCGTTGAGTTGGAGGAAAAGACCTGGAAATTCGTCGACACCGCCGGAATCCGTAAGAAGACGAAGCAGGCACGCGGCCATGAGTTCTACGCCTCCTTGCGCACTCGTTCCGCCATTGATGCGGCGGAGGTCGCTGTCTTTCTTGTGGACGCCAGCGAGCCCATTGCCGAACAGGATCAGCGCGTACTTCGCATGATCCTCGATTCGGGCCGTGCCCTGGTGGTGGCTTATAACAAGTGGGATCTGGTGGATGAGGACCGCCGCGAGTTGCTGGAGCGCGAAATTGAGCTGCAGCTATCCCACGTCCCGTGGGCGCGTCGCGTGAATATCTCCGCGAAGACCGGCCGTGCACTCCAGAAGTTGGAGCCGGCGATGATTGAGGCTCTAGAGAGCTGGGATCAGCGTATTTCCACCGGCCAGTTGAACACCTGGCTTCGTGCCGTGATTGCGGAGACCCCGCCGCCGATGCGTGGCGGACGCCTGCCGCGCGTGCTGTTTGCCACCCAGGCTTCCACCAAGCCGCCGGTGATTGTGCTGTTCACCACCGGCTTCCTGGAGCACGGCTACCGCCGCTTCCTGGAGCGCAAGTTGCGCGAGGCCTTCGGCTTTGAAGGTTCGCCGGTGCGTATTGCGGTGCGTGTGCGCGAGAAGAAGCGTAAGAAGTAGCACAGCGCACGCAGTCCCGCGTTAGCGCAGCACCAGGATCCAGATTGCGATGTGGTGCAGCAGCGCCGCCAAGATTGTGGCGGCGTGGAACACCTCGTGGAATCCAAACCAGCGCGGGGAGGGGTTCGGCCACTGTTTGGCGTAGATGACTGCGCCAACGGAGTAGACGATTCCACCGGCCAGCATCAGCAGGCTTACAGCCAGCCCCAACTGCTGGTAGTAGCCAACGGCGCCGATGGCAGCCAGCCAACCGAGCGTGAGGTACGTGGTGGCATCCAACCACCGCGGGTGATCAATCCACACCAGATTCAGTACTACTGCCGCGGCGGCGGCCAGCCAGCACACGGCCAAGATCCACAGCCCGCCGGTGTTAAACCAACCCCAGCCGGTGAACCATCGCGCGCCAAAAGCGCCGACCGTCACTGGCCCGTAAGTGCCGGCGATGAAGACCGCGATCATGGCATGGTCAGCACGCCGCCAGCTGTTCACCGCGCCCTCGGAGCGCCACGGCACTCGGTGGTACAGCGCACTGACCGTAAGCATCCCGGCCAGGCACAGGGCGTACAGCGCCGTGGCCATGGTCATCCAGGACAGGTGAAACTTGGAGGCCGCAACGATGGTCAGCGCGGTTCCCATGCCGCCGAAATACCACGCGGCAGCGGTGTGCAGGCGACCGCGCATATAGGGGCGGGGGCCTCGGTCGAAAACAGGACGTGGAGGCTTCTTCGTGAGAACTTGAGTTTCTTGCACGAAAGAAAGCCTACGTCAATGCGCGTTAGAACAAGCCCGAAATGACTCCACTCTCGTCCACGTCAATGCGCTCAGCCGCGGGCTTCTTCGGCAAACCAGGCAGTGTCATTACGTCACCGGTCATGGCCACCACGAAGCCTGCGCCGATGCGTGGCACCAGCTCGCGGACGTGCAGCGTGTGTCCACTGGGCGCGCCAAGTGCGCTGGGGTCGTCACTGAAGGAGTATTGAGTCTTTGACACGCACACTGGCAACTTGTCCCAGCCGTTCTCCTTCAAGAACGCCAAATCCTTCAAGGCCTTCGGTCCGAACTGGACGTCCGCTGCGCCGTAGATCTCCGTGGCAATCGTGCGCAAGGTGGCTTCCACGCCATCGACTGGCTGATAAATCTGGTGGCTGGAGCTAGGGGCGTCATCACCAGAGGCGCCATCGACGACCTTCAACACGGCAGAGGCTAGATCCGCTGCACCGGCACCGCCCTCGGCCCACACATTGCACTCGACGACACGCACGCCGAACTGCTCGCCCCACTCGGCGATCTGCTGGCGATCCGTAGCGCTGTCGGTACTAAATAGGTTCAGCGCCACCACCGGCTCCACGCCGAACTTGCGGATATTGCTGACGTGGCGCTCCAGGTTGGACAGTCCAGCCTTCAGTACTGAATCGCCGTTGTGCTTTAGCGAACGAATAGTGGCCACGACCACGGTCGCGGCGACATCGAGGCCACCGGCGCGAGCCTTGATATCGAAGAACTTCTCCGCACCCAGGTCGCTGCCGAAGCCAGCTTCGGTAAGCACGACCTCCGACAGATCCAGCGCCGTCGTCGTTGCGATCAGCGAGTTACATCCATGCGCGATATTCGCAAAAGGCCCGCCGTGCACCAGCGCCGGCGTGCCACCTAGTGTCTGCACCAGGTTCGGGTTGATCGCGTCGCGCAACAGGGCAGTGATCGCACCTGCGCACTTCAGATCACCCGCCGTCACGGGCTTGCGGTCGTAGGTTTGACCCACCACGATGCGTCCGATGCGTTTCTTCAAATCATTCAGGTCGGTGGCCAGGCACAGGATCGCCATGATCTCGCTGGCTGCCGTGATGTCGAACCCGCCCTCGCGCGGGGTGCCCTGGCCTGGCCCGCCCAGCCCCGTGACGACGTGGCGCAGCGAGCGGTCATTAACGTCCAGGCAGCGTCGCCAGGTCACCCGTCGCGGGTCAATGCCTAGCGCGTTGCCGTGCTGCACGTGGTTGTCCACCATTGCAGCTAGGGTGTTCGTCGCTGCGGTGATGGCGTGCATATCACCGGTGAAGTGCAGGTTGATGTCCTCCATCGGCACGATCTGCGCATAGCCGCCGCCCGCTGCACCGCCCTTGATACCCATGACTGGTCCCTGGGAGGGCTCGCGGATCGCCACCATCGTCTGGCGCCCCGCTGCTCGTACGGCATCGGCCAGGCCGATCAACACGGTGGACTTGCCCTCGCCGGCGGGTGTTGGGCTCATTGCCGTCACGAGTACGAGCTTGCCCTTTTTATTGACGCCCTCACGCTCCGCCTTCAACGCGGGAACATCGATCTTGGCTTTTGTGCGACCGTAGGGGATCAAAGCTGCTTCCGGGATGCCGGCGCGTTCTGCGATTGTGGTGATGGGCTCCAGGGTGTGAGCTTGGGCGATGTCTACATCGCTGGGCTGAGGATTGCTCGTTGCAGAAGAATTAGTCATACTCCCAGAATAAACGTCTACCCCTATAAGCCCCCGAAATAATGGGTGTAGGGGAGGAGGACACTAGACTCTAGGGGGTAAGCGGGTGACCCCCGATGTTTTCTAAAACGATCCTCTCCAGTGAGGTAGTGAGGTATAGATGACCGACAACGCACCGACCACCAGCGATCTGCACAGCGACTGGAATGAACGCCTAGCTTTGGCTCAGGAAATGCTACCGCTGATCAGCCGCCTGCACCGCGACAAGAACGTCGTGACTTCGATCTTTGGCCGCCTGCTGGTGAACGTCACTGATATCGACATCATTAAGTCTCACCGCTATGCCCGCCGCGTGGTGGAGAAGGAACTGCCGCTGGAGCAGACCCTGCCGGTACTGCGTGAACTGGTGGAAATGGACTTGGGCACCGCCTCCATCGACATCGGATCCCTGGCTAGCCGCTACAACAAGAACTCGGAGGGTTTGACCCTGCGCGAGTACCTGGAGCGTGAGCTGGCAGAGGTCATCGGTGGCCCGGAGCAGGTCGAGCCCCGCGACGTCGTCCTCTACGGTTTTGGCCGTATTGGTCGCCTGCTGGCCCGCATCCTGGTTTCCCGCGAGGCAACCTACGGTGGCGCCCGCCTGCGCGCGGTCGTCGTCCGTTCCAAGGGCGAGGGCGACCTGATCAAGCGTGCCTCCCTGCTGCGCCGTGACTCCGTTCACGGTGCCTTCGACGGCACCATCACCACGGATGAAGAGAACAACACGATCTGGGCAAACGGCACCCCGATCAAGATCATCTACGCCAACAACCCCGCGGAGATCGACTACACCAGCTACGGCATTAACGATGCGATCGTGGTGGACAACACCGGCGTGTGGCGCGACCGCGACGGTCTGTCCCAGCACCTCGAGTCC
Source organism: Corynebacterium sp. TUM25020 (assembly GCF_056388495.1). Taxonomy (NCBI): domain Bacteria; kingdom Bacillati; phylum Actinomycetota; class Actinomycetes; order Mycobacteriales; family Corynebacteriaceae; genus Corynebacterium; species Corynebacterium sp. TUM25020. The sequence continues at coordinate 633,016 of NZ_JBWJFG010000001.1, read as the reverse complement.
AAGGGCGTATCCAAGGTTCTGCTGACTGCCCCGGGCAAGGGTGACATCAAGAACATCGTTTATGGCATCAACCACGGTGACATCACTGAGGATGATCGCATCCTGTCTGCGGCGTCCTGCACCACCAATGGCATCACGCCAGTGCTGAAGGTCATCAACGATCGCTACGGTGTGCAGCACGGTCACGTCGAGACCGTTCACTCCTTCACTAACGACCAGAACCTCATCGATAACTTCCACAAGGGCGATCGCCGTGGCCGCGCTGCAGGTCTGAACATGGTGCTCACCGCCACCGGTGCAGCGAAGGCCGTGGCAAAGGCTCTACCGGAGTTCGCCGGCAAGCTAACGGGCAACGCCATCCGCGTTCCCACCCCGGACGTTTCCATGGCTGTGCTGAACCTGACCCTGGACAAGGAAGTTGAGGCCGACGAGGTAAATAACTTCTTGCGTCGCGTGTCCCTGCACTCGACGCTGCGTCAGCAGATCGACTTCATCAAGTCCCCGGAGGTTGTGTCCACCGACTTCGTTGGCACCACCCACGCCGGCATCGTCGACGGACTGGCCACCATCGCTAACGGTAACCACCTGGTGCTGTACGTCTGGTACGACAACGAGTTCGGCTACTCCAACCAGGTGATCCGCATTGTTGAGGAGATCGCAGGAGTGCGTCCGCGGGTTCTGCCGCAGCGCGCAGCTGCCCTGGACCTCTAAGACCGGGTGCTATTAGAGCAGCATCAGTAGTAGCACCTGGCAGCCGATGATCTTGCCGATCATCGCTGCTGGGTACACCGTGGCATAGCCGCGCATGGGTAGCTCTGTGCCCGATTGATCGTTGAGGTAGCTAATCACTGCGGGGTTGGTAGAGACGCCCGCAGCCATGCCCATCGCTTCATCCCATTTGAGGCGCAGCAGCCACATACCGCCCAGGCCACAGACAAGCGCCGAGACGACTGTGATGATAAAGCCCAGCGCAATGTAGCTGAGCGACGTGATATCCGTCAGCGCGTCGCGGAAGCCCGTGCCAGCGATGGTGCCAACACCTGCCAGGAAGATGGCCAGTCCGAGGCTGCTGAGGGCCTTGTTCGCGTGATAAGGGATCTGCCAACCGATGGGGCCGGTGCGGGCAAGCGCGCCGAACACGAGACCCATGACAATGGGGCCACCGCCGAAGCCCAGATTGAGTGTGGCGCCTCCGGGCAGGGGGATGGGGATCGCGCCGATAAGCAAACCGATGGCTAGGCCGAGAGTAAACGGCAGCAAATTGACATCTGCGAGGGAGCGTTCGGAATCGCCCAAGAGCTGAGAAACCTCGTCGATGCGGTGCTTAGGAGTGACCACACGGACGCGGTCGGAGTAATGCAGTACATCGTCTGGGCCCGGAACCAGGTCTTCGTCGCCGCGACGAATGCGGGCGATGATGAAGCCATGGCTGATCGGATCAATGTCTTTGATGCTGCGCCCGGCGATGTTGGGGTTTGAAAGGGTAATGCGGCGGTAGCCGATGTAGGAGCTGTCGATGTCGATATCGACCTCTTCGCCGAGTGCAGCAGTGGCTTTATCCAGGGAGTCGGGCGTGCCCGTAATCACGACGATCATGCCAGGGAAGACCTCGGCATCCGGGTAGGCCAGCTTGTGGTCCTTTTCCTGTACATCCTCAGTGGCGTGGTGTGGTCGCACCAGACGGGTGACGATGATCTTTGTGTCAGCGATGGTGCGCAGGTCACGTACGCAGCCCGTAATGCCGTCTCGCAGGCGGATGCCACGGTGCTCCAGTGGAGCATGCAGAACGTCCTCGTCGATAGCGTCCTGTCGGTGGTTAACTTTGAGAAGCTTCGTACCGATGGCTGCAACTGCGATGGCTCCCAGCACGCCACCGGGATAGGCCAGGGAGTAACCGACAACTGGGTGAGCAGCCAACTCCGGGTTGGTGCCCTCCAACATATCCACGACAGCCGCCATACCAGGGGTCGAAGTCAGTGCAGCAGCGAAGGAACCGGTCGCGGTGGCGGCCTCCACACCAAACAGCGGCACCAGTAGCCACGTCATGCCCATGAGGCCGACGAGGAGTACGACCACAAAGAGGAGCATGCGCCATCCGCGACGGCGGAAATCGGCAAAGAAGGCATGGCCAGCCGTTAGTCCGATGGCGTAGACGAAGATCGCCAAACCGAATTGGAACAGCAGCGGGGGAAGCTGGATGTTGGGATCCAGGGTGGAGAAGATGATGGCGACGAAAAGAATTGCCGCTGTGCCCAGCGACATTCCGCCCAAGCGAATCTTGCCGATAGCGAAGCCGAGGGCGAGGATAATGACGAGGGCGATGAGTGGATTCTCTGCGAGGAAGGCCAACATGAAAACGATCCTATAAAGAAATCCCCGCCCACACGAGGTGGACGGGGACCAGTGAGAAACCTCAGAAGAAGGGGGATTCCTACTTGCCGGTGATCAGGCCGACCAGGCCAGCGATAGCGCCGCCGATTACCTGGACGAGGTTCTGGAAGAAGGTTGCAACGAGTTCAATCATGGGAGTGATCCTTTCTGTGTGTAGTGACTGACGCTAAGGGTTTATGTGGGTTTGTTTAGCGCCTTCACCAATACAAACGATTCCCACGCCTAAGTGTTACACCCTCAAAACAATTTTTTAAAATTTTTTCTCTGAGCAGTTCGCCTACGCTTGAGCGCATGTCAAGAAACACTGCACAAGGAACCCTGGAGGAGCTGATTTCGCGCACCAAGAACCTCGATAGCGCGGGGTACGGAGCATATAAAAAACTCGCGGGGGCCTATAGCGAACCCGGCCTGACAGTTTCCATCGACCACGTTCAGTCCGATCCCTATGCCAGCCCCTCCAAGGTGCGCCTCATTCTGCCGATGAGCGCCGCGCATATTCCCGCGCACCTCGTTAGTGATGCCACCGGCAGGGTAGCAGTCGCCGATTTCCTGGCCCGCCGAATCCAGACAGAGCGCAACCGCCCGAAGAACGTCCACATCGGCGACATCGGTCAGCAGGTTGTCGAACGTACCCACGTGCTTGTCACCCCTGATCGTGTAGAGGCCCGCCTGCTGGTAGGGCTGCCCGCCAAGGGGCGCCGTATTCTCGGCCGCCAAGCCGCGCATCTCCTGGCCGACGATCTGCCTGCCCTTGCAGATGTTTGTTTGCGCTTTGACCGTTTCGCTCCTGCCGACGCCGCAGCGCTCGCAGACCACGTGGCTCTTCTGCGTGACCAAGAGGCTCTGCGTGCCCAGCTGAAACCTCGCAAGCTCGTTGCTTTTGTCGGCAACGGCGCCATCCTTCCGCGCGCCGCAGGCGATAGTGATCGTCCTCTCGCCACAGCCCAGGCCACAGCCTTCCAGTCGCCTGAATCGCTCACCCAAACCTTCGAACTCCCTAGTGGTCGCACAGTCACCGGCATGGGCATCCCGGAGGGGCTGACCGTTATCGTTGGCGGGGGCTATCACGGCAAGTCCACTCTGCTCCGCGCTCTGGAACGCGGCGTCTATCCCCACATCGCCGGCGATGGTCGTGAGTGGGTTATCTCCCGCGCCGACGTCGCCAGCGTCCGTGCCGAGGACGGCCGTCCTATCACCGGCGCCGACATTTCGCCGTTCATCACCAACTTGCCCACCGGCGCCGATACGCGCCGCTTCAGCACCACCAACGCCTCGGGTTCCACATCGCAGGCAGCCAATGTCGTCGAAGCGCATGCCTCGGGGACATCATCGCTGCTTATCGACGAGGACACTTCGGCCACCAACTTCATGATCAGAGACCGCCTGATGCAGCGCCTCGTGCCGAATGATAAAGAGCCCATCACCCCGTTTGTGCAGCGCGTTCGCTCTTTATACGACGCCACCTCGGTCTCCACCGTGCTGATCGCCGGCGGCTCGGGTGCTTATCTGCAACTGGCCGATACCGTCATTGCAATGGATGCCTACCGTCCCAGCGATGTCACCGCCCGTGCCCACGAACTCGCGGGGGAGGAGGAGCTGTCAGAACAAGAAGGGTTCCAGCACATCACCGCTAGCCGCATCTTGGCTCGCGGCGCCTTGAAGTCGCGAAAGCCTCCCAAGCCACGGGGGCTATCCACCATTAGCGTGGATCGCTCGGAAATCGATCTAGCAGCCGTTGGCCAACTCGTTGCACCCTCGCAGACCGCCGCGATTGCTGCGGCGCTGGCTTGGCTATCGAAAAACGCCGACGGCCAGACCCCGCTGGTGGAGCTGGTCGCGAGGTTGGAGCGACGCATCACCGAGGATGGTCTGGCCGTTTTGGTGCCCGGGCGTGATCACCCCGGGCATTTGAGCCGCCCACGTGGGGCGGAGATCCTGGCAGCAGTAAACCGCTACAGGGAGCTAAAGCTCGCTTAGAGAACCTGGAGCTTGTTCTTCTTTACAACGTCTAGGCCGCGGGTCGGGTAATCGGTAATGAGGCCGTCCACCTTAGCGTCGACCATGGCCTGCATGTCGGATTCCTCGTTCACGGTCCACGGCAGAACCTGCAGCCCCGCAGCATGGGCGGAAGCCACGTTCTCAGGGGTGACCAGCTTGTAGTCCGGGGATAGGATTTCCGCGCCCAACTGCTTAGCGGCCTTGTTCACATCGCCACCGAGCTTGTCGTAGTCAACGTCACCGATCCACTTGGAGCCGGATTTCCACGTGGTGGCGTCATAAAGAAGAGCGAGAGAGATGTCCGGCTGAGCCTTGCGCACAAGTGGCAAGGAGCGCCAGTCGAAAGACTGGATGGTGGTGCGAGAGGTTGCCTTGTTGTGGCGGACGACCGGCAGGATCGCGTCGACAAACTCCTGCGGTGTGGCAGACTTCTCGCGGTCCTCGGCCTCGATCTTGGTCTCGATGTTGAAGCGCATCTGCGGATCGGTGGCAGCAATATCGAAGACGTCCTGCAGCTGCAGCAGCTTGTTCGACTTCTCGGCCTTAGCCTCGGGGAATCCCTTCAGCACCTTGTTGCAGTTCAGGGTCTGCAGCTGGTTCCAGTTCAGTTCGTGGACGAGCTTACCCACGTAGGGGAACTCCGGGTCGTTCTCGGTGGCTGGCTTGGTATCGGTGCACTTGTCGGCCTGGATTTCCGGATCGTGCCATACAACCGGGGTTCCGTCCTCGGCCAATACGATGTCCAGCTCGAGGGTGGATACTCCCATCTTTAAAGATTCTTCAAAAGCCTTGCGGGATTCCTCGGTGTACTCGCCGCGACCGCCACGGTGCGACTGCAGGTCGAAGCCCTGCTGCTCTTCCGGCTGAGGCTTTGAGGAACCTGTTACGGATGAACCGATGGTGAGATTAAAAGAGGAGCCGGCGACGGAAGAACCGATGCTGGAGTTGGTGGCGGCAACTGCGGTGCCAGCGGAGCCGATAGAAACGATGGCGGCCACGGCTGCGGCAGTGGCCTTGCGCCAGGTGAGGGGTGTCTTCATGCTTTCCTAACTGGGGAGCTATTTGTTAAAAGATCATGCGTCTACTGTGAGACAACGCACATGAATTTAACAAGGATTCAGCTAGTCTGCAGGACGAGCTAAATCCACCCATTAGTTTTCGCCAGGTGCGCCGCCTCGTAGCGATTTCCCGCACCTGTCTTCGACATAATGCTGGAAATGTGATTGCGCACTGTTCCCGGCGACAGGTGCAGCGCCTTGGCGATGGAGGGGGAGCTCTTACCCTCGAAAAGCTGCTGACACACCTCGGTCTCACGTTCACTAAGGGGATTATCGGGCGTCAATAAGCTTTCCTGGGCAAGCGTCGGGTCGATAACGCGCAGGCCGGCATGGACCCGTCGGATAGCATCGGCGAGCTCCTCGGGAGGCGTGTCCTTAACGATGAATCCGTCCACGCCAACCTCCATGGCACGTTTCACGTACCCGGCCTTGCCGAATGTCGTCACGATCAGGCAGCGGCACCGATTCCCGGCCAGCTCCTTTGCGGCATCGATGCCGTTCAGTCCGGGCATTTCGATGTCCAGCAGAGCCACGTCGATGGGCTGCTCCTGCGCGAGAGCCACGGCCTCAGTCCCGGTCGCACATTCGGCAACGACTTCGATGTCCGGCTCCGCATTCAGCAGTGCGATCAGTGCCCCGCGCACCAACGATTGATCCTCGGCAAGTAGTACACGAATCGTCATCGGGCGGCCTCCTCGGCCACTGCGCTGTCGTCGATCAGCTCGTCGTCGTCTTCCATGGCAATCAGCACGGTACTCAGGCCCCGTTCGCGGCGCACAATCAGCTTCCCACCGGCTTTCTCGACCCGTTCACGCAGGCCGGCCAGACCGCCTGTACCCTGCGTGGCCTCGCTGTTAAATCCGCTGCCGTCGTCGGTGACCTGCAGCTTGTCGTCAGTCACGCTCACCCAGCACGTGCTCGCCCCGGAGTGCCGCACCACGTTCGTCGTTAGCTCGCGCAGGCCCCAGGAAAACACTGTGTCGTGCGCGCCCGGTGCTTTCAGGAGTTCGGGTAGATGCGCGGTGACGCCCTTAGTGTCCAAAGCCCGGCGCGCCGCCTGCAGCTCGCCGGCGAAGGTGGGTGTGCGCATTCGGGTGACCGTCGAACGCACCTCCGCCAAGGCTAGGCGGGAGAGGTCGCTGATTTCCTTGAGTTCCTGCTTAGCCTGCTCGGGGTTGTTGTCCATTGCCCGTCTGGCGACCTCGGACTTTAGGTTGATCACCGTCAGCGAGTGACCCAGCAGATCGTGCACGTCCGTTGCGATATCCTCCCGCTGCTGCGCCAGGTCTAGCTCGTGCCGCAGCTTGTGGCGGGATTCGTCGTATTGGCTGAAAATCCCAAGAGCTACGAGTAACAACGGCATGACGAAAAGGGTGAATGCAGCCCAGGTAAGGTCGTCCGGCGACCAGATCCACACCGCGACGATCCCGAGTACACCTGTCGCCACCACGATCGGCAGCGCCTTTCGCAGTGTCACCGTGAATCCCAACATCGCGGCCAGGTAGGGGGCAAAGGCCACCGAGCCAGTTTGCATCGCTGGCACGCTGGCCAACGCAATGGCTAGCAGTATGCCCCAGCGCAGCAGTGCCCGCGCTAGTGTTCCCCAGGCGCGGGGGAAGTATCGCAGAGAGCCGAAGGCGTAGAAGTAGAACGCGCCGAAAACCAGCAGGCATATTGTCATCCAGGCTTTCGCCGTAGTGGCGAATCCTTCCCCTGTGTAAACCTGCAGAGCGATGGGCACTAGGAATATCAGCCATATCGAGGCGAAGATGGCGGTGCTCAGCTGGAAACCGCCAAACCGGCGCATTAGCTTCGTCCCTTGTCTCGCTTGGTCATGAGCAGGCAAAAGCCTACGAAGATCGCCGTCCATACTGCGATGCTAACCCAGGCGTACCACATCGGGTCGAACAGCAGCCCTTGATCGAGCAGTTGTGCGCCTTCTGCCAGCGGCCAGCGCACCAGCGTTACCGCGCCGTACATGGGGGTGAAACGTCCCACCTGCAGCAGCGTTCCGCTCAGTGGCATGAATACGTTGCCCGCGAAGGCGAGAATCACGATGGAGGCTGTGGCGATGGCCACTGTATTTTCTTTGGGGATCAGCAATGTCCATGCTAGGCCGTAGAATCCGAAGGGAATGGCACACAGTGCACATGCGATGAAGCTCAGTATCCACTGGTCAGCTTGCATGTGTGATTTCGTCAGCCCTCCGACAACAAACACTGCCGCTATCGGCAGCACTGCGCGCACGGTGATGCTTAAGGTAGTGGCGAAGGCGAGCTGCCAGGGACGCAGGGGTGTCAGCGCCAGCTGCCTACCCCATCCGCTGCGGCTATCGGTTACGGCAGATCCCGCCGCGCCAACTGCGCCTACCACGCCCGCGTAAAAGGCCATACCCAACATGACGAAGGCAGAGACGTTACCGCCGTTCATTTCCTGATCGCCGTAGTCCTGCAGTGCGCCGAAGATCAGGTAGAAGAAAATCGGTAGGCCGATGCTAAAGAAAAGGGTGGTCATGTCCCGGCGTAGGCGCAGCAGCTCGTGGGCGGCGAATTTCAGTGTGGTGCTCATGGTTAGGCCTCCGGGGTTTCGTTCGTCAGCGCGAGGAACGTGTCCTCCAAGCTGTGGCTGGTGATGTCGAGGTTGTGGGCGTCCGTCTCCGTCAACAGGTACCGGGCAAGCGCGTCAGAGTCTTCTGTCGATATACGCAGGCGACGGCCGTTTGTTTCGCTACTTGTGACGCCCGGTAGTCCCGACAGATCCGGGAATCCACTGGGGAATTCGGCGCTAACCACGCGGTGGGAGCTCATGTTTCGTAGCTCGTCGGTGGTGCCGTCCGCAATGATCTTCCCCTTGTTCATAAGCACAATGCGCTGGGCGAAGTTATCGGCTTCCTCCAGGTAGTGCGTGGCGAAGATGATCGTGCGCCCTTGTTGGGCCTGGTTCTTCATGGAGTCCCAGAAGCGGTGGCGCGCGCCGGCATCCATCCCCGCGGTTGGTTCGTCGAGGATGAGGATGTCCGGATTGCCGAGGATGGCCAGGGCGAAGCGGATGCGTTGTTGCTCGCCGCCGGAGCATTTGCCTACGCGGCGCTTGTAGATCGGTTCCAGATTCGCTTGCTGGATTACTTCTTCAATCGGCAGGTGCTCCGGGAAGGCAGCGGCGATCATCTCCACCGTGTCCTTCACGGTCAGTTCGTTGAGCAGGCCGCCGGTCTGCATTAGTGCGCTGATGTTTTGGTTATATATCGCTTGCTTGGGGGAGTGTCCCATGACCTTAACTGTTCCGGCGGTCGGGGTGGTCAGCCCTAGGATCAGGTCCACGAGTGTGGTCTTTCCCGCGCCGTTGGTGCCCAGCAGTGCGACGATCTCTCCTGGGCGGATGGTGAGGCTAACGTTCTTCAAAGCGTGTACAGGTGCGCTGGATCGTGGATTGAAGGTTTTGCTTATTCCGGTTACTTCGATGGCGTGTGTCTGTTGTGTCGTGTTCACACTCATTACGTTAGTTAGCTGCGGTTAAGTGCTCACATAGTTTTCGTCACGCGATGCACTATGACGTTTGTCATGACTTTTTTGCAAACATCCGCACGCCTTGAACAGGAAAATGCTTTTTGCGTTCTAAGGTAAGCGTGTGAAAACTGATACCAGTGCCAAGAAGCTGCCGGGCGTACTCGGCGTGTTCACTGCTTTTGCGCTGCTTGCAGCGTTGGCCGTGTATCGGTTGACCCTGCCGGAGGTGCGTGCCTCCTGGTTTACCAACCTCTTCAAGTGGCCGACGGATTTTAAGGTTTATTACAACGCTGCGGTAGCCCTGAACGATGGGCAGGAGCTCTATTCTCAGCCTTTCGTCCGCGGGCTGCCATTTACTTACCCGCCGTTCTCGGGCGCGATTTTCAAGGTTCTTCCCCTGGTGTCCTTCGAGGTCGCGGCGAGTATCTGGCTGGCCCTCACCGCGATAGTGCTGTTGGCGGTGATCATCGGCGTGTTCCGCGAGCGCGGTTACGCCTGGTCGCCTGGGTTGGTTTTGGTGTCTCTGGCAGCGTTAGTCGCATCGTTCAACTTGGCTCCGATCTTCGGCACGTTTTTCTGGGGCCAGATCAACATCTTCATAATGGGTCTAGTCGCCCTGGACTTCCTGCGTCGACGTTCGGGCAACAAGGGCGGCGGTATCTTCAGCGGTCTGGCCGCGGGTATCAAGCTCACCCCGGTCTTCTTCTACCTCCCGCTGCTACTAGGTAAGCGTTGGCGCGCGATGGTCTACATGACCATCACGATTCTCGCGACGATCGGCATCGGTTTCCTCTTCGTCCCCGATGCCAAGGCTTTCTGGGAAACTAAAATTTTCGAAACGCAGCGAATTGGCGGCAAGGACAACCCCGGCGCGCAGTCCCTCGGTGCGGTGCTGCACCGGTTGGGTTGCGACAGCACCGCACTGTGGCTCGTCTGCGTGATCGCCATCGTGGCGCTGTACAGCATTGCGGTCCTGGGCTGCTATCGCCGCGGTAACTACTCGATGATCATGGCTCTCGGCGGAATTGTCGCCTGCGTTATCTCGCCGTTTAGCTGGTACCACCACTGGGTGTTCTTGGTGCCGCTCTTTGTCGTATTTTTGGACGCCGGCCTCAACCTCATTCACACGATCTCCAACAAGGTCAGCGGCGTGCTGGGCTGGCTCTTCGAGCAGTTGCTGGGCTTCGCGCTGGTTGCCCTGCTGACCGTAGTTTTCCTTCCCTTCGTCAGCAACGCGACCAACCGAAAGCTCGGTTTCTTCGGCCAGAGTACGGCTCACGATAATCCACTATGGCAGGGCTCCTTCACCTTCCTGGGCGTGGCCTTCGTCGTGGTGGCCGCAGCGTATTACACGGTCCGGTATTTCACGGACCGCCGCGCTACTGGGACCGAGCGCGCGGCTGCTGGTTCTCTGTAAAGGTGCGTTCGGCAGAGTGTTTGGTCTGCCGAACTTCTGACGTTGACGACACCTCACATGTGACGTACAGTTTCCTGTACAGGAGGTGTGCTGTGAAAACGTTTAGTTATACCGAATCCCGCGCGAACTACGCGAAGGTGCTCAGTGACGTTGTCGACAACCGTGAAGAAGCCATTATTACCCGGGCTGGACACGAGGACGTCGTGATCGTGTCGCTCTCCGAGTACGAATCGCTGCGAGAAACTGCTTACCTTCTGCGCTCTCCCGAGAACGCTCGCCGCCTCCTCGGTTCCATCGAGAATCTGGAGCGGGGGCGCGGCGCCCACCACGACCTCATTGAGGACTAATGATTCTCGTTTGGGATGAGTCTGCCTGGGAGGACTACTTGTGGTGGCAGACGGCGGATCGCCGCACCCTGAAGAGAATCAACCGGCTCATTAAAGACATTGCCCGCAATGGAAACGAGGGTATCGGCAAGCCTGAAGCCCTCAAGCACGGTCTCTCTGGCTATTGGTCCAGGCGGATCACCGATGAGCACCGCCTGGTGTACAAGGTAGTGGACGGAGAGATTCGCATCGCGGCTTGTCGATACCATTACGGAAGCTGACTTAGAACGGGTAGTCCGTGGCGTCGGGCGTCAAGAAAAGAACTCCAACGACCGTACCCTCTCGGCTGACGGCGATCCGAGACATCAGTTCGCCGGCTTCATGGTTGAGTGTCGAGACGACGACGGAAGTGCCCGTGCTTTTTGTGGAGAGCGCTTCTGACGCCGGTGCCGCGTTGCGGTCTCCCTTGATGGGCACGATCGCATGGTCGGTGATCTCCTGGAGTTCGCCGAAGTCGGTCAGGATTGATGTCCACACGTCCACGATGACGGACCAGGGGAGGTCCGCACGGACGTGCGGATCGAGCATTTCAACGGTTTCTGCCTCTTCGCCTTTGGAAATGTGGCGAATGAGCTTGTCTGAAATCTCGGGGAGATTGTCGATTGATACTGGGGCCATGGTTTCTCCTGTAAAGGGGTTTCGCACCGCACCGAATCGTTTGAAGGCTGCCTGGCGGGAAACATTGAGCGCTTGCCCAATGTCCGCCCATGAATGTCCCGCATCTCTTGCTTGCGTGACGGCATCCTCCAATTCGTGTTCAGCGAGGCTGACTGCTTGCAGTGTGTGTCGGATATTCGTCAATGGATCCATGACCGCTAGTCAACCATAGGTTGACGGTGGTGTCAACTAGTGGTTGACGCTGGGATGGGAGGTCGCTCTTAAAGCTTGAAAGATTGAAGTTGTTCGATATTTCGTTCGAGGGTGACAGCACGGTGTCTATCGGGGGTGATGCACTAGAAGGCGAGGCAGCGCGTGCGTGTCTCGAGAACGATTTTGGACAGTGCGTTTACCGTAGGGGCACTGAGACTTTCGGCCCAAGGAGGCATGCCCGGATGAGTACAGCGGAACTCAATCAGTCCGCCGTTTGGAACACAGCAGACAAGTTTCTGCGCTCCATCGTCGAACCTGAAGATTACGGAGACTATATTCTGCCGATGACGGTGCTGCGTCGTCTCGAGTGTATTCTCGCGCCGACCAAAGACGAAGTTCTCGACCTGGTATGGAGTCTCCAGGAGGAGGGCTTCAGTGACGAGATGATCGATTGGGAGGTACAGGCCCGTTTTGGCCTTTCCTTCTATAACTCTTCTCGCCTGGACCTGACGAGGATCGCCCAGCTCGACGATCACGTATATGAGGCGCTGATGGACTACGTCGGCGCGTTCTCGGCCTCCGTCCGCGATGTGTGGGATGCCTTCGATTTCGCGGTGAAGATGAAGACCCTCGATAGCGCTTCTCGTCTGTGGCCGGTGGTCAAACACTTCGCCACCATCGACATGAGCATGGAGGCGCTGCCGGATGCCCAGATGGGTGACCTCTTCGAGCACGTCATGTACAAGGCCTTCGACACAAAAGGCAAGGCCGCGGGTGCGTTCTACACACCGCGTGACGCGATCCGGCTCATGGTGGATATTCTTTTCGCTTCCGACGACATCGGACTGGCCTCGGACGGTGCTTCACGCACCGTGTACGAAACTTTCTTGCCACGACGGATACAAATGCGTGCGAACTGCGTTTTGGTCGTCTGATTGGTTCAAAACGGAGGCAGCTGGTCAATTCAGCGTTTCGCCCCTATTACGGAGCCGCTTGAGTCTCAGCGAATCGCGTATAATCGCGTATAATTAGACTGGATTCGTCGACTGACGACCTACCCGAACCGAGGAGCGTGTAATTCCGGTGAACATGTGATCTCCACTCAGCTCTGCTGAGACGTGACTGAAGTTACTTCTTCCTATTGGAGATTACTATGCCCGAAATTTTGCTCGATTCTATTTCTTTTTCATTCGGCTCCCGCCTCATTCTCGACCGTGTGAGTTTGCATGTGCCAAACGGTGAACGCGCCTTTTTGATTGGCCCGAACGGGGTCGGCAAATCCACCCTGTTAAGGGTCCTCACTGGTGAGTTGACGCCTGATTCGGGCCGAATTGTTTCTGGGCCTGTTCCTCAGCACGTTCCCGATCCAGAGTCTTTCGACGGCAGCGTTGCGCAATTCCTTGACTCGGCGCTTAAACCGTTTAATGAGCTACTCACGCGCTTCGACCAAGCCACAGAAGCCATGGCAGCGGGAGACACTCATCTAGCAATGGAGTTTGACCAACTTCTTGCCCGGTTGAACGCCCTTGATGTGTGGTCGTTGGATGCACGAGTGAATGAAACACTCGCAGGACTGGGACTCGTAGATTTCATGGGGTCGGGAAGCAATCGAATGATGCAGACCCTTTCGCCAGGTCAGCGTGCACGCCTGAAACTGGCTACCCTGCTGATGATGCGACCTGAGGTGTTGATCCTAGACGAGCCGACCAATCATCTCGATCATGAAGCAGCCGATTTCCTCACTGGTGTTGTCAAGAACTGGAACGGCCCTGTGCTCGCTACGAGCCACGACAGATCTTTCATCAACGACACCGCCACTGCCATCTACGACATGGACATCACCGTTTGGCAAGAACTCGCCAAAGCGGACGGACAGAAGGTCGTGGGCTTGTACCGCAACGCAGGGGACTACACGCACTACCTGCTGGCGAAGAAGACTGCCCGTGCAAAACACCGACAGATCCACGCCGCACAGCAAGCTGAGAAACGCGAGCTACACGAGCATCGGCGCGAAAGCATGAAGATCGCCCGTGGCGGGGTTCGGGTTGAAACCGCAACTCGCAAAGAGAAGAAGTTCTTCACCGATCGCGCAGCAGCCACATCGGCAAAAAGAACCCGAAGTGACGACGTCCGCCTGGAACGCATTTCAGAGCGAGAGATACGGAAACCCCGCCACTACAACCTGGCGTTCCCCTCCCTCAAGATTGACCCCGGAACTGGTTTGGCCGTCTCGCTCAGAGATGCGACAGTGGCAGGTCGGCTTTTGCCGGTTACGTTCGATTTAGGGCGAGGCGAGCACCTCCTCGTGACAGGAGAAAACGGGGCGGGTAAATCAACCCTGCTTAACTGGATCGCCACAGGAAACGCACCCGAGGGGACTATGAACAGTGGCACCCTCACCCGTGATGATCCCGTCGGCGTGGTGCCGCAGACGCTTCCTGATGGTTCAATTGCAGGATTTGACTCGGAGAGGTGGCAAGATGGCGTCGGCGAGGCTGGAAAAGGAATTCTGCATCCTTCAATGTGGAGCACTCCCATCGTGAACTTGTCTGCAGGGAATCAACGCCGGGCTCAATTTGCAGTCGCACTAGCGAAACAGCCAGCTTTGTTGATCATTGATGAGCCAACTAACTACCTTGATTTGGAATCGATGGATGCACTCGAGAACGCGCTACGGGACTGGCGAGGAACTCTCATCATCGCCAGTCATGACCGTTGGCTGATTGAACATTGGCACGGACGTCATCTCCACCTCACTTCTGTTCACCAGTCAGCATCGACATGAGACTTGGGAGTCCTCCCTAAATGTGAAGGTCAGAGTTCCTTTCTTGTCGACCTTGGCGTACTCGCCTCGGATTACCGCGTCGGCGAGGGCGTCGATATAGACGGAGGGCTTGGGTGAGGGCGGTGTGGGCTTTGCCGGTGGCGTCGGGGGAGCACCCTTGGAAGTGCCGAGGAGCTGCTTGCCGGAATCAAAGTCAACAACCTCGTGGACCGAGCGTCACAACGGGTTGCCTTAGATGCGGTCGCTCAGTCATTTTTGATAACGACGAAGTGATCGAAGGCCTGCCATATGTAAAGAAGCCTTAGTTATTCTTTGTAGGTCAGTGCCAGCCCAATACCTGCACCAAGGAGAGTTATTCTTTTTCTGTGGTGATGGTGAGGTCATGCCCCCCAGAATAATGAAATTGGTCGGACTGACAGGATTTGAACCTGCGACCCCTACACCCCCAGTGTAGTGCGCTACCAAGCTGCGCCACAGTCCGCCGAAGCCCTGTAAAAAAGGCAACGGCGATAGGTTACCCCACTCCCATCGCCGTTATGAAATCCCCTGCTTATACCGGCTGCACAGCCTTGTCGGTAACGATAATGCCGTCCGAATCGCAGTAAATGTATTCGCCTGGGACAAAGTCCACGCTGCCGAAGCTCACCGTCACGTCGCGCTCGCCCTCACCGGTCTTGGTGGACTTACGCGGGTTGGTGCCCAGCGCCTTGCAGCCGAACTCCATCTGGCCGATCACCTTGGAATCGCGGATCGGCCCATTAACCACCACTCCGGCCCAGCCGTGATCCTTGCCCATGCCTGCAATGATGTCGCCCACCAGTGCGGTGTGCATCGACGCATCGCCGTCGATCACTAGCACGCCACCCGGGTTATCCTCCTGCAGCACCTTCTTCAGCAGCGCGTTGTCCTGGAAGCACTTCACCGTGGTGATCTTGCCGCAGAACTCCACCACACCGCCCAGGTCGCGGAACTGCGTATCGCAGCTGCGCACGTCGCTACCAATGATGTCCACCAGGTCGGCGGTCGGAATAAAAGTCAGTTTTTCTTCAGCCATGCCCCTACTGTAGGCGCAAGCTCTCCCATGCTGCGATGAATTCGCCCACTCGCTGCCCGGATCCTCTTTGCAAAAGCAGGTGATCCATGCCCTCCAACGCCACCCAATCCGGTTTCGGCAAAGCCTCCCGCATCGCATGCGCCTCTGCCACTGGAACTACCAGATCATCGGGGGAGTGCAGCACTAGAGACGTGGCGTCACTAGAAGAAACAGCGGCAACGGTATCGGCAGAATCGGCCGTGGCGAGCTCATCCAGCAGCGCCTGCCCCAGGGAAAGCTCCCGCTGGCGCTTAAACATGTGCATGATCTCCGGCGCCCGCTTCGCGGTATCCCGCAGCTCAAATGGGGTGCCTACGGTCACAATGCTTTCCACCGAGGCAACGTCTGCCGCAGCACGCTGCACCGCCGTGCCACCCAGCGAATGCCCCACTAGAAGCTCCGGTCCGCCAAACCACGCTGCCGCAGCCTGTACATCGGACACGTTCGTCGCCAGCGTCGTCTCCTCGAACCGCCCCTCCGAATCACCCAACCCCGCAAAGTCGAATCGCAGGCTCGCATACCCCGCCCGCGCCAGTGCCTTGGATATGCGCGTCACCCCAATTGCCCCGCGCGTACACGTAAAGCAGTGCGCGACGACCGCCCGGCGCGGCGCTTCTTCCATCGCCACATCCCGTGGCATATCCACCGTTCCCGCCAACTGCCAGCCATTTTCAGTGGGAATTGTCACGTGAACGGAGCGAATCGTGCGGGTCATGGATCGCCTCTTGCCATTAGTCGGTTAACGTGGTCAGTACATTTTTACATCTCACACTCGAAGGGCACACACATGGCATTTGACTGGTTCTGGAAGGCAATGGGATCTTCCCCGAAGAAGAATCAGAAGAAGAGCCGGGCCGTGGTCGCTCAGGCCGACTCGTCGCGCTATTCGGGGCTTAGCGATGCTGAGCTTCGTGACGCCGCCTCGGACGTGGTCACCAAACAATCCACTAGCGAGGATGGCCACCACTTCGGTGGGCAGGTAGAAGACGCTTCCGCGCTGCTCGGAATCCTGCGTGAAGTGGCTACGCGCACGTTGGACATGGAGCCTTTCGACGTGCAGATGCAGGGCACCTACCGCCTGCTGCACGGCGATGTGGTGGAGATGGCCACCGGTGAGGGTAAGACCCTTGCCGGCGCGATGGCCGCCGTAGGCTTTGCGCTGCAGGGCAAGCGCGTGCACGTCATCACGGTCAACAGCTACTTGGCTGGCCGCGATAACGACTGGATGGGGCCGATGTTCGAATTCTTCGGACTCACCCATGGTGCGATTAACGAGGAGCTCTCTGCGGATCAGCGCCGCGAGATCTACTCGCGTGACGTTATTTTCGGTGCCATCAACGAGCTGGGCTTCGACGTGCTGCGTGATCAGCTCATTACCCGCCGTACCGACCAGGTGCGTAGCCCTGCGGACGTGGCCGTCATCGATGAGGCCGATTCGGTAATGGTGGACGAAGCTCTTGTACCGCTGGTTCTCGCCGGTTCCGAGCCCGGGCCCGCCCCCGCTGGCCGCATTACTGATCTGGTCAAGCGGATGGAGGAAGACAAGCACTTCCATGTCTCCGAGGATCACCGCAATGTCTTCCTCACCGATGAGGGTGCGGAGTTCGTGGAGAAGGAGCTTGACGTAGATTCCCTCTATGAGGATGAGGGCGAGCTGTTGGTGCAGGTGAACGTTGCCCTGCACGCCGAACACCTCTTGATCCGCGACGTGCACTACATTGTGCGCGACGGCAAGGTAGCTCTTATTGACGGCTCCCGCGGCCGCGTGGCCGAGCTGCAGCGTTGGCCCGATGGCCTGCAGGCAGCAGTGGAGGCCAAGGAAGGCCTGGATGTTACCGATGGTGGTCGCATCCTCGACCAGGTAACCATCCAGGCTTTGGTCGGCATGTACCCCGAAGTATGTGGCATGACCGGCACCGCACTGGCCGCTGGCGACCAGCTGCGCCAGTTCTATAACCTGCAGGTCTCCGTCATCGAGCCGAATGTGCCGAACATTCGCTTCGACGAGGCTGACCGGGTGTATGTCTCCGCAGCCGAGCGCGACGATGCCGTGGTCAAGCACATCATCGAGGTGCAAAAGACTGGTCAGCCGCAGCTGGTGGGCACCCAGGACGTTGCGGAGTCCGAGCAGCTGGCTGAGGCACTCCTCTCCGCGGGCGTGGAGTGCTCGGTGCTGAACGCGAAGAACCACGAGGCGGAAGCGGCTGTCGTCGCTGAAGCCGGCCGCCCGGGTCGCGTGACCGTCTCTACCCAGATGGCTGGCCGCGGTACGGATATCAAGCTGGGCGGTACAGACGAAGCTGAGCGCGAAGAGGTCGTAGAAACCGGTGGCCTGCATGTCGTAGGCGTGGGGCGTTTCCGCTCCCAGCGCCTGGATAACCAGCTGCGAGGCCGCGCGGGACGCCAGGGTGACCCGGGTAGTTCGGTTTTCTTCGTCTCCCTTGAAGACGACGTGGTGGCTATCGGTGGCGCAGGGGAGGAGCTGCAGGCGCAGCCCGAGGATGACGGCCTGTTGCCACAGAAGAAGGTTCAGCAGTTCGTGGATCACTGTCAGCGCGTTACTGAAGGACAGATGCTCGACATCCACGCAACTACGTGGAAGTACAACAAGCTCATTAAGGACCAGCGCGACATCGTGAATGATCGCCGCGACACTTTGCTGGACACAGGCGCTGCCTGGGATGATCTCAGCTACCACAACGTTGAGCGTGCTGCGGAGCTGAAGAAGCAAGGACTCTCCGAGGAAACTCTGGAGCAGGCCGCCCGCGAAATTATGCTCTTCCACTTGGATAACGAATGGTCGGAGCACCTGGCTTACCTGGATGATGTACGCGAGTCGATTCACCTGCGCGCCATTGCCCGCGAATCGCCGATCGACGAGTTCCACCGTATGTCCATCGCCGCATTCGGTGAGTTGGCTGAACGTGCCGTCAACAAGGCTCGGGAGACGTTTGACGAGGTAGAGATCACCTCTGAAGGCGCCCAGCTAGGCGAAATGGGGCTGCATAAGCCCAGCGCAACATGGACATACATGGTGAACGATAACCCGCTGTCCTCCTCCGGGGGGTCTGTAATGGGGTCTATCGTTCAGATGTTCCGCTAACTGCTTTAGGGTATTGTTAGACGTATTGTTAGAGCCGAACCAATTAGTTCGAATGAGAGGACTTGAAAGCTATGAGCGATAACACCGGAGTGCCAGAGGCATCTGTCGAGACCACGTCAGTCTTCCGCGCAGACCTTCTGAAGGAGATGGAGTCTGGCTCCCAGCACGATGCCTCTCCTGCCGGTGTCGAGGGTCTTCCTGAGGGCTCCGCGCTGCTGGTTGTGAAGCGCGGTCCGAATGCCGGCTCCCGATTCCTGCTGGATCAGGAGACGACCGCTGCTGGCCGTCACCCCGATAGCGATATCTTCCTCGACGACGTTACTGTTTCCCGTCGCCACGCTGAGTTCCGTCGTAATGGCGATCAGTACGAGGTCGTAGACGTCGGATCCCTGAACGGCACCTACGTTAACCGCGAGCCGAAGAACTCTTCCGTTCTCTCCAATGGCGATGAGATCCAGATCGGCAAGTTCCGCCTGGTGTTCCTGAACGGTTCGAAGGAAGCCTAAGGAACAGTGAGCGCACAGAGAAGCCACGCTAGCGCTCCAGTCCCTTCCACCTCGCCAGCCGGTAAGGTTCTGCCGACGTCGTCTATCGGCGACGTGCTGAAGCAGCTGAAGCCGGATTTCCCGGATGTTACGGTATCGAAGATCCGTTTCCTGGAGTCCGAGGGGCTGGTGAGCCCGCGTCGTTCCCAAAGCGGTTACCGGCGCTTTTCGCCGGAGGACATTTCGAGGCTGCGTTATATCTTGACCCTTCAGCGGGATAATTACTTGCCGTTGAAGGTTATTCGCGAGCGCCTGGAGGCCATGGACTCCGGCAAGGTCACCCCCGTGACCGCTGCGCGCAAGTCCGCCCCCGGTGCTATTTCTCCGGAGCAGATGCGCGGTGCCCAGTCTCGTCGCCTAACTCGTGCTGATGTGACGGCGCGTGCAGGTGTGCAGGACTCCTTCACCGGGGCGCTCATCCGTATGGGGTTGATCACCGCTGACCCGGCTGGTTTCTACTCGGTCGACGATGTTGAGATCGTGCAGATTGCCCAGAGCCTCACTGACCACGGCCTGGATAATCGACACCTGAAGTCGCTCCTGACCATTGCGAACCGTCAGTACGACATGGTCTCCCGCATCGCCGAGCCGCTGGCACATGGCCGCGATGAGAACGCGCAGCAGCGTTCCGCAGAAACCGCCCGCGAGATGTCCGCGTTGATCATTTCTCTGAATACCGCACTGGTGAAGGGCAACCTTGGATAAAGGTACCGAAGTCGTCTTTCTTGGCCGCGCGGTCGCCAGCGCCCTTGGGTGCGGCGAGCCGGTGGCCGATTGCCTTATTTTTATGACGCCCGAACGCACCCACATCCTGCCGATTTGGGTTGAACCCACCGTGGATCTGGGCGGGCGCCCCTCGGATGCGGAAGTTCTGGCAAGCATCCTAAAGAACGACGAAGCGCGTGACCCGTGGTTCGCCCGAATCGCCACCAACTCCCGAGGGCAAATGACCGCTGGTTTGGTGCTCGAGGCAGGGGAGTCTGAACGTTTCATCGACGTGCGTCCCTCGATTCTGGAGCCGCTGTGGAATGCAGGTGTGCTTTTCGATGTGCGGGTTGCGCCAGGCGTAGAAAATGCACTGATCCGTGTGAATCCCGCTTGGGTTGAAGAATTGGAAGCGAAGCTCAAGAAAGTCGATGAGGATGGCGACCAAGTGGACTTCCTTTTGGACTGGGATCCCCAAGAGATGGGCTTCAGCGCTAGCGACAATGCGGATTCCGATTTCCAAGAGATGTGGGAAGGCCTGGGACTGTCGAGCGATCTGGACGACTGGTTGAAAGAATGACACGCGTGTTGTTACACGTGTGAATTTTGTGACTCGTGTTAAAGTAATATCCGGCTAGCGGTTGACTGTGCCGCAAACCGGTCTAATCTTTAGAAGAGAATTGAAATTACACCAGGAGTCTTTCAATGCAGGATGCCCTTTTCGACGTCCATGGCCCCGACGATGAAGTTGGCTACCGTGTGCCGATCGCCTGTCAGGTAGCTGGCATCACTTACCGCCAGCTCGACTACTGGGCGCGCACCAAGCTCGTCCAGCCCAGCATCCGCAACGCTGCAGGCTCCGGCTCCCAGCGCCTGTACTCCTTCCGAGACATCCTGGTTCTCAAGATCGTCAAGGGCCTGCTGGACACCGGCATCTCCCTGCAAAACATCCGCAAGGCTGTCGAGAAACTGGAAAACCTGGGCGTCGACGACCTCGCTGGCATTACTCTCGTATCCGACGGCCACACCGTCTACGAGTGTCGCTCCTCTGAAGAAGTCATCGACCTCCTCAACGGTGGCCAGGGCGTATTCGGCATCGCAGTTCCGGGTCTGATGAAGGAACTCACCGGCACCATCACCTCCTTCCCCTCGGAGAAGGTTGTTCAGGATGCCGCCATCGACGAGCTGGCCGAGCGCCGCCGTCGCCGTATGGCCTAAAGAATCCTCAAGAAAGCTCCACGCGCCCGCTGATCCAACTCGGGCAGCGACTGGTCCCGCAGCTGCGGAGCCAGTACGTCATTTTTCTCTTCTCCGCTCTCCACCTTAGAGACCGCCAGTGCCTCCTCGGCCTTGCTCCGATCAGTCGGCTTCCACAACGGAGCACCTGGCATACCACCCTCACCCCACGCCTTATACGCCGCAATGGCCTCCGCATCCGGCTTTTGCACAGCCTCCGCCTTCAGGCAGTGGTCCAGTTCCACTTCGTTCGCGTCATTGAACTGGCGCACCTTATCCTGTAGCTCCGCCGTATTCTCGGCCCAGATTTTCACCACAAAATCCCCCTGTGGGCACTCCGGTGCTGAGAGCTGATCCTGGTTGTTTCGAGCCAGCATGATCCAACCAGCAACCAGCGCCACAACCAGAATCACGGCCACCAGGGCACCCCAGACCCATCCAGCAACATGATAGTTCTGCTTTCCAGTTGCATGTCGTGCCACGATCGAGTCCTCCCAGTAGTTTTCTATCCAGTGTAGGCCAGCAGCTGCTTGCGGATCTCTTGCCCGCGACCCATTAGCCCCTTTTGCCGCTGGACATACTCGGCTCGCCCCGCCGGAGTCTCGATCCGCACCGGCTCAAAACCCCATTCCTGCAGGTCATAGGGTGAAGCCTCCATATCCAGCCGACGCACATCACAGGCCAGCTCGAAGCAGTCCAGCCACAACTCGCCGGGAACCAGCGGCCCCAATTTCGTAGCCCACTTATACAGATCCATCGTGGCGTGTAGGCAGCCCGGCTGCTCCAACTGAGGCTGTGAGTCGCGGGTGGGGGTGTGGGCGTTGCGCGGCGCGGCGGCGTCGGTAAAAAAGCGATAAGCGTCAAAGTGCGTGCACCTCAACTGCGACTTCTCGACAACCTCGTCCGTACCCCGGGCTCCCAAGCGCAGCGGCTCGGGGTGGCGTGGCGCATCCTTGTACACCATCGCCCACTCGTGCAGTCCAAAGCACCCCAGCACTGGCGGGTGCCGGTACGTCGCATCCAACAGCCGCGCGATATAACGCACCGTCTTACCCCTGGCTGCCATGTACCGCTCCACATCCAGGATCCACACATCACCTTGGCGTACATAGTGGTCTTTGTACTGTGGCAAGTCGTCGCCACCATCCCACACCACGGCCTTATTGACGCCCGGATGCCAGTGGCTTAGCTTCCCAGGGGTAGTGGGGTAGTAGCTGAACATAAAGTCCCACACCGGGTGCCTTTCACCCTGTGCGCGGCGCCGGCGGTGCCCCTCGGTGAGGCGCTGCACACGCTCCCTATGGGCCGCCTGCCTTTCGCGCCAGTCGTGTAGAACCTCAGTCATGGGTCCAGTCGCGAACGGTACCGACGAGTTCCTCGATGATGTCTTCCAGGGTGATCATGCCAATGATCTGCCCATTTGCATCCACTACCGCGGCAATGTGGCTCGACGTACGACGCATATTGCGCATCGCAACATCAAAGTTCGAACCAGCCTTGACCTCCAGTAGCGGACGAATATCCGTCGTATCCAGCTGCCCGTCGGGCTCTACCAGGTTGTCCAGCACATCCTTGACGTGTACATAGCCAATCCACTTGCCTGTCGCATCAGTAACGGGGAAGCGAGAGTAGCCCGTCTCCTGCACTGCCTTCTCCACGGCGGCTACCTTCATGCGTGGGCCATCCTGGGGGATGCAGTGCACGTCGCCGAAGGGAATCAGCACTTCGTCTAGCGTACGGCGGGAAGAACCCAGCGCCTTGTTGAGGCGGTTCGCTTCCTCCGGTGCGATAAGCCCCTCAGAGCGGGAATCCTGGATCATACTTGCCAGTTCGGAAGGGGAGACCGTGGAGTCCAGCTCGTCCTTTTGCTCCACGCCCACCAGCTTCAACGTCTTGCGCGCGATCCAGTTCAGCAGCTGCATGATGGGGTTCGTCACCTTCACGAACAGCAGGTGCAGCGGCACCACAAATGTTGCCACTGTTTCTGGCCCAGCCAGAGCAATATTCTTCGGCACCATTTCACCGAGAATGATGTGCAGCATCGTCACCAACAGCAGGGAGATGGTAAAGCCCACCGGGTGTAGCAGTTCTACGGGCATTCCCAGTGCTTCGAATGGCGCTTCGATCAAGTGCGCGATCGCTGGCTCGCCGACCTTACCGAGCAGCAGCGAGGCGATGGTGATGCCGAACTGCGCACCCGCGAGCATGATCGACAGGTGTTCCGTGGCGTATTGCACGCGTTTGGCACGCTTGTTTCCGGCGGCGATCATCGATTCCAGGCGATCTTTTCGCGAGGAAATCAGAGAGAACTCCACCGCCACAAAGTAGCCGTTGAGTGCCAGCAGGAAGATTGCAAGGACGATAGCCCAGATATCACCCATCACTTAAACCTCCTCTTTCTTCAACGGGCGCAGCAAAACCTTGTCCACGCGGCGGTTGTCCATTTCCTTGACGGTCGCTCGCCAACGTCCGGTCATGCCAGTTTCAAATCCCTCCAGAAGTTCATGGTTGCCGACCGGCAGCAGAACCTCATCGCCCTCCTTCGGGATTCGACCCAGTGTGGCCATAATCAGGCCGCCCAGCGTGTCATAGTCGCCTTCTGGGGCGGTGTAGCCCACCGCGTCCGGTAGCTCATCCGTGCGCACCAGTCCGGAAACTTCCCAGCTGGCGCCGCTCTTGCGGACTTCCTTGTCCTCTTCCACGTCGTCGTGCTCGTCCCACACTTCGCCGAGGATCTCCTCCACGACATCTTCAATCGTCACGATGCCGGCAGTGCCACCGTACTCGTCGACAACCATCACCAACTGCGACCCCGCGGCTCGCACCCGGTTCAGCACGTCATCGCCGCTTAAGGAATCCGGCACGGAGGGCACGGACTTCATTAGCTGGTTCAGAGTGGTAGTCCGGCGGACAGCGTGGGGGATAGTTAGCGCGTCCTTCACATGGACAACGCCCGCCGTTTCATCCAGATCACCGCGCGTCACGGGGAAGCGCGAGTGTCCGGTCTCGAGCGCCAGCTCGATAAGATCCTGCGCAGTGTCTTCCACAGTCAGAGATTCGACGGTCGACCGAGGCGTCATAATATCCTCCGCGGTGGCGTCGCTAAATTTCAGCGAAAGATCCAGGATTCGCGCTTTCTGCTCGGTGAACCCGCCGTTGCCCGTCGAGTGCCGCACCAGCGCCGAGAGTTCTTCGGCCGATCGTGCCGACGCCAACTCGTCCGCCGGCTCAATTCCCAGCTTCCGCACAATGGCGTTGGCCAGCTTATTCATCCCGTTGATAAACCACTTCAGCGCCACGTTGAACACCCAGACCGGGCGGACAGTCGCACGTGCTGCGTCGAGCGGGTTAGTAATGGCCAGGTTCTTCGGCACAAGTTCGCCGAACACCATGGACAGCACTGTCGCCACGATTAGCGACAGGACCAGTGCAATGGGCATGGCCGCCGCTTCGCTAAGCCCCACGAGCTTCAGCAACGGATTAAAGAACTTCGCCAAAACCGGCTCGGCCAGATAACCGGTGGCCAGGGTTGTGATTGTAATGCCGAGCTGTGCGCCCGACAGCAGGAAGGAGAGCTGCCCATGCGCCTTTTGCACCAACTTCGCGGTGCCATCGCCCTTGGTGCGGGCATGCTCGTCAATGGTGGATCGCTCCAGACCCGTCATGGCGAACTCCACGGCAACAAACACGCCAGTAAGGCCTGTGAGCAGCACAAAGAGAATCAGCCCCACGACGGAAAGCAGAATTTCCACGGGTGTTCTTCGACTCCTAACTATTCTTCAAATTGGCAACCAACTTGGAACCCGACAGTACGGTCGGGTGTACACCGGCCTTGGCCATCATCTTCTCGGTTGCACGTTGATCCTCTGCGAACGTAAGCGTCACGACCGTGCCACTGGCTCCGGCGCGCGCGGTGCGTCCAGCGCGATGCACATATGCCTTGTGTTCGGCGGGCGGGTCGATATGGACGACCAGCTCCACGTCTTTGACATCGATACCCCGGGCAGCGATGTCTGTGGCGACCAGCACGGAATTTTCGCCTTGCGTGAACTGGTTCAACGCATTTTGACGTGTGTTCTGTCCCTTGTTGCCATGAATGCCCACGGCGGGGACACCTGCCCGCACTAGCTTCTTAACCTGTCGGTCTACCGCATACTTCGTGCGCATGAACATTACTGTTCGCTTGCGCATTTTTCCAATTGCGATGACCAGCTCGTTTCGCTCTTCACGGCTATTCACCACCCCCAGCAGGTGCCGCATCGTGTCCACGCTGGCGGTTGCTTCACCCGTGGAGTGGGTCACCGGATCCCGCATGTACTTATCCACCAGCACCTGTACATCGCCATCCAAGGTGGCGGAAAACAGCAGGTGCTGAGCGTTCTTCGGCATGTCATCCAGAAGCTTAGTCACCTGGGGGAGAAAGCCCATGTCGGCCATCTGGTCGGCTTCGTCGATAGCGACGACCTTCACGTCGCTAAAGTCCAGCATGCCCTGCCGCAGCAGATCCAGTGCGCGCCCCGGCGTCGCCACGAGAATGTCCACGGGTCTCGCCAGAGCAGTGATATTCCGCTGAATCTTCACCCCGCCGACGACTTCCAGCAGACGCTGTCCTGCTGCGTTCGCAATCGGATCCAGCCGCGAACGCACCTGTGTCGCCAACTCTCTGGTCGGTACGAGCACCACACCACGGGGCTTTTTGGGTCGTGACGCCCCCCGCCTCAGAAGCTGAATCATCGGCAGCCCGAACGTAAATGTTTTGCCGGAACCCGTCGGTCCACGGCCTAGCACGTCCCGCCCCTCGACGGCCGCGGGGATGGCCGCAGCCTGGATAGGGAAGGGCTTAGTTATTCCCTCGGCGGAAAGCTCTTTGGTGATGCAATCATCGAGCCCGAGCTTTCCGAACTCTGATCGGGACAATTACGCTTCGACCTCGCTACGGTCGCCGGACCACAGGGTGTGGAAAGACCCCTCGCGGTCAGTACGGCGGTAGGTGTGCGCGCCGAAGAAATCACGCTGACCCTGGATCAGTGCCGCCGGAAGACGCTCGGCACGCAGGGAATCGTAGTAAGACAGGGAGGATGCGAATACCGGTACCGGGAGGCCCAGCTGGGTAGCCAGGATGACTACGCGACGCCAGGAATCAATCAAACCGCCCAGCTCGCCCTTGAAGTACGGATCCAGCAGCAGGGAGGGCAGCTCCGGGTTGGCATCGTAGGCCTCGCGGATGCGGTTGAGGAACTTCGCGCGGATGATGCAGCCACCACGCCAGATGGTGGCGAGGTCGCGGGGATCCACGCCCCAATTGTGCTCTTCGGAGCCAGCCTTGATCTCGTCGAAGCCCTGCGCGTAGGCCACCAGCTTGGAGGCATAGAGTGCGCGGCGGACATCCTCAATGAACTCTTCCTTCGGAACATCCAGAGTGCTGAGCTCGCCAGCAGGAAGGTTGCCGATAGTGGCGTCGCGCTGCTCACGAGCGCCGGACAAAGCACGGGCGAAAACGGCCTCGCCGATGCCGGTGGTGGGGATGCCCAGATCCAGAGCGGCCTTTACCGTCCAGCGGCCGGTGCCCTTCTGGCCTGCCGAATCGACAATGACATCGATCAGTGGCTTGCCGGTCTTCTCATCCACCTGGGAGAGCACCTCGGCGGTGATTTCGATCAGATAGGAGTCGAGGTCGCCCTCGTTCCAATTCTTGAAAACCTCTGCGATCTCCGCAGGCTCCATACCCGCGCCGTAGCGCAGCAGCTGATAAGCCTCGCCAATGACCTGCATATCGGCGTACTCGATGCCATTGTGAACCATCTTCACAAAGTGGCCGGCGCCATCCGGACCAATGTGCGTCACACACGGGGTGCCATCGACCTTCGCAGCTACGGACTCCAGCAGTGGGCCCAGAGCCTCCCAGGATTCCGCCGGGCCACCGGGCATAATAGCCGGCCCATTAAGGGCGCCTTCCTCGCCACCGGAGATGCCTGCGCCAACAAAGTTCAGTCCACGCTCGGACATCTCCGCTTCACGGCGGATCGTGTCGGTGTACAGCGCATTACCACCATCGATGATGATGTCACCTTCGTCCATTTCCTCGGCGAGCTGGGAAATGACGGCGTCAGTACCAGCACCCGCCTGCACCATAATCAGCGCGCGACGTGGGCGCTCCAGTGACTTAACGAAATCGGCGATCGTCTCGGACGGGACGAAGTTGCCGGTGTCGCCGAAGTCCTCCATGAACTTCTCGGTCTTCGCGGTAGTGCGGTTGTAGACGGCCACGGTGTGACCGTTATTGGCAAAGTTCCGGGCGATGTTGGACCCCATGACGGCCAGGCCAACAACGCCAATCTGGGCGGTTCCTTCAGCAGTAGTCATGGTTTTACATCTTACAGGGCGAAGAGTTGGTTAGGCTTAGGCGCATGTCCAATATTTTCATTGAACTAAGTCGCGAAGCCACCGAGCGGGAACTGACCGGCGAGGAGATTTCTACCCTCAACGAGCTGCTCCAGAAGCATCCGACGCTTGACCGCACCCTAGGTGTGCAATACCGCGCCATTGGTCCGAAGAAGCTGCAGCTGGCACTCGAAGTCACCGAGGATCACCTGCAGCCGTGGGGAGTGACGAATGGTGGTGTTTACGCGAGCCTGGGGGAGACCGCCGGCTCGATGGCCAGCTTCGTCGCCGCTGGTGCCGGACCGGCCGTGGTCGGAACTTCGAATCAGACGCACTTTCTGCGTCCGTCGGTAAAAGGCGACGTCATTGTCTCAACCGCGGAAGCAGAGCATACCGGGCGCACCACGCACCTTTTCCGCATCGAGCACGTAAATGAAAAAACCGGCAAATGCTGCGCCTTGACTTTCCTCAAGACGCAGGTTGTGCCGGATATGCCGAAGGCTTAGTCAGAGACCGCGCGGGTATCGCGACCCTCGCCGAAGCGCAGGTTGTCGCGCACCTCGATGGAGCGCGTGCCTTCCTTGTCCTCCAATTCGCGCAGCTTGCGCAGTGCGTTGCGTGCGTGCAGCTGCTGGCGGGTAGCTACCAACTGCCAGCGGCGGCGGGACACGGAGTTAAGACCCCAGCTGAATGCAGCGACTGCACGGTTGCGGAAGCCAACCATGTACAGCAGGTGCAGAACCAGCCACATGACCCAGCCCATAAAGCCGGAAACCTCGGCCTTGTTCATCTTCACCACCGCGTTGAAGCGGGAAACGATGGCCATGGAGCCCTTGTCGAAGTAGTTGAACGGCACGCGACCCTCGTGGGAAGTGCCGTTGTTGACCTCGTCCAGGATGGTGGTAGCGGCGTACTGGCCACCCTGCATGGCGACCTGAGCTACGCCCGGCAGCCGGTCCTTGCTCATCATGTCGCCCACGATGAAGATGTTGTGGTAATCGCCCAGGGTCAGGTCATCGTTCACCGGCACGCGACCCGCACGGTCGACCTCGATACCTGCCTGCTCGGCAACGTGCTTGCCCAGTGGGGAAGCGGCCACACCGGCGGACCAGATCTTGGCGTAGGAGGGGATGAAGTACTCTTCTTCGGTCTTCATGTCCTTGTAGCGCACGCCTTCCTTGGAGACATCGGTCACCAGGGAGTTGAGGATGATCTCTACGCCCAGATCTTCCAGGCGGCGGGCGGCCTTGCGACCCAGGCGCTTGCCAAACGGCGCCAGCACCTGCGAGCCACCGTCGATCAGCAGAATCCGGGTGTCCTCGGTGTCGATCTCGCGGAACTCGTCGCGCAGGGTGCGGTGGGACATCTCGGCCAGCTGACCGGCCAGCTCCACACCAGTCGGGCCAGCACCGACAACAACGAAGGTCAGCAGACGCTTGCGCGCCTCCGGGTCGGAGGTGATCTCGGCGCGCTCGAAGGCGCCGGTCACGCGGGCACGAATTTCCAGTGCGTCGTCCACGGACTTCATGCCCGGCGCGAACTCTGCAAACTGCTCATTGCCGAAGTAGGACTGGCCAGCGCCCGCCGCGAGGATCAGGGAATCGTACTTCAACACGGCATCCATGCCACCCAGATCGGCGGTAACGGTCTGCTCGTTGATGTCGACGTTGCGAACCTCGCCCTTGACCACACGGACATTGTCCTGGTCAGCCAGGATCTGGCGAATGGAGGGCGCGATCTCGCCTTCGGAGAGGATGCCGGTCGCAACCTGGTACAGCAGCGGCTGGAACAGGTGGTGATTCGTCCGGTCGACGATGGTGACCTTGACGTTTTCGTTCTTAAACTTCTTAGCCGCAAAGAGGCCGCCGAACCCCGCGCCGATGATTACGACGTGGTGGCGGTTAGATGCGCTGGTCATGTAGTTGCTTCTCCTCAAATATGGTTGTTATCCGGCACCATCTTAATTGGTTCAGGCTTGGCCTTCACACCGAGAGCCCCCGGGTTGAGAAAAATTCAACCCATTTCGGTTGCGCCTCGAGAGCAAGAAGTTGTTTTCCTAGTAACTTCGGGGGGAGTTGCAGTGTTAAAGGAAGGCAGGATGACGTCTCCGTACATCGATGAGGAGCGCTGGCCGCACCTCGTGGCCACTCCACAGGCACGCTTTATGGGTCGCCGCGCCGAGGCTGTTACCTCGCGCTTGGAAGCGCTGCTT
The DNA here is from genome assembly GCF_056388495.1 of Corynebacterium sp. TUM25020. Lineage (NCBI taxonomy): Bacteria > Bacillati > Actinomycetota > Actinomycetes > Mycobacteriales > Corynebacteriaceae > Corynebacterium > Corynebacterium sp. TUM25020. Next base: position 603,390 of record NZ_JBWJFG010000001.1, on the reverse strand, counting down.
TCGTCTCACGGTATTTCTCTGGACGCCGGCACGGTGCCGCACATGGTCGTTCGAGATGGCCAGGTGATCGATCGGATGGTCGCGGAGGGGTGGCTCGGTCTAGCGGAGGGGTACATGGCCGGCGAATGGACGGCTGAGCCTCTCCCGGAGGTGTTGGGGGCGCTTCTGGATAGGCCCTTCGAGGGCAAAATGGGAGAGTTCCTCGCTCGCCGCACGCCCAGGCGCCGCGGTCCCGTACCGGGCGAATTGCCCGAGGCGCTCGTTGAGCTTTATGCGGGCGCTACCCGGGCAACTGGTGCAGCGCAGTTCAGCAGCGCCTCGCGTACAAGCGCCCACGACCACGGGATCGATTTCACCTGGTTCGGCGACCCCGATGATGTAGATCGCCAGGATCTCGACGACGCCCAGCGGCGTCGTATCACCACCATGCTCGACGAGGCCGAAGTCGGCCCAGGCGACCGCGTATTGGAAATGCCGTCCTCCGGAGGCCAACTGGCAGTACAGGCTGCTCAGCGCGGCGCACGTGTGGATGTGCTGACCAGCGACGAAGACCACGCCGATGCTGTGCATGCCCGTGTGCGGGCCGCCGGGGTAGGGGGTGCGGTGAATGTGGAGGTTATCGCCGGTCCAGTACCTTCCCCCCGACAATGGTCGGGGCGCTACGAGGCCATTTTCTCTGTTGAGCGCATGGAGACTTTGGGGCTGGGTGGCCTCAGCCACTACCTGAAGGCAGTGGATCGCATGCTGTCCGACGATGGTCTGGCAGTAATCCAGTCAATCGTCGCCACCGACGAGCTCCGCGAGACTGCCAAGGAATCCCTAGACGTCATGCGCGCATACGTATGGCCTGCCCTGGAGTACCCCACAGCCCAGCAAGTGCGCGAAGTCACGGCCGAGCACACTCAACTTACCGTTGTCGCAGAGAACAACCTGAGCGGCCACCTACGTGCGACCTTGCCACTGTGGCGCGCGAACTTCCTCTCCCGCGAACGCCAAGCCGCCGCAGCGGGCTTCGACCCAGTCTTCCGCAGGCTCTGGGATTACCAGCTGGCGCTGCATGAGGCTCTGGCAACCACGGGGGATATCGGCTGCGTCCAATTTGTTTTCGCGCCGAAGTAGTTTTCCGATTTTCCCTCCGGAGATCACCGGATAGTTTTAGCGTAATAATAACTATTCGTGTTTGACCTTCGAGAGGATCCCTCCTGTGACTACTCCCACCAACCCCGATGTCATCATCGTTGGCGCCGGTCTAGCCGGCCTTGTCGCTGCCTATGAGGCGCAGAAGTCGGGGCTGAAGGTCCTGATCCTGGATCAGGAAAACCGTAACAACCTGGGCGGACAAGCTTTTTGGTCGCTGGGTGGCCTGTTCTACGTGGGCAGCCCGGAACAGAAGCTGATGGGCGTAAAGGACTCCGAGGAGCTGGCCTGGCGCGACTGGGAGAACTCAGCGCAGTACGACGATTCCAACAACGACTACTGGCCCCGCCGTTGGGGTAGGGAATATGTCCGCTTCGCCGCGACGGAAAAGCGCGACTACCTCAAGGCTCTCGGTCTCAACGTTCTTCCCACCGTCGGTTGGGCCGAGCGCGGCTCCGGCGACGCAAGCGGCCACGGTAACTCCGTACCGCGTTTCCACCTCACCTGGGGTACTGGCCCTGAGGTCGTTCGCGTTTTCCGCGAGCCCATTGAAGCCGCCGAGGCTGAGGGCAAAGTCGAGTTCCGCTTCCGCCACCAGGTCGACGAACTCATCCTAGAAAATGACGCCGTCGTCGGCGTGCGCGGCAGCGTGCTGGAACCGAGCGATTTGGACCGCGGCGTGGCGTCATCGAGAAACACCGTTGGCGAATTTGAGCTGCGCGCACGTGCGGTGGTCGTGACCTCCGGAGGAATCGGCGGCAACCTGGATCTCGTACGCCGCGCTTGGCCGACCGACCAGTGGGGGCCGGTGCCGAATGACATGGTTACCGGCGTGCCCGCCCACGTAGACGGCCGCATGATCCAAATCTCCAATAATGCCGGTGCGAACCTGGTGAACACCGACCGTATGTGGGCGTACACCGAGGGAATGAAGAACTGGAACTCCATCTGGCCTGGCCATGGCATTCGCATCATCCCTGGCCCGTCCTCGCTGTGGATTGACGCGACCGGCAAGCGATTCCCCTCAAACCTCATCCCGGGTGGCGACACAATCTCCACCATGAAGCACATCGGCACCACGGGCCACAGCTACTCTTGGTTCATCCTCAACAAGACGATCGCCGACAAGGAATTCATTTTCTCCGGCTCCGAGCAGAACCCAGATCTGACCATCAAGAAGGTCAAGAACCTGCTTTCCAAGGTAGGCCCCGGCACGCACCCTGCGGTCAAGGCCTTTATGGACCACGGCGAGGACTGGGTGGTCGCCGACGACCTCGGTTCCCTGGTCGAGGGCATGAACGCCATCGCCGATGACGATGCACCCGCCCTTGACGTACACGACCTGCGCCGCATCATCGAAGATCGTGACTCGCAGATCGACAATAACTTCAGCAAGGACGCGCAAATCAACTACATCCGCACTGCCCGCGGGTACCTCGGCGACAAGATTGTCCGCTGTGCCGCGCCGCACCGCCTACTCGACGAGTCGAAGGGGCCGCTTATCGCCGTCAAGCTGCACATCCTGACCCGCAAGACCCTCGGTGGCATCGAGACCGATCTTTCCGGACGGTGCTTGCGCTCTGATGGATCGGTGCTGCCTGGCCTCTATGCCGCAGGCGAGGTCGCCGGTTTCGGTGGCGGCGGTATGCATGGCAAGAATGCCCTTGAAGGCACCTTCCTCGGAGGCTGCATCCACTCCGGCAAGCGTGTTGGCGAGAACCTGAAGGCGACCATTGCTGAGCTCTAGTCAGTGGCGCACCACTGCATGGCGTGCCGGTGCTCATCAAGGAAGAAGTTGATGTCCGCGGGGTGCCCACGACCTACGGCACCATTGCCAACCCCACGCCCGCGGCCTCCGACGACGAGATCGTCCGCCGACTCCGCGCCAGCGGTGCGATCATCCTGGGCAAAACCACTATGCCTGCCTTTGGCGCTTTCCCTTTCACCGAGTCGGAGGCTCGCGGTATCACCCGCAACCCGCACAACCCACGCTTCACCCCAGGCGGCTCTTCCGGAGGCTCCGCGGCGGCCGTTGCCGCTGGATGGGTGCCCTTCGCCGTTGGTGGCGACGGCGGCGGTTCTATCCGCATCCCCTCGGCCCATTGCGGTCTCTTTGGCCTCAAACCCGCCCGCGGTACTCTCCCCGGTGAACTGTGGTGCCGCCTCGGCACTGCTGGCCCCATCGCCCGTACTGCACGCGACTGCGCCCTTCTTTTTGACGCCCTATCTGGCTCCGAAGCCACCGAATCTGAGGTGGCGTCATTAAGGATTGGCGTAAACCTCCAACCGGCAACGCCACTGACCCCACCACACCGCGACCATGTCCGGGCAGTACGCCGTGTTGCCGATCAGCTGCGAGGGCTGGGACACACTGTGAGCGACTATGCGCTGCGGCACAAGGATCCGACGGCAGCTTTCGTCACGCAGTTTTTCGCGGGGATTCGGGAGGAGATCGCCGGGCTGGAGTATCCCGAACGCATCGAGGGGCGCCACAAAGTTACGCGCCTGGCAGGTGCATGGGCACAGGGGCCGGTGCTGCGTTGGGCGGAGAAGTTCTCCGACGAGCTGGGGGAGGAGCTGGACCGGGTGTTCGAGGACGTTGACGTGCTTCTTACACCAACGGTGGCCTCGCGCCCGGCGCGCGCTGGTGTGCTTTCCGGGAAGGGGATGTTGGCGGCACAGATCGCGAGTTTGCCCTCGGTTGCCTTCACAGCGCTGTGGAACGTTTCCGGGCATCCGGCGATGAACATCCCCGCAGGTAGAGGAAGAGATGGCCTGCCCGTTGGTGTACAGCTCGTAGCACGCGACGAGCGGCTACTTCTTAACCTTGCCGCTTCATTATCCGCGCCATAGCTTCCGTCATGACGCGCCGTGGCATGCGCTGCGAGATGCTTGTTAGCACCTTGTTGCGCGCGCCCGCGACTACCGACGGCGGCGGCGACTTGCGCAGCAGTGCTTCGATTCCCGCCGTCACGACATCGTGGCTGCTCATGCGCTTGAGCCCGCCGTCGGCTCTGTCACTGCCGGCGACTCGGAAAAACTCCGTCTCGGTTGGCCCCGGGCACAGCGCCATGATTCGTACGCCAGAGCCCTTTCGCTCAGCGTATAGGCCTTCGGTAAACGACAGCACAAACGCCTTCGTCGCACCATAGACCACCATGCCAGGGGAGGGCTGGAACCCTGCAATGGATGACACATTGAGGATGAACCCATTGCCTCGCTCTTCGAATCGTGGCAGAAACATGTGAGTCAGCTCCACTAGTGCGTGGACATTGACCGCGATTTCTGCGCGCAGGCTATCTGTCGGGATATCACTAAAAGACTCGTAGTTCGCGAAGCCTGCGTTGTTGATCAGCGAGGTTACCGTGATCCCGCGCGTGGACAGCTCCCATGAAATCTCGCCGGCCACGCCATGTTCGGATAGATCCTTCGCTATAACTTCGACCTTGACCTTGTGACGCCTCTTAATTTCGGCCGCAATCTTGTGCAGCCGATCCTGACGGCGTGCGACCAGCACGAGATTCGCGCCCTTTGCTGCCAGCTGGGAGGCGAATTCTTTGCCTAGGCCTGAGCTGGCGCCTGTGATGAGGACGGTTTCCTGTGAGAGGTCTAAAGTGCTCATACCTTCATTTGTACATGAATGTCGGCGGGCTGGAAGGTTGGCTTTCTAATTAGAAAACGCGTTCTACTTAAACTAAAGAGTTAGCATTTTATTTGGTAAAGGTATTGACTAATGTAGAATGGGTGTTCTAAACTATTGTTAGTTCACCAAAAGGGGATGTGTATGACCACCACACTCACCACTGCCAATACAGTCACAAGACCTCCCGATACTGCCGAGCCTTACTACCGCCTTGCGTGTTCCGATGACCCGTTGACTGCCACATCGCGGTCATTGAACCTGACCCATTTGACTATGGTGGAGCAGTCTACTCCGACGCTCGACGACCTCGTTCCGGATCATGTTTCCAAGATTGCGGTGCGCTTCGGTATTAGCAAAGTGGTAGCTACCAACTATGCTGACGCAGGCCTGATGCTTCAGGCTTTCCCGCGTATTCACGAGCTATTCCGGTGCGGAGCATTTTCGATTCGGCACATACAGCAGGTCACCGAAGCGGTCGAGGCAGTCGCGCCCGGCGAAAGGGCTGAGGTGGAAGAAGAGATCCTCAAGGCGTTGAGCCCCACCCGCCCGAATCAGCAAGTGCCCACACCACGGGCGGTTTACAACAAGATCAAAGCAGTCATTGGCCGGCCGGATGACATTCTGCCCATGGATACAAACTCTCCTGAGCTTTTTATAGACCGCAGCAGATGCGAAACAACGGTCTTTACCCTGACCGTTCCGCGGCTGAAGGGTGTGGAGTTGCACAAGGCTGTTAAGGCGGCCTCTAAGAGGCACAGCTGCACAATGGGCGAGGCCTTTCTGGCGATGCTCGAACAGAACATCACCACCGAGGTCACTTTGAACCTATATAAGGCCGTCGACCCACAACCCGGCGGGGTATTCGCCGAAGACCATTGGTTGAGCGACGTTGCCAGCCGTAAGTGGCTCGCGAAGGTCACTCACCTGGCAGCCCCCGGCTATACCGCAACGAAGGGCTACCAGCCGACGGAGCTGCTGCGGGCGTCAGTAACCGGGCGTGATGGGCACTGTCGCTTTCCGGGATGCGATGTTCCGGGATACGCCTGTGATGTCGATCATGTGCATCGCCACGCGAATGGAGGGCCGACGACCACTGCGAACATGCACCTGCTGTGTCGCACGCATCATCGCCTGAAAACAGCCGGCACTTGGGACGTTGAGCTGCATGCGGATGGCACGGAGGTGTGGACTTCTCATGGAGACGGACACGAGATCGTGACCGTGCCCGGCGGGCCGTTGGCTCGCGAGACTTTCGCCGAACGGGGTATTCGGAAAGCGCGGGTGGCGCGGACATTCAGCGAAGAGGAACCACCATTCTAGTTTTTACTTTGAGGAGGTCACAGGCAGCACCATCACAGCACCGACGATGCAGATGATGCTGCACATAAGGAACATTCCCGGATAGTCGAAATGTCTTAGGGCAAGGGCGGCCAGACCGCCGCAGAACATGTTGCTCACTCCCTGGGTGAGCGACATCAGTGATACGTCGCGCGCGCGGTTCCTCTTACTGGGCAGCGACTCATTGACCATGGCCTGATCCACGCTGCTGAACACGCCCCAGCTAATCCCCAGCAGTGCCGCCGCGACATACACGAGACCCATGCCGCTGGCGACCGTCATCAAGCCCGTGGCCATGGCGACTCCGAAAGCGGAAGTGATAACCAGAATCTTGCGCCGTCCCAAGCGATCGGAAAGATTGCCGCTGACGATCGCCGTGATGATCGTGAACACCGCATACAGGGCGGTGAGCGCCAGCACGCCCGCATCCGGATCTGGTACGCCGATGTGGTCGCGCAGATAGTACAGCAGATAAAACAGGCTCGTGTAGTTGGCGAGGTGGATGACAAAGCGACTGCAAAAGACCAGCCAATAGTTGCGATACGACCCCTCACCGCCGACCGTCACGGACAGCGAATTATGCGGTCGGACGTGTACATCAACGCGGCCGCGACCGACTGCGAATTGGAAGATGAAAAGAAGGGAAATGACGCCGACAGCCCAGTACGCCTGCTGAATCGGCAAAGCCGTCGCAACTGCGGTTCCGCCGACAATTCCAAATGTGTATGTTGCGCCCACGATTCCGGAAACCAACCCGAACTTCTCCTGCGGCACAACATCGGCGGTGACCGTCATGAGGTTATTCGTTACGAAAGCAACGAACACCTGCACCAGGCACCACAGTGCAGTCAGAACCCAGAAGCTGGGCGTAAAAGACATCAGCAGCAACCCCAGGGTGGCCAGCGGTGCCGCTAGTAACACCCATGGCAGGCGCTTACCCCAGCGATTCACCCAAAACCAGCTGCGGTCTGCAATATAGCCGGTCAGCAGGCTGGAAACGACGGCAGTGGCTCCGCCCAGCATCATCATCAGGGCCAGGGAATCTTCCTTGGTATCCGGGCGCAGCTGGATCATCTGCAACCCCAGCAAAAGCTGCGTCGGTCCAGCCCAGGAAAATACTGAACCGAAAAAAGCAATGCCGAACTTCCAATAGAACAGTCGCGGCTCGCGTTCGGCGGCGGTGAGTGTTTGCAACATTAGTGGCCTTCCTCACGGAACTTCGCATCAATTTCTGGGGTAATAGCACCCTCGCGGATCAGTTCCTGCAGTAGTCGCCCCGCGGGTTTGACCTGCCGTTCTATATCCACCACACCGAACTTCTGCGCCATGCCCTCCGACCACTCCCAGTTGTCGACGAAGCACCAGTGGTAGTAGCGCTCGACCTCGGGCATACGGGACAGCTCTGCCAGGTGGTCCAGGATGAAAGCGCAGCGGAAGCGCTCGTGGGCATCGGCAGTGCCGTTTTCCGTGATCCACACGGGCAGCTGGTAGCGGCGTGCCAATTCGCCGGAGACCTCGGAAATCCCCGGCGGGTAGATCTCCCAGCCGAGATCATTGGTTGGGGTGCCGGGGAACGTGGCGTCGGAAAAACCGCGAACTGCTGTGCGCGAGTAATAGTTGATGGCCACAGCGTCCGCGAAGACCCCGCCGCTGGGAACTTCGATGTCTGGGCGGCCGAGTAGGGGGTGGAAACGCCCCTCGAAGAACGCGGGTTCGATTGCGCCCTGGAATAGCCACTCGACCAGGGGTGTAAGGGCGCGGTGGAGGAGGTTGCGCGGGTTCATGGGGGCGAAGACGCGCCGGTGGTGGGCGAAAGTTACGCGCGGAGACTCGAGGCGGGAGTGGATGCGCTGGTAGGCGAGTAGGTGAGCGGCCGCCATATTGCGCAAGCATGGACGGACTTTAGCGAGGCCGCCGCGGCCGGGTGGGGTGGAGCCGAAGAGATAGGCCTCGGTAGCGAAGACATTAGGCTCATTAATGGTGATCCAGTCGCGCACGATGTCGCCGAGGTGGTCTAAGACAACGTCGACATAGCGGAGGAAGATCTCCACATTGGCCTCGCGGGTGAACGCTCCGCTGGCTTCGAACCACGCGGGATGGCCGAAGTGATGCAGCGTAACGAGTGGTTCGATGCCACGTTCCCGCAGGTCCAGGAACTCTTCGCGGTAGCGTTGCAGGGCTTCGTGGTTGTAGCGGCCGGGCTCGGGCTCGACGCGCGACCATTCCACGCCGGCGCGCGCGATCTGTAGTCCGAGGTCGCTCATGAGCTGGTTGTCCTCGCGCCAGCGGCGCCAGTGGTCAGTGGTGGGGTGGGGAGTGGTGCCGTCTTTGGCGATCCATTCGCTCCAATTGTTGGGGCGGGGTGATCCTTCGATCTGTAGTCCCGCCGATGCTGTACCGATGCGGATGTGGCTTAGGTCCATGAACTTAACTTATTGACGCCCTTAGTTTCCTTTGGCTAAGTTTTCTGTTTTTACCCCAACGGGGGTAGTTGGTTTGTTAGAACTAAGCAATGATCAAAAAAACGACAGCGCTAGCATGCGCTACAGCCATTGCAATTGTCGGATTCGCTACGCCTGCTCAGGCGGCGGAAGTGACGAAGAGGGAGAAGGTCGCATATTCCAATGTGTTCGGCGATCTGCATATGAGAATGCCGAAGACGGTGGATCGGATCGAGTACACGACGACCACCTCAGAGGGGGAGAAAGCGCAGGTCAGTGGCTATATTGTGGAGCCGGTGGTGGAGTGGAAAGGCAAGGGGCCACGCCCAACGGTCGTCATTGGCCGCGGAACGGTTGGGCAGGGTGACCAATGTGCGCCGAGCAAGAACTGGCCTCTGGATGGGCAGCCGGATCCGATCAAGTCGAAGCGTTTGGTGAACCTGGAGGGAATCTACGACTGGGTATTTGCCTCTAAGGGCGTGCGTGTGGTGGTGACCGACTATATCGGCATGGGCACCCCGGGTGTGCACACATATATGAACCGGGATGACCAGGCGCACGCGATGTTGGATGCAGCGCGGGCTGCGGGTGTGGGCGACGGTCCGGTGGCGTTTTACGGGCACTCGCAGGGCGGCGGCGCATCTGCAGCGGCGGTCGAGGCGGCGGGCGAGTACGCTCCGGAGCTCAATGTGGTGGGTGCCTACGCGTCTGCGCCGCCGGCGGACTTGGAGGCGGTGCAGCGAAACATTGACGGTTCGGATCTTATGGGGGCGATCGGCTTTACGATTAACGGCTTGCTGGAGCGCTATCCGCACCTGCAGCCGCTGTTGGATAAGCACCTCAACGAAGAGGGCAAGCAGGCGCTGAAGGATCTATCCACGATGTGCACCGGGGAGATTACGGACAAATACGGGCACAAGAAGACCAGCGAGTGGACAAAGTCGGGCAAAACGCTCGATGAATTGTTGAAGGAGATGCCCGAGGCGCGGGAAGCTATGGAGGATCAGCGCATTGGACTTAAGCGTCCGGTGGCGCCGGTGATGGTGATATCTGGGCGTCACGACAAGAACGTTGAATACAACCAGGCGAAGGAACTAGCTCGCACGTGGTGCGCGAAAGGTGCGCAGGTGGAATACCGCGACGACATCATGCCACCGGTGGGCGAATACAATCACTTCATTCAGGCGGTGACAGGTGGTGCCTTTGGTATCGACTTCATTCTGCAGCGTTTCCGCGGCGAACCGCTGGGGCGGACATGCGAGGCGCCAGTGGGGCAGCTGCAGGGCTCGGTGGAAGGAAGCGCAGCAATGCCGAACGTGATTGGAAGCTAAAGTGTCATAATGTATATTATCGGCTTTTGCTGGCTTGCCACAGCTGGAAGCAGGTGGCGGCCAGGAATAGCACGCAGAACGCGGCGAAGACATACGTCAGCGTCGTGCCCTTCCACAGCAGATAGCCGATAAAGAACAACAGCACGACGATGCGCATGATGCGCGAGTATTTCAGTAACTCTGGAGACATAGCTCCTAAGCCTACTTAACTTGCTCTAGTACCAGCAGCACATCCAGAGTGCCTTGGTCTGCAATCGTCGCGGCGACGAACTGTGGAGTCGCGATGTCAAAATCAGAACGCTTAAACGGAATGTTGCCCTGCAGGATTACATGCTCGCCAGTGCGCAGAACCTTCAACTCGGCGGTCATTTCTTTCTTCTTGCCGTGGAGTTCCAGATCGCCGGTGACGCTCACAGTATCGGTCGTGCCATCATCCGGCAGTTTGGAGACATCTGCGGGCTTAGTCAGCGTAAACGAGGCTTCCGGGAACTTATCGGTGTGCAAAATACTCTTGCGTACGTTGATATCGCGCTTTTCAACGTCACTGCTGATGCTGGCGACATCGACGGTGACTTTACCTTCGGTGAGCTTCTTGTCCTTGACCTTGAAGTCTCCCTTGACGTCCTCCGTGCGACCCGAGGTGGTTTTGGCACCCGCCGGGAGCTTCTCGTCGAACGTGTAGCCAGCCTGCGAGACATTGTCGCCGGCTCCCCTCACCACATGCCAGGTGCCGTCCATGGCCACGGTAGCAGGCTCTCCACCTGCGGTAATGTCCGCGGTGCGGAGCCCGCGGTCGCTAAAGAAATTCACGACCAGTGGCCCGAAGGCCATCAGCACGCCAACGACCATGCCAATAACGGCGAGAGTGATGATTCCCTTACGCATGCTCTATAGCATAACCCTTAGCGTCTGCGACCTCGAAGTTGCTCGACGCGGTGAGCCAGGGCATCTAGTTCTGACGCCAACTCCTCCACCGTCTCGGCCGGCTCCCCTTCCTGCACCGCGGTGCACAGGTCTTCGGCTGCGCAGCGGAGTTCGAATAGCTGATCGTGAAACTGCTCGACTGCGCTAGCCGGCAGAATGATGGAATCTTTGGGAATCGACGTGCCTGCAAGCTGGGCACGCTGCTCATAAGCGCGCTGGCGACAAGACTGGCCGCAATATTTACGCGGTCGATTCGTCGGGCCAGGTACAACTTCCCTGCCGCACCAGAGGCAGTGCTTTGGTCGAGGCATGGAACAATTCTTCCCGGTTCTTCGTTGTTATGATGGATTAGTTCGAACTAATTGAGGAGTGATGAAAAGATGGCCGATCGCGTACTGCGCGGAAGTCGCATGGGTGCCGTTTCTTATGAGACGGATCGCGACCACGATCTGGCTCCCCGCCAGATGGTGAAGTACCGCACCGAGGCTGGAGAAATCTACGAGGTTCCCTTCGCCGATGACGCGGAAATCCCGCAGGAATGGATGTGCAAGAACGGCCAGCTAGGCACGCTGGTAGAGGGCGAAGGGCAGGAATCCAAGCCCGTCAAGCCCCCTCGTACTCACTGGGACATGCTGCGTGAGCGTCGCAGCCTCGAGGAACTCGACGAACTGCTTGACGAGCGCATCGAACTCCTCCGCAAGCGCCGCCGCACCGCGGTGAAGCTCATGAAGGAGCAGGAAGCGGCTCAGAAGTAGCGACGTACGGTGCCAGCGCCGATGCGCCAGGACTCCTGTGCCAGGTTCTTCACCTGGTTGTAACGGTGCGTGGCACCCCACTTCGTCACCTGGACCAAAGCCTCGGAAACGATATTGCCGCTCATCTTGGAATCACCGATTTCACGCTCGGTGAAAGTGATCGGAACTTCGCGGACGTCGAAGCCGGCTTCGACGGCGCGCCATGCTAGGTCCACCTGGAATACATAGCCGGCAGAATCAACGGCATCGAGATCGATGCCCTCCAGCACCTCGCGACGATATGCGCGGTAGCCACCCGTGATATCGGACAGACCCGCGCCCAGAGCCATGGAAGCGTAGACATTGCCACCGCGGGACAAAACCTGGCGGCTGACCGGCCAGTTTACGGTCTTTCCGCCCTTGATATAACGGGAACCCAGAACCATTTCCGCTCCCGCATCGATGCGATCCAGCAGCAGGTACAGCTGCTCGGGAGCGTGAGAACCATCCGCGTCCATTTCACACAGGATCTCGTAGTCACGCTCCAAGCCCCAGTGGAAGCCAGCGATATAAGCGCCGCCCAGGCCGCCCTTGCCACCGCGGTGCATCACGTGAATCTTCGGGTTTTCAGCGGCCATCTCGTCGGCCAGCTCACCGGTGCCGTCCGGGCTGGAATCGTCGACGACAAGCACGTCCACACGCTCGGGCTCGGCCTTCAGCAGCCGACCAATAATGAGCGGAAGGTTTTCCTTCTCGTTGTAGGTCGGGATGATGACCAGGGTTTTATCGCTGAGCTTATTCATGAAAAGCTTTCTTACCTCTCCTATATGTAAATGCCACGGACAGCAGCCCCAGGATAGCTAGAATCCGCTCTACCCATGGGCCGACGCGAGCCGACAGTGTCATTGTATCGCTTAGAGGCAACTCGGCCTCGAGGGCGTCAGAGGTGAAGATACCCGTCCGCTGCTCGACGCGCCCGTCGGGAGCGACAATAGCCGAAACGCCCGAGGTCGCGGCAACGACTACGGAACGATCGTATTCCTTTGCTCGCATACGCGACATGGCCAGCTGCTGGTAGGTCATGTCCGTGAAACCAAAAGTGGCGTTGTTCGTGGGGCTTGTCAGAATCTGCGCGCCACCGCGCACTGCCGAGCGGAACGCACCATCGAAGCTAACCTCATAGCATGTGGCCACACCCACCGGAATTCCTGCCATGTGCACCACGCCGTTATCGTTTCCAGGCTGGAAGTTACCGGCGCGATCGACATACTCGCTGAACTTCCGCAGGAAATCCCGGAAAGGCATGTACTCGCCGAAGGGCTGCAGATAGTGCTTTACATGCTTCTCCCCCGGCCCGTTTTTGTCCCACACCACCATCGTGTTGAGCTCCGGGCTAACGGTACCTACGAGGATTGGTGCGTCGATGGAGCGTTGCGCTTTCTCGACCTGCTGGCGGGCGGTGGCATCGGTAAACGGATTGACGTCCGCTGAATTCTCCGGCCAGATAACGATGTCCGGGTGGGACTCCACCTTTTCGGTACGACGCACGTGGTTATCCAGTACAGCGCGACGCTGCGCATTGAAATCCAGTCCCAGGCGTGGCACATTGCCCTGCACTGCCACGACATTCACGGTGTGGTCGGCGGAGGGCGCGGGGATCAGCAGCGCATAGGTGCCGACCAGTGCAACAACACCGGCCAGCGCATAGGCGGGAACCACGTGTTTGCGGATGCTGAGTGCGAGGAGCAGACCAATCAGCACAACGGCGAAGGTGACAACCGAGGGACCGCCGAGGCGTATCAGCCAACTCAGCGGGCCACTCGCCTGCCCCCATGCGATGCGTCCCCAGGGAAAACCGCCGAAGGGGAAAGAAGATCGCAGCCACTCCACAGCGACGAACCAGGTCGGAATGCCGACGATGTGGGCCGTGAGGGGGCGTCGAAGCAAATACTTGAGGCCTACGCCGAAGAGCAGGCTATAGAGGGACTGAACAACAGCCAGGGCGATCCACGCGGCAGCGCCGACGAACTCTCCCACCCACGGCAGCAAAAGACCGTAAATGGCTAGACCCTGCACCCAGGCCATCAGCATGGCATGGTGGGAATCAGCAAAGTAGAACAGCAACGCGAACCCGAGCGGCGCGGCCCACCACAGGCCGGTCGGCTCGAAGGAAGCGAAGACCATCACGCCGCTGAAGACAGCGACGAGGATCTTAAGAATCATTCGTTTTCGCCCGCGCGGTGGTCAATAACTTCTCCCCAACCGCCTGAGTTCTGGATGCGATTGACGCGAGTGTAGGTTGTGACGCCGAAGCGCTCCAGAGAACGGCGGGCTGCTTGACCCAACATTTTGCGGATCAGCGTGCGCGTCGGAGGAATAAGGAAGAAGATTCCCAGGAAACTAGAGACAATACCCGGTACTGCAACGCCCACCGCACCTACCATGGACAGCGCCATATCGGCAGTTAGAGCGCCCGGGCGATCATTCTGGCTCAGCGCGCGGACGGTCAGCTCGCGCATCTGCCACGTAGCGAGGGCGAGACCCAGCACAAACAAGCCCAAAAGTATCAGAAGCGCCCAGCCCCAGCCGATCCAGACTCCCAACAGAATGAAGGCGATGAGTTCCACAACCAGATACACGGCAGGTAGAAATTGCATGATGGTTTGGAGGCTCCTATAGTATCCGTCTGAAAAATTGTTATGAAAACGCGATCTTTGTAACAAAAGCGTGCTTACATAACGATAACGAAGGTGTGGAACAAAAGGTTCCTACACGCCAAAGCATTAACTACGTTTAAGGGAGCACCTCGATGCGTATTCGTCGCACTATTATCGCCGCTGCACTGGCACCCACGATGGCTCTGGCCACCGTTACCCCGGCCGTGGCAGAAACTAATCCCCAGAGTTCCAGCTCTGGTACCACTACCGAGGGCTCCAGCACCAAGGACTCCGACGAGTGGTGGGAGAACCTGAACCCGTTCGCGAAGGTTGCAATCGGCATCGCCGCGGCAACCGGCATTTCCGTGGCATTCGGTGTGTTGCGGACGATCTTCTACAACATCTTCCACGTTTAGATCTTCCACGTATTAGCGAGGAGCACGCCGCCACAGCCAACGCGGAACCACCTGCATAGCAGCGGCCAGCAATTTCAGGGAGCGCGGGATCCACACGGATTCCGCGCTTTCGTCGTTGATAGCGCGAACCGTGGCGGCCGCGACCACATCCGGAGTTGTGGACAAGGGCGCCGGATCCATGCCACGGGTCATACGGCCAATGACGAAGCCCGGGCGGACAATGACCAAGCGCACTCCGGTGCCCTGGAGCGCATCTTGCATGCCCTGGCAGAAACCATCGAGACCCGCTTTCGCTGAGCCATAGACATAGTTCGGCCGGCGCACGCGCGCACCGGCGATGGAGGAATAGGCCACCAGTACTCCCCTGCCGCGGGACTTCATCACCTGTGCCAGCTCCGTGAGTAGCACCGCCTGGGCTGTGAAGTCCGTGTGCAACACGCGGTACACCTCGGCGGAATCGCGCTCGGCAAGCTCTTGGTCGCCCAGCACCCCGAACATCGCCAGGGCGACGTCCAAAGGGCCGGTGGCCTCGATCTCCGCTATGAGGTTGGCGTGGGAATCCACGTCGGTGGCGTCGAAAAAGAAGGAGTCAACCTGGGTGGCGCCGAGGTTATACAGCTCTTCGGCGAGATCCGTGGTGCGGCGGCCAGCGAGCACCAGATGGTTGCCGGGAGCCAGCATGCGGGCGATCTCGCCACCGATTTCGCTGGTCGCTCCGAAAATTGCGATCTTCTTAGCCATCGAGGGCCACAACTCCTCGTCTCATCGCGGCGACTGCCTTGCGGGAGGCCGCCTTTACTTCATTGGAATAACCGGTCAACTTGATCTGATCCAACAGGTCGATCACCCGGCGGCACCAGCGTACAAAATCACCCGGGGTGAGGGTGGCGCCGCTAGCCTCCGCCGCGCGCAGGCAGTATTCCAGCGGTGCACCGGCAGTCCACTGGTGCACGGCGGTGGCGAAGCCCAGCTCTGGCGCACGGGTCACGGTGAGGTTGTGGCGCTGTTCATCGGTGGAAAGTTCCTGGTAGATGCGCCAGGTCTGGCTAATTGCGGTGGCCAGGGGTTCCGTCGGCACACCGTCGTCTTTGGAACCGGAATCGCGCCGATTTTCGAACACACACGTGCTTGCCACTGCGGCAAGCTCCGCCGGATCCAGCTCATCCCACACGCCACGGCGCAAGCACTGGGCAACCAGTAGGTCAGATTCGTGGTGGATTTTAGAAAGCCGCTCGCCCTCCATGGTGATGCGGGCAGTGTTTCCCTCGAGTTCCACGTAGTCCAGCTCCGACAGCAACGCGAGGATGCGGTTGAACTGCGCAGACAAAGAGTCGGACTCCTGCGGCTGCTCCTTTTGCTCGAACTCCAGGCGGCGGGCAGCCTTCAGATACTGCTCGGCGGCGCGGCAAAGCTCTTCGCGGCCCTCCCAAGCGTGCACCGGGTGTGCGTGTACTTGCTCGCGCAGCTCGAGTGCTCGAAGGGAACGGCGACGTGCCCGCGGCTTAAGCTTTTTGGGCTTATCCAGCTGCAAGCGTCGCAGGTTGGCCGCTACTGCCCTAGCCTGACGCTTCGGGTTGCGTGCCACACCCTTGTGCAAATGCATATGGCCAATATGCACCGGCGTGTTGCCGAACATATCGGGATTCACACGCTCCGCCCAGCCGTCCTCGGTGATAATGGTGGGCCGGCCACGGTGATCCGTCCGGGCGATCACGGCGGTCATCGGGTTCTTACCGGTAGGCAGTGCGATTACATCGCCAGTCTGCAGAGATTGCAGCAGTGATGTCGTTTCCGTTGCGGCCTCGTCGACCACCATGCGCTTGGCACGGCGCTCCTCCTGAGAAAGTTCGCGGCGCAGCTGCCCGTACTCGGTAACCATTTTGAAGTCGTCATTGAGACTATTGGACGGGCGACGTACCTCGCGGATCGTAGCTTTCAGCTGCTTTTCCTGTTGCGCCAGCTCGCGGCGGCGCTTCTCAATCTGCTCGGCGCTTTCCACCACCGCGCCGTTGGTCTGGTACTGCGCAAAGGAACGCAGCAGCAGCCGATGCGCCTCGTCCAGTCCCATGGTGCCGATGAGGTTCACGGCCATGTTGTAGCCGGGGCGGAAGGTGGAATCCAACGGATAGGTTCTTGTTGACGCCAAGTCTGCGACCCCATAAGGATCCAGACCCTGGCTCCACAGCACCACCGCGTTGCCCTTCGTGTCGATGCCACGGCGGCCAGCGCGACCTGTGAGCTGAGTGTATTGGCCGGGGGTGAGGTCGGCATGCGTCTCACCATTAAACTTCACCAACTTCTCCAGCACCACCGAGCGGGCAGGCATATTGATGCCCAGGGCCAGAGTTTCGGTGGCAAAGCAGACTTTTAGCAGCCCGCGGGAGAATAGATCCTCCACGATGTGGCGGAAGGCCGGCAACATGCCAGCGTGATGGGCGGCGAAGCCGCGGGAAAGTGCGCGCCGCCACTGGCGGAAGCCCAGGACATTTAAGTCTTCTTCCGTCAGGTCGGCCACACCTGCGTCGATCGTGCGCAGGATTTCTTCTCTTTCCGCTGGTGACGAGTAGTCCACGCGATCGACCAGCAGGGCGCGAACGGCGGCGTCACAACCAACACGCGAAAATATAAAGTAAATCGCCGGCAACATTCCGGCGGTGGCCATGTGCTGGATGACGTCGCCGCGCTTAGGTCCACGGCGTTTGCCAGTTTCCTCGGCCTTGGCGGCGGCTGCAACAACCTTGCGATTGATGGCACCGAGATGCTGCTCCGAGCCCTCGAAAAGCGGCAGGATCTGGCGGCCCACCATCATGAACTGTGTCAGTGGAACGGGACGCTTTTCAGTGACGATGATCTCGGTATCGCCGCGCACTGCGGAGAGCCAACCGCCGAATTCCTCAACATTGGAGACAGTCGCCGACAGCGATACCAGGATCACGCGCGGATCGAGATTGAGGATCGCCTCCTCCCACACCGGCCCGCGGGAACGATCAGCCAAAAAGTGCACCTCGTCCATGACGACGTGCGTGAGCGTTTCCAGGCGCTCGGAATCGGCATAGATCATGTTGCGCAAGACCTCGGTGGTCATCACAACGATGGGTGCATCACCGTTGATGGTGACGTCACCGGTGAGCAAGCCGACGTTCGCCTCGCCGTAGCGAGCGACGAGATCGTGGAACTTTTGGTTACTCAACGCCTTGATAGGCGTGGTATAGAAACACGTGCCGTCACCGTGGAAGGCAGCGAACACGGCGAACTCGCCGACGATGGTTTTACCCGCGCCCGTCGGGGCGGCCACGAGAACGCCCCGCCCCCGGTCGATAGCTTCGGCCGCTTGTACCTGAAAGTTGTCCAGAGGGAAATCGTACTGGGCGCAGAAGCGCTCTACCTGGGGGCTAGAGAATGTCATCGAAATCGGTAGTCGAGAAATTCTGCGCCTTGGGATCCTGGCGCTTGGGAGTAGTGATCGGGCGGGCTGCGCTGGTGGACTGCGGAGGTGCGGTGGCGGTCACGGGGCGGATCGGCTCCGGGGCATCGATGTCGGTGGTCGCATCGTCATCGACCTCCAGCCATTCCTCCTGGTTATCCTTCCTGCGCTTGTCGTTGATCCGAGCAATCTGCGTGGCGATTTCCATCATTGCACACAGCGAGATCGCCAGGATCACCATGGAGATCGGATCCTGACCAGGAGTGACGAAGGCAGCGAAGAGGAAAAGGAAAGCCCAGATGAAGCGACGCTTGTCCTTGAGCTGCTGATAGCTCACTACGTGTGCCAGATTTAGCAGCACGGTGATGAGCGGAACCTCAAAGCTCACACCGAAAATCAACAGCAGCGCCATGGCGAAGCTGAAATAGCGCTCGCCGTTAAGCGCGGCGATCTGAGCCTCATCACCAATGGTGAGCAGGAACTCCAAGCCATAAGACAGTACGAAGTAGGCCAACACCGCACCGACGGCAAACAGCAGTCCGGCGGAAATGCCCACGCCGAGAGTCCAACGCTTCTCGTTCTTGTGCAGACCTGGGGTGATATATGCCCAGATCTGTCCCAGCCATATGGGCGAGGAAAACACCATTCCGGCCAGTGCGCCGACCTTCAAGCGCAGCATAAACATCTCAAAAGGCCCGGTGGCCAGCAGTCGGCACTCCCCTGCTTCGGAACCGAAGCGGGCTTCCTCCGGCAGGTTACAGTACGGTCCGCGCAGCACCTCACCCAGTGAAGGGATCGGGCCGACCTCGACGTTGTACCAGATATATCCGATAACGGTGCCGACGGCGATCGCGATCAGGGCAATGAAGACGCGCTTGCGCAGCTCATTGATGTGCTCGACGATGGTCATCGAACCATCGGCGGGTTTCTTTAGCTTCTTAGCCACTTACTCGTTTGGTTGCTGTTCGGTCTTGGGCTGGGACTGCGGCTGAGCCAGATCCTGAGCCTGCTGCTGCTCGGCGGTCGGAGCCTGCTTCTCGGTCAGCTCCTTGCTCTCCTTGCCATCCTTGTCGGTCTTCATCTCGTCCATCTCGGACTTGAAGATGCGCATCGAACGACCCAGGGAGCGCGCAGCATTGGGCAGGCGGGTCGCTCCGAACAGCAGGAAGATGACCAGAGCGATGATAATTAGTTCAGGAACGCCAAGGTTCGGCATTGGTTTCTACAAGCTTTCTATAGTTGGGATTGGTCTTTCTATCCTAGCCCTCGAGCCTCGTATGCATCGAGGCCACGCCGGGCTAGGACTTTTAAGTTCTCGGCCAATGGTAGCGGTTCCAGCACTCGAATTCCGGGCGAAAAGCCAAGCAGGAAACGCATAAACCACTCGCCCGTGTTGGGCACGTCGACGACCAAGCGGGATTCATCCTCCACCACCCACATAGGGAAATATTCCAACATCCAACGCAGCGACTCATCCAGCTCTACCCGCGCCCATTCGTCGGTCTCCTCAAAGCCGAAGGGATCCTGCGGGTCGATGTCGGGTTGTACTTGAGGGGAGGCGGAACCCTCCTCGCCCAGGTCGAGCGCGTCGATGCGGGATAGCGCAAAAGTTTTTGTGGTGACGCCACCTTCCCGTGCCCAGAGGTAGTACTCACCGTCGACGAGAGCGACATGGTCCGGGTCTGCGATCCGGGACGTGAAGGTGTCGCTAGAAAGCGATTGGTAGTTGAAACTCACTTGACGGCGAGTTTGGATAGCTTCGGCAAGGCGACGTCGCAGTGGCAGAAAAGCCGGCGCAGAGGGGGTTGTCTCGGGGGTGAAAGCCTCCGTGTACTCGCGCCGGGCGCGCAGCAGAGTCTGAATCTTATCGCTGGCGGAGTCGATATTCTGCTGCATCTCCGGCGGTGCAGTCGACCGCAGAGCCTGCAAGTTCAACAACAGCACGCCAGCCTCCAGGCTGTTCAAGACGACCGGGTGGTCCAAACCGGCGGAGAACTTTACCGATGCACGCATTCGATCCACCGTCACCTCCACCGGCATGTCCAAAATGCTCTCGGGCATGCGGCACATGCTGACCTGTCCCAGTTCATGGGTGATCTGCGGGGTGGAAAGGCCCAAGGTGCGCGACGCTTCCATCAGGCTGCCGTCCGGATGATTACGGAACCAGGCCAAGACGGAAAGGGTGCGTAGGAATTGTTCGGCGTTGGAACGTGGTGGCGTCATGAAGCAGCCTCCTTGAGTACCGCTACGATAGCGGCGACAATATCCGGTGGCGAAGTGACCACGACCTGCGGGGCGTAAGCAGCCGCGGTCCGGATCAGCCAGTCGCGATCCACAGGCCCAATGGTGCCCGAGTCGTTAGTGAGGCGGCGGAGCTCCCAGGCTCCTTCGCCAGGAAATTCGACCGTGGCGGTGACCATCTGATGGCTGTTTTCCAAACCCTGCTCGATCAGCTGCTGCGGGGTACCCTGCGGACGCGGGTGCTGGGCGAACTCCGGCAAAGCGGAAACGGAGTCGATGCGCGCTAACCGGAAAGTGCGCTGTGCGCCACGGTCCAGGTCGAAACCCGTGACGTAAATAAGGCCATCCCGGGCGCCATAGGCCCAGGGCTCGAGGCGACGCTGCTGGGGATTGTCGACCAGCGAGGGATAGTAGTTGAAGGTCAGGACGAGACCGTTATCGAGGGCGCGGAAAATCGCGTCGATGGAGTCCCCATCCAAGGCTGTGTGATCCGGCACGCTTGGAATGGTTACCTCGCCGGAGGCGACACGGCGCTGCAGACCAGCGGCAGCCAATTTGGTGTAGGCGGACTGGGCAGCAGAAAGCATCTCCCCCGACTGTGCCCAACGGCTCGCCGCGGTGATGACAGTGGCTTCCCCATCGGTGAATTCAATGTCTGGCAGGAAGGACTGGGAGGAGTCGAGGGAAAGCAGATCCGTACCTCCGATGTGCACCCCGAGCGCTTCCAGATCCTTCCGGTCGCGCTCTAGCTGCTTTCGCGCGGAGTCGATGTTCACCTGCTGATAGCCTTCAACATTGGCCAAAATCCACTCGGGCGTGCGCGGCTTTTCGGAATTAATGAGTGCGATGACCAGATTAAATAGGCGCGTAGCGCCTGGTATCCAGTGAGTTTCAACGGGGCGGTTGCGATTCATCGGGCTTCCATAGAGGCAATAATACGATCGACATCCTCATCGGTCGTGGCAAAAGGATCGGCCAGCAGGGACTCCGCCCCGTTCTCGCCGTTGACCTTCACCCGCATCCAATCCACCGTATAAGACAACTCCGGGTGGGCACGAACAGCGGAAATGAAGCGTCCACGCACCGCGGCACGGGTGGTTTGTGGTGCCTGGCGTACCGCTTGCTCGATCTCCTCTGTCTCCAGCAATGTGCGAGCCAGGCCGCGGCGGGCCAACACGTGGAATAGGCCACGCGTCGGGTGGATGTCGTGGTACATCAAATCGATCTGTGCCAGGCGCGGGTCAATTGGATCCAGGCCGCGGGCAGCGGCCATGCGATCCAGCAGGGACTTCTTGATAACCCAGTCGATCTCAGTGGAGACCGGGGCGAAGTCGCCCGTGTCGAAGCAGTCCAGCACTCGGCCCCACAGATCCACCACGGGGGCTAGCTCAGCATTGGGGGTGCCCAGCTCCACGTCCTCACGATGAGCGAGATAGGCGCAGGCGGCGTCATAAAAAGCGCGCTGTACCTCCAACGGTGTGGCAGTCGAACCGCTGCGCAAGGCAATGTCCACCTGGCCGGTGAAGTCGCGGGCGATTTCGCGAATCGAGCGGATCTCATTAGCCATCTCGAAATCGGGCAGTGCGACGCCGGCTTCGATCATCTCCAACACCAGCAAGGTCGAGCCGACCTTCAGCGCTGTGGTGACTTCCGACATGTTTGAATCGCCAACGATAACGTGCAGGCGACGGTACTTGGCGGAATCGGCGTGCGGCTCGTCGCGGGTGTTGATGATTGGCCGCGATCGGGTGGTAGCGCTAGAGACGCCCTCCCAGACGTGGTCGGCGCGCTGGCTCATGGTGTAGCCGGGTCCGAAATTCTCGTTCGGCGCGCCGGGGTACGGGATGGCAAGTTTGCCCGCACCGCAGATGAGCTGGCGGGTAACCAAGAAAGGCAATAGCTGCTTACTGAGGCCTTTCAAGGGAATATCGCGGCTGACGAGGTAATTCTCGTGGCAGCCATAGGAGTTTCCCAGCGAGTCCGTGTTGTTCTTGAGCAAATAGACCTTGCCGCCGACGGCCTGCTCGGCGCGGTCGGCCAGCTCGTGCATCATGAGATCACCGGAGCGATCATAGGCGATTAGCTGGTGCAGGCTATCGCACTCCGCCGTGGCGAACTCCGGGTGTGCGCCAACGTCTAGATAAAGTCGCGAGGCATTCTCGGTGTAGATGTTCGAGCTGCGGTGCTTTTCCACCACAGGGGCGAAGAGTTTGCGGGCGATCTCGTCTGGGCCGAGGCGACGGGAAGAATCCTGCATGTTGGCGATCCCGTACTCGGTCTCCAGACCCATGATGCGGCGGCGAATAGCTGTCACTGTCCGCCCTTTTGCACGTAGGAGCGAACAAACTCCTCAGCGTTATTCTCTAGCAGTCCGTCGATTTCATCCAGAAGATCATCGGTGCCGGTGACGTTGACTTGCTGGGCGCCGGCGCCGGTGGTTTGTTCGATCGGTTGGTCGTCCTCACGCCGACCGCCGCCGGCGCTGACCTGTCCGCCCTGTGCCATGTTTAAACTTCCTTTCTGCCAACCCCGGAAACCTTCTCCGGGTTGATTTCCTTCAAGCCTGCCACGAGTTCGGAAATGCCGGGCCTAGTCCCGGACTCCAGCAGCGTTCGCAGCTCCAGCTGATTGAACCCGCGCGGATCGTCCATGGTGATCTGCACGACGCCGTCCGGGGTGTCCACGATAACGTTATCCCAGTTCGCCGAGAGGATATCCGCAGAGTAATTCGCCACCAGGTGGCCCCGCAGCCATGCGCGAGTTGAGGCCGGCGGGGTATCGACAGCGGAGGTGACCTCCGCAGGGTCGATAAAGGTACGCATCCGCCCCTTCTTAACCAGCGCGTGGTAAAGCCCGCGGCGCGGGTCGATATCCGAATATTGCAGGTCGACTAGCGCTAGGCGGGGGTCGGTCCACTCCAATCCGCGGGCACGGTAAGCGTTAATCAGCTGCAGCTTCGCCGTCCAATCCAGGCGGTCGGCGGTGGATAGCGGATCGGCCTGAAGATCGTCGAGGATCTGGCCCCACAGCTCATAGACCTCAAGATCGTCTCCACGCAGGTCCATGATCTCCCCCACGCGCTTGCGAATCTCCCGCTGCGTCTCGATGGCCGTTCGCTCAGCCTGGCCATAGAAGCGCAGGCGCGCAGTGCAATCCAGGTCGCGAGAAACGCGCTGGACGTCGGACACAGGCTCAAGCAAACGCAGATCACCGAAATAAGCACCCTGCGCCACGGCCGCGAGTACTAACGCAGTGGTTCCGAACTTCAGGTAGTTGGAGAACTCGCTGAGGTTCGCGTCTCCGATAATGACATGCAGACGACGCCACTTGTCCGCGTCCGCGTGGGGTTCATCGCGGGTGTTGACGATGCCACGGTTGAGCGTGGTCTCCAGTGAAATATCGGTTTCGATATAGTCGGCGCGCTGGCTGATCTGAAAGCCAGGCTGCTCGCCCTGCTGCCCCAGCCCAATGCGCCCCGCCCCACAGAACACCTGGCGGGTGACGAAGTGCGGGATCAGCGCAGCCTGTACATCTTCCACGTCCAGATCGCGCGGGTAGAGGTAGTTCTCGTGCGAGCCATAACTGGCACCCTTGCCATCGACGTTGTTCTTGTAGATCTTCAGTTCCGGCTCTGCGGCCTCGGCCGCGCGGTGCATGATGATGTCGCCGGCTTTGTCCCACACCACCGCGTCGTAAGCGGTCGTGGATTCCGGAGAGGAATACTCGGGGTGTGCATGGTCTACGTAGAAACGCGCGCCATTGGCAGTAATGACGTTCGCAGCCCCCAGCGCATTGGGATCTAAAACCGGTGCGCTCCCCCTGCGGTAGCGGCGCAGGTCAAAGCCGCGAATATCGCGCAAGGGCGATTCGCTTTCATAGTCCCAACGGGTGCGACGGTTCACCCCCTGTCCGCTGTGCTCCGCATAGGCCACGACGGCCTGGGTGGAGGTATGGATCGGGCTGGCTGTCGGATCGTCTACCGCGACAATGCCATACTCCGTTTCGGAGCCAATAATATGCGGTCCAAACAAAGTGCGAGCCTCCTAAACCCTCATTAAACCCTGTGTACGTCGATGTCTACGACGCGCTTCGTCCCATGGCCGTAGATTCGCGCCCACTCCGCCGGGTTCGTGGTGTCCGGCAGGTCCTCGGAATCGGCTACCTCTGCACGCACGGCTTCGGTCACGTGCTCTGGGCGCATGCCGTCGGAACCCTTATGCAGCGCGTCCTTGATAGCCAGCGTCTTCGCCCGATCCACGATGTTTGCCAACATTGCGCCGGAGACGAAATCTGCCCAGTACAGATCATCGCTCGTACCGTCGGCGTAGTGCAGCGTGACATAACGGTGCGTCTCATCCCGGGCGAATAGCTCGTCGACAATGCTGCGTCGCAGGGAGGCGACGGCGGCTTCATCGGAACCGGCTGCAGCGGAGAAGTCGGCGTCAATAGGAAGAGAAGCGTCGAGATGCTTGGATAGGATCGCTTCCGCGCCTTCCGCATCGGGGCGGGCAATACGGATTTTTACGTCGAGTCGGCCAGGGCGCAGGATGGCCGGGTCGATGAGCTCCTCGCGGTTCGATGCGCCGATGATGATGACATTGCCCGCGGCCTCCACACCGTCGAGCTCGGCGAGGAGCTGCGGAACGACTGTGGACTCCATATCAGAGCTCACACCGGTGCCGCGCGTGCGGAACAGCGCCTCCATCTCGTCGAAAAAGACGATCACCGGACGGCCGGAGCTAGCCACGCGGCGAGCCTGCTCGAAGATCAACCGGATCTGGCGCTCGGTCTCGCCGACGAATTTGTTCAGCAGCTCGGGTCCCTTGATGTTGAGGAAATAAGGGGAATCTGATTGCGCCAGAGAGTTCGCCACGGCCTTGGCAATGAGTGTCTTGCCATTACCGGGCGGGCCATAGAGCAGCACTCCCTTCGGCGGTCGAAGCCCGTAACGAGTGTAGATCTCGGGATGCAGGAACGGCAGTTCGACCGCGTCGCGGATCTGGGTGATCTGCTGGCCCAGGCCACCAATGTCGTCATAGGTGACATCCGGAACTTCCTCCAGGATGAGGTTGTTCGTCTCGGCTCGGGGCACTGCCTCGAAAGCCCAGCCGGATTTGCGATCCACAATGACGGAATCGCCGGTGGCCACGGTGCCAGCCAGTTCTGTGGTGGCCTTGACCACGAACTCCTCGCCCACCTTGTCGGCGATAATTAGGCGGTTACCCGTGACCTCCACTACCTGCGCGATATCGCCGAAGTCCGGTTGCCCCGTGACCTCCACGACCTGCTGGCCCTCCCCGAGGCGCACCATCGCGCCGGGAACCAGCTCGTGCTGTGGCACATGCGGCGAGACCATGAGCCGCATCCGGCGACCAGCCGTAAAGACCTCCGCACTGAGATCGCGGTTGGCTTCCAGCAGGGTGCCGTAGGTGCTGGGAGGTTCGGCCAGGGCTTCCAACCGGCCGTTCATTTCCTCCAGTTTCGCACGGCTGGCCTGCAGCAGCTCCACGAGCTTCGCGTTGCGCGCGCCGAGTTGCCGATTGGCGACCTGCAGCTCGCGCAGAGTTTGAGGTCCTTCCGCTGATGTGTGCTCGGTCATACTGACCAGTCTACTAACGGCGGGCGCGGCGTTGCGGTCGAGGTGCGGTGACGCCATCAGCCAGCCTGCGAGCCAGGATCAGAAATGCCGTGTGCGCGTTCATCCGGTGTTCGGGGCGGGTGGCCAGGCCGTCGACCTTCCACTCTCGTACCAGGGATTCCCACGCTTTGGGCTCGGTAAAGCAGCCGGTTTCGCGGATGCCCTCCATGACCTTCATGAGCTGCGGGACGGTGGCGACATAAGTCATAAATACGCCACCGGGAATAAGCACGTCCTTGACGGTATCCAGCATCTCCCAGGGCTCCAGCATGTCCAGCAGCACGCGGTCGACGTCGCCGACATCCTCCTTAGTGACGGTCTTTAAGTCACCCAGACGTAGATCCCAATTATCGGGGTGGCCACCGAAGTAGTCCTCCACATTGTCCTTGGCATAGGCCAGGTGATCTTCGCGGATTTCATAGCTAATGACCTTGCCTTTCGGTCCGACGGCGCGCAGCAGCCACGTACTCATGGCACCGGAGCCCGCGCCGGCCTCCAGTACGGTCGCGCCGGGGAAGATATCGCCTTCCACGAGGATCTGAGCGGCATCCTTTGGATAGATCACCGCTGCGCCACGAGGCATGGAAAGCACGTGGTCAACCAGCAGGTGACGGAAGCACAGGTACTCGCCTGCACCGGAGGACTTCACTACGGTTCCTTCGTGCTGACCGATAATGTCGTCGTGGCGGATCTCGCCCTTGTGGGTGAAGAAGCTTTCGCCTTGTGCGAGGGTAATTGTGAAGTGCCGGCGCTTGGCGTCGGTGAGCTGCACGCGGTCGCCTTCGGTGAAACGTCCGGAATAAGCCATATGGGATCTTCCTTCCTGCTTTAAGGGATCTGGTTCATTTTACTAGGCTGGTCAGGGTGATTAAGAAACTAGCCCTCTCCCCCTCCCGCGCCAACGACTACAAGCAGTGCCCGCTGCTGTATCGCTTCCGGGCGATTGACAAGTTGGAGGAGCCAAGCACCGTCGCACAGGTAAAGGGAACTCTGGTACATGCGGTGCTGGAGAATCTGCACCAGCTGCCACGGGAGCAGCGGACCTATCCGGCAGCGGTGAAGATGATCCGACCGGAGTGGGAGAAGATGCTGGCCAAAGACGACGAACTGGCCGAGCTGGTGCCGGAGCAATCCACTCTGGAATTTTGGGAGGAATGTCGCGAGCTGGTTAAGGGCTATTTTCAGATGGAAAACCCGGAGGGTTTTGACGCCCACGAGTGCGAACAATACGTGAATCTGACGCTGCCAAACGATGTCCCGGTGCGCGGTTTCATCGACCGGGTTGATATTGCCGAAACCGGTCAGGTGCGCGTGGTGGACTATAAGACCGGTAAGAAACCCGCGCCGCGTTTCGCCGATACTGCCCGATTCCAGATGCTGTTTTACGCCTTAGTGTGGTGGCGCATGACTGGCGAACTACCCACTCAGCTGCGATTGATGTATCTGAAAGTCAGCGACGATATGGTGCTAAGCCCCACTGCTAAGGAACTGGTTGCGTTTGAGCGTGAATTAGGCGAGCTGTGGCAGCGGATTATGGCTGATGTACGCAGCGGAGATTTCCAGCCGCGTACGACCAAGCTATGCGGTTGGTGCCATTTTCAAGACCTCTGCCCTGCCTTTGGTGGCACCCCGCCGGACTATCCCTCGGAGTTTTCCTCGCTGTAGTCCGTGTACAGCTTGCCCTGGAATGTCGGGTTCAGCAGGTTCTCCGGGCTCAAGACCTCGTCGAGGGTCTTTTCGTCAAGCAGGTCCATTTCCAGCACCAGGTCGCGCACGGACTTGCCAGTGCGGGCGGCCTCCTTACCGATCTTGTCACCGTTGTGGTGGCCGATCAGCGGGTTCAAGTAGGTAACGATGCCGATGGAGTCTTCCACATACTTGCGGCAGACATCGGCGTTGGCGGTAATGTCCACGACGCAAAGGGCACGCAGAGTGGTGCAGGCCCGAGCCAGGAAACGCACAGACTCGAAGACGCACTGTGCGATGACGGGCTCCATGACATTCAGCTGCAACTGACCGGACTCCGCGGCCATGGACACGGTCTGGTCGTTGCCGAAGACCTTGAAGCAGATCTGATTGACGACCTCGGGGATCACTGGGTTGACCTTGGCGGGCATGATGGACGAGCCCGCCTGTCGCTCCGGCAGGTTGATCTCATTGAGGCCAGCGCGTGGGCCAGAGGACAGCAGGCGCAGGTCGTTACAGATCTTGGACAGCTTCATGGCCACGCGCTTCACTGCGGCGTGGGCGTTGACATAGGCGCCGGTGTCGCTGGTTGCCTCGATGAGGTCGCGGGCGGGCTCGATCTTCAGTCCACTGACTTCGCTCAGCGCGCGGATGACAGCGCTCTGGTAACCGGGTGGGGTGTTGACGCCGGTACCGATGGCGGTGGCGCCGAGGTTCATCTCACGGAGCTGTGCCTGCGCGCGTTCCAGCTGTAGGCGCTCCTCGGCGATGTTGTAGCCAAAAGCGCGGAACTCCTGACCGAGGGACATAGGCACCGCATCCTGTAGCTGGGTGCGCCCCATTTTGAGGATGTTGCGGAATTCGTGACCCTTCGCCAGGAAGGCGCGCTCCAGGGCATCGAGGTGCATGATGAGCTGGTCGATGGCGAAGTGCAGTCCCAGGCGGAAGCCGGTCGGATACGCATCGTTGGTGGACTGGGACATGTTGACGTCATCGTTGGGGTTGATGATGTCGTAGGAGCCCTTCGGATGGCCGAGATATTCCAATGCCAGGTTGGCGATGACTTCATTGGTGTTCATGTTCACACTGGTGCCGGCGCCACCCTGGAACACGTCGATCGGGAACTGATCCATGCAACGGTGCTCTTCCAACACCTGATCGCAAGCCCAGATAATGGCCTTCGCCTTCTCATCTGGCAGGGCGAAGACCTCGTTGTTGGCAATCGCGGTGGCCTTCTTCACCATCACCATGCCTCGGATAAACTCCGGAATCTGGTTGATAGTGGTGCGGGAAACCTGGAAGTTATCGACCGCGCGGAGGGTGTGCACGCCGTAATAAGCGTGATCCGGAACCTCCATGGTTCCCAGGAGATCTTCCTCGGTGCGGAAGCTCTTTGCAGCTCGCGCCAGCTGGGAGTGTGTTTCAGCCGACGTGATGATATCGGTGGAGCTGACGACATTGTCGCCGTGAACCTTTGCCGCTGCTGCAGAGGGGATTGGTTGATCAGTCACGATTCGTCCTCATGGGTGTTGGGGATAAAGATCTTTCCCCTACCCTAACGAATTGTGACTAGATGCGAGCAATCCGTATGTCGGTGGCCAAAATAGCCTCTGCGCCGAGGGCAGAAAGTTCGTCCATTAGGGAGTTTGCCTGCGTTTTCGGCACCATTGCACGGACGGCTACCCAGCTGTCGTTGGCCAGAGGGGATACGGTTGGAGCGGACAAGCCCGGGGTGATAGCAGCAACCTTCTCAAGGTTCTTGCGATCCACGTTGTAGTCCAGCATCACGTAGTTGTGTGCGTGCAGAATGCCCTGGATACGGTTGATCAACACTTGCTGCTCAGCGGTGACCTCCGCTCCCTTTCGCCCCACAATTACGGCCTCGGAGACACACAGCGCGTCGCCGAAGGGCTTGAGTCCCTGCTGGCGCAAGGTACGACCGGTGGAGACCACATCGGCGATGACATCCGCTACGCCCAGGCGGATAGAAATCTCAACAGCTCCGTCCAGACGGATCACCTGCGCATCTAGACCGCGTGCGGCGAGATCCTTGCGCACCAAGTTTGGGTAACTCGTGGCAATGCGCTTCCCATCAAGCTGCTCCACCGTCCACTCTTCATCCTTCGGGGCGGCGTAGCGGAACGTCGAGGCGCCAAAACCCAGAGCCAGCAGCTCGTCGACCTCTTCTCGGGTATCGGCGGCCAAGTCACGACCGGTAATACCGATGTCCAGGTGTCCGGAGGCAATGTAAATGGCAATGTCCTTAGGGCGCAGGAAGTAAAACTCCACGCCATTGGCCTCGTCGGTGATCGTCAGAGACTTGGAATCACCTCGGGTGGCATAGCCAGCTTCCTTCAGGATGGATGTTGCCTTCTCGGACAGGGAGCCCTTGTTGGGCACTGCGACGCGCAGCATGATCGTCGTGACTGCCTTTCTTGCTTAGAGGAACTTGTAGACGTCAGCGGGAGTCAGGCCCCGGCCAACCATGACTACCTGTAGCCAGTACAGAAGCTGGGAAATCTCCTCGGCCAGCTCCTCATCGGACTCGTACTCCGCGGCTAGCCATACCTCACCAGCCTCCTCAATGATCTTCTTGCCCTGGAAATGCACTCCGGCGTCCAGAGCCTTGACCGTGCCAGACCCTTCCGGGCGCTCCTTGGCGCGGGAAGAAAGCTCAGCGAAAAGGGAATCGAAGGTTTTGAGTTCTTGTTCGTTTACGTCGTCCACATCTTCTATTGTGGCAGATCGCACACCAGCCGGTGCAGTGTGCCCTAGGTCTGCGTAGATCTGGCGCAGATCATGTAGCGTGAAGCCTTCCAGATCCTGCACTCCCCCGCGCAGCTCAGCCAAGGTGTGCACATTATCGGGAATTGCGGTGCCTGCGTCCGTTGGGGCTCCAAGCACTCGGCAGCCAGCATCCCGCGCGGCAGTCATACCGGTTGTGGAATCCTCCACTACCAGGCATTCATCCGGCGAAAAGCCAAAGCGCTCGGCAGCGGTGGCATAGATATCAGGGGCGGGCTTGCCATGTGGAACCTCGTCGCCGCACAGGGTGAAGTCGAAAAATTCCCGTCCGATGGATTCCAGGGAGAGCTCCGTCAACGCGCGGTTGGTATTGGTTACCAACGCCATGGGGAAACCGGTGGCTTTGGCCTCGGTGAGAATGTCCCGGATCCCAGGGCGGAACTCTAATTGCCGCGATAGGAGCTCGCCGACGCGCGTGTACATAAAGTTCAACCACTCCGCCTTGGCGGCGTCATCGAGTACTAACCCCGCATGCTCGGCGCAAATTTCGACGGTTGTGGGGGTTGTCGCGCCCACCGTCCGCTCGCGGACCTCGGGCGTTAGTGGACGCCCCATTTTCTCGCCCATTTCGAAAGTTGCGATGCCCCATAGCGGTTCGGAATCGACCAGGGTGCCGTCCATGTCCCAAAGTATTGCTTTCATGATGAGCCTCAGTTTAGGACAAACCCGTCGCCCGCCCTCGACCATATGCGATAGTAAGTGACGTAGGACACACCTATGAAAGGAACAGCATGAGCAAGCAGTCGGCTTACTTCATACCTGGCGAGGCTAAGGAAGAAGGTGGCCAGATATACCGCAACTATCACCCCACCCGTCACACCGAAAGTCCATGGGGGCCGGGCTTTCAACACGGCTCCCCTCCTGCGGCACTCATCGCCACTGTATTGGAGGACGGTGCGCGCGATGCTGGACTGTCTTTGCAGGAAGGCCGCTTCAGCCGCATGACCGTGGAAATCCTCGGCGCCGTGCCACTGGGCGAGTTGCAAACCACTGCCCGGGTGGTGCGTCCGGGAAAGCGCATCAGCTTCCTCGAGGCAGTCGTCACAGACGTCACGGGCCGCGAGTACATCCGCGGCTCCGGATGGTGGATTCGCCGCGGGGACACCACGGAAATTGAGCGCACCGTCGGTGAGTCCATGCCCGGCCCACACGCTGCCGAGGACGGAACCGAGTTCCTCGAACGCTGGGCAAGCGGCTATATCGATTCGATCGATGTACGCAAGGCAGACCTGGAAGACAGGCAGCTGGAGGTTGCCACAAAGCGCAACCCCGCAATCTACTGGTCGCGTACGCAGCTGCCTGCTGTGGCTGGCAAGGAAGATTCCACCTGGGTACGGCTCATGAAGACCGTGGACATTGCCAATGGCCTGAACAACCTATTGGATACCGACAAGTGGACGTACATGAACGTCGATACCACCGTCTACCTGCACCACGAGATGCGCGGTGACTGGCTGGGGCTAAGCGCCGAGGCGAACTATGGTACCGACGGCATTGGTACGACGGTCACCCGCATCTATGACCAACAGGGGCTCATCGGCACCTGCAACCAGGCAATTATGCTGGCGCCGCGTTAGCTTTCGCAGACGGCCTCGGCCTGGTTGGCCACGAAGATCTCATCGGCATCGAGATCCACGGCCAACTTCTCGACCAGGGCGAGCAGATCCTTGATCTCCTCGTCCTCTAACAGCGCGTCCTCGTGACGGGCGGAGAGCTCCTTGAGCTTCGAAATGTGCTGCGTGATGACAGTGGTGATCGCCAAAGTGGTGGCGTTGGGCTGCTCCTCCGCACTGTCCTCAGTGTTTTGCAGCTGCAAGGTGGCCGCGATCTTGTTCAACTCTGCCTCGTCGCTAGCTGCCACGGACTGTGCAGCCTGCAGCATACCGTCGATGATTCCCTCGGCTTCGTCCACCGCAGACTCCGGGTACGGAGCCTCCCAGAATTCGCGATCCTCGTCACGGAGGTAACTTCCCGTCGCCATTTGGCGCAGGTTGTCGATGAACTCTTCACGGGCATCGGTGGTGGCTGTGCTCAGCTGTGTGGTGCTCATAAGAGATAGTGTGCCCTCTAAACGCTAGAGGCGCACGCCCAACAGCGCATCGATAGCGGTTTTTATTTCTGACGCCGCAGCCTCATCCCCTGCCGCGCCCGGCTTAACTGCCACTGCCCAGTCGTCGAGAGCCTCCAATGCGCCTGCGGTATCGAGGTCATTAGCCAGACAGCGACGCACGGTGGCGACGAGCTCACGAGCCTCATCCAGGCTGGTGGAGCCCGTGCCTAGGGCTTGCCGCCAGAGGGCAATCCGATGTTCGGCTTGTGCCAGCACATCGCCGGTCCAGTCGCGGTCTTGACGATAGTGGCCCGCGTACACCCCGAGGCGAATCGCAGCCGGTTCGTGTCCGGCGGCAGTGAGCTTGGAAACAAAAACGAGGTTGCCCAGGGACTTGCTCATCTTCGTCCCGTTTAGACCGATCATGCCGGTGTGTACATAGTGGTGCGCCATGCGCTCTACCTCGTGGGCTGCTTCTGCATGGGTGGCGGAAAACTCATGGTGTGGAAAGCGTAGGTCGCTGCCACCGCCCTGGATGGCAAATGGTGCGCCCAGACGATTCACCGCAATGGCTGAGCATTCGATGTGCCAGCCGGGGCGTCCAGGGCCAAAGTGCGAATCCCACTTCGGCTCCCCTTCCCGGTGCGCGCGCCACAGGAGCGCGTCCATCGGGTGGCGCTTGCCGGGGCGTTCCGGGTCTCCCCCGCGTTCGGCAAAGAACTCGGCCATCTGCTCCTCGTTATAGCGTGACTCGTAACCAAACTGCGGCAAGAAGGTGTAGTCAGCGTAGATGTCCGGGTACTCGTCATCTTCCAGCTGGTAAGCAGCGCCGACCTCCAGGAGCTTGGCCACCATCTCGATAACCTCGTCGATGGATTCCATCGCGCCAATATAGTCGCGGGGCGGAATGACGGCCAGATCCTTCATATCGGAGCGGAACAGGTCAATTTGGCTGCTTCCGAGATCCTGCCAATCAACCCCGTCACGTTCAGCGCGTTCGAACAACGGATCGTCCACGTCGGTGATGTTTTGTACGAAGTGCACGCTGTGCCCCGCAGTGCGCAGATAGCGGTGAATCAGATCGAAGGTGAGATAAGTCGCGGCATGCCCCAGATGAGTTGAATCGTATGGGGTGATGCCGCAGACATACATACCTACCTCGTCTCCGGAGAGGTCGACGGGCTTGAGAACATCGTCGGCAGCGTCATACAGGCGAAGCTGTGGGGCTTCGCCCGGCAGCTGTGGGACTTCCGGTTCCGGCCAAGAGTGCATGGCAATCGATTCTAAGCTTGCAGCACGCCGAATGCGAGTAGACCCATTACGGCCAGGCCTAGCGGGATACGCCACAGTGCAAACCAGGCAAAGGAGTGGTGGGCCACGAACTTCAGCAGCCACGCAATCGACGCATAGCCCACTGCAAAAGCAATGGCCGTGCCCACGAACAATTGGGCGCCCGAGGCGGCCTGTCCGGCGTCGGGACTAAAGGCGTCGGGAAGAGAGAAAAGCCCCGAGGCCAGAACGGCAGGGATGGCGAGCAAGAAAGAGTAACGGGTGGCGACCTCACGGTCGAGGTTGAGGAAGAGGCCCGCCGAGACAGTGCCGCCGGAGCGGGAAACACCCGGGATTAGTGCCAGGCACTGAGCGAAACCCATGATGATGGAATCACGCATGGTGAGCTCGCCAAAGCTGCGTTCCCGGCGCCCCATGCGCTCGGCGAGGATGAACACGAAGGAGAAAACCACAAGCATGGTCGCGGTGATCCACAGGTTGCGTAGGTTATCCCGGATGAGGTCCTTGCCTAGGTAACCCAGAATGGCTACGGGCAGGGTGCCAACGATGACCATCCAGCCCATGCGATAGTCGAATTGGCTGCGGAACTCACGACGGCCGTGCTTACCGGTAAGGTCGGTGATCCATTCCCACATGCCCCGACACCACGCGCTGGCGATATTCCAGATGTCCTTGGCGAAGAACACCAACACCGCCAGTTCAGTTCCCAGCTGTATGACGGCGGTAAACGATGCTCCGGCATCCTCGCCCCACAGCAAGGTAGAGAAAATGCGTAGGTGTCCAGACGAAGAAACCGGCAGGAACTCCGTTAGGCCCTGGATGAGCGACAGAATGATTGTCTGCGCCCAAGTCATGTCTGTAGTCATGGGGACAAAGCCTAGTCCTTTCGGCCCGCCTTGACGGTGTGACGTGGCCGGGCTGGTAGCGTTGGTGTTTGTGAATGTGCACGTCAATCGCTTTACCCGTACCTTTTGTATGACCGCCGTGGCTGCTCTGGCCATGGGAACCCTTTCCGCCTGTGGATCCGATGACGATGTCGAGGGCGCTCCGGTTGCCGGTGAACCTGCAGAGCCACAGGATGGACCTGATTCCGCGCCCGGATCTGGTGATTCTGTAGACGTGAAGAGCCCGGTACTAGGTGCCGCGCGCGTTAGCCTTTCTGCCGACGAGAACGCACCGGGTGCGAATGCGGTGGCGGTGCTCACGAAGGGCAAAGTGCACTTTATTGACGCCGCAAATCCCAGTGCAGAACCGCGCCAGATAGACGTTGACGATTCCTGTGACAACATCTCCTCCTCCGCCACCGGCGTGGCTGTGGCTTGTCAGGATAAGGCCATTGAGCTGGGCGCAGATGGGAAGGAAAAACGCCACCTGGACGTAGAAGGCAAGGTGACGACCGTGACCTTCCTGGACAATGGAAAGGCCGTGCTGGGCAAAGCGGGAGAAGATAAGGCTCGTTTCTTTGATGACAAGGGTGGAGAGACCGGCAACGCCATTGTGAGCCGTAGCCTGGACCAGGTTGTATTGGTCAAACCGCATGACCGTGGCCAGCGCGCAGCACTGATTGACCGCGGGCAAACCAGCATCAACGATGTGGACGTGGACGATGGTTCGTTGAACGCTTCTCTCCGTATCGGACAGGGTGTGGGGCAGGTTGCCTCTGGGCGTGGCGACGACGGTGTGGTTGTGGCCAGCGATGCTCGTCAAGGACAACTGCTGATCTACACCATGAATGATGTGGTGCGTCTACACCAGGCCACTCCGATCAAGACACCCTGGGGTGTCACATGGGATGCACAGCGGAAGCTTGCGTGGGTGTCCTCCACCAGTAGTAACGACGTCAAGGCCTATCGCATCGACAGTGGCGTGCCAGTAAAGGCTGCCCAGGTAAAGACTCAGAGCAAGGTTCGCGGGGTTTTCGACGCTGCCAATGGGGCGCTGGTGACCGTGGCGGAAAACGGCAAGGTGAACATCGTCAGTGCGAAGGAGATTGAGGAGAACCTCAAGTCGATGAAGAGCCAGGCCAAGGATGACTATCCGGTGAAGCGGGACTAGAAACGGGACGAAAAAGAGGAGCACACAATGTTGAAGAAGATCCGCCACAGCGCTTATCAAGCTGCGCTGAAGGGAATGTTTACGCTGCGCCCTGAGCGCATTCATGGGCTGATGTCCCGAGGCCTACAGCAGGTGGCGGGCTCCAGGACGGCACTGTCGGCACTCGATGGGACGCTAGTAGTGCACGATGAATCGCTGAGTCAGAAGATTGCCGGGCTGAATTTCCCCCGGCCGCTTGGCCTAGCCGCGGGCTTCGACAAGGACGCCAAGGAAGTCAACGCGTGGGGGCCGCTGGGCTTCGGCTTCGCGGAGATCGGCACCGTTACCGCATTGGCGCAGCCGGGTAACCCTACCCCACGCCTGTTCCGCCTTCCGGCGGACAAGGCAATCCTCAACCGAATGGGGTTCAACAATGAGGGGTCTCGTGCCGCGGCCATGCGCCTACAGAAGCGCAACACCGACATTCCGGTGGGCGCGAACCTGGGTAAGTCCAAGATCGTGGCCGCCGAACTTGCGGATCGCGACTACCGTGAGTCCGCTAAAGCTATCGGTGGGGTGGCCGACTACTTGGTCATCAACGTCTCCTCCCCCAACACCCCGGGTTTGCGGGATCTACAGGCCGTGGAATCACTGCGGCCCATCATCCGCGCTGTACAGGAGGAAAGCTCCAAACCTTTGTTCGTAAAGATCGCCCCAGACCTCAGCGACGAGGATATCGACAAGGTCTGCGACCTGGCGATCGAAATGGGAGTGACCGGGTTGATCGCGACGAACACCACCATTAGTCGCGAGGGGCTGCAAACCCCGGCACATGAGGTGCAGGCCATGGGGGCTGGCGGTATCTCCGGTGCGCCAGTGGCGGCCCGCGCACTAGAGGTCTTGCGCCGCTTAGCAGCGCGAGCCGACGGAAAGCTAGTGCTGATCGGCGTGGGCGGAATCGACTCCCCGCGTGCAGCATGGGAGCGAATTTGCGCTGGCGCGAGCCTGATCCAGGGCTATACGCCGTTCATCTACGGTGGGCCGGATTGGATCCGCGAGATTCACCAGGGCCTTGCCGCGCAGCTTAAAGCCCACGGCCTGCAGAACATTGCAGAGGCCGTGGGCAGCGAGTTGCCGTGGAAGGAAGCCTAGTTTTCGGCCCAGCCCCACAGAATGCCACGAGCGGTGGCCTTAAAGTTCAGGTTAAAACCGAGGACGGTACAGGTCTGACGGTCGTCGATGTCCAGCTCCTCGCCCACTGCGTGGACCGCGAATAGGTAGCGGTGCGGACCATGACCCGCCGGCGGGTTAGCGCCGTAGTAACCCCAGGATCGGGAATCGCCGCGTAGCGCCACTGCTCCTTCTGGTAGGCCGCTGAGGTCTGCGTCCCCTGCACCGAGAGGCAGGGAGGTAACATCCGCTGGAATATTAAAGACTGCCCAGTGCCAGAAGCCACTGGCCGTAGGGGCGTCGGGATCAAAACAGGTCACCGCGTACGTCTTGGTGCCCTCCGGCCCCTTAGACCAGCTCAGCTGGGGCGAAACATCGTTGCCGCCCAGTTGATCCTCCGGCAGGCGATCGCCGTCAGCAAAGGTTTCGCTGGTCACCTGCAACGGCGGCAGATCCGTCAGCGGCGCGTAGGGATCGGGGCCGGGGAAGCGATCATCGATGTAGGTGGGCTGGTGTTGTGCATTGTTTTCGGACATAGCCCCACGCTAGTCAAAGCTTCTCGCGGGTGCACTAAAGTGCTTATTCCAACACAACTATCTCGTTCTGACCTGCATATTTGTGTAAATCCCGCCCTTGGCATTAAAGTGACGGGAGTTGCTACCACACATGTGGTGAGCGCCTAACCTTGTCCGGGTGGCGGAATGGCAGACGCGCTAGCTTGAGGTGCTAGTGTCCTATTAACGGACGTGGGGGTTCAAGTCCCCCTCCGGACACAACATGAAAATCCCACGCTTTGTAGCCAGCGCCTTCAGCGCGTGGTGGGGGTTGAAGCTACGGTATCGCTTTCTAAGCGTTCTCGTACCCATTCTTCTGGTGGCCTTCGTTTATTTCGTTCCAAAGCCTGCCGTCAGCGATATCCGAGCTTGGGTGGCGTCTAC
The DNA here is from genome assembly GCF_056388495.1 of Corynebacterium sp. TUM25020. Classification (NCBI taxonomy): domain Bacteria; kingdom Bacillati; phylum Actinomycetota; class Actinomycetes; order Mycobacteriales; family Corynebacteriaceae; genus Corynebacterium; species Corynebacterium sp. TUM25020. Next base: position 565,493 of record NZ_JBWJFG010000001.1, on the reverse strand, counting down.
CGGCCCTTGGGCTCCGTTGACCTACCTGCTGCTTATGGTCGGCTTTACACAGCTGCCACTACCCCGCACGATGTGGACTATCGCTGCCGGTGTGATGTTCGGCCCCCTCTGGGGTTCCATCCTGGCTTTAACGGGCGTAGGCATTTCTGGTGCGCTGTCGCTAATGCTGGTGCGTGCAGTGGGAGGCACCTGGGTGGAGAAGAAAACCCGCAGCGATAAGCGCATTCAGCTGCTGCAGGAGCGTATCGCCGAGCGCGGTTGGATTGCTGTTTTGGGCCTGCGTATGGTCCCTCCGATCCCCTTTTCGCTTCTTAACTACGCCTGCGGACTTAGCCTTATACCTTTCGTCCCGTACCTCGCTGCGACGGTTGTGGGATCGGCTCCGAATACGATCGCCACGGCTATGGCCTCTGATGCTCTGGCAATGGGGGGCCGACCCTGGATTCTGCTCGTGAGTTTTGTTGTGGTCTGTGTTGGTTTTGCCCTGGCAGCCAACGAGATTCGGCTCTGGCGACGCCTCAGCAAAGTCAGCAAGGCTAATGAAGTAAATTAATACTTATGTTTGCCGTGTATGCCGCGTATAGGGGCCGCTCTCAGCGTCGTGGGGAATATGTACGCGATGTCGCGGCGGCGCTGGAGCAGTCCTCGATGGTTGATTCCGTGGAGATGAAGGGCATTGACGACTTCGTCTGTATTGCGCCCGGCCCGGATGAGGCTGGTGGATTGGTGCTCTCTTTACTGCAGGCGGGTGACTTCGCGCTCGGCATTGGCACGGTGGTGTCGGATGTAGATGGTGACGCCCCGTCCTCCGCTGCCGAAGCTATAGGCGCCGCGACGCGCGCGGTTCAGCGCTCTCAGCGCGCAGGCGCAGTCTCGGTACGGATTGAAAAACCTGGGCCGGGAGGAGTTATAGCACCAGGATTGGCTGCGGAAGTGGCCCAGGATATCGCGGCGGCTTTCACCCTTTTGGCGCACGTATTGGCGCGACGTACCAAGGAAGGCCGGGAGGCCACTGCTCTGCTGCGCGCTGGTCATTTGCAGGCCGAGGCTGCGGAGATTGTGGGAATTAGCAAGCAGGCCATGAGCCAGCGGCTGGCCGCCGCCGGGTGGCATGCGGAACAGGCCGGCTGGACTTTGGCGGTGCACATGCTGGCCAGGGCCGATGAGCTAAGAAATTAGCCCTGATTGTAGGGATTATTGGGGTAATCGCCGGTAGGGTGCTGCTGCTCGGGGGTAGAAGCCGGTGGCTCATCGACCGGATCCACAGGCTTATTTGCCACGGCGTTGGCAGCGGCCACGGCCTCGGCAATCTCCGGCGAAGAAGCAGTGTTGAACCAATCCGAGGAGCTCGACTCGTTGGCCTGCTCGCGAGTGGCGTCATCCACAGGCTTCGGTTCGTAGCGGAACACGCCCTCGTCGTCCTTCTTAGCCAGCGCCTTGGCGAATTGCTCGAGGGAGTCGCCGAATTGCATTGGGATCATCCAGGTCTTGTTGGCAGAGCCCTTCGCCATTTCCGGTAGCTTTTCCAGGTACTGGTAGGCCAGTACCTCCGGGGTTACTTGAGCGGACTTGATGGCAGCATTGACCTTCTGAATGGCCTTGGCTTCGCCCTGTGCCTCGAGGTACCGGGCTGCACGGTTACCTTCGGCACGCAGGATTGCGGCTTGGCGCTCAGCCTCGGCTGCCAGGATGTGTGCGTGCTTTTCGCCTTCGGCGGAAAGAATGCGTGCCTGCTTTTCACCCTCGGCCGTCTTAATGTCCGATTCGCGGCGCCCCTCGGCCGTGAGGATCATGGCGCGCTTTTCGCGGTCAGCCTTCATCTGCATCTCCATCGACTGCTGGATGGATGCCGGCGGATCGATGGCTTTTAGTTCAACGCGGGAAATGCGCAGACCCCATTTCGTGGTGGCCGCGTCGAGCTCGCCGCGCAGGCGGCGATTGATGACCTCGCGGGAGGTCAGGGTTTCCTCCAGGGTCATGCCGCCAACCACATCGCGCAGGGTAGCCACGGAAATCTGTTCCACGCCCACGATGTAGTTGTTCACGCCGTAAATGGCGCGAGCCGGATCGTTGATCTGGAAGGTCACCACCGTGTCGATGGCGACGGTCAGGTTATCTTGGGTAATTACAGCCTGCGGTGGAAAGCTTACGACCTGCTCACGAGTGTCGACCTTGGCGCGAATACGATCGATAAAGGGGACTAGGAGCGTCAAACCACCAGACACAGTGCGGGTATAAGTACCCAAGCGCTCAATAACGGCCGCCTCGCCCTGCGGGATAAGGGCAACCATTTTGACTACCAGCGTCACGATGATGATCAATAAGACCACCAGGAAAATCGTAAAGTTCATAAGCCTCAAGCACTCTCTAGTTGTTCTTCCACACGACGGCCGTCGTGCCGTCAATTTCTAACACTTGCACCGTTTCCCCCTGGGTATAGCGATCCCCTGGGTTCGCCGATCGCGCCGACCATAGCTCGCCGGCAACGCGCACCATACCGCCGTGCTGCACTTCGTCCGAGACTGGTTCGATGACTTCGGCCCTTTGCCCCTGCAACTCGTTGACGTCGAAAGTTTGAACCGAACGAGCGCGGAGGAGGCGCTTGCGCAGAATGGGTCGGATCGCCAGGACAGTTGTCAGAGAGGCGATGCCGAAAACGACAATCTCCAGCCATATGGGAATGCCCGCCAAAGACACGCCGGCTGTGATCAGCGCAGCCGCACTGAGCATCAGCAAAGACATATCAGCTACCAGAAGCTCCCCTAGGGCGAGGAGTCCAGCTGCGATTAACCAAATGATCGGACCCATGCTTCCGATCCTAATGGTTGGGTCAGTACTCTGGTGGAACCGTCACGAAATCGATCAGTCGTTCCACTGCCCCGATCAGTGTCGAATCGAGGTCGCGAAACGTCTTAGCTGCACGGGCTACACGACGCCAGCCATCCTGTGGGGTGCCCCACCCCAGTTCCTGGCACACTCCGGTCTTCCAATCTATTCCGCGGGGAATCTGTGGCCACGCACGGATGCCCACACTGGCGGGCTTCACGGCTTCCCAGATATCGATATATGGGTGGCCGGTGACCATCACATGCGGTCCCAGGGACTCGGTCAGGCGAGCCTCCTTCGTCCCCTCCACGAGGTGATCGGCCAACACGCCGACGCGGCGGGTGGCTGACGGCTGGAACTCGGCCAGGCGTTCAGGAAGGTTATCGAGGCCCTCCAAGTACTCCACAACCACACCTTCCACGCGCAGATCATGCCCCCAGACTTGTTCGACGATGGCGGCGTCGTGGATACCCTCCACCCAGATGCGGGAGGGTGCCGCCACCTTCGCTTGCAAGCCTTCCACGCGCCGTGAACCAGAATTGGAGGTTCGCTTCTTCGGAGGGAGCGACCTGGGATCTACAAATCGAGTCAAGGTAATTGGCTTGCCTTCAAGCAGAAAAGCGCCTTCGCGGAGCTTGAAAAGGCGGGTCTTTCCATAGCGGTCCTCCAAGCGAATGAAGTCACCGTCGGCAGTCTTCTCCCCGCCCACTACCGCACCGACGAAATCATCGGCAATCACTTCCACCACCATGCCCAACTCCGGAGTTACACGCGGGAAGGTGGGTTTTTGGTTGCGGGCGTGACCCTGCAAGATATCACCGTAATTGAAGCTCATGGGCAACCAGCTTAGGCTAGGAAAAATGACTGATCCGGTACCGACGTGGCTTGGGGCGCAACTGTGGTCGCCCGTCCAGAACACCTCCCTGTGGTTGGCGTGGTGGTTGCACGGGATTATCAGTGCAGACGAGGTGATCGACGCCTTCCATGCCACCCAGGGCAAGCATCATCGTTTGGAGCCGGACGGCGGCGGACTCGTGGAGTTGTTAGCGCAAGTTCGTGCAGTGACGAACGACGCGCCCATCGGGTTGGACGAGCGTCCACTGATTCAACTGATGCTCTCCGGCCCCGGCGACGCGGCGCTTCTACCGGTGGGGGTCGAGGGGGCGTCACTTATCGTCGCTGATCGCGACCCTTTAGTGAGCCACGTACTGAGCCCTGAAGTTATCGACGTCCACTTGGTCAGTTGGTCGTGGCATCAGGTGGAAGGCGCTACCCCACCCCTGCCGGTCTATTCTCCTGGTGAGGCTGATCAGTTGCTGCGTGAGGCTGCCAACAAGGCGACAGCATTGGTGAGAGCTACAGGGCATGTGCCGATGGGTGCAGCGGCTTTTCAACGAGCAGAGTTAGCGGTTGGAGCGCTCGATGATGCGTTTGGATTACCGGGGATGCCGCCGGGAGTGCCGAATCGGGCGGCCAAATTGATGGCCAGGGCTGACCATGTGGCGGCGATTGTGGAAGTTACGAAGCGCTCGGCTGTGGGCGCGAGCCTGGACCCCCATATAATGCCAATGCTCCGGGCAGTAAGGACTGCCCGGATGGTGGCTGTGGACTACGCGCAGCGCGAATTGCTGCGGTAGGTTTTCTTACTCGATCATGCGGACGGCCATGGGCTGCATGCCGCCCCAGCGCACGTCCGAGACCTTGACGACATCACCGGACTGCGGTGCCTCAATCATCTTGCCATCACCCAGGTACAGGGCGACGTGGCCGGGCCAGAACAGCATGTCTCCGCGCTTTGCCTGCGAAGACGGTACCTGCTTACCGGCAGTGTACTGGTAGCCGGAGTAGTGCTGAAGCTCGACGCCTACGCTGTAGAAGGCGTACATCATCAAACCAGAGCAGTCGAAGCCGATCTTGTTGTAGTCGCCGTGGGCGTCAGCCACGCCACCGTCACGAATGCCCTTGGTTGGCCCGTAGAAGTTACCGCCACCCCAGGCATAGGGCTGCCCCAGCTGGCTTTCGGCACGCTTGATGACGCGCTCGATCTTTTCCTCTGCACTACCGGAGGTGTCCGGGGCGTTCGGATCCAGAGCGTCGGCAATAGCCTCGGCGGGGTTAGCTGGAGTTTCCGGAGCAGCTGGGGCTTCCGGAGTTTCCGGGGTTGCAGCCTCTTCAGTGCCTGCTTCGGCTTCTTCGGCGTGGGGATCTGCCGGAGTTCCTGCGGCAGCAGGTGCCTCAGGAGCTGCGGGATCCTCAGGAGCAGAAGGACCTGCGGGGGCAGCTGCGTTATTCACGGTGCCCATAGCGCGGTCGTACTCTTGACCTGCGGTAGTGCGCCCCGCTTCAGCAGCGGCGGACAATGCTCCATCCGGGTTTCCGGCAAGTGCGGTGGAGAACCCGGCCATCAGAGCGGATTCACCAGCCTTGCGCAGGCCGTCGATTGCAGCCTGACGCTGCTTATCGCCGCCAGCGTTCAGGTCGTAGGAACCTTGCAGCTCGGCTGGAAGCTCGGGCAAGCCTGCTGGGTTGCCCAGCGAGGAGCTGGCGGGCTTCGATTCAGGTTCGTTGGTCTCGCTGGTTTCACCAGTTTCTTCCGAAGCTGGAGTAGCTTCGGTGCTCTCGGTGGCCTCGGTAGCCGCAGTAGTCTCAGTAGCCTCAGTAGGCTGAGTGGTCTCAGTAGTCTCAGTAGGCTGAGTGGTCTCAGTAGTTCCAGCGGACTCAGGAGCCTTCTCAGAGCTCTTTTCAACCTTCGCACCGGACTTCTCGGCCGCCTTTTCGGCAACCTTGCGCTTGTCCCAGCTGGAAGCATCCGGGTGGAGGTTAGTGAAAGTCTCTACAGCAGCGCGAGCATCGCGCAGCGCCTTCTCTGCCTTCTTCTTCTCCTTGAGCAGTCGCTTGTACTCAGCTTGCTTATCGGAGAGCTTCTTCTGGCTATCGCTCAGCGTGGTGCGGGCAGTGTTGTACTTTTCAACTGCGTCGTCAACTGCGCTGTTTGCTTTGTTGCGGGAGTCGCGCAGGGACGATTCTTCGTTGGCATTCTGCGTGCGAGCGAGATCGAGACGATCTACCTCGCTCTTTTGCTTCTTCGCCGCAGCCTCAATGTAGGAGGATCGATCAAGGGTGTCACCCACCGCATCGCTGCCGCTAGCGGCCAGATTAACAGCGGAAGCGTCGCCACCTTGAGCATAGGCGGAACGTGCAATGTCATTCAGCTTCACCTGAGCCTTCGAGACAGCAGAATCGGAGGACTTCAGACGGTCACGCGCGGAGACAACCTTGTCCTGTGCCTTCTGCGCCGCTCCTTGGCTATTGGTGAGGTCCACGCGAGCCTTGTTGGCATCTTCGCGAAGAGTGCCCATCTCGGTTTCCATATCGGATACCTGAGACTTTGCGCGTGAGACCTGACCGACGAGGTCGGCCAGGAAGCTTTCTACGGTGCGCTTGTCATCGGCGTGGGCAACCATAGTCGTGGATTGCAGCGTCACGCCGGCAGTAACTGCTACTGCCAACGCTGTGCGCTTACGGCTTTGAGGTCGTGGTGTCACGATCGATTCTCCTGATGTTTTTACAACTGGGATTGAAGCGAGCGAAACCCTCGGTCCAGCTGTTCGCACTTCCCCATGCGATCAGTACAGGTCCCGTCGGGCTATTCTCAAAAGTCACTTCGAGTTCAACTCGTTTCAAAAGTTGACACTCGGAACCCTAGGGCACTTGAGTCAAGGCCGTAAACTTTTACAACATATTTCGCACTAACCGCACCAGTCACATAAGTAACGGCAATTGCCTTGACCTGCGAATAGTAACGAAAAAGTTACAAGTGTGAGATGTGTCACATTTTTAAAACCGTAGGCGTGTCACATTGCATTACATGGGTCGATCCCGCGATTTTCTGAATCCGCACTTAAAGATAGTCAATTCCCCAGACTTGACTATTTCAAACTGTTATTTAGTTCCGCGGTGAGCGGAGTTTGCATAACGAGGTGATTACGGCCGCAATAATGAGCGAAAGTAAAACCCCAACGTTTGCCATCCCTGTGGGAGCCTCAAAGCCGGTGGCCTGATTGAGGAAGTCCTGCGTTACCTCAGGGTGACTATTAGCTTCGCGGAGAATCTTCGTATTTGACTCGATCGCGTAGCGCGAGAGGTTCTCGGATACGACTGCCGCCTGCCCAGGAGACTTCAGGATGACGGTATCTGCGTCCGTGCCATCGAGAACCTTCTGTGCCTTGTCACGCAAACTATTATGAAGCGGGCCGTCCTGTGTGATGTACCCGATCTTTAGCTTTCCTATTTTTGACGCCGATTCTCCCCCACTGGCGCCCTCGACAATCGAATTGAGGCTTTTGGTTAGGCCGGCTGATCCAGACTCCACCTCGGTTGGGAAGTCTTCGGCGACGAACACTGAGGCGTCATCAAGAGAGGCGATGAGCTGTGCGACGTCGTCCGAAGGAGAGGGGGCGTGCGAATCGGTCATGGGGCAGTTTTAGCACCGAAATAGGGGTGGGGGTGCTGACGACACGCTTAAAATCGCAGGATTCGCAGCAGAACGAACGTACTGTTAAAATTCTGAGTGACGTCGCGGGAACAATGCTGCCACAATGGTAAGCAGAGCCTCTTGCGTAGTAGTCGAAGGCATTAGCTGATTAGTGCAGCTGACTAGTGCGCGGCGGCGACCACATCGACGACACATATCGACTAAAAGAAGAGATTAAAGGAGCTCACTGTGGCTGAAAGCATCAACTCCTTCGATTCCAAGAGCACCCTGCAGGTCGGCGAGAAGTCCTATGACTACTTCGCGCTGAGTGCAGTGCCGGGAATGGAGAAGCTTCCCTACTCCCTGAAGGTTCTCGGCGAGAACCTGCTGCGTAACGAGGATGGCCAGAACATCACTCGCGAGCACATCGAGGCAATCGCCAACTGGGATCCCTCCGCAGAGCCCAACTTCGAGATCCAGTTCACCCCGGCCCGCGTTATCATGCAGGACTTCACCGGCGTGGCCTGCATCGTTGACCTGGCAACCATCCGCGACGCTGTCGTGGCTCTGGGCGGCGAGGCTGACGACGTTAACCCGCTGAACCCGGCTGAAATGGTCATCGACCACTCCGTGATTATCGAGGCATTCGGCAATGCAGACGCTCTGGAGAAGAACGTCGAGATCGAGTACCAGCGCAACGATGAGCGTTACAAGTTCCTGCGTTGGGGCACCGGCGCCTTCGAGAACTTCCGCGTTGTTCCTCCGGGAACCGGCATCGTCCACCAGGTGAACATCGAGTACCTGGCTCGCTCTGTCTTCGACAACAACGGCCTGGCTTACCCTGACACCTGTGTCGGTACCGACTCCCACACCACCATGGAAAACGGCCTGGGCATCCTGGGCTGGGGCGTTGGCGGCATCGAGGCTGAGGCTGCAATGCTCGGCCAGCCGATCTCCATGCTGATCCCGCGCGTAGTCGGCTTCAAGCTGACCGGCGAGATCCAGGCAGGCGTCACCTCCACCGACGTCGTTCTGACCATCACCGATATGCTGCGCCAGCATGGCGTAGTTGGTAAGTTCGTCGAGTTCTACGGCAAGGGCGTTGCTGAGCTGCCGCTGGCTAACCGCGCAACCATCGGCAACATGTCTCCGGAGTTCGGCTCCACCGCCGCTATTTTCCCGATCGACGAAGAGACCGTGAAGTACCTGGAGCTGACCGGTCGCGACCAGGAGACCCTGGATCGTGTCGAGGCATACGCCAAGGCACAGGGCATGTGGCTGGATCCGGAGAACGAGGCAGAGTACTCCGAGTACCTCGAGCTGGATCTGTCCACCGTTGTTCCGTCCATCGCTGGCCCGAAGCGTCCGCAGGATCGCATCGAGCTTACCGACGCCAAGTCCCAGTTCCGCAAGGATCTGCACAACTACGTCGACGCTGATGCTTCCGCTGCTACCCCGGACTTCGATGCAGAAGGCCCGGCTACCGAGAACACCTCCTCTCAGACCGCCGATGCACCGGCTTCTGCTGCCGATGCGAAGGGCAATGTTGTTTCCGCAGCCGCTGGCGCAGAGGGTCGTCCGTCCAACCCGGTCACCGTCAACTACAACGGTCAGGACGTGGAGCTGGATCACGGTATGGTCGCAATCGCCTCCATTACCTCCTGCACCAACACCTCCAACCCGTCCGTCATGGTCGGCGCTGGTCTGCTGGCTCGCAACGCCGCTGCTAAGGGTCTGAAGGCTGCTCCGTGGGTTAAGACCTCTATGGCTCCGGGCTCCCAGGTTGTTAACGGCTACTACGAGAAGGCTGGCCTGTGGAAGGACCTGGAGGCTATGGGCTTCTACCTGGTCGGCTACGGCTGCACCACCTGTATCGGTAACTCTGGCCCGCTGCCGGAGGAAATCTCCGCAGGCATCAATGAGGGCGACCTGGCCGCTACCGCCGTGCTTTCCGGTAACCGTAACTTCGAGGGTCGTATCAACCCGGACGTCAAGATGAACTACTTGGCTTCCCCGATCCTGGTTATCGCATACGCCATCGCCGGTACGATGGACTTCGATTTCGAGACCCAGCCGCTGGGCCAGGATCAGGATGGCAACGATGTCTTCCTGAAGGACATCTGGCCGTCCACCCAGGACATCGAGGATGTCATCGCTTCCTCCATCACCAAGGATCTGTACACCGAGGACTACGCAAATGTCTTCGAGGGTGACGAGCGCTGGCGCTCCCTGGAGGCTCCGTCCGGCAAGACCTTCGCTTGGGATCCGAACTCCACCTACATCCGCAAGGCTCCGTACTTCGACGGCATGAGCAAGGAGCCGGAGGCTGTCAACGACGTCAAGGGCGCACGCGTTCTGGCTCTGCTGGGCGACTCCGTGACCACCGACCACATCTCCCCCGCATCCACCATTAAGCCCGGCACCCCGGCCGCGCAGTACCTGGATGCCAATGGTGTGGAGCGCAAGGACTACAACTCCCTGGGCGCACGTCGTGGTAACCACGAGGTCATGGTTCGCGGTACCTTCGCCAACATCCGCCTGCAGAACCAGCTGCTGGACGGCGTAAGCGGCGGTTACACCCGCGACTTCACCCAGGAGGGTGGCCCGCAGTCCTTCATCTACGACGCTGCAATGAACTACCAGAAGGAAAACACCCCGCTGGTTGTTCTGGGTGGTAAGGAATACGGCACCGGCTCCTCCCGCGACTGGGCTGCTAAGGGCACCCTGCTGCTGGGCGTTAAGGCCGTCATCGCCGAGTCCTTCGAGCGCATCCACCGCTCCAACCTGATCGGCATGGGCGTTGTTCCGCTGCAGTTCCCGGAGGGCGAGTCCTGGAAGTCCCTGGGTATCGAGGGCACCGAGACCTTCGACATCGAGGGCATCGAGGAGCTGAACAACGGCTCCACCCCGAAGACCGTCAAGGTAACTGCCACCAAGGAAAACGGCGAGAAGATTGAGTTCGATGCCGTCACCCGCATCGATACCCCCGGTGAGGCAGACTACTACCGAAACGGCGGCATCCTGCAGTTCGTTCTGCGCAACATGATGTCCGACAAGTAAGGACTTAAAAACCCTTACGCGCCGTGGCGATAGTCATGACAGGGCGGTGACCATAGCGCCTCTTCCCTAGCGGGAAGACCAGCGTTGGTCACTGCCCCTTTTGCTTTTACTCCCACAGAAGGTTAAACCCAGATGCCCAAAGTAAGCGACAGAGATTTGGCAGAGCGAAAGGTCGAGATTCTCGCCGGCGCCCGCCACTGCTTCGCGACCTTCGGCTACGACGGAGCCACCGTCGCCCGCCTAGAGGAAGCCACTGGCAAGTCCCGCGGTGCGATCTTCCACCACTACCAAAACAAGGATCACCTGTTTTTAGAGGTGGCTCATGAGGATATGCGCAAAATGGCCGAGCTCGCTGCAGATGAAGGCCTAATCGGCGCAATCCGCACGCTTGTCAAGTCAAAAGACTTGACAGACTGGTGGGGAATGCGAGTTGAAATCACTCGCCGCGTCAACATTGACCCCTGCTTTGCAGCGAAGTGGGAGTTGGATCAGCTGGCGCTAAAGGAAACCGTGCGCACCCGACTACGGGAGCAGCGCGCCAGCGGCAGGATTCGTGCTGACGTAGAGATCGAGACCATTGCTCAAACCCTGGAGTTGGTGTTGGAGGGCGTTTTGGGCAGACTCGCGCAGCTCCAGGGGACGGAAGGGTTATCTGATGCCCTGGATTTCGTGGAAGGGGCCCTGCGTTCCCCCGGCCAATAAGTCGTCTGGCCCGGTGAGTAGCATGTAGTACATGATTGCAATCATGACCGTGACCGGGCTGGATCACACCGGAATTATCGCTGCCGTGTCCACCGCCCTGGCAGAACTAGACGTCAACATTCTCAACGTCTCCCAAACCATCATGGACGACTACTTCACCATGATTCTGCATGTGCGCATTGACGACACGAAATTCGGCATCGCCGATGTGCAGGATCGCATGGCGGTGGTCGAGAAGAAAGAAAAGCTGGTTATTAGGGTGCAGTCGGAGTCGATCTTCTCCGCCATGCACGACGTTTAAGGGTTCGGGGGTTAGAACATGAATCCACGTCGTGGCGTCACAAACCAGAGCAACAACATCCTCGAAACCATCGAAATGATCGAGAAGTACCGTCTCGATATTCGAACGGTGACGATGGGCATCAACCTTATGCCGTGTATTCGCGAGACGATGCAGGCGACCGCGGAGGCAGTGTACGAGCGCGTGGTGGACTATGCCCGCAGCCTCGTGCCGGTGTGCCAAGGAATCGAGCGCGAGCTGGGTATTCCGATCGTTAACAAGCGCATCTCTGTCACTCCTGTGGGAATTCTCGCATCCGCAGTGGAAGGCAATCCAGTGCGCATCGCCGAGGCTCTAAACCGGGCTGCAAATGAAGTGGGTGTGAACTTCATCGGTGGCTATTCCGCACTGGTTGAAAAGGGCGCAACACGAGGTGAGTTGGATCTGATTCGCTCTCTGCCGGAGGCGCTGAATGAGACCGATGTCGTGTGTGCCTCCGTTAATGTGGGTAGCTCTAAAGCAGGCATCAATATGAATGCTGTTCGCGAGATGGGGCAGGTCATTAAGGACTGCTCTACCTACGGTTCCAGTGGCACACTGGCCTGCGCAAAGCTCGTGGTGTTCGCCAACTCCGTGTCCGATAATCCGTTCATGGCGGGTGCTTACCACGGTGTGGAGGAGCCAGATTGCGTAATCAACGTGGGCGTATCTGGCCCTGGTGTGGTGGATCGCGCAGTAGCCGGGATGACCGGCGCGACGTTGAACGAGGTGTCTGAGGAGATCAAGCGCGCTGCATTTAAGATCACCCGCACGGGTCAGCTGGTGGGTGTCATGGCCGCACAGCGCCTGGGAGTTCCCTTCGGCATTGTCGACCTCTCGTTGGCCCCGACGGCAGAACTTGGCGATTCGGTGGCGCATATCCTGGAGCATATGGGGCTCGGCCAGGTTGGTACGCATGGCACCACTGCTGCCCTGGCTCTACTCAACGACGCAGTGAAGAAGGGCGGCATGATGGCCTGTTCACGCGTCGGTGGATTGTCCGGATCCTTCATCCCGGTTTCGGAGGACAAGGGAATGATCGACGCAGTGCGCAGCGGTGCGATAAGCATCGACAAGCTGGAAGCGATGACGGCAATCTGCTCTGTGGGGCTGGACATGATCGCTATTCCTGGCGATACGCCCGCGGAATCGATTGCAGGCATGATCGCAGACGAGGCTGCCATTGGCGTGATGAACCACAAGACGACCGCTGTGCGTGTTATCCCCGCGGTGGGAACCAAGGTGGGCGATAACGTGGACTTTGGTGGTCTGCTGGGCTATGCGCCGGTAATCGGCGTCAATCAGGTCAGCAGCGCGGAGTTTATCAACCGCGGTGGCTTTATTCCGGCGCCGTTGCACGGTTATCGGAATTAGGAACTTGCGGAACCTAAAAACTAGCTGAAACATAAAACAAGCAAGGAGTGGTTCGGCACATGGTGGAGATCTTTCAGTACGGTCGCTCGTCGGTCGTAATCGACGACCCAGCGGATGGTCTGGTGCGGGGCGCCCAGGCCGGTACCTTCGACGAGCGTTGCTCTCTGCCTGCGGGTTCGGCGGCAATTAACGCCGCCTTGTCGAATAGCGGGCGCATGCCGGTGGCGGGGAACGCTGCGGGTTTTAGCGTGGTGCAAACGGCAGTGTTGTGCGTGGGAGGATGCCTGGTGCTCTTCAGCGGCTTCTTGGGGCTCCGTGGTGGAACGCAATCCACGGTGATTGGCATTGTGCTTTCAGCTATTGGTCTGTTGATGGCAGGTATTGCCTTTTATAGTGCAAGAAAGCGACGTGGCCGCCTGCAGATTCTAGGTAAGGCTTGGGGAAATGGCTGGCTGCGCTTTGCCCCCGTACGGGTCGGAGGGGTGTGGATCTCGCGAGTGTCGACCCACAACGACAATGGCGATACCACTAACACTGACCGTCGGTTTTATTACAAGGCTATGGCTCAGGCTTATCCAACGGATGGCCTTCAACCCTTCACCTTCCGCACCGGAGAGTTCAATGCTCCTGCCGACTGGAACGGCCACGCCTACAACCTGCGAATGGCAGAAGGGCCGATGGATGTGCTGGAGCCGGAGTACACAAATGGCTGGACCATCTGCCGTTATATCGCTGGCCAGCCAGAGACTGCGACGATTGCCACGGATCTTTCCGCAAAGCAGGTCAAGGCAGCTCTAGAGGTCGCGCAAATCCGATAGGGCCTGCAAGAGCTGGCTGTGCCGGGCGGGGATCCGGTCCCGCAGGATGATCTCCGTCCGGGTTCGTTGAACCCCTTTAACCTCTTGTAGCTTCAGAGTGATTTGTTCGAGGTGGCCATGATCACGTGCCACCACCTTGCAGGTGAGGTCATAAGGACCGGCGAGTGAATGAGCCTCGGTAATCCACGGTATCTTCGCAAACTCGGCCGTGACGCGGTCGAGGGTGCGCTGGTCCAACGTGACATGGACAAAGGCACCTAAAGGAAAACCCAAGGCTCCGGGGTGGAAGTGTGGCGCAAAGCTACTGATCACTCCCCTGTCCATCAACTTTTCCATGCGGCTACTGACGGTCGCACGCGCGACGCCGAGCACACGCGCATACTCTCGCACCCCAGCTTTTGGGCGTTCGCTCAGCAGTACACAGAGTTTGATGTCTGTTTCGTCAAGGTCTCGCATTAGCGCTCTCGTTCCTTGTGACGCCCATTAAGGCCTGTTGTTAAAAAGTATCTACTTTTGTCAGCAAATATGTTCTATGTTGAATGAGATTCTAGGCCATTGGCCTAGTTCTCAAGGTGGGTTAGCTAGAAATATTTGCTAAGTGAACTATTTTTGGGAGCCTGCTTAAGTTTGACCCCTTCATCGCCCTAGTGTGATTCGAAACACATTTTCCGCACGCATGAAAGGGTGAACAGCGATGACCTCGACCTTCATCCCCACGACTCAGCAACTCCCCGACTACACCCAGTCGCGATACCGCGAGAAAACGGGAAATATCCATCTGACCGGTATCCAGGCTTTGGTACGGACAGTGCTGGATCGTGCAGAGGCAGACCGCGATATGGGCTTAAAGACTTCCAGCTTCATTTCCGGCTACGAGGGATCCCCGCTGGGTGGATACGATCTCGAGCTGGGGCGCCGCGGCTCGTTGCTCAAGGATTTTGACGTGCAGCACTTCCCCGCCGTCAATGAAGAGCTGGGTGTCACCGCTGTCGCGGGATCGCAAATGACTGCACGGGCAACCGTAAAGCCTGGGGTCGATGGCGTGGTCGGTTATTGGTACGGAAAGGCGCCGGGACTCGATCGCGCTGCTGATGCCTTTCGACATGCAAACATGACCGGTACCAGCGGAACGGGTGGAGCGGTGGCCTTCGTAGGCGACGACCCGACCGCGAAGTCCTCCACCATCCCCTCGGCTTCCGGGCGTATCTTGGCTGATCTGGGCATGCCCACGTTGGTGCCCGTCGATGCGGGCGACATTCTGCGCCTTGGCGCGCACGCCGCGTGGATGTCTCGCTATAGCGGACTGTGGACGGCGTTGCGGATTACTACACCCGTTGCGGATGGATCAGCCAGTGTGGATCTGGAGGCAATCAAGGAGGCCACGTCTCCCCGTGGGGTAGAACGCGGCGGCGAACATGAGCCGGAGGCCCGCCTACTCGGCAAGCGGCTTTTGGCCTTGGAAGACACCCGCGTAGGTGAACGTCTGCAGCGCGCATTGGACTATGCGCGCGAGCATTGCCTAAATCGCTGGTGGAATGCCAATGACGGCGACCGGGTCGGCGTGATTTGCGCCGGAAATACGTCGCTTGAGGTTGCGGAAGTTGTGGATGATGCGCAGGTTCGCGTACTACAGCTGGCCATGACTTTTCCATTGGATCCGCAGGAGCTAGAACGATTCTGTGACGGACTGGATACGCTGATTGTCGCAGAGGAACTGGGCACTCACCTGCTGGAATCCGTGCGCGCCTGCCTCTACGATCTGCCGGTGCGCCCCCGGATCGAGCATGTGCAAGACCCACTCAAGCAACTCCCCCGCGTGCTGCGCGCTGACGGTATCGAGGTAGCCGGGCCGACGACGGGGCCAACTCGGATCTCCCTGCCATTGGCCGTACCCAATCGCGTACCGCACTTCTGCTCCGGATGTCCGCACAATCTGTCCACCCGCGCGGACGAGGACACACTGGTGGGGGCTGGAATTGGCTGCCACGCAATGGTGATGCTGATGGACGACAAGCGCGTGGGCAATGTCATGGGCACGGCTCAGATGGGTGGCGAGGGTGCACACTGGATCGGTATGCACAGCTTCGTCACAGAAGAGCACTTTGTGCAAAACATGGGCGACGGAACCTTCCTGCACTCTGGATCACTGGCGCTGCGGGCGCTAGTGGCGTCAAAGGTGAACGTAACCCTTAAGCTGCTGCACAACGGCACCGTGGCAATGACTGGTGGCCAGGATCCTGTGGGGCAGCCGAGCCTGGCTGGACTGGTGGATATGGTGCGTGCCGAGAATCCAGGCAGAATTATTGTGACCAGTGACGATGTGCAACGCACCCGGAAGATACTGCGCGGTTCCGGGGTACAGGTTCGCCCACGCGAGGAACTGACATCGGTGCAAAAGGAACTCACGGCGCAAAAGGGTGTATCGGTGCTGATCCACGATCAGGAATGTGCCGCGGAAAAGCACCGTGCCCGAAATCGCAATAAGCGCAGCCGACCAACTGAGAAGATTGTGATCAATGAACGCATCTGCGAGGGCTGTGGTGACTGTGGAGAGAAGTCCGGCTGCCTTTCCCTCCAGCCTGTGGACACACAGTTTGGCCGCAAGACCCGCGTTGACCAGACAAGCTGCAACGTCGACCGCTCGTGCCTGACCGGCGATTGCCCAGCATTTACCACTGTTGTGTCGGAAGAACGGCCCCGGGAAGTGCCACGTGTTGACGCCACCGATCTCGAACCGGCCCCGGCCTGTGACCTCAATGCGAAGCATCCGTGGAATGTACGCATCTCGGGTGTCGGTGGCACAGGAGTTATGACGGCATCTGCGGTGATCGCCACTGCGGCTCACCTCGATGGCCTCGCAGTACGTGGTACGGACATGACCGGACTGGCACAAAAGGGCGGGTCGGTAGTCTCCGATTTGCGTATCTCTAGGACCATCGGCCAGCACACCGGAACGGTGCCGCGCGGTAGTGCAGATCTGTTGATCGCCCTCGATGGAGTGACAGGTGCGGAGGATCCGAGCACCTCGGTGCTCAATGCGGCGCGGACAATCGCGGTGCTTTCGGATTCGACGACTCCGACTGGTCAGATGTGCACGGACGTCACCGCTTCTCGTCCCAACGGGGTGCAGATTGCGGGTGCGTTGGGTCACGCGGCAAGGCGGGCGATTATCACCGACGCAATCCGTGTTTCTACGAAGCTTTTCGGTGAGTCCACATTCCAAATCATGCTGCTAGTCGGTGCCGCAGTGCAGGCGGGTGCTCTGCCGGTGACGCCGGAGTCGATAGAGCAAGCACTGCGAATCAATGGCAAGAAAGCGGAGATGAATATTCAGGCGTTTCGCCGGGGCCGCCAGCTGGTGAGCCGTCCCGAAGCGCTGATCGAGCTGTTGAGCAAAGAACCAGACTACGCCCAGCACATGGAGGTTACTCCCCTGGCGCGTACTCGCGCGAAGATGGAGCGCCTACTGGAGGCCAGCTTGGTGGAACAAGTCGGCGTATACGTCGACGAAATGGGTCGCTGGGGTACGCCGGAGGACGCCGAAAGCTACCTGGCTGACGTACGTGCCGTGTATGCCCATGAGCGACGGGTGAATCCAGATGGCCCGGCCGAGCTCACCCGTAACTTCGCCGCGGGGCTGCACAAGCTCTCGGCTTATAAGGATGAATACGAGGTCGCTCGTCTTGCACTGGATCCCGGCTTCGCCGCTGCACAGGGAAATGCGGAGGTCACTGTCCAATTCCAGCCGCCTCTGCTGCGGGCACTGGGGTTGAATCGGAAGATTGGCCTAGGTCCACGCATGCGTCCGGTTCTACGGGCCCTAGCCAAGGCCAAGCGTCTCCGTGGTACTCGCCTGGATATCTTCGGCTATGCGGAGGTGCGCAAGCTCGAACGCGAGCTGGTGCAGGTATACCGCGATGAAATCCTGCGACGTGCACGTGAACTGCAGACTGCAGAGCAGGTAGCTCCACTGGCTGAACTGGCAGCAGCGGCCGATGGAGTGCGGGGATTCGAGCAGAAGAAGATCGACAGTGCCAACGAGTTGCTGGATAAGTTGGCACGAAATGGCGTCAAATAATAGTAAATAGACTAAGCGGTCTGTTATAGTCGCGTTTGTGACTTTTGTACTGCTTTGCCCCCGCAGCGGCGCCGAGGTGCTCGCGGCGGAATACGCCGACTTCCTGAGCTACAGTGGCCTCACTCCAGCTGAGCTGGAACAGAGGCCGCTGGACAATCCCGGAGCCGATCTGGGCAGCTTCGACGGCGTGGAGGGAGTATTCATCGGCGGCTCGCCTTTTACGATCACCCGCCCAGTCGACGTGGAATGGCAGGAGGCCATTTCCCAGAAGCTCGTCGACTTCATCACCATCGAGTCGGAACGGCAGCGCTTCGGAATCTTCTCCACGTGCTACGGCACCTCGATGTTGGCGCATTATCTCGATGGTGAGGTCAATAGTGCGTACTCCGAATCAGCCGGCACTAGCGAGGTTTCTCTTACCGACGCCGGACGCATCGACCCGATCACTGGTGGCCTCCCCCAGTGTTTCACCGCGCTGACGGGGCACAAGGATTCCGTGGCCGAGGTGCCGAGTGAAGCCACATTGCTGGCCACCGGCGAGACCTGCCCCGTGCAGATCTATCGCTATCGTGACAACGTGTGGACTAGCCAATTCCACCCCGAAATGGATGCTGCGGGCATCACACGTCGCCTGAGTTTTTATGAGGACGAGGGCTACTGTGACCCAGCCGAGATTGCAGAGACCTACGCCCACTTTGAAGGGCAGGACACAGCCGCGGCGAATTCGCTACTGCGGCGCTTTGTGGAGTATTCCCGCAGCTCACTGGGTATGGTGGGTTAAGCCAGTTCGACGATCTCCATGTAATCGTCGTTCCACAGATCTTCCACACCATCTGGCAAAACGATGACTCGCTCCGGCTCCAGAGCCTTTACCGCGCCTGGGTCGTGTGTCACCAGCACGACAGCGCCGGTGTAGGTGCGCAAAGCATCGAGAACCTGCTCACGGGACTGCGGATCCAAGTTATTCGTCGGCTCGTCCAGCAGCAGCACATTGGCTCGAGAGCTCACGAGGGTGGCCAGTGCTAGGCGCGTCTTTTCGCCACCTGACAGAGTGCCAGCTGGCTGATCAAGCTGTTCGCCAGAGAACATAAAGGCGCCCAGCAGGCCGCGAAGATCTTGCTCGCCGGCATCGGGACAGGCTTCGATGGCATTGGCCCACACTGACTTATCCGGATCGATCGTGTCGTGTTCCTGGGCAAAGTAGCCGACCTTTAGGCCATGACCGGAGACAATGCCACCCTCGCCGTCGGTGCGTTCGACCCCGGCCAGAAGCTTAAGCAGTGTGGTCTTACCGGCGCCATTGAAGCCCAGCACGACCACGCGTGAGCCCTTGTCAATTGCCAAATCCACTCCGGCAAAGACCTCCAGCGAGCCATACATCTTGGTCAGCCCCTTGGCGAACATGGGGGTTTTGCCACAGGGGGCCGGCTCCGGGAAGCTGATATTGGCTCCGCGGTCCTCCACGCGCACCTCATCGAGGCTGCCCAGCATTTTCTCCGCGCGGGCGGCCATCTGCTTGGCAGCCTTCGCCTTGGTAGCCTTTGCGCCAAGCTTGTCGGCCTGCTGCTTCAGTGCGCTGGCCTTCTTCTCGGCATTGGCCTTCTCGCGGCGGCGCCGCGCCTCATCGGTGGCGCGGGCATCTTTGTACTTCGACCAGCCCATGTTGTACACATCGGCTTCACCCCGTACCGCGTCAAGGAACCAGATCTTGTTGCAAACATCCTCCAACAGTTCCACATCGTGGCTGATCATGATCAGGCCACCTTCGTGTTTGGAAAGGAAGCTGCGCAGCCAGGTAATGGAATCGGCATCCAGGTGGTTAGTCGGCTCGTCAAGCAGCAATGTTGTCTGAGAGCGTCCGGATCCGGCGGTGGCTGCAAAGAGGATCTGTGCGAGCTCCACGCGGCGGCGCTGGCCGCCCGAAAGGGTCTTGAGCTGCTGGTCAAGGATGCGACTTGGCAGGCCAAGAGAGTCGCAAATCTGTGCGGCCTCGCTGTCGGCCTCGTAGCCACCGAGGGAGTGATATTTCTCCTCCAAACGGCTGTACTTTAGAATCGCCGCATCCCGCTGGCTAGCTGATTCGCTCGTCTCCATGATCTCCTGCTGACGCTCCATGGATTGGCGAATACGGTCGAGGCCGCGGGCGGAAAGCACGCGATCGCGCGCGGTCTGCTCAATATCTCCCTCTTTTGAATCCTGTGGAAGATAGCCCATCTCGCCGCTGCGAGTGACAGAGCCGCCGTAGGGTTCGCCTTCGCCAGCTAGGATGCGCATTGTAGTAGTCTTTCCCGCGCCGTTGCGTCCGACCAGGCCGATGCGGTCGCCAGGCTGTACGCGTAGGTGCTGCCCGGGGGCGTTCAGCAGAGTTCGGGCCCCCACCCGAACCTCGAGGTCATTAGTAACAATCACAAGGAAGAAGCCTATCAGTCATCCCCGCCGACGACCCTCCCCACCCCATTAACACTGGCGCTGCGTTACTCGGGATCCCCACAGCCCCCGAGTCGCTGGCCTGTCTGTCGTCGACGGGGCCTGTATTTCATTCCCCCCATTCTTCATTGCCCCACTTTAACGGTATGTTCGTACCGAGTAGGACAATGTTTATGTTAGAAACTGTGTTCAGGTTGCGCAGGCTAAGCGTTACATATCCTGCGGTACCTGTCCCCCAAACACTCAACCTAAACCTGAACTACGGCCACTTTAGTTTCTATTAGGTAGTTCTTATAGTTGTAGCTCTCTCGATAACCTAGCGGTGTGTCTTAGAACAATATAAGTAAACCACGGTGCTGTAAGTTCGGGGGTAAACCCAGTAATCTCCGCCACATTTCCACTTCCAGAAAGGAGTTTCTGTGGGTCGGCAGCTAGTGCTTAAAGGGTTCGGCCCCGCTGCGGCTTTGCTTGCTATACGAGCAGTTCAACGTGGGTTCTCAATTGTTGCATACGATCCCTCTTTTACAGTGGGCAGCCCTACCCCATTTCCGGGTACCTACGGAGTGTTCACCCCACAGATCCCTTCTTGGGCAGACCCCCTATTTGGCCCGCCGACGCCATTAGGAATCGCTGCGGGATCGCCGCCGAGACAACGTGTGCTTGGCTTCACAAACCGCATGCTCGATCAGGAAGCTGTCGTCGAGGCGCTAGACAGGTATGGTGTGCAGATCATTCCAGAGGCACTCCCCGACGGCATGTCAGCCATTGATTGCACCGGTGCTCCGCGCACAGACGCTGCTCTGTGGCAGCTTGCGGTGGGGTGGTTTTTCCCCTTCGATAACTTTGACTTCGCTCCCACACACCCGAAAGCAAACGGAGTTCTCATGGATTGGGGCGTTCCCGATCTGAAAGATCCCTCAGCCCCGCCCAGCTTCTTCTATGCCCAACGCACAAGCGAGGGCTGGCTGTTTGAGGAAACGATCCTGGCGACGCACTGTAATGCAGATCCGGCCAGCCAGCAGGAATTATTCACGCTTCTGAGGGAACGGCTGGCTCAGCGGTGCTCATGGAAACGCCTCACCGAGGAACAGGTGATACGCGAAGAACAGGTGTCGATTCCAATGGGGACGCAGCGGCGTCACAAAGGAAAGAAATTCGGTGCCGCTGCAGGGTTCATTAACCCGGCAACGGGCTATTCGCTAGGCCATGCGTTAGAGGCAGTAGATGAATTCCTGGACGATCGACCGCTCGGCGGTTGGGCCGCCTACACATTGCGACAAATCGGTGGGGAGCTGATTGCGCGAGCTGATGGGGAAACCTTGAAGGACTTCTTCGGGCACTTCTTTGCTCTCGATACACGTCAGCAACTGGCGTACCTCACCGGACGGGATGGCCTAGCGGTGGCACGCACAATGTGGGCGCTGCGGAAGGGAGCGGGGCTGCGGCACAAATTCCTGCGACCGCTGTTTTGCCAACCGTGGTCGGTGGCACAAGCGGTGTGGGCTAGACGGTGAAACCGAGGAAGCGCAGCTGTTCGCGACCCTCCTCGTTAATCATGTGCGGGCCCCAAGCCGGGCTCCATACCCAATTGATCTGCAGGTCGGTGACCTCTTCGACGTTGCTCAGTACAGCATCGCGTGCCTGATCTTCCAGCACATCCTGCAGCGGGCAGGCCGGGGAGGTCAAGGTCATGTTCATAACAGCCTTCTTGCCCTCGATCCAGAGGTCGTAGACCAACCCCAGGTCAATAACGTTGATACCCAGCTCGGGATCGATAACGTCCAGCAGATGCTCTTCCACCTTCCCAGCAATGGCCATGTCTTCCGGGCTGCGCTCGGAGGGACCCTGCGGAGCCTTGTCCAACGGCGAGGGATCCATCTCCGGTGCGGTGGGCTCTGCAGCGTTTGCATTGTCAGTCATGGTAGGTTCCTTACTCTGCGTCGTGGGTTTCGGGGGCTACGCCGGCCTCAGTAGCGGCGGCCTCAAAGGCTTTCCAGCCGAGAAGAGCGCACTTCACTCGTGCCGGGTATTTTGATACGCCCGCGAAGGCGACACCGTCGCCGATGATGTCATCGTCGCCTTCGATCTTGCCGCGAGAAGTCACCATGCGCTCAAACTCGGCGAGCTTGGCGAAGGCCTCTTCGACCGGGCGGCCAACCAATTCCTCCGCCATAACGGACGTGGATGCCTGGCTGATGGAACAACCCACCGCATCATAGGAGATATCCTCCACGGTTTGGTTGTCCTCACTAAGATGCAGGCGCAGTGTCAACTCATCACCACACGACGTGTTGACATGGTGCACCTCAGATTCGAAAGGTTCGCGCAGGCCAGCGTGCTGCGGGTGCTTGTAGTGGTCCAGGATCACTTCCTGGTACATCTGTTCTAGTTTCATGTGACCGTGGATCCCCTTATGCGGTTCCGAAAAATTCCTGTGCCTTTGCGATGGCCGCAACTAGCGCGTCGACCTCCGAGAGGTCATTGTAAATGTAGAAGCTAGCGCGGGCAGTTGCCTGTACTCCCATGCACGTGTGCACCGGCCATGCGCAGTGGTGACCTACGCGAATACATACGCCTTGGTCATCGACAACCTGGCCTAGGTCGTGCGGGTGAATGCCCTCGACGACAAAGCTCAGCGCACTACCACGATTC
Organism: Corynebacterium sp. TUM25020; assembly: GCF_056388495.1. Lineage (NCBI taxonomy): Bacteria > Bacillati > Actinomycetota > Actinomycetes > Mycobacteriales > Corynebacteriaceae > Corynebacterium > Corynebacterium sp. TUM25020. Next base: position 542,763 of record NZ_JBWJFG010000001.1, on the reverse strand, counting down.
TGAGTGTCAGTGGGGCCGATAATGCGGAGGCCATCGATGGTCTGCAGCTGCTTGAGCGCGTAGGCGGTGATCTCAGCTTCGTGCTCTGCAACCTTTTCCATGCCAAGTTCATTGAGGTAGGTCACCGCTGCACCGAGTCCGACGACCTGTGAGGTCATTTGCGTTCCAGCCTCGAAACGCTGTGGAGCTTCGGTGAACGTGGTGCCTTCCATCGTCACTTTCTCCACCATCGAACCGCCGGTCAAGAAAGGCGGTAGCTGATCCATGTGCTGAGACTTGCCGTAGAGCACGCCGACGCCATTAGGTCCCAGCATCTTGTGGCCTGAGAATGCAGCGAAATCTACATCTAGCTCATGGAAATCCACGGGCATGTGCGGCACGGACTGGCATGCGTCCAATACAAAGATGGCATCCACAGCGCGGGCGCGTCGCACGGCCTCGGCCACGTCCAAAACAGCACCTGTGACATTGGACTGGTGCGTTAGCGCCACGACCTTGGTGCGTTCGCTGAGTTGAAGGCTATCGAGGTCAATTCGACCGTCTGAGGTGGCCGAGTACCACTTCAACGTAGCCCCGGTACGCTGGGCGAGTTCCTGCCACGGCACCAGGTTGGCATGGTGCTCCAGCTCAGAGACGACGATCTCATCGCCAGCGCTGACCTGCAGCTCCCCCGACCTTGGGTCGCCCAACATATACGCGACCTCATTCAATGCCTCTGTAGCATTCTTGGTAAACGCGATCTCGCGATCCTCTGCTCCAACGAAGGCCGCTATAGCCTCTCGCGCGGACTCGTATGCCTCCGTGGCCTCCTCCGCGATTTCGTAGGCACCACGGTGCACAGGGGCGTTGTGGGTGGTCAGGAATTCCCGTTCCGCATCGAGCACCTGCACAGGTCGCTGCGCGGTGGCGCCGGAATCCAGATAGACCAACTTCTTGCCATCGCGCACAGTGCGCGACAGGATCGGGAAGTCGCTGCGGATCTTCGCGGTGTCCAGGGAACCGTTTGAACTCACAAGTTCACACTTTCTGCCAGGTCAAGCTTGGCCGAGCAAGGTTGTAGGGAAAGAAAAGGCGGGCGTGGCGAGGAGCGCGGAGGTGGAAGTCGTTATACGAACTTCTCGTAGCCCTCGGACTCCAGCTGCTGAGCCAGCTCCGGGCCACCGCTTTCCACGATGCGGCCCTTGGCAAACACGTGGACATACTCGGGCTTTACGTAGTTAAGGATGCGCTGGTAGTGGGTGATCATCAGCACGCCACCGTTCTCGCGCTCCTTGTAGCGGTTAATACCCTCGGAGACGACGCGCAGGGCGTCGACATCCAGGCCGGAGTCGGTCTCATCCAAGATGGCGAACTTCGGCTTCAGCAGACCCAGCTGGAGGATTTCGTGACGCTTCTTCTCACCACCGGAGAAGCCCTCGTTCACGGAACGCTCAGAGAACGAAGGATCGATGGACAGCTCCTCCATTGCTGCGCGGGCTTCCTTCACCCACTCGCGGATCTTCGGAGCCTCACCGCGGACGGCTGTGGCGGAGGAACGTAGGAAGTTCGCCATGGATACGCCCGGTACCTCGGTCGGGTACTGCATCGCCAGGAACAGGCCAGCACGAGCGCGCTCGTCAACCTCCATGTCCAGCAGGTTCTCGCCATCGAGCAGCACCTCACCCTCGGTGATCTCGTAACGCGGGTGGCCGGCAATGGCATAGGACAAGGTGGACTTGCCGGAACCGTTCGGGCCCATGATGGCGTGGGTTTCACCGGAGTTGATGGTCAGGTTGACGCCGTGCAGGATCGGCTTCGGATCCTCGTTCTCGTCGGCCGGGACAACCTGCGCGTGCAGGTTCTTAATTTCCAAAGTGCTCATGGTGTGTAAAAGCTTTCTATGGGTTTTGGGAAGTAACTTCTTCGGTGGGGTTAAAGAACGGTGTGCTGGAGCTCTGCCTCGACCTTGTCCTCGAGCAGCTCCCGGATCTGTTCCTCCGGGATGCGCTTGATGACGTCGGTGAAGAAACCACGGACAATCAGCATTTTGGCGCTGGCCGGGTCAATACCGCGGGACTGTAGGTAGAACATGTGCTCGTCGTCGAAGCGACCCACCGTAGCAGCGTGGCCGGCGCCAACGATTTCACCCGTCTGGATCTCCAGGTTTGGCACTGCGTCGGCGCGGGCGCCGGAGGTCAGCAGCAGGTTGTTGTTCTTTTCGTAGGTGTCGGTACCGGTTGCATCCGGGCGGATCAATACGTCGCCGATCCATGCCGTGCGAGCCTCGCGGGCGTCCTTGCCCTTTTCCGGTTCGCCCTGCAAAGCACCCTTGTACAACACATTGGAGCGGCAGTTGCGGATAGAGTGATCCACCAACAGACGCTGCTCGAAATACTGGTTGGCATCGGCGAAGTACAGTCCCAGCAGTTCTGCGTCACCGCCGGTGTCCGTGTAACGCACGTGTGGAACAGAACGCACTACGTGACCACCGAAGGCTGCGTAGTAGTGGCGCACAACCGCATCGCGACCGACCTGAATATGGGAGTTCGACAGGTGTACAGCGTCGTCGTTCCAATCCTCGAAGACCACGGTGGTCAACTTCGCACCATCGCCAACAACAAACTCCACGTTGTCGGAGTGAGCACCGGAACCCTCATAACGGACGAACACCACTGCCTCGGCGTGCGACTCAAGCTCGACGACGAGGGTGCCGTAGGAGACCTCGTCCTCGCCGGGACCGTCGATGGTGACGGTTACCGGAGACTGCAATGCAGCATCCTTGGTAATGCGCAGGTAGTCGGCCTCCTGGGTGTTTTCCCAAGCCTGTGCCGCTGCACGATCCACGGGTGCGCCCGCGCGACCGAGACGCTCATCGCCTTGCTGGAGCTGTTCGATAGCCACGCTGGGGGCGTCGTTATCAGCCACATCGACCGCGACAGCGGCGCGCTTGCCAGCCTTAGCCTTCCCATCGTGTAGGCCGCGCAGTTCACGCAGCGGGGTGAAGCGCCAGTCCTCGTCCTTACCGTGCGGAACGGCGAAGTCCGCAGCCGAGAAAGAGGTGAAACGGTCGCCTTTGGTCTGGTGGCTCGTACCAGCCTTGACGGGCGTGATTGTCGCTTCGGTTTCGTTTAGTGGGGTGGTCATTTGGTTTAACCCACCGATCCTTCCATCTGCAGTTCGATAAGACGGTTGAGCTCCAGGGCATACTCCATGGGCAGCTCCTTGGCAATGGGCTCGACGAAGCCACGGACAATCATCGCCATAGCCTCCTCTTCCTCGATGCCGCGGGACATCAGGTAGAACAGCTGATCCTCGGAGACCTGGGAGACCGTGGCTTCGTGGCCGAGCGTGACATGGTCGTTGCGAATGTCGTTGTACGGATATGTATCCGAACGCGAAATGGAATCGACCAGCAACGCATCACACTCAACGTTCGACGCCGAGTGGTGGGCATCCTTGTTCACCTGCACCAGACCGCGGTAAGCGGCGCGGCCGCCAGCGCGGGCGACGGACTTCGACACGATGTTCGAGCTCGTGTGCGGAGCCATGTGCACCATCTTTGCACCCGTGTCCTGGAACTGTCCCTCGCCAGCGAAGGCCACGGAAAGAACCTCGCCCTTTGCATGCGGGCCGGTCATCCAAACCGCTGGGTACTTCATTGTGACCTTGGAGCCGATGTTGCCGTCGACCCACTCCATGGTGCCGCCCTCTTCGCATTTCGTGCGCTTAGTGACGAGATTGTAGACGTTGTTAGACCAGTTCTGGATCGTGGTGTAGCGGCAGCGGCCACCCTTCTTCACAATGATCTCCACGACGGCAGAGTGCAGCGAGTCGGTCTTGTAAATCGGAGCGGTACAACCCTCGACGTAGTGGACATAAGCGTCCTCGTCGACGATGATCAGGGTGCGCTCGAACTGGCCCATGTTCTCGGTGTTAATACGGAAATAAGCCTGCAGCGGAATATCTACGTGTACGCCCTTCGGCACGTAGATAAAGGAACCACCGGACCACACTGCGGTGTTCAAAGCGGAGAATTTGTTGTCGCCGGCGGGGATGACGCTGCCGAAGTATTCCTCAAACAATTCCGGGTAGTCCCGCAGACCGGTATCCGTGTCAACGAAGATCACACCCTGGCTCTCGAGATCCTCGCGAATCTGGTGGTAAACAACCTCCGATTCGTACTGCGCGGCCACGCCAGCCACGAGACGCTGCTTCTCAGCCTCCGGGATGCCCAGCTTGTCGTAGGTGTTCTTAATGTCCTCCGGCAGGTCATCCCAGGTCTGAGCTTGCTTCTCGGTGGAGCGAACAAAGTACTTAATGTTGTCGAAGTCGATATCGCTAAGATCCGCACCCCACGTCGGCAGCGGCTTCTTGTCGAAGATCTCCAGAGCCTTCAGGCGACGCTTCAGCATCCACTCCGGCTCATTCTTCTTTGCGGAAATATCGCGGACGACATCCTCATTAAGACCACGGCGGGCAGAGGCGCCGGCAGCATCGGAATCGTGCCAGCCATAGCCATACGCGCCGATGGAATCAATGATCTCTTCGTCTGTCTGGGGTTTGGTTTCAGGTGTTTGTGCAGCTTGAGTCATGGTTTAACTTTCCTTCTTGGGGGAAGGGGCAATGGTTCTAAGCGGAATATGAGTGGTGCAGACACCGTTTCCGTCGGCAATTGTTGCCAACGGTTGAGTGTGCTGACCTAGAAGCTCTGCGACCACTCGGTGCTCCGCCGCGCACAGTTCTGGGAACTCGTGAGCGACATCTTGGATCGGGCAGTGGTGACGGCAAATCTGGACGCCACCGCCTGCACTATCGACAGTGGCTGCATAGCCTCTCTCGGTGAGCACATCGGCAATGGCCTTAGCCCTTGCAGCCACATCTGCGTCGGCGTCCGGCACGTCCTTCAGTAGGTCATGCACACGCTGGGCGGCGAAATCCTCCACCGCCTCTTCCCCGCCCGCAGAGCGGAGGGCACGCAGTGCCAGCAAGGCAAGAGTGTCGTAATCATGTCCAAACTCCGCCCGGCCTTCGTCGGTAAGCCGGAAAAGCTTGGCAGGCCGTCCACGTTGCCCGGAGCGAGGCGCTTCGACGACCTCGGCGAGGCCGTCTGACACGATGTTGTCTAAGTGACGCCTAACGCCGGCGGCGCTTAAGCCAAACGCCTCGCTAATGTCCGATGCGCTCACCGGACCGTGACGCAGCACGTGCAACAAAATGCGGTGCCGCGTGTCACGCTCTGTGGTTGGCTGCGATGAGCGTTCCTCAGATGTCCGTGCCACGCTATACCTCCTTCTGTCGCGAATAGTGTGCGTCGGTGCGATTAGTCTGTGCGATCAGTCAGTGCGACTAAACGACTAAAAATGTGCCTACATGATTAGACAACAAAAGTGTGTCGTAAATATTCCGTCTTGTCTACTAAGGTAACCCTGCCTTAGTTGCCACACATCGCTGTGACGTAGCTCAATTAGCTCTGTGGTGCTGGTCACGGCCATGGCTAAGGAGAATTTCCAACGACCTTCGGTAGAATTCCCACCTATGACTACCCCCACTTCGGACGCACCGGACACCCTGGCTAACTCCAGCGGTACCCGCTTCTTGCGACCGTGGCGGAGGTTCAGGGAACAATTGCCTCAACTTGGCCTCGCGGGATCGCGCTCGGCTCAGCTGCACTCTGAATCCGAGGGCGACAACGCTCCGGAAAGCTCTGTACAGCTCCAACCACTCAACCGTGCCCTGTCCATGAGGCTTTACGTCGCCGTCTTCTTGGGCGCCCTGGGCACGATGCTGATCACCGTCGGAGGGCTTGGCGCCGGCGCGTTTCCCGTGGTTCACAATCCCTATTGGGATTTCCCAGGTGTGAACACTTTGGCGAGAATGCTGCACTCCACCACCGTCATGGTTTTCGTAGGCATCGGGTTCCTGGTCTACGGCTGGCTCTTACTGCTGCGTTTCGCTGTCTCCACCCCCGGTAGGCCGAACCACCCGATTCCCGTCCGCACGTATTGGCGCACGTTCTTCGTGTGGGTCACCCCGTTGATGTTTACCCCGCCACTGTTTACTCAGGACATCTACTCCTACCTCGCACAAGGAGCCATCGCCGCCAAAGGCTGGGATCCTTACGGCGGAGGCCCGGTTGACTTGCTGGGAATTGACGATCCCCTGGCTCGCTCCGTGCCTTTGATGTGGGCACACTCCCCTGCGCCCTATGGGCCGGTCGCCCTGGGCTATGGAGAAGTGATCTCCATGCTCACAGGTAACTCGATCATTCTCGGCATCGTACTGCACCGCCTCGTGGCCATCTTGGGTCTTGCTCTGAGTGGTTGGGCACTCGTGCGTTTGGCGCGCCGCTGTGGCGTGTCCAGTGGTGCGGCGCTGTGGCTGGGCGTACTTAACCCACTGGCGATCCTCCACCTTATTGGCGGCATCCATAACGAGGCCGCGTTGATCGGCCTGCTCCTCGCTGGCATGGAATTGGTCTTGCGCGGGGTGGACAAGGAAGATCGCCCCCTTACTAGTCGTTGGATCCTCATCATCGGCGGATTCGTACTAATCACAATGGCTGGCATGGTGAAGGTCACCGCGCTGATCGGTTTGGGATTTGCCGGTGCAGCGCTGGCGCGTTGGTTTGGCGGTCGCCTTGTCGATCTGTGCACCGCCGCCGCGGTTGCTGTGGCGGTCTCCGCGACGGCCGCAGTGGTGATGTCTCTGCTCACTGGTGTGGGCTTTGGCTGGATCACCTCCCAAGGCGGAGCTGCAGAGATCATATCCTGGATGTCCATCACCACCTCCCTCGGCCTAGCCTCAGGTGCGCTGGGCGGAGTCCTGGGACTCGGAGATCACATTGACTCCTCCCTAGTTGTCTTCCGTACTTTGGGATTGCTAGTGGGCGGCTTTTGGGTGGTGCGTATGCTCTGGGCTTCATTCCGCGGGCGTATTCACCCCGTGGGCGGTTTGGGAGTGGCCACCCTCATCTTGGTGCTCTTCTTCCCCGTCGTACACCCCTGGTACCTCCTATGGGCGATTCTCCCGCTTGCGGCCTGGGCAAATCGCCGGGCGTTCCACCTCACCGCCATTATCTATTCAGTGGTCTTTAGCTTCTTTATCCTGCCCCGGGGTTTATCGCTTCCGACCTCAACCGTCATTTACATCTACCTGATGAGCCTGGTGTTCTTCTTGGTAGTGGTGTCAATTATGAAGTGGCTGGCAGGTGGAAACGCAGACCTGGCGGAAGCCATGTCGATTCGCGACGGCACTTCTGACGAACAGTGGCGACGCTACGTAATACACCGCCAGCGGACTAGACTCTCTCTACATGACAACAGGACCTGATTCACAGGCACCCGGTAGCGAGCCCATACTGCAACTCCGCGATGTCGTCAAAACTTTTGGCGATCGCCACGCGGTCAACGGCCTCAGCTTCAATCTCGCTGCCGGCCAGGTGCTCGCACTACTCGGCCCCAACGGCGCCGGCAAGACCACGACCGTCGAGATGTGCGAGGGTTTTATTCAACCCACTGAAGGAAGTATTCGAGTCTTCGGTCTGGATCCGGCGCTTCACTCGGACGAGGTTCGCAGCCGCATCGGCGTGATGCTGCAAGGTGGCGGCGCTTATCCCGGTATCCGCGTGGGAGAGATGCTGCGTTTGGTGGCGTCATATTCAAAGAATCCCTTGGATCCGGAATGGTTGCTCCAGACCGTCGGCCTGAAGGGCCACGAGAAGACACCCTATAGGCGCCTTTCGGGTGGCCAACAACAACGACTCAGTCTCGCCTGTGCGCTGGTCGGTCGTCCGGAGCTGGTGTTCCTCGACGAACCCACGGCGGGGCTCGATGCACAGTCCCGACTGGCGGTGTGGGATCTCGTAGCTTCCCTGAAGCGTGACGGTGTGGCTGTCATCTTGACCACGCACCTGATGGATGAAGCCGAAGCGCTGGCCGACCAGGTGGTCATTATCGACTCCGGACGGGTGGTTGCAGCAGGCACACCGGAGGAAATGACTTCACACCACGACCCGAATTCTACGGCTGCGTGGCTTTCCGTTCAGGTTGATTCCGACGCCCCACTCCCCGACGTCACCGCGGCCATTGCCAAGCACACACAAGCACAGTTGACAGTGGACGAAATCCGGCCCCGACATTTCAAGCTAGAGGCCCCGGAGTTTTCTCCGCAGACGATTGCCGACGTTGCCACAGCATTCGCTGAGCTGGGAGTGATGATTAGCCAGCTGGTAGTTAACCGACAGTCGCTGGAGGACGTGTTCCTCTCTATCACCGGAAAGGACATTCGCTCATGAAAAGCACCAGCCGCTTCGAACCCGGTTTCTTCGCTCCGGCGCCGCAACAGGCCAAATCCTTTGACATTGTAAAGGCACAGGCCAAGATCGAATCCTTGCTATTCTTGCGCCACGGCGAGCAGCAACTGCTCTCTATGGTCATTCCGTTGGGACTGCTTATTGGTTTGACGCTGGTTCCCGGCGATGATGCATCCCACGCTGTGACCCGTATCTTCCCCATGGCGCTGGCGATTGCCCTCATGGGCGCCGGTTTCACCGGACAGGCCATCGCCGTAGCCTTCGACCGCCGCTATGGTGCCCTGAAACGCATCGGCGCTGCAGGTGTGCCGACGTGGGCGCTCATCGCCGGGAAGGTAGTGGCCGTATGCATTGTGGTACTGCTGCAGGTTCTGGTTCTGTCTATCGCAGCTTTTGCCTTGGGCTGGCGCCCGGACATCGTTGGATTTCCAGCGGCGTTGCTGACCGCGGTGGTGGGCGTGGCAGCCTTCACAAGCCTGGGGCTGCTTCTGGGCGGCACTCTCAGCTCTGAACTGGTGCTGGCGCTGGGCAATACGATTTGGTTCGTATTATTGGGCGCAGCGGTGTACGCCACCATGACGACACCCGCCGGCGAGAGCGTCAACGGATTCCTTATGGCCGTCCCCTCGGTAGCTTTGATGGAGGGTTTTCACACGGCAGTCGAAACCGGGGGCTGCAACCTTGTTGCGCTGGCGAGCTTGCTGGCATGGGCGGTTGTAGGCACGGGCCTCGCGCTAAAGTTCTTCCGCTTCACCATGGAAAGCGACTAGTACCTTTCTGGTTTAGGCAATTAGCCCCGCGACATGGGGTTACGTTAGTCTTAAGGCGTGCTAGAGACTATGAAACGACGCGCCACGGAGGAGAGTAATCCCTTCGTCAAGGCGCTGCTGAAGCTGTACGCATTCGTTTATGCAGCAGACCGCAAATTCGGTTTCCCCCGCCCCGTCACCGCGCCGACTATCCGCCGTCAGCGCCTATTTGCCATCATCCTGCTGGCTTGCCAGACGGGAATCACTTTCACTGGATCACTGGTGCGCGTGACAGGTTCCGGCCTGGGATGTGACACCTGGCCTCAGTGCCACCCAGGATCGCTACTTCCCGTGCCGGGTTCGGCTCCGTGGATTCACCAACTGATTGAGTTCGGCAACCGAACGCTGACGTTCGTCCTGATCATCGCCTGCCTCATATGCTTCATTGCGGTAGTGCGAGCCGCGCGCCGCTCCTCAATCCTCCACCTGGCTTTCGTCCAGGGAATCGGCATTATCGCCCAGGCTGTAATTGGTGGAATCACTGTCCACATGGATCTCATGTGGTGGATGGTTGCGCTGCACTTCCTGCCGAGCATGCTGCTGGTATTCCTGGCCGCCAAACTAGTTGTGCGAATCGGCGAACCCGATGACGGCGAAATGCAGCCGCTGATGCCCCGACCGTTGCGCATCCTCACTGATGGCTCTGCGATTAGCTTGGCAGTGGTGCTTATGACCGGCACTTTGGTTACCAGCGCGGGTCCCCATGCTGGCGATGAGGCTATTTTGCCGGAGCACCGACTGCAGGTGCCTCTGATCGACATGGCACACATCCACGCTGGCTTTATGTACCTATACTTGGGGCTCACGATCGGCCTGTTGGCGGGCGTCTTTGCTCTGAATCTTGAGCGCCGCATCAAGACTGCTTCCTACTGGGTTATTGCCGCGATTATCGTGCAGGCTGCCATTGGCATCATGCAGTACTGGTTGGGTGTGCCTCGCTGGTCCGTTCCGTTGCACGTCATCGGCTCCGGCCTCTCTACCGCCGCCACCGGATTCCTGTGGGCACTGAAGTCCCGCTACAGCGGTGGCAACGCCAGCCACACGGGCACCACCACCGGGGATAGTCAGCGCCACGAGGCTGTCAACGCCAAAGACGGCTAATATACAGAGTCCAGGGTTATTGTCTAGCTGACAGCGACGAGGGGTCGAACCATGACTCAGCCGACGTGCATGCCGCGCACCACACTGAAATTCAACTCGGGGGTCGATACTCCACTGGTGCCTGAACGGGGCGAACGCTACTACTCCACCCCCAACCCGATGCGGGATAACAGTGGGGCCTTTGAAGCAATAAAGGCAGCGGGTCCGCAGCCTTACGCTCGGGACCTGCCGGGTCGCATGATTATCTTCCTGGTCGTTGGGCTCTTCGGTGCCGTCTTCGCTGCTATTGGTCTCATGCTGATTCTCAGCAAACTTCGTCGAGGGGTTGCAACGGCCGACAGTCTCCGTCTCACGGATACGGTCTTTTTCATCGTTGGAATGATCTTCGTCGTTGTCGCGGTCTACTCGATCTCCAGCGCCCTAGCACGACGCAGACGAATCGTCACCGCCTGGAAGAATGGCTGGATCGACTACTACCCAGCGCTGGTCGGGCAGGTCTATCATTGCCGCACCGAAAGGCGAGAAAGCGAATCTTCAGGCTCAACGTTCTATTACTACTATCGGGCGCCTCTCCACGTGCTTTACCCTGATGGCTCGTTCCGGCAGATGCACTCCTTTGAGTTTGAGATGAAGCGCAAGCCCGACTGGTATCGCACCCGTTTTAATATGGCCTCATCGGCGGAAACTGCTGTCGTGGATGGTTTGAACAATAACGGCTGGGCGATCGTCGGTATCAGTCGTCGACCCGGGCAAACCCACGCGGAGCTCGATTCCGGGCTCACGAAGAAACAGTGCGAAGCCGTATTCAACCTCGCCGAACGCGATTGGCTCAGAACGGCTTGGTGATCTTAGCCGTGATCCTAGGTCGTGATGCTAACCGAGCACCGCCTCGGCGAGAGTCTGCCAGCCCAGCACGGCATCAACAGACAGAGCCACGAACAGTAGCGACAGGTAGTTGTTCGACAGGAAGAACAGCTGCATCGGCTTGACCGGGGTGCCGTTTTTCACGCCACGGTGCAGCAGATGCGCCTTGATAATGAACCAGGCGCCGGACAGCACAGCCGCTGCCAGGTAGATCCAGCTAGCGGCGGGAACCAGTAGCAGCGAAGTGACCACGGTCGCCCACGTGTAGGCAAGAATCTGGCGCGTAACCTCCAGCGGAGGTTTAACGACAGGCATCATGGGCACGCCCGCGGCTTCATAGTCCTCGCGGTAACGCATGCCAAGAGCCCAGGTATGCGGTGGCGTCCAAAAGAAAATAACCATGAACAAAATGAGCGCCTGGGCCCATGACAACCAGCCTGCGTGGAACGCCCCGCCGTTGTTATCGGTGATTACGGCCCAGCCAACTACGACGGGCATACAGCCGGCCGCGCCACCCCAGATGACGTTTTGCCAGGTACGGCGCTTCAACCACTTGGTGTAGACATAGACGTAAAACCAGTTCGTCAGCACGATAAACCCGGCGGCCAGCCACGAATGGCAGAGGAAGCCGAGCCACAGCACCGAGATAATGAGCAACACCCAGGCGAAGATGCGCGCTTCGCTGACGGAAACGGTCTGACGAGCCGTCGGACGGCGCCGGGTGCGACGCATCAGCTGATCTATGTCGTGATCGACGACGTTATTGAAGGTGTTAGCAGCCCCGGCTCCCATCCAGCCGCCGATAAGGGTCAGCAGGATAAGACCGAAGTTCACTTCGCCGCGTTGTGCCTGCAACATTGCAGGAATCGTGGCTACCAGCAATAGCTCAATGACCCTAGGTTTGGTCAGTGCTATGTATGCCTTGGCCGTCTCAGCGAATGTCTTCACCGGCTGCCTCGCCTCCAAGTTCAGGTCATGCAGTTCCACCTGCAGTCTATCCATTCCGCGTCTAACGCTACCCGAGCGTTTCATGCTGGCCGAACCGCGCCCTCGGAACAAGTGTCCGTGGCACTGAAAGCCTTGCCAATGCACGGGATTCAGACCTGCATCTCTATATGGTCGGCTGGAGCGCCGATAAAGTTCCAACTTTCAGTAAAAAGGTTGTGGCACACCCTGATACAAAATTGGCGCCCACCATCTGCGCCCACTAGCCACGGCGGTCGGCCGCGACCATTAGTATGTATGGGGTATTCAGCTTGATGAAGAAAGGCAACTGACAGTGACTCTCTCCCCAGAACAGCAGGCACTCACCGTGCGGAATTACCCAGCCGACTGGACGGAGACCGACACGCGCGCGGTCGACCTCGCCCGTGTGCTGGCTGCTGATGCCGTTGAAAAGTGCGGATCCGGTCACCCCGGTACGGCAATGAGCCTGGCACCGCTGGCTTACACCCTGTACCAGCGTGTGTTGCGACACGATCCGAAGGATGTCCACTGGGTAGGTAGGGATCGCTTTGTGCTGTCGGCGGGTCACTCGTCTCTGACGCAGTACATTCAGCTGTTTTTGGGTGGTTTCGGCCTGGAGCTCGAAGATCTGCAGGCCCTGCGCACCTGGGGCTCCAAGACCCCGGGCCACCCGGAGGTGCACCACACCGACGGTGTGGAGATTACGACCGGTCCGCTTGGCCAGGGTCTGGCTTCCGCGGTGGGTATGGCTATGGCTTCCCGCCGTGAGCGCGCGCTGTTCGACCCTGAGACCCCCGCCGGCGAGTCCCCGTTTGACCACTTCATCTACGTCATTGCTTCCGACGGCGACGTGCAGGAGGGCGTAACCTCTGAGGCTTCGTCGCTGGCCGGTACCCAGCAGCTGGGTAACCTCATTGTCTTCTGGGACGACAACGGCATTTCCATCGAAGACCAGACCCAGATCGCCTTCACCGAGGACGTCGTGGCCCGCTACGACTCGTACGGCTGGCAGACCCTGGAGGTCACCGGTGAGGACGTCGAGGGCATTCTGGACGCCGTCGAGCGTGCCAAGGCCGAAACCTCCCGTCCGACTTTCATCCGCCTCAGCAGCGTGATCGCCTACCCCGCACCGACGAAGATGGACACCGGTGCATCCCACGGCGCAGCCCTGGGCGCAGAGGAAATCACCGGCATCAAGGAGGCGCTGAACTTCCCCGACGAGCCGTTCCCGGTAGAGGACAACGTTCTCGCCCACACTCGCGGACTCATCGAACGCGGGGCGCAGGTTCACGAGCAGTGGCAGGGTCTTTTCGACGCCTGGGCGGAGAAGAACCCGGAGAACAAGGTTCTGTTTGACCGTCTCTACTCCCGTGAACTTCCGACGGATTTCGATGCCGAGATTCCCAGCTGGGAGGCCGGCGAGTCCCTGGCCACGCGTAAAGCCTCGGAGGCTACGCTGCAGGCACTGGGCAAGACTCTGCCTGAGCTGTGGGGTGGCTCGGCCGACCTCGCTGGCTCCACAAACACCATCATCAAGGGCTCCCCGAGCTTCGGTCCGGAGGCCATCAGCACCCGCAGCTTTACTACGGAACCCGGCGGACGGAACCTGCACTTCGGCATCCGCGAGCACGGCATGGTGGCCATCTTGAACGGCATTGCACTGCACGGACCGACCCGTCCCTATGGCGCTACCTTCCTGCAGTTTTCTGACTACGCCCGTGGTGCCATTCGCCTGGGCGCGCTGATGAAGTCGGACGTCTATCACGTATGGACCCACGATTCCATTGGCTTGGGCGAGGATGGTCCGACCCACCAGCCGGTCGAGCACCTGGCTTCTCTGCGAGCTATCCCCCACCTGGCAGTAATTCGCCCAGCGGATGCTAACGAGGCTGCCGCTGGCTGGGTTGCCGCCTTGCGCGCCGAGGAATCGCCGAAGGCATTGATTCTGACGCGCCAGAACGTGCCTGTGCTGGAAGGCACCCAGGAAAAGGCTGCCGACGGTGTGGCCCGTGGAGCCTATGTGCTGGTCGAAGAGTCCACTGACACCCCAGAAGTTATCCTGCTGGCCACGGGTTCTGAGGTACAGCTCGCCGTCGAAGCCGCAAAGGAGCTCGAGGCTCAGGGCGTGGGCACTCGTGTTGTATCCATGCCAGTTATGGAGTGGTTCTTGGAGCAGGATGCTGAGTACCAGGAGCAGGTGCTTCCGAGCTCCGTCACCGCCCGTGTTTCCGTCGAGGCTGGCATTGCGGTGCCGTGGCACCGTTTCGTAGGCCTCAACGGTCGTACGGTTTCCCTGGAACACTACGGTGCTTCCGCGGACTACCAGACTCTATACCGCGAGTTCGGCATTACCGCAGAGGCTGTCGTCGCAGCGGCTCACGATTCCATTGCCGCCAACAAGTAATTTCTGACCCCGTTTACCCCCGTTTACAAGGACTGATCCTTCACCTATGAGCACTCCCGCCAACATCGAAGCCCTTGCCGCCGCCGGTACCTCCGTGTGGTTGGATGACCTGTCCCGCGACCGCCTGCGCTCCGGTAACCTCGCCGAAGTAATCGAAAACAAGGGCGTAGTTGGTGTAACCACCAACCCGGCGATTTTTGCCAAAGCTATGTCCCAGGGAACCGCCTACGACGAACAGCTACGCGAGCTCGCTGCCGCGGGTACCCCAGCAGATAGCGCCGTGTTCGAAATGGCTGCGGACGATGTTGCGGATGCTTGCGATGTGTTCCTCCCCCTCTACGAACGCACGGAGGGATTCGATGGCCGCGTTTCTTTGGAGGTCGACCCGCGCCTAGCCAATGAGCGCGAGGCCACGGTTACCCAAGCCAAGGAACTGGCTGCCAAGGTCGGACGCGACAATCTTATGATTAAGATTCCCGCCACGGAGGAATGCCTTCCTGCGATCACTGAAGTCTTGGCTGAGGGAATCAGCGTCAACGTCACTTTGATTTTCTCTGTCTCCCGCTACATTCAGGTGATGGAAGCTTTCATTGAGGGCATTAACCGTGCTGCCGAAGAGGGCAAAGATCTCTCCAAGATTCACTCCGTGGCTAGCTTCTTTGTCTCCCGCGTGGATACCGAGATCGACAAGCGCTTAGATAGCATCGGCTCCGAAGCAGCCAAGCAGCTGAAGGGCAAGGCGGGCGTGGCCAATGCCCAACTGGCCTATGCTGCCTTCGAGGAGCACCTGCTGAACAACCCCGAATGGCAGAAGCTGGCCGACAAGGGAGCTCGAGTACAGCGCCCACTGTGGGCGTCAACCTCAGTAAAGAACCCGGAGTACCCAGATACCTTGTACGTCACCGAGCTGGCCGGCCCGCACACCGTCAACACGATGCCAGAGAACACGCTGGACGCGACGATCGGCCATGGAGATATCCGTGGCGATTCGCTGTCCGGAACTGCATCCCAGGCACATGTGGTTTTCGCCAGCCTGGACGAGGTCGGAGTGAATCTGGCCGAGGTGTGGGCCGTGCTAGAAGATGAAGGTGTGGAAAAGTTCGTAGCCTCGTGGAACGAACTTTTGGGCACCCTCGCAGAGCAGCTAAACGCAAAATAGCAACCCCCGACTACCCCACGTAACAGAGGACTTTAAACAAGTGCAACTACCTTTTTCCGCCGAGGAATGGCGCAATCCGCTGCGCGATGAATTGGACAAGCGCCTTCCCCGCATCGCCGGGCCCTGTGGCTTGGTGATTTTCGGCGTGACCGGTGACCTAGCACGCAAGAAGCTGCTGCCTGCTGTGTACGACCTTGCCAACCGTGGCCTGCTGCCCCCGGGTTTTAGTCTGATCGGTTACGGTCGTCGTGACTGGTCCAAGGAAGAGTTCGAAGAGCAGGTTCTGCAATCAGTCAAGGAGCGGGCGCGCACCCCGTGGCGCCAGAATGTCTGGGAGCGGCTGGCCGAAGGCATCTTCTTTGTCACTGGTGACTTCACCACGGACGCTGCTTTTGACGCCCTCGCGGAGAAAACCCGTGAGATCGATAACGAACGCGGCACTGCTGGCAACTGGGCTTATTATCTTTCGGTACCCCCGGACCACTTCCCCAGCGTATGCCACCAGCTAGAACGGTCGGGCTTGGCGAAGCCAGATCCGGGACTGGGCGAGCTGCACAATGGCTGGCGACGCGTGGTTATTGAGAAGCCATTCGGCCATGATGAGCAGTCCGCCCACGAGCTCAATGAGATCGTAAACAGCGTGTTCCCGGAATCCAGCGTGTTCCGTATCGACCACTACCTGGGCAAGGAGACAGTGCAGAACATCCTGGCGCTGCGCTTCGCCAACCAGCTTTTCGACCCGATGTTCAATGCGCATTACGTGGATCATGTGCAGATCACCATGGCTGAGGACATCGGTCTGGGAGGCCGTGCGGGTTACTACGACGGCATTGGTGCGGCCCGCGACGTGATCCAAAACCACCTGCTGCAGTTGTTGGCGCTGATTGCTATGGAAGAGCCGGTGACGTTCAACCCGTCCGAGTTGCAGGCAGAGAAGGTTAAGGTTCTCCGCGCCACGAGCCCAGTGGGTCCATTTGCGCAGACCACGGCCCGTGGGCAATACACCTCCGGATGGCAGGGATCCATCCCAGTGAAGGGGCTGCGCCAGGAGGATGGCTTCGACCCGGAATCCACTACCGAAACGTATGCCGCCGCTACTTTCGAAATCGCTTCGCGCCGTTGGGCGGGTGTTCCCTTCTACCTGCGCACCGGCAAACGCCTGGGGCGCCGCGTGACGGAGATCGCCATTGTTTTCAAGGAAGCCCCTCACCTGCCATTTGGCCCCGGACAAACCACTGCCCAGGGTAACAACATGCTGGTCATCCGCGTGCAGCCCGAAGAGGGCGTGCTGGTGCGTTTCGGCTCCAAGGTTCCGGGATCGGCTATGGAGGTGCGCGATGTCAACATGGACTTCAGCTACTCCGAGGCCTTTACCGAAGAGTCGCCCGAAGCCTATGAACGTTTGATTTTGGATGCCCTATTGGATGAAGCCAGCCTCTTTCCCACCAACGAGGAAGTTGAGCTGTCCTGGAGAATCCTCGATCCGATCCTGGATTACTGGGCGCTGCATGGGCGCCCAGAGGACTACCCCGCCGGCACGTGGGGGCCAAAGGGCGCCGAAGAGATTCTGTCCCGGTCGGGACGGCAGTGGCGTCGTCCGTAGAAGCACCCTAGAAACCGCCAGACCCCTACTCGCACCGTCCCCACCCGCGTGAGGAGCGCGCACTTCAACGCCCATGATTATCGACTTACCGAACACCAAGACCAAAGACATTGAACACCGCATCCGTGCGCTGCGTGAGGAGCGCGGCGACGTTACAAGCGGCCGCGTCCTTACCCTGATCGTGGTAGCTAACGAGGAGGATGATCTCGATCGAATCATTAGCTCCACACATGACGCGTCCCGCGAGCACCCTGCACGTGTCATCGTGTTGGTGATGCACCGCAGCGAAGAGCCATTGCTGGATGCCCAGCTGCGCATCGGCGGAGATGCGGGTGCGTCAGAGATCATCATTATGCACCTGCACGGAGAGCTGTCGGCCAACCGCGCCTCGGTCGTGACTCCGTTGTTGCTGCCCGATACTCCGATTGTGGCCTGGTGGCCTGCGACCGGTCCGCGTAACCCGGCGGCCGATCCCATCGGCGCGCTGGCTACCCGCCGTATCACGGACTCTCTCACGGACGAGGACGAGGATGCCCTCTACCGCCGTCGCATGACGTATACCCGCGGCGATTCCGACATGGTGTGGAGCCGTATCACCCTATGGCGCGGACTATTGGCCTCTGCACTGGATCAGCCTCCGCACCATGCCATTGTTTCCGCAGAGGTCTGGGGGCCGAAGCACGATCCTTCCGTAGACATTGCCGCCGGATGGCTCGCCGAGCGTTTGGACGTTCCGGTGACCAGGCACGTCACGGTCGAAGGTCGGTTCAGTGAGGATGCGGACGGCGATCGACTGATTTCGATCGAAAAGGCGGTGCTGCATCGCCAGGTGGGTGCCATTGAGGTGGAGGTTATTGACGCCAACACGGTCTCGCTGACCGTCGGTGACCAGAATTCCATGGTCACCCTCGGCAGGCGTGCCCTTGCCGATTGCCTGGCCGAAGAGCTGCGCCACCTCGACCCGGATTATGCCTTTGGCCATGCGTTGCGTGGCCTGGTGCGGGTAAACAGGCCCGACCGAGGTCCACGGAATTCCCAGTTCCGCGGTGTTAAGACAACGGATGCACAGGAGGACAAGCTAGATCGCTGGACCTCCCGCGACGCCCGCGATACCTACAACAACTTCGACGGTCAGGAGTCTCTACGATGAAGCCCACACACGATCACAGCCACGACGCAGTTGTCAGTGAGAAGACCGGTATCGAGTTGCGACCCCGTGACAACAAGCAGGATCTCGCTACTGCCGCGGCCCGTGAGTTCATCAACACCGTAGCTGAACTGCAGCGTACCGGGGAAACAGTCACCGGTGATGGCATTGTCCGGGTGGTATTGACCGGCGGTGGCGCGGGCATTGCTACTCTTTCAGAGATTGCTGCATTGGATCACGCGGCAAAGCAAACGGCGGAGGACTTTCCTGTCACCCGGATCGACTGGTCACAGGTGTATGTCTTCTTCGGCGATGAGCGTTTCTTGCCCGCCGGCGACCCGGAGCGCAATGATAAACAAGCTTTTGACGCGTTACTTCGACACGTGGACATTCCTTCTCTAAATGTGTTCCGCTTCCCCGCCCTGGCGGCAGGCGAGCAGGCGGATGGGCCAGCGCTGGATGCGGCGGCTGAGTTCTATGGGAAGACTGTAGATCAGGTCGCGCCGGAGGGCTTTGACATTCACCTGTTGGGCATGGGGCCAGAAGGCCATATCAACTCGCTATTCCCTCACACTGACGCGCTACTACATGCCGAAGGTTCTGTAGTGTCTGTCCGCGAATGTCCGAAGCCTCCGGCGGAGCGTATTAGCCTGACTATGCGGGCGGTGAACCGTTCCCGAGCAGTGTGGTTGCTGGTCTGTGGTGCGGAAAAGAAAGAGGCTGCGAGCCAGGTGTTTGACGGCGGTAATGGCGCCGAGTGGCCCGCAGCCTTGGCCTCGGGTATCGAGGCAACGCTGCTGTGGGTAGACAAGGAAGCTAACCCACTGCTTTAGATTGTTGCTTCTAGGGGGTTTAGGGGGCTGTGGGTTATCCCAGGCCGTAGTGCAGAACTAGGTTCAGTGCAATCAAAGAGATCAGCCAGATAACGGCGGTACCCACAGTCAGACGATCCAGGTTCTTCTCCGCCACGGTGGAACCGGACAGGTTGGACTGCATGCCGCCACCGAACAGGCTGGACAGGCCTCCACCCTTACCTTTGTGCAGCAAAACGGACAGGCCCATCAGCAAGCTGGTGACAACCAGGATGATCTGCAGCGTTAGGATCAATGCCCTACCCTCAACTCTTCTTCGTAATCGACTTACTAAATCTTTTGTTTAACACCACGAATTTACCCGCTGTGGCCCTGAAGTGACAACCCGCCACGCGGCAGAAGCCTAGCCGGAGTTGCGTAGCGCAGTGGCGAGGCCATTCATGGTCAGCTGAATCCCAGAACGTACGCTATCGGAATCATCACCGGCTCGGTAGCGACGCAGCAGCTCCACCTGCAACAGGTTCAAAGGCACCAGGTACGGGAAGCGGTTGCGCACCGAGCTCACCAGCTCCGGGTTATCTGCCAGCAGGGTGTCCCGTTCAGTAATCTGCAGGAACATCTCCACTGTCAGCTTGTACTCCTCCACGATCACACGGAAGATTCGCTCCGCTGCGTCCTTGTTCGCCACAAGCTCGGAGTAAAGCTGTGCAATCGACAGGTCGGCCTTTGACATCACCTGCGCCATATTGGATAACACCGAGGCGAAGAAAGGCCAACGCTTGTGTAGATCCCGCAGGTAGTTGAGGCGCGAGGTGGCGTCACCAGAGACAGAGGTACCGCCGTCGATCCAGCGCTTTAAGGCACTGCCGACGCCGAACCAACCAGGCAACATTACGCGGGACTGCGACCAGCTGAGTACCCAGGGGATGGCGCGCAGATCCGATACGGCGGTGGTTTGTTTGCGCGACGATGGGCGGGAACCGATGTTCAAACTGCCGATCTCTGTCAATGGCGTGGAGGTGGTGAAGTATTCGATAAAGCCCGGGTCTTCGTGCATAAGCGCGGAGTATGCCTTGCGCGATTCTTCGGCGACCTGGCGCATGGTGGCGAAGGCCTCCTCCGGATTGCCGAGATCGTCGACGGGCAGCAGGCTGGCCTCCAGTGTGGCGGCGACGAGAGCCTCCAGGTTTCGGGCGGCGTTCGCGGGATCGCCGTATTTAGCGGAGATAATCTCGCCCTGTTCAGTGATGCGTACGGCACCTTGCACAGCACCCTGCGGCTGCGCCAGGATCGCGTCGTAGGATGGACCGCCACCGCGACCGACGGTTCCACCGCGTCCGTGGAAGAGACGCAGGAATAGTCCTGCTTCGCGGGAGGCGGCCACAAGCTCCAGTTCGGCGTCGTACAGCGCCCAATTGGCAGCGAAGTAACCACCGTCCTTGTTGGAATCAGAGTAACCCAGCATGATCTCCTGGGTATCTCCGCGTTCCGCGACGTAGTTGCGGTAGAGCGGGAGCTTCCACAGCTCGCGCATGATGTCCGCACCCCCAGCGAGGTCGTCGATGGTCTCAAACAGCGGGATGATATCCACCGAACCCCGGGGGTGATCACCGTTTGCCTGGATAAGTCCCACTTCTTTCAGAAGGATCATCGGCTCGATAACGTCGGAAACAGACGATGCCATAGAGATGATGCAGTGCGGAACCACATCAGTTCCGAACTTCTTTGCTGCTTGTGCCGCTGCGCGGAAAATACCTAGCTCACGTTCAGTTTCCTCGGACCATTCGGCGCCCGGATCCGCTAGTGGACGTGGGCTGGCCAGCTCGCGCAGAAGCAATTTGATCTTGTTGTCTTCATCCAGCTCCGCGTAGTTCTCAGCGACACCGGCACGGGCAAAGACCTCGGTCAGGACGTTCTCGAAACTTTCGGAATTCTGCCGCAGATCCAGTGCGTAGAGGTTAAAGCCGAAAGTTTCAACGGCCTCGCGCAGGTCAGCCAAGGTGTGGTCGGCCAGAAGATCGTCCATCGAGTGGCGTAGCGCAGCATCCACCGTATCGATGTCGGCCAGAAGCTCCTCCGGATCCGCGTAGGGCTCGTGTCCCTTGTGAATGCCGCCGGACACCACCGGCTCCCCGAGGGTTTGTTTGGCCGTCGCTGCCACGCGTCCGCGCATGCCGTGCAGGGCGCGGCGGAAAGGCTCATCCACGCGGGAAGGAACGTCATTGTGGCCACGATCGGCTAGTTGCTCAAGCGCCTCGGTGGTGTCGATAAACCGCGACGACAGACTGAGCTCGTGCTCGAGCGCGTAAATGGTTTTCTGGTAGTGGTCGAAGACAGTGCGGGCGGCCGCGGTCGTGGCGATACTGACCGTTTCTGCAGTGACATAGGGGTTACCGTCGTGGTCGCCACCGATCCACGAACCGGGGCGCACGATGGCAGTATGGGGCACGGTATCTCCGTACTGCTCTTTCATATGCTCATTGACGCGACGGTTGATCGCCGGAATCTCGCTCAGCAGGCTGATGCCGTAGTAGCGCAATCCCACCTTGATCTCGTCCTCGATACGCGGACGCACGCTACGGATCAGGGAGGTCTGCCACAGTAGCGTCATGCGGCGGCGAATTACCAGCTCAATCTGCGTCAGTTGGCGAGCCGCGCGGACGGAGTCGGGGTTAAGTTTGAGTTCTTTGAGCACGCGTGCGCGCCGACGCATCATCTTCATGATGTCGGTTTGCACATCGAACACGGTCCGGCGGCGGGTCTCTGTTGGGTGCGCCGTGAGGACAGGCGCTACAAGGGCATTCGCCATAGTTTCGGCGACCTTCTCCCCCGGCACCTCCCGGTTGTGAAGTTCCTGCCACGTATACGCCAGGGTGGAGCGCGGGGCGGTATTGCCCCGATCCTCCTCAAGGTCACGAACCCGTTCGACATAGAGATCTTCCGCCAGATTCGCCATCAAAGCGAAGTGCGAGAATGCACGAATCACTGGCAGCGCCTTCTCCGTCGGCAGTGAGTTGAACTGCTCGGCCAGCTGCTCAATCTGCATCTCTCCGTAGCGCAGGTCAAAAGCTGCACGCCGGGAGTTTTCGATGAGGTTGAAAGTGTACTCGCCCTCCTGCTCACGGATTACCTCTCCCAGGATCCGCCCCAGGTAGCGGGTATCGTCTCGCACCGTGGGGCTGATCTCTGGGTGGGCGATTTCATCAGGAGCGACGGGAATGGCGGTGCCGCGGATCGTGTCGTTGCTCATTGTGTTAGGCCGTCGCCTTTGCTGCGGCCGCTGCCAGGCGTGCGAAGTCTTCGCCGTTTAGCGACGCTCCGCCGACGAGACCGCCATCCACGTCTGGCTGGCTGACCAGCTCTCCGACGGAATCGGTTTTCACCGAACCACCGTAGAGAATGCGAATACCACCAGCGACCTCCTCGCCAGCTAGCTCGGCGACGAGCTCACGGATCGCGTGGCAGACTTCCTGTGCATCCTCGGCAGAGGCAACCTTGCCGGTGCCAATTGCCCAGACGGGTTCATATGCGATGACGGTCTTGGAAAGGTCCTCAGCGGACAGTCCCGCCAGGGAGGCCTTGGTTTGGTTCTTAACGAACTCGACATGCTCGCCCTTTTCGCGGACATCCAGCTGTTCGCCCACGCAGACAATCGGCTGCAGTTCATTATCCAGTGCTGCGCGAGCCTTGGCTGCTACGGTTTCGTCGGTCTCTCCGTGGTACTGGCGACGCTCGGAGTGGCCAATGATGGCCCACGTGCAGCCCAGCTTCTTCAACATTGCGCCGGATACCTCACCGGTGTAAGCACCCGAAGTGTGCTGGGATACGTCTTGGCCACCGTAAGTAATCTCCAGCTTGTCTCCATCCACCAGAGTCTGGACGGACCGGATATCCGTGAACGGCGGGATAAAGGCCACATCCACGGACTCGTAGTACTCCTTCGGCAGTGCGAAGACGAACTTCTGCACGACCTGAATAGCCTCATAGTGGTTCAGGTTCATCTTCCAGTTGCCGGCGATAAGTGGCTTGCGTGCGGTCATTGTGTCAATGCCTCTCTACTGTGCTTACTGCTTAGTACTTCTGGAACGTACGGGGTGCGTTTAGCTTTCCAGGACGGAAACGCCGGGAAGTTCCTTGCCCTCCAGGAACTCCAGGGAGGCACCGCCGCCAGTGGAGATGTGGGAGAAACCTTCTTCTCCCAGGCCCAGGGTGCGAACAGCCGCGGCCGAGTCGCCACCGCCGACGACCGAGAATGCACCGCCGCCGGTGGCGTCGATAATCGCCTCGGCAACACCCCGCGTACCCGCCGCAAAGGCTGGGAACTCGAATACGCCCATCGGGCCGTTCCAGAACACGGTCTTGGACTTCGCCAGGATTTCGGAGAACAGCTGAACGGAGTCCGGGCCGATGTCCAGACCCATCCAACCTTCCGGGATGGAGTTCAGGTCGACGGTGCGGTGGTCGGCGTCTTTGTCGAAACGCTCGGCGACCTCTACATCGGTGGGCAGAACAATGACGTCACCGAAGCGTTCCAGCAGATCCTTGCAGGTGTCGATCATGTCGTCCTGCAGCAAAGAGCCGCCGACCGAGTAGCCCTGTGCCGCGAGGAAGGTGAAGCACATGCCACCGCCGATCAGGAGGTTATCCACGCGCGGTGCAAGTGCCTCGATGACGCCCAACTTGTCAGACACCTTGGAACCACCCAGTACAACGGCGTAGGGCTTTTCCGGGGTCTCCGACACGCGGCGGAGCACGTTCAGCTCGGCCTCGACAAGACCACCTGCGTAGTGCGGCAGCTTCTTGGCCACATCGTAGACGGAGGCCTGCTTGCGGTGAACCACGCCGAAGCCATCGGAGACAAAGGCACCATTGTCACCGGTGAGGGCAGCCAACTCGGCCGCGAATTCAGCGCGTTCTGCCTCGTCCTTAGAGGTCTCGCGGGCATCGAAGCGAACGTTCTCCAGCAGCAGGATGTCACCGTCGTCAAGGCCGTTGGCGCGCTCGTGAGCATCTTCGCCGGTGACGTCAGTGGCTAGCGGTACCCACTGGTCTAGGCGCTCAGCGAGAGCTTCCGCGACGGGAGCCAGGGAGAACTCCTCTTTGAACTCACCCTTGGGGCGACCCAAGTGGGCGGAGACAACGACGCGAGCTCCGGCTTCCAACAGAGCCTTCAACGTAGGTACGGAAGCATCGATACGACCCGGGTCGGTGATATTGCCGTCAGACAGCGGGACATTCAGGTCCGCACGAACCAGAACATGGCGTCCCTGGACGCCCTCGTTGATCAGGTCTTTAACGGTCTTGATGGCCATGGGAAGCTCCTTAAAAAGTTTCTATTTGGGTGGTTAATGAAGGTAGAGAGTGGGGGCTACATGAGAAAACGGGCCGGCTCGACCCCGCGACGCGCGACACGTGCGGCGATCGGAGCCGAACCCGTAATCCTTATAGCTTTGCGGACAAGGCCTACTTAGAGGCGCTCGCCGACGTAGGTTGCCAGGTCGACCAGACGGCAGGAGTAGCCCCACTCGTTGTCGTACCAGGAGACAACCTTGACCTGGTTGTCGATGACCTTGGTCAGGCCAGAGTCGAAAATAGAGGAGTGAGAATCACCCACGATGTCGGTGGAGACTAGCGGAGCGTCATCGGAGTACTTCGCAATCCCCTTCAGCTCATTCTCGGCTGCCTTCTTGAGTGCAGCGTTGACAGCCTCGACGGTGACCGGCTTCTCAGCTTCGAAAGTCAGGTCGGTCAGGGAGCCGGTGATAACCGGAACGCGCACTGCGTAGCCATCCAGCTTGCCCTTCAGCTGCGGCAGAACCAGGGAAACGGCCTTTGCAGCACCAGTGGAGGTCGGAACCAGGTTAACGGCTGCGGCGCGGGCGCGGCGCAGGTCCTTGTGCGGAGCGTCGTGCAGGCGCTGGTCGCCGGTGTAAGCGTGAACGGTGGTCATCAGGCCCTTGACGATGCCGAACTCCTCGTCGAGAGTCTTGGCCAGCGGAGCCAGGCAGTTGGTGGTGCAGGAGGCGTTGGAGATGATGTGGTGGTTCTCCGGGTCGTAGTCGGTGTGGTTTACACCAACGACGAAGGTAGCGTCCTCGTTCTTCGCCGGAGCGGAGATAATGACCTTCTTAGCGCCCGCGTCGATGTGTGCCTTGGCAGCCTCAGCATCGGTGAAGAAACCGGTGGACTCGATAACGATGTCCGCACCCAGCTCGCCCCAGTTCAGGTTCTTCGGGTCGCGCTCAGCAGAAACGGCGATGCGCTTGCCGTCGACGGTGATGGACTCGTCGTCGTACTCGATCTCAGCATCCAGGCGACCCATAACGGAGTCGTTCTTCAGCAGGACAGACAGCGTCTTGTTATCAGTCAGGTCGTTGATGCCCACAACCTCCAGGTCAGCGCCCTGGGAACGGATTGCGCGGAAGAAGTTACGGCCGATTCGGCCGAAACCGTTGATGCCAACACGGATAGTCATAAGTTGAACTCCTAAAAACTGCGTCTATTTTTCTTCGAGCTAGACGCCAAGGCCTACGGCTCAAAACTCCAAGCCCTCGACCCTCACGCCGACACCTCCGAGAGTACCTGCGCCTTCTAGGGTTCGCAGCGATTCTTATCCCATATGCGATGGGGTATCCGTGCTGACTTCTACGGGGTTAGAAATCAATCAACGTCGTTGAACAACTCCGAGGTGACAGCGGAATGTGTGTCCGGTAATCCCAGTTCCTCGGCGCGTTTATCAGCCATTGAAAGCAGGCGTCGAATGCGACCTGCCACGGCATCCTTGGTCATCGGTGGCTCTGCAAGGCGACCGAGCTCCTCCAGCGAGGCTTCCTTATGTTCCACCCGCAACTGTCCTGCTTCGGCCAGGTGCTGGGGCACATCGTTTTCCAAGATCTCCAAGGCACGCTCCACGCGGGCGGCAGCGGCCACTGCGGCGCGGGCACTGCGGCGCAGATTCGCATCATCGAAGTTCGCCAGGCGGTTTGCTTTTGCCCGATTTTCGCGGTTCCGGCGCTGCTTCTCCCATATTTCGCGGGTCTCTTGAGCACCCATCAGCATGAGGAGCCGTCCGATGGAATCGCCGTCGCGAATCACGACGCGGTTGACTCCCCTGGCTTCCTTCGTCTTTGCAGTCACGTCAATACGGCGTGCGGCGCCGACCAGTGCCAGAGCGGCCTCATTCGACGGCGTCTGCACCTCCAGCGCGGACGAGCGTCCCGGGTCCGTAATGTAGCCATGCGCCAGGAAAGCACCCCGCCAGGCGGCTACACATTGATCCTTGGTGCCGCCGATAATGAATCGCGGCAAGCCTCGTACTGGGCGCCCTACGCGGTCGATCAACTCGGTGCGACGTGCCAGCTCCATGCCACCTTCAGTCCACCGCAGCACATGCCGAGGGCTGCGACGAAGATTGCCTGCGCCGATAATCTGGTGCTCCGGTTCGATCTTGTAAAGCTGCTCCACCATGTCTGTGAGGCGACGAGCCGTATCTGCGGAGTCCACCTCGGACTCCACGACGATCTTCTTGCCCACCAGGTGCAAGGCAGCCGTGTACCGCAGCAGGCTGGCAACCTCCGCGGTCATCACATCATGGCGAGTCACCAGAACTCGATTTAGTTCTGCCTTCACATCGGCCGTCAGTGCCACGGACTGTCCTTCCTTCCCAACTTGCACACAGGGCACCCAATTATAGCCGAGCTAGCTATTCTCGCTCCGGCAGGTCTTGCACGCCGCCTGAAACCTCATGCAGAACCGCAGCGAGTTTGGTCGGATTGTGACGGTCGGTCCATCGCCCGCGGTTGTCGTCCTCCCGCACGTCGCGGTAGATCACTTTCGCGCCCAGTGCTGCCGCTGCCCTTTCGATATGACGCCGAGCGCTGGCCACGGGCATCGTCGACAGATCGACGATGACAACGTCAATCTTCAAGCTGGGACAATGCTGTCGCACCATATGGATATGGTGTTCCAAGGACATCCCGGCGGTCTCTCCAGGTTCCGGAACCAAGTTCAAGACCAGCGCCTTTACCGCCTTAGTTTGGTTGAGAGCATCCACGATTCCGGGGACGAGGAGGTGCGGGATCACACTGGAAAACCAGGATCCCGGGCCCATGGAGACCAAATCGGCATTAAGAATCGCCTCGACGGCCTCCGGAGACGCTGGCGGGTCCACGGGGTAGAGCTTCACTCGGCGCACCTCCCCCAACGTGGATGCAACGGCAACCTGCCCGCGCACGGCAACAACCTCCCGTGGGTCTTCTTCCAGCCCGAGCACTTCGGCCTCCAGATCCAGCGGCTCGTTGCTCATCGGGATGACTCGCCCTTCGATGCCGAGGAGTCGACCAATCTCGTCCAGCGCCTTTAGCTCACTTCCCATAACCTGCGCCAGACCGGTGATAAGGAAATTGCCGAGTGCGTGGCCTTTGAGCGCGCCAGAACCGCCGAAACGGTGTTGAATCACGTCTTCCCACATGCGTCCGCGCTCGTTATCGCGAGTGAGCGCCGCCAGCGCCATGCGCAGATCACCTGGCGGTAGAGAACCCAACTCACGACGAATGCGTCCTGACGATCCTCCGTCGTCGGCCACCGTCACTATGGCGGAGACATAATCCGCGATGGTGCGCGCCGAACGCAGCGTATTGAAAAGGCCATGTCCGCCGCCCAGGCAAGCCATCCGCGCGATTCGTTTCGGGGAAGAGTTTTCGTTATGCGTCATGTTGCTTTTCACCCCTAGCGTTCCAAGTCTCGGTGAGAAAGGTTTACGAGTACACCGTCTTTTGCCAGCCGGCGGGTTAGTTCCTCAGCGATCGCCACACTGCGGTGGTGGCCACCAGTGCAGCCGATGGCTACGGATACGAAGAACTTGCCCTCTTTGCGGTATCCCGGCAGTACGGAGTGGATGAGTCCCACGGTGTGGTCGAGGAAATCTTCGGCCCCGGATTGAGACAGGACAAAGTCGGAGACGGGGGCGTCAATACCTCTAAAAGGGCGCAGCTGCGGATCCCAGTACGGGTTCGGCAGGAAACGAGCGTCCAGCAGTATGTCAATATCCTTGGGCGGTCCGTGCTTAAAGCCGAAACTCTGCAGATTAATGCGGACACTCGAGTGATCCGCAGCTGCGAAGAACTTCTCCAATTCACGGCGCAGATCGTGGATGCTCCGGTCGGTGGTATCCAAAACGATGTCAGCGCGTTCGCGGATGCTGGCGAGCATTTCGCGTTCACGGTCAATACCGTCCTGCAACGTGCCCTTTTGTTGCAGCGGGTGGGTGCGGCGCACAGCGTCAAAGCGCGCAATCAGTGCCTCATCCGTGGCATCCAAATAAAGCACTGTAGGGCGACGGCCTCCGGTATGGAGATCGTGCAGGACACTGGTGAGGCTGCCGGCGAAATCGCGGGAGCGGACGTCGGTGACGATGGCCAACTTCTCGATGGGCGAATCCGGGGAGAAACTAAGCTCAACCATTCGCACGATGAGCTCGGGCGGAAGGTTGTCCGCGACGTACCACCCGAGCTCCTCCAGGGCTGCGGCGGTAGCTCGACGCCCTGCCCCAGACATGCCCGTGATCAATATCAAACTGGGCTCTTGCTGCGTTGATGCGCTCATACTTCCCGATCCTACCCAGCATTGAGGGCGTCGTGAATAAGTTGTGCCAACTTCGGCCCAAAGCCCGGAAGCGCGGCGATGTCCTCCACACTGGCCTGCTTCACCTTCGCCACGGAGCCGAACTCCTTAACCAGTTGCTTACGGCGCTTCGGCCCGAGTCCCGGGATGTCGTCCAATTTGCTGCGCCGCATGCGGGCACTGCGTTGTTGGCGGTGGAAATTGATGGCGAAACGGTGGGCTTCGTCGCGGAGATTCTGTACTAGGTATAGAGCTGGCGAGTTGCGGGGAACGATAATGGGATACTCCTCGCCAGGAACCCAGATTTCCTCCAGACGTTTAGCGATGCCTACGAGAGTTACGTCGTTGACTCCAAGCTCATCCAAGACCTTTTGGGCCGCATTCACCTGTGGAAGGCCACCATCCACAATGAATAGCTGGGGCGGGTAAGCGAACTTCTGCTTTGCCGTGTCCGTGTGTTCGAGGTCCGCCTCGCCGTCGAGCAGGTCTCCCCCGTCGTCGCCAGCGGGAACAGCGGATTTGTCCTGGTGATAGCGCTTGAAACGACGACGCACCACCTCCGCAATGGAAGCTACATCGTCGGAATGTCCATCACCGGCGGCCTCGCGGATCTTATAGCGGCGGTAATCGGCCTTCTTAGGCAGACCGTCTTCGAAAACCACCAAGCTGGCCACGACATCAGTGCCCTGGATATGCGAAATATCGGTGCACTCGATACGCAGCGGAGATTCGTCCATCCACAGTGCCTCCTGCAGCTCCTTCAAAGCTGCCGAACGTGCCGTAATGTCGCCCGCCCTCTTCAGCTTGTGCTGCGCCAACGCCTGTGTGGCGTTAGTTTCTGCAGTGGTCATCAGCGCCTTTTTGTCACCGCGCTGTGGCACCCTGATCTCCACATTGGAACCGCGCAGGCTTGTTAGCCATTCAGCCAAATCCGGGGCTTCTTCCGGCAAGACATGTACAAGAATTTCCCGTGGCACAGGCGTGACCTGCACATCACCCACCAGGTCGCCAAGATCCTGTGTGGACGCAGGGTTGATCGCGCGGGCAAGTTCCCTATCCACCTCCGGTCCGGATGCGCCACCGACCTGAGTCTCTGTGGCCTTAGCCAGTTCCGCGGTCTCCCCGTAGAACTGGGTAATGAAGTCCGCAACGAGCCGCTCCTCGCTCAGATCCTCGCGCTCGACGACCCACCCCCGCTGGCCATGGATACGTCCCCCTCGGACGTGGAAAATCTGCACCGCCGCCTCCAACTCATCGGCGACGAAAGCGATGAGGTCGGCGTCGGTCTTATCGGAAAATACCACCGCCTGCCGCTCCATTGATTTTTGCATGGCCTGCAGTTGATCGCGCAGCGCGGCTGCTCGCTCAAAGTCTAGGTTTTCGGCAGCCTCCTCCATCTCCTTGCGCACCCTACGCAGCACTGGTTCGGTGTTGCCAGCCAAGAAGCTGGAGAACTGGTCGACGAGCGCCCGGTGACCTTCGGGAGTGATCTTGTCCACGCACGGGGCGCTGCACCGATCGATATAGCCGAGTAGACACGGCCTTCCCAAAGCTTCGTGACGCCTATACACCCCAGCTGAACACGTTCTAATAGGAAAGACGCGCGTCAAAGACTCAAGTGTCTCACGGATCGCCCAGGCCTTGGGATAGGGACCAAAGTAACGCACGCCCTTGCGCCGGGGACCGCGGTACATAAATGCCCGTGGAATCTCTTCCTTAACGCTGATCGCCAGCATGGGATAGGTCTTATCGTCCCGGTACATGACGTTAAACCGGGGGTTAAAGCGCTTAATCCAGGTGTATTCGAGGTTCAGTGCCTCCAATTCGCTGGAAACAACAGTCCATTGAACATGGCTCGCCGATTGCACCATGGCGCGGGTACGCGGGTGTAGCTGGCTGAGATCCTGGAAATAATTAGACAGACGGGCGCGTAGGTTCTTGGCCTTACCGACGTAGATGACGCGTTCGTCGGCGTCGCGAAAAGTGTAGACGCCAGGATCGGTGGGGATGCTCCCGGGCTCGGGGCGGTAAGAAACGCTGCTCAAAGTTACTCGTCAAATGGCATGTATCGGTCTTCCAGCTGGCGGAAGTTCTCTACACGCTGCGCGATGAGCTGCTTATCGTAGATGTTAAGGGCCATCATGGGGACGAACTCAAAGTCCGGAAGTTCCAGGCGAGCCCACTTGGCCTCTTGGGGGAAGGACAATCCGTGGATGATTTCCCACGGATAGAACTGTCCGTTGACGATATTGCGAACTTCCACGCCTTGGCTATTTACCTTGACGTGCGGACGCAAGAGGGAGAGGGCAACGAAAGAGAAGACCAGTCCAATGCCGATGAATCCCCACTGATCGGCACGCGTTACCGTCACGCCAGTGTCTCCCACCGCCACGACGATGGCCATGAAAATATGCACAGCCATGACCACAACGACCAGGATCCACGCCAGCTTCTTCAAGAACGGCGAGGAAACCTCCAGCTCCCATTCATCCTTATCGCTCACGGCATTCCACCCTACTCTGTTGACACGGGGCAGCCCTAAACGCCCCGCTCGATCTGTCGCAGTACGAGAGCCGTATGAATCGCCGCAACCGCTGCGTCGCGCCCCTTGTTTTCCTTTGCATCCATGCCACCGGCACGGTCAATCGCCTGCTCATGGGTATCTACAGTAAGCACACCATTGCCAACGGGAGTGCCCGAGTCCAAGCCGGCGCGCGTAAGCCCGTAGGTCACTGCATCACAGACCACGCGGAAATGTTCGGTCTCACCCCGAATTACGCAACCGTTCGCCACCACGGCGTCAAAACGCTTACATGCCGCGGCGACCGCGACAGGCAGCTCGAGTGCCCCGGCGACCCGCCATTCGGTAACCTGCGCACCTGCTTCCTTAGCAGTCGCAATCGAGTGTTGGTGCAGCTGATCGGTAATGTCCGCATTCCACGATGCGCTGATCACTGCGACAGTCATGCCATAAGCAGAACCGGCCTTGATGTGGATATCGGCGACTCCGTTATGCGCCATGGTAGGGGCTCCTCCTTGGTACTTCGATATGAGCTTTTCAGTCCAGCGTATCGAGTTGGTGACCCATCCGGTCCCGTTTCGTGCGAAGGTAGACCACATTGTCTTCATTGGGGTGCAACTCCACCGGAATGCGGGTGGCGACGTTAACACCGTGGCTGGCGAGGTCGTGGATCTTGTCCGGGTTGTTGGAAATCAGAGCAACCGTGTCTACCTTCAGATCCTTGAGAATCTGAGCTGCCGCGCTGTACTCGCGGGCGTCTATTGGAAGCCCCTGCTCGAGATTAGCGTCCACGGTGTCCAGCCCCTCATCCTGCAGCACATACGCGCGGAGCTTCGGCAGTAGACCGATACCCCTACCCTCGTGACCGCGCAGGTAAATCAATACGCCACGCCCCTTCGACTCGATGTAGTCGAGCGCGGCGGAAAGCTGGTCACCGCAGTCGCAGCGGCGCGAACCGAAGATATCGCCGGTAAGGCACTCAGAATGCACCCGAACCGGGACGGGTTGCTCCCCTGCGGTAGAGAGATCGCCCTTGACTAGCGCGATATGCTCTGTGCCATCGATGATGTTGACATAGCCGATCGCCCGGAAGTCTCCGTGCTTGGTCGGCAGCCGCGTTTCCACTGCTCGCTCCAAGGTTTGGGTGTGGTGGCGGCGCCAGTGCTGCAGCTGCTCGATGCTGATGAGAGCCAGTCCGTGTGCGTCGGCGAAGCGTCGCAGCTCGGGCAGGCGGGCCATGGTGGTGGGATCTTCCTCTGAGACGATCTCACACAGCGCCCCTGCGGGAGCCAGGTTCGCCGCCCGTGCCAGATCCACCGCGGCCTCGGTGTGGCCCTGGCGTACCAGCACGCCTCCGCGCTTGGCGCGCAGCGGAACCACGTGGCCTGGGCGGTTGAAGGTCGCTGCGGTGGATGTAGGATCCGCCAACAGCCGCACTGTACGGGCTCGATCAGTGGCGCTGATGCCGGTGTCCACGCCTTCGGCGGCGTCAACCGTTACCGTATAGGCGGTGCCACGGACGTCCTCGTTCCGGGCAACCATCGGCGGCAGACCTAGGCGGTCGCATTCGGCGCTATCCATGCCTACGCACACATAGCCGGAGCTATGGCGCACCATGAAGGCCATCAGTTCGGGAGTCGCTAGCTCGGCGGCGAAGATGAGGTCGCCTTCGTTTTCCCGGTTCTCGTCGTCGACGACCACTACGGCTTTACCCGCAGCGATGTCGGCGATGGCACGCTCCACGGAGTCCAGCTGAATGTCCTGGTTTTCGCTTGTGCTCATCGTGATCTTGCCTCTCGCGTTAGTTTTGCTGGCCGTTGGTGTTCGCGCAATGCTGAGATAGCCGTTCGACGTACTTCGCAAGCACATCGCACTCCACGTTGACGCGGGATCCCGGCTGCAGATCACCCAACATAGTGTCGGCCAGTGTGGTGGGAATCAGGGAGACTTCGAACCAGTCTTCTTCATTCTTCCCTACTGTCGGCACCTCTGGGACCTCAGCAATGGTCAACGACGTGCCATTGATCGCTACCGAGCCCTTCTTGGCGAGGTAACGGGACAGCTCCGGTTGATCCAAACGGAAGCGGAAAATTTCCCAGTGCTCTGAGGGACGCCGCTCGATCAGCTGGGCAGTGCCGTCCACGTGTCCTTGCACGATATGCCCGCCAAAGCGCTGGCCGCTGGCCATCGCACGTTCGACATTCACCCGGTCGCCCACTGAGATGCTTCCCAGGGCACTGTAGTCCAGCGTCACCTGCATCACATCAGCTGTGAACTCTGCGGCCTTTTCGCCCGCGCCGAGCTCCGCGATAGTCAGGCACACGCCATTAATCGCGATGGAATCGCCTCGCTTGGCATCCTCCAGCACGCCGGGGACAGTGAAACGCATCCGCAGCGAGTCTCCCGCTGCGTCAATAGCGGCGACCCGTCCGACCTCCTCGATGATCCCGGTGAACATGCGCGCTCCTAACGTTTTATGTACGTGATTACATACACACTAGCCCACTGTGGGTTACTCCCAGTGTCAGGGGGTACGTCCGGGCGCCGTCATCGTCCAGCGAATATCCCCACCCAATACCTCCAGCTCACGTGGCACAAAGCGCAGGATATCTGCGATTGTCTGGCCGAGGTCGCCTCGCTGCGTGCTTAGCGACGCCACCCCTGCCCCCAACACTGCCGGTGCTGCGTAGTACTGCACTTCGTCCACTACCCCAGCGCCTATAAAAGCCGCAGCTACCTCTGCACCACCCTCCACCAGCAGCGTGCGCACATCGCGCTCCCAGAGGTCTGCAAGGGCAGCGTGTACATCACGAGTGCGCAAGTGGACAGCCTGTCCCGGAGCGTCAAAAATCCGTGCGTCGGTGGGAACGTCACGGGTTCCTAGTACCACTCGCAGGGGCTGGAGGTCCTCTGCAAAGGGCTTTCCTTGTGCATCACGTGCAGATAGGCGAGGGTTATCGGCGGCGACGGTACCAGTTCCGACAAGGATTGCATCACGACGGGTTCTGTCTTCGTGAGCAGCGACACGCGCAGCATCCCCGGTGATCCACTGGCTCGTTTTATCTATCGCAGCTACCCGTCCGTCCACCGTTGAGGCGATCTTGAGACAAACATGCGGACGCTGCTCAGCCATCGCGATAAGCCAGGGTTCCACGCTGTACATCTGGGTCCACGGAACCAGCGTCGCACCACCTGGGGCAGTCGGCTGTGGCAGATAAGGACCAAAAACCTCCACACCGGCCGCGCGCAGAGTCTCGGCGCCCCCAGTCGCAGTGGGGTTCGGGTCGGCGAAGAGAAAATCAACGCGGCGAATACCCGCCTCAATCAGTGCCTGCGCACACGGACCCGTGAGGCCAGTGTGGTTACAGGGCTCCAAAGTCACAATCGCCCGGCCACCGCGGGCGCGGTCGCCGGCCTCCTGCAGTGCCATCACTTCAGCGTGTGCTGCGCCAGGGCGTTGTGTATGGCCACGGCCTACCACTACCCCGGCAGAGTCTTCGATCACCGCACCGACCGGCGGGTTCGGGCTAGCTTTCTGGGCCGCTTGCCAACCGAGGCGGTGGGCGTCGGAAAACAGAGAAAGATCCATGTAGCTACTGGGCGCGAGCGCGGATCTCATCAACCGCCGCGGCGGGGTCTTCCTTGCCGAAGACACTGGAGCCGGCAACGTACACGTCCACGCCCGCGGCGGCGGACTCGGCAGCGGTCTCCGGCCCAATGCCTCCATCGATCTCGATGAGAGTATCTAGGCCCAATTCGTCGATACGGCTGCGCAGTGCGCGAACCTTGTCCAGTACCTCGGGCATAAACTTCTGGCCGCCGAAGCCCGGCTCCACACTCATCACCAGAACGAGGTCAAACTTGTCCAGATGATCCAAAAGTGGCTCCACCGGAGTATTCGGCGTGATCGAAATGCCCGCCGCCGTGCCGTGTCCGCGCAACTTGTCGGCCAAGGCAATAGCTGCGTCGACATCCGCCACGGCTTCCAGGTGGAAGGTGACGGACTGGAAGTCATCGGCATAGTCTTCCGCCCACTTCTCCGGGTTCTCAATCATCAGGTGCACATCCAAGTGCTTGTCCGTGTGGGGAAGCAGCGACTTGGCCACTGGAAGACCGAAAGAAAGGTTAGGAACGAAGTGGTTATCCATCACGTCGATGTGCAACCAGTCTGCATTCGGTACTCGGCCGATTTCGCTGGCCAAGGCAGAGAAATCGGCAGCGAGGATCGAAGGGGCGATGAGCGGGGTGCGGGAAGTGCGGGGGTTCGGCATAGGAGCAAAAGCCTTTCTACTTGTCGGCGGGGCGCCTTGCCGGACGCAGCGCGGCGAAGAACATTGCGTCGGTGCCGTGGATATGGGGCCAGAGCTGAACAAAGGGCTTAGTCTGGGCGACGTTCGTGGCGGCCAGCTCAGGCAGGTACTCAGTAACGTCCAGAATCTCCGCACCGGTACGTGCCGCGACCGAGCGAACCACGTCCGTAGTCTCCTTAGGGTGCGGGGAGCACGTGGAGTAGATCAGCACCCCGCCCGGAGCCGTCGCAGCCAGGCCACTGGTCAGCAACTCGCGCTGGAGCGTGACAAGCGGCGGAATATCCTCTGGGGACTTCGTCCACCGAGCCTCAGGGCGGCGACGCAACGCACCGAGACCGGAACACGGGGCGTCGATCAGTACACGAGTAAAACCACCCTCCGGAATATTCAGGCTCTTGATCTCTTCCAACTTCCGCCCGTCGCCCACGTGCACCCGCACTGGCAACTCGCGGACAGTCTGCTCGATCAACGTGGCGCGGTGCTGGGCAATCTCCACCGCATCCACACTCGCCTGCTCGGACAGTGCAGCCGAGGCAATAAACGCAGTCTTACCGCCCGGCCCCGCGCAGAGATCCAGCCACCGGCCAGGCAATTCGGCAGCGACAGGTACGCGGGTCGTAGCCAGGGCAATTAGCTGCGAACCTTCATCCTGTACGCTAGCCAGCCCCTCGCGCACCGGGGCGATGTCGCCGGGGGCGCCTTCATCCAAATAGACCGCGTAGGGAGAGAACCTGCCCTCGGTACCACCGGTGATCAGTGCCAACTCCTCGCCGCTAATCTGGCCGGGGCGGGCGGCCAGGTGCACAATCGGGCGCGCGTCATCGGTAGCCAGCGCATATTCGAGTTCGCTGCGCCCTTCTTCGGTAGCGGGATCCACTCCCAGGGACTCAGCGAATACCTGGGCAATCCATTCCGGGTGTGCATTGCGCAAGCTTATGTCTGCCAGTTCATTACCTGGCGCCACTCGCTCGATCCATGTTTCGGGCTTCTTCCGGGTCAGCCCTCGCAGCACCCCGTTGACGAACCCGGATGCTTGGCCTGCGCCATGGGCTTTCACCAACTCCACCGATGTGTTGACGGCAGCGTGGTTCTCCACCCGTGTGCGCAGGATCTGGTAAGCGCCCATGCGGAGGGCATCAAGGGCTACTGAGTCGATCTTTTCAATCGGGCGCCCAGCAGCGTCAGCGATGATTGCGTCCAATAGTCCGCGTGCGCGCAGGGTGCCATAGGTCAGCTCTGTGGCAAATGCGGCGTCGCGTCCCTTTATACCTGCTTCCCGCAGCGCCTTGGGCAGCACCAAGTTGCCGAAAGCGTCGTCGACTGTGACGGCCCGTAATACGCCAAAGACGACGTCGCGTACCTTGTCCCCGGAGCCCTTTGCACGGCTTTTCCGCTGCCTATGTTCGGGACGGCGTTGCTGGTAGCCCGTAGCCTTTGCGGGTTTATGTTCGCCGCTGCGCGCCGATTCAGAGCGCGCCCTGAAGCCTCCCATGTTCCTATTACTCCCCTGTTTCCGCTTCTGTGTTCCGGGCGCTGAAGGTCGGATGCTTCGCCAGCAACTCCTGCTGACCGCGCGCCCAGGCGGCCGCGTCCATCATCTTCTTCCCCGGCGGTTGGATCAGCGTGATCTCTAGCGCGCTGGTGCCCGTGCCTACGAAAACTTTTTTGTTCGACGCCGCAACATCACCTGCACCGAGTTCAGCAAGTTCTGACGCGTCCGTGGGTGAGGTAGGTAGCAGCATGCCGATCTTGAACCGTTGGTCGTCCAACAAAGTCCATGCACCAGGCGCCGGAGTGTGAGCACGGGCAGTGCGCTGAATGACTTCGGCGGGCTGCTTCCAATCGATTTGCGCATCAGCCGGGTGAATCTTCGGCGCGTGTGTAGCCGCCTCATCGTCCTGTGCGGACAGCTCAGCAGAGCCATCATCCATCTCGATGAGGGCATCGGCCAGTAGCTCGCGTCCGGCATAGGTCAGACTTGCCAGCAGGTCGTCTGCCGTATCTTCAATGGCGATCTTCTGGGTCAGTTGGGCGGCGACTGGGCCGGTGTCCAGCCCCTGTTCGATGCGGAAGATGGATGCTCCCGTGTACTCGTCGCCAGCGGCCAGCGCTGCTTGAACGGGCGCTGCACCGCGCCAGCGTGGCAGGAGTGAGTAGTGCAGGTTTACCCATCCATGCTCAAACACGTCGAGGAGGTCGGTAGGAATCAGGTTGCCATAGGCCACTACTGCTGTGGCAGACACACCGCGTTCGGCGAGGTTGGAAAGCACCGCGCGGGCCTCGTCACCGGATTCCGTACCGGCTTTGAGGCTAGGCCATTTGTAAGTGGGGATGGCGGCCTTTTCCGCAACTTCCGCGACCTTCGATGGGCGCAGGCTGCGGCCACGTCCCCGCTTGGCGTCGGGCTGGGTAACCACCGCAACGACCTCGATACGCTCATCGGCGATGAGGTGTTCTAGCGCCACGGCAGCGGGTTCCGGAGTGCCGGCAAAGACGATTTTCACTGTTTAAACCACTCCGATTCGCGAATTTGGCGCATTGCCTCACGGCGCTGGTCTGCCTCTAGGTGCTCGATGAAAAGCACGCCATCAAGATGGTCGGTTTCGTGTTGCACACAACGCGCCAGCAAGTCCGTAACCTCGCGGTCAATCTCCTCGCCATCGACGGTCGTACCACGCAAGCGCACTCGCTGGGCACGGGTGACGTCACCGCCGACGTCCGGGATGGAAAGGCAACCCTCGCCCCCGGTTTGCGTCTCCTCACCCACGGCCTCCCAAGTC
Source organism: Corynebacterium sp. TUM25020 (assembly GCF_056388495.1). Lineage (NCBI taxonomy): Bacteria > Bacillati > Actinomycetota > Actinomycetes > Mycobacteriales > Corynebacteriaceae > Corynebacterium > Corynebacterium sp. TUM25020. Next base: position 504,376 of record NZ_JBWJFG010000001.1, on the reverse strand, counting down.
GGGTTGATCACATGTCCGCGATCCCCATCGCAGTCGAAGACGAAAATGCGGCGAGTGATACCCACCTGGTTGGCGGCCAGTCCCACGCCACCGAAGTGATCCATGGTCTCCAGCATGTCCTCGACCAGGCGACGCGTTCCCGCATCCTGAATAAGTTCTGATTTCACTGGGTCCGCCACGGTCTTAAGGACCGGGTCCCCAAAGTAGCGCATGTTCAGCACGGTCATGGTTATCAACACTAACCGATCCGCACAGGATCCATGACAACCCTCAGGGCGTCGGGTTGGGTTGAACGACTGCCCCGCTGGATTGTGCGTACCGATTGGGCGCTGCGCAACGCTTGCCCCAGCGCAATGTGCTGGTCGGCGGGAACCCGCACCAGCATGCGCCTGGCGGCCTGCCGAGCTTGCGGGTCGTGGCTATCAATTCCGGCGGGCAAACGCACTCCGGGTGGAAGCTCCACGGGGCCTAAGGTCTCCGCACCCGGGGGTAACTCCCAGTTGGATTCAAGTCCTTCAATCGCCGTACTGGTGCCGTCGACAGCAGCCACGGCAAAAGCTGGAGGGAAGGCAGCCTCGGCGCGGTGGGCAAGTTCAGCACGAGCTGCCCCAACCGGATCCCAGCGAATAAGCTGTTGAGCCGTGGGGAGGCTGGCCGCGCCGGCGAAGACAACCTTGCCGCCATTCGTTCGGGGCGCCACAAGTGATGCTGCTTCCATCCAATGCCGAAGCGCTGTCTCAGCCGCTCTTAGGTCTTGTCTGCCCAACAGAATCCAAGGATCCACCAAAACCGCTGCGCCATAGAGGCCGTCTTCCACAGTGGGCTCGGCCCCCGGGGTGGCTACTACTATGCTCCCGCGACGCTTCACGCTGTCCACTACGTGCTTGCCACCGCTAGCGATGATTGGCACACCAGGAAAGGCCCGCCCCAACTCTTCCACGGTCCGGTCATGCCCTATGACAGACAAGCGCACGCTGTGGTTACCGCAACTTGGACAGGTGAATAGCCCCGCGGTTTGCCCACACCACCGGCAGCGCGGTGGAGCTGCATCCGCACTTGTCGGCAGTTCCAATGGCCCATTACAGTGTCTGCAGCGCGCGGGGGTGCGACACTGTGCACAGGCCAACGCGGGTGCGTACCCGCGGCGCGGTACCTGCACCAGAGCGGGCAGGTCACTATCCAGGCATTCTCGTATAGCGGCAAACGCCATGGAGGGGATTCTTGCCCCGGGCGCATGCAGCTCCCGTTCCGTGGCTCCGTCCGTCTCCCCTAATCCCCGGATCCATGGCATGGCCTCATGTAAGGAATCTCGGGTGGGCAACAGGGGATACACCAGTTTCCGATCCACCCACTGCTGCACTTCCGCCGACCTATGAACCCCAGCGATCAGCAGTCCCGCCCCGGTGTGCTGTGCATGCAGCGCCAGTGCTTCGCGCGCATGGATATACGGTGCACGCGGATCCACCAGATTATCGTCGGACTCACCTATCAGCACCATTAACCGGGGCTTGGGCATTGGCAGCAACGCCGCTGAGCGGGTACCGACCACCACCCGCGCTTGACCTGCCAGAACGGATAAGTAGCGGCGGTATCGTGCATTGGGGCCGACCTGGGCCGTCAGCTCCATCACCTGCGCGGTGTTCATATGCTCTTTTAATCCGGCTACCAGGCGATCGACCAAGCGTTGGTTGGGTGCCACCACCAAGACCCCACCGTCGGTGTTCCAGGCCACGGCAGCTGCAACGGCCGCGATGAGGGTGGGGATGTCGCGGCCTGGGGGCGTCAATATACAAGCCCTGGCAGGTTTGCCCTCGACGAGCGCAGAAAGGAACGCCCCACCGTGAGGGTAAGGCGTAAGGGCCTCCTCCGCGGCCTGATAGGAGTCGGCGGAAGCCTGCTCGACGGACTGCAACTTCGCACCAAGGTTTTCCCATGCCGCGCCATCGGCGAACAACCCCGCCTCTTCCGCTGAGGCATGCCGGGAGGGAACAACCGAACGCAGAATATCCGAACGCACCCCGGCATAGCGATCCGCCAGAACGTTCACCAGCTCCCATAGGTGCTTCGGCAACACACGCAGGGGGCTAATCACACGCTCCAGTGATCGCAGCTCGCCGTGATGGTCACTCCGTCGGCGCCGCTCAATAACGAAGGCATCGACGAGTCGCCCGGAAAAGCGAACGCGAACGCGCACACCCGGTTGGGCGTGCGCATCCATGCTTTCCGGCACCGCGTAGTCGAAAAGCCGATCTAGGTGTGGCACGCCGAGTAACGGCAGGACTCGCGCGACGGGCTGTTCCACAGTGCTAATTGCTACCTGCTACGTGCTACTGAGCGGCCTCGACAGCCTTCTTCAGCGCAGCCACTCGGTCGGTGCGCTCCCACGGCAGGTCCAGGTCGGTCCGGCCAAAGTGGCCGTAAGCGCTGGTCTGGGCGTAAATCGGGCGCTTGAGGTCAAGCTCCTGAAGAATCGCAGCGGGGCGCAGATCGAATACCTGGCGGACGGCATCCTGAATGACCTCCACTGGAACGGTCTCGGTGCCGAAGGTCTCCACGTACAGGCCAACAGGCGTTGCGCGGCCGATAGCATAGGCCACCTGAACCTCCGCACGGTCAGCCAGCCCGGCAGCCACAATGTTCTTAGCCACCCAACGCATGGCATAAGCACCGGAGCGGTCGACCTTGCTTGGATCCTTTCCGGAAAACGCACCGCCGCCGTGGCGAGCCATGCCGCCGTAGGTGTCGACGATGATCTTGCGGCCGGTCAGGCCTGCATCACCCATGGGGCCGCCCAGAACGAAGGACCCAGAGGGATTCACCAGCAGCGTGTAGTCTGTGTCGGCCAGGTTGCCGCTCAATCCTGCCTCGTCCAGCACATACTGAACAACGTGGGTGCGGATCTGCTCATGCAGCCGCTCCTGTTCGATGCCGTCGTCGTGCTGAGTGGAAACCACGACCGTATCCAGGCGAACCGGGGTGCCTTCTGCGTCATAAGCGAAGGTCACCTGGGTCTTGCCATCGGGACGCAGATGCGGGACGATGCCCTTCTTGCGCACCTCGGTCAGGCGCCGCGATAGGCGGTGCGCCAGCGCGATCGGCAGTGGCATAAACTCCGGGGTTTCGTTGGTGGCATAGCCGAACATGAGGCCCTGGTCACCGGCGCCCAGGCGGTCGATTTCGTCCAGCTCTGCGCCGTCATCGTCGTTCTGGGAGCGGTGCTCCAAGGCGGTATCCACACCTTGCGCAATCTCCTGGGACTGTTCGCCGATTGCGATGCTTACGCCGCAGGTAGAGCCGTCAAAGCCCATATCGGAGCTGTTGAAGCCAATCTCCAGCAGAGTTTTGCGTACGAGTGCGGGAATCTCTACATAGGTGGTAGTGCGGATTTCGCCGACAACGTGAACCAGTCCAGTGGTCACGACGGTTTCGACGGCCACGCGTGCCTCTGGGTCCTTGGCAAGCAATGCGTCGAGGATCTTGTCGGAGATCGCGTCGCAGATCTTGTCAGGGTGCCCTTCGGTGACGGACTCGCTGCTAAATAGGCGCAAAGACACGTGGAATTTTTCCTTTTTTAGGTATCAGTTATTAAGGACTCTTAAGTCGATGGACACATACTAGACCAAGCTGTCTGTATTTGTCACGTAGTGGTTGGTTTAGTCTCGCATACAGCCTTCCAGATCGCGGCAGCGACCCTGGTCTTCGGACCAGGCGGCACCTCGATGACCTCTCCATTGGGGCGGAGGATCCAGCCCGCGCTATCCGGCTGGCCAAAAACCTTGCCCTCGCCCACGGCATTGCACATCAAAAGATCGCAGCCCTTCTTCTGTAGCTTTTTGCGAGCGAAGTCCAGCGGGCTACTGTTCTGGTCGCCGGTTTCTGCCGCGAAACCCACGATCTTTGTTGTGGACGCCACGGCTCCGCGCGCCCGTGCCTCAACCACACCAGCGAGGATGTCCGGGTTCTCGGTGAGCTGAATCGTCGACAGATCAGCGTCAGAACCTTTCTTCATCTTCGATCCGGCTATCTCTGCTGGGCGGTAGTCAGCTACAGCTGCAGCCATGATGACGACGTCTGCGGTGGTGGCATGTTCCATTACCGCTTCTTGCATCTCACGAGCGGTCTTCACCCTAACAACCTCGGCTCCACTGGGCGTGGGCAAGTTCTCCGTCACCCCAGCCACGAGGGTAACTTTGGCTCCCCGCTGAGCCGCAACCTCTGCCAGCGCGTAGCCCTGTCGCCCAGACGAGGCATTACCCAGATAACGCACGGGATCCAACGGCTCATGCGTACCACCGGCGCTAATGAGTACCCGCTTGCCTTCGAGATCACGGGTAAATGCCTCTCGGTCCGCCTGCACAGTAAGAGCCAACTGGCCAATCTGTTCCGGTTCCGGCAGCCGACCGGCGCCAGTGTCTTTGCCGGTAAGTCGCCCGTGGGCGGGATCCAGGACGGTAATCCCGTGCCGACGCAGCGTCGCCACATTATCTACAGTCGCCGGGTTCTCCCACATCTCCGTGTGCATTGCAGGAGCCAGCACCACGGGGCACGTCGCTACCAAACAACTTGCAGTCAGCAGATCATCAGCACGGCCATGAGCAATCCGAGCCATCAAATCCGCCGTCGCCGGAGCCACGACAATAAGATCGGCTTCTTGCCCGAGACGAACGTGCTGTACCTCATCCACCGCATCGAATACTTCAGTCGCCACCGGATGGCCCGACAGCGCTTCAAATGTGGAAGCGCCGACGAAGTTCAATGCCGATCGGGTCGGAATCACCCGCACATCATGGCCGCGTTCAGTGAAATAGCGCACCAAGTGAGCGGCCTTATACGCAGCAATGCCGCCCCCTACGCCGATAACGACGCGGAGCGGCTTGGTGTTGGTTAAAGCTGATGCAACGTTCACAACGAATCAGCCTAGCTGGTTTAACCCTCGGTGTGTTCTAACAGATCCCGGTTAATCTCGCGCAGAGCGATGGACAGGGGCTTCTCGTGGACATCCGGGGTAACCAGAGGTCCGACGAACTCAAAGACGCCCTCGTCGACCGTCTGGAAGTAGTCGTTGATCTGACGTGCGCGCTTAGCTGCGAAGATGACCAAGGCGTACTTGGAAGACACCTTCGTGAGAAGCTCGTCGATGGGTGGGTTGGTGATGCCTACAGGAGGATCGAACACGCTATCGTTCGCATTCACGTCCTGGTTTTCCACGGTATGCACCTTCTTTGGTGGGTTGTAAACTGTATATTCTTTTAGTTCTTTATTGAGCACAGTGCTCGCAGCGTGCCGCCGCGGCTTCTATCGGAGAAAGCCGCTGATTGTCGCGACTGCTTGTTCCACGTCATCGTTGACCACCACATGGTCGAACTCCGACTGCGAGGCCATTTCGACTTTCGCAGTCTCCAAGCGACGTTCAATGACGTCCTGGGTTTCCGTACCGCGACCGGTCAGACGCTCTACGAGCACTTCCCAGGACGGCGGCGCAAGGAAAACCGTTTGTACCTGGGGCAGCATCTTCTTGACGTTACGAGCGCCTTCGAGGTCAACCTCGACGAGAACGGGGCGGGCTTGAGCCAACGCGTTCTCAATCGGCTCACGCGGCGTGCCGGATAGCTGCAGACCACCGTGGATCTCCGCCCACTCGAGCATCTTACCCGCCGCGATATTGTCCTCGAACTGCTCGCGGGTGACGTAGATGTAGTCCTCGCCATCGACTTCGCCCGGACGTGGGGCGCGGGTGGTCATGGACACACTGAAGAACAGATCCGGAACGTCCGAGCGCAGACGACGAACGACTGTGGACTTCCCCACTGCCGAAGGTCCTGCGAGGACGACGATCCGGCCGCTATTCAGGTCCTGGCTCAAGATTATTCCTCGAAACCGAAGTGCTCCAGCAGGGCGCGACGCTGACGGTCGCCCAGGCCACGGATACGGCGGGTTTCGGCGATCTCCAGCTGCTCCATGATTTCCTTGGCCTTCACCTTGCCAACCTTCGGCAGGGAGACCAGCAGAGCGGAAACCTTCATCTTGCCCAGGGTCTCATCGGTTTCGGCGTCCTTCAGGACCTGCTTCAGGTCGGTGCCGCCACGCTTCAGCTTCTCGCGCAGTTCTGCGCGTGCCTTGCGTGCCTCGGCTGCCTTCTTCAGCGCCGCTGCGCGCTGCTCATCGGTCAACTGGGGAAGTGCCACGGGTGCCTCCGTTTAATATTCTCGTCTTTTGAATGGAAAGTTTTTCTGGTTGATAACCAGCATGCTGTAGAGACCGAACGGTATTCCAAGCAACGCTGGATATTAAGTTGTCTCGGATAATTTTGCCAAGCTGACACACCGAGAATATGTTCTCGACTACTGTACACGGTTCAGGAAAGACACCTAAAAGTGCAACTGCGGTACCGCGACACTAGGTTTCAAACAATGCATGTCAGTGTAGCACCCGGAATCCTAGAAAGCAGCAAAAGCCCCTGCTAAAAGCCGGTTAAAGTCTCAAAGTGTGAGCTGTGTCGCCTGCTCTTTCACCGCTGCGCGGAGGTCGGCCACGTCGGGTCCGGCACGGAGCACACCGCGAGAGACATTTGGTGAGACTAATGACGCCGTCTCGTCTCCCCCGGCAATACGCTTCACATCGTCCATAGTTCCGCCCTGTGCACCTACCCCAGGCATCAGAACCATGCCGCCGACACGGTCCAAGCGGGGTGGATCAGCCAGGGTTGCGCCTACCACCACGCCCACGTTGCCAGCACCGGAATGCTGGGCATTTTCCTCGGCCACTCGATCCACAATGTGTTGCGCCAGGTTCACCTGCGTTCCATCAAACAGGGAACGCTGAACGCCACGGGCCTCCGGGTTAGAGGTTGCAGCCAGCACGATCACTCCCCTGCCATGTCGCTCGCCCAGGTCGAGAACAGGCCGCAGGGATTCAAACCCCAACCAGGGGGAAACGGTCACGGCGTCACTACACAAGGGCGACTCCGGGTCCAGCCATGCTCGGGCATAACCTGCCATAGTGGATCCAATGTCGCCACGCTTGGCGTCGGCAATCACCAAAACACCTGCGCGTCGTAATTGTGCAATGGACTCTTCCAGGACAGCTAGACCCGCAGAACCGAACTGTTCATAGAAGGCAACTTGAGGCTTTACGACACACGCAACATCCGCAAAAGCCTCGACGCACGTCTTACTGAAGGCCTCAAGCCCTTCGACAGTCGCTTTGAGTCCCCAAGCTTCCAAGATGCCGACGTGGGGATCCATGCCCACGCAAAGCTGCCCATAGGTCTTAGAGCGCTCAAGGAACCGCTGCCCAAAGGTCAGGCTTGGGCCTTCGCTCACGCTCACGAGTGATCGACCTCCTGAATGGCGCGGACGGTTGGCGCAGCACCCTGGAGTGCTTCAATGCCCTGTACTGCGGCCACGGCGCCTTGGACGGTGGTGACGCACGGTACGCCCATGTTCACCGCGGCGGAGCGGATATCGTAACCGTCATGACGCGCCCCGGCGGAACCTGCAGGCGTGTTCAGGATGAGGTCGACATCGCCATCCTTGATCCAGTCGCCCACGGTGCGCATCGGCTTGCCGTCCGTGTCTACAAGCGGTGTGTTGTCCGCTGCCGCGCGGCGCTCGTCCGAAATCTTGGCCACAACTTCGCACTCCACACCGTTGCGACGGAGCATAGCTGCAGTGCCCTGGGTGGCCAGGATCTTGAATCCAAGGGAGTACAGGCGTTGAATCGGCAAGATCAAGGTGCGCTTGTCGCGATTGGCTACCGAAACGAAGACAGTACCCTCGGTCGGCAGATCACCCGTGGCCTCTTGAGTCTTTGCGAATGCAGAGCCAAAATCATCGTCCAAGCCCATGACCTCGCCGGTGGATTTCATCTCCGGGCTCAGCAGAGAATCCAGTACGTGGCCCTCCGGGCTACGGAAGCGGTTGAACGGCATGACGGCTTCCTTCACGGCAATCGGGTGTCCCTGCGGCAGCGAACCGCCGTCGCGATCACGCGGCAGAATGCCTTCTTCAATCAGATCCGAAATGCTAGTGCCGAGCATGATGCGTGCGGCAGCCTTAGACAGCTGCACACCCGTAGCCTTCGACACGAAAGGTACGGTGCGGGAAGCGCGGGGGTTTGCCTCGATGACGTAGAGCACGTCGTCCTTCAAAGCGAATTGGACATTCATCAGTCCCTTCACACCAATGCCATAGGCCAGCGCAGTGGTGGCCTTGCGGACCTTCTCAATGTCCTCTGCACCCAGCGTCATCGGCGGAATTGCGCAGGCGGAGTCGCCGGAGTGAATTCCGGCCTCTTCGATGTGCTCCATCACGCCGGCCAGGTAGACATTCTCACCGTCACACAGTGCGTCCACGTCAATCTCGATAGCGGAATCCAGGAAGCGGTCAACCAGTACCGGGTGATCGCTAGTGATTTCCGTAGCACGCTGGATGTAGTCGGACAGGCTGTCATCGTCGTAGACGATTTCCATGCCGCGTCCACCCAGTACGTAGGACGGGCGAACCAGTACTGGGAAGCCAATGCGGGCAGCCACGGCGTGAGCCTCTTCAACACTGGTGGCGGTGCCGAACTCCGGTGCGGGTAGAGCTGCCTTCTCTAGTACCTTGCCGAACTCGCCACGGTCCTCTGCCAGGTTGATGGCCTCCGGGGAGGTGCCGACGACCGGCACGCCGGCGTCAGCCAGACGCTGTGCAAGGCCCAGCGGGGTCTGGCCACCGAGCTGCACGATCACGCCAGCGATCTCACCGGACTCAGCCTCTGCATGGTAAATCTCCATGACGTCTTCAAAGGTCAACGGTTCGAAGTACAGGCGGTCAGCGGTGTCGTAGTCGGTGGACACGGTCTCCGGGTTGCAGTTGACCATAACGGTCTCATAGCCCACGCGGGAAAGTTCCAAAGCCGCGTGCACACAGGAATAGTCGAACTCGATGCCCTGGCCAATCCGGTTTGGACCAGAGCCGAGAATCAGCACCTTCTTCTTATCCCGCTGCGGAGCCACCTCAGACTCGGCTGCGGGATCCAGCTCATAGGAGCTGTAGTGGTATGGCGTCTTAGCCTCAAACTCAGCAGCACAGGTGTCAACGGTCTTAAACACCGGACGAATGCCCTGTGCCCAACGCAGGGCGCGCACGCCATCCTCGCCAGCAAGCTCCGGACGCAGCGCGGCAATCTGTGCATCCGACAGACCCAAGTACTTAGCTTCGCGGAGAAGTTCCACATCCAAGACTGGGGCGTCCACAAGACGGGCGCGGAACTCGACCAACCCGGCGAGCTCGTCCAGGAACCAGGGGTCAATGCCAGAAGCGGCATAGACCTCATCGACAGTAGCGCCCAGACGTAGCGCCAATTCCGCGTCGTACATGCGACCCTCGGTGGGGCGCTTTAGATCTTCCAGCACGGCTTCCTTGTCGGTGGCACGTTCACCGGCAAACGCCTCGTCTGGGACGGTCCAGAATCCAGCTTGCTTGGTTTCCAAGGAGCGCATCACCTTATTCAGACCAGTGACGTAGTTGCGCCCCACTGCCATGGCCTCGCCTACGGACTTCATCGTGGTGGTCAGCGTATCGTCGGCGCCGGGGAACTTCTCGAAAGCAAAGCGCGGAGCCTTGACGATCACATAGTCCAGGGTCGGCTCGAAAGCGGCTGGGGTGACCTCGGTGATGTCGTTGCGCACCTCATCCAGGGTGTAGCCGATGGCCAGCTTCGCAGCCAGCTTGGCGATCGGGAAACCAGTGGCCTTAGAGGCCAGGGCTGAGGAACGGGAAACGCGCGGGTTCATCTCGATGGTGATGATGCGTCCGTCCTTCGGGTTCACCGCGAACTGAATGTTACAACCACCGGTGTCCACGCCGACCTCGCGGAGAATGGCGATACCCTGATCGCGCATGGTCTGGAACTCGCGGTCAGTCAAGGTCATGCTGGGGGCAACAGTCATGGAGTCACCGGTGTGCACACCCAACGCGTCCACGTTCTCGATGGAGCAGACGACCACGACGTTGTCCTTGCCGTCGCGCATAAGCTCCAGCTCGTATTCCTTCCAACCGAGGATGGACTCCTCGATCAGCACGTTCGCCTCTGGGGAGGCCGCCAGGCCACCGCCGGCGATGCGCTCCAGATCCTTTTCGTTAAAGGCCAGGCCGGAGCCCAAACCACCCATGGTGAACGACGGACGCACAACGACGGGCAGACCCAGCTCTGCGACGGTCTCGTGTACTTCCTCCATGTTGTGGCAAACACGGGAGCGTGCGGAATCGCCGCCGATCTTCTCAACGATGTCCTTGAACTTCTGGCGGTCCTCACCGCGTTCAATAGCGTCGATATCCGCGCCAATCAGCTCCACCCCGTACTTGTCGAGGATGCCCAAGCGATCCAGCTGGATGGCGGCATTCAATGCGGTCTGGCCACCGAGAGTCGCCAGGACGGCGTCGACCTTGTGCCCTGCATCCTGCTCTACCTGGAAGATCTTCTCGATGTACTTCGGGGAGATCGGCTCGATATAGGTGTGGTCGGCGAACTCCGGGTCGGTCATGATTGTCGCCGGGTTCGAGTTAATCAGCGTAACGCGCAAGCCCTCTTCTTTGAGCACGCGGCAGGCCTGGGTTCCGGAGTAGTCGAACTCACAAGCCTGGCCGATGACGATCGGGCCGGAGCCGATGACGAGTACGTGATTGATATCTTCGCGACGTGGCATTGGTGTCTTCCCTACTATCCCTGTTGCTTAAGGTTGCTGCAGTTTCTTCAGTTGCGTTTTAGTTGCTGTACTTTTCGAGGTTCTCGAAGAACTTGTCGAACAGCGGGTTTGCATCGTGCGGTCCAGCCGCGGATTCCGGGTGGTATTGGACGGAGAATGCGCTGCCATCTACCAGCGCTACTCCCTCAACCACGTCATCGTTCAGGCAGGTGTGCGTCACCTGCGCCTCGCCGAACGGGGTGTCGAAAGTCTCCAAAGCCTTGCCCTTCAGAGCGAAGCCGTGGTTCTGTGCGGTGATGTCGATCTTGCCAGTTCGGTGGTCGATCACCGGCACGTTCGTACCCCGGTGGCCGAACTTCAGCTTGTAGGTATCCATGCCGAGTGCGCGACCAAGCAGCTGGTTACCAAAACAGATGCCGAAGAACGGAATCTTGGCTTCCAGTACCTTCTTTAGCTCCTCCACGGTTGCATCGGCGGTCGCCGGATCGCCTGGGCCGTTGGAGATGAACACGCCCGAGGCGTTGTACTCCTCCATCAGCTTCTTTACCTCGTCGAAGGTAGTCGTCGAGGGAACGACCACGCTGCGCACGCCGCGCTTGGAGAACTCGCGCGGGGTGTTGGTCTTAATACCCATGTCGTAGGCGATGATGGTGTGCTTGATTCCCCCTTCAGCCTCCACCACGTACAGCTCGTCGGTGCTTACATCGCCGGACAGGTCTGCACCCGACATTGCCGGTTGAGCCTGAACCTGGCTGATCATATCGTCGTCGGAGCTAAGGGCGTCACCGCTAAAGATGCCCGCGGCTACCGAACCCTTGTCGCGCAAGTGGCGAACGATCGCGCGCGTGTCTACGCCCTGGATACCGATGATCTCCTGTGCTTCCATCTCCTCCGGCAGGCTCCTGGTGGCACGCCAGTTGCTTACGGTGCGGGAAAGATCGCGGATTACCAGCCCAGCGACCCAGATATTGCCGCCACGAGACTCGGAATCCTCGTCGTTCCAGCCGGTGTTTCCAATGTGCGGAGCGGTCGCCACCACAATCTGACGGTGGTAAGACGGGTCGGTCATTGTCTCTTGATAACCGGTCATGGCGGTGGTGAAAACTGCCTCGCCCAGGGTGCGCCCCGTCGCGCCGAATGCGCGGCCGCGGAAGATCTTTCCATCGGCGAGAACCAGTGCTGCTGGCGTGTAGCTCATTGTGCTTATTTCCTTAACTCTTAGCTGTTGTGTTTGGTTCTTTTTTTAATTGACGCCCACTCGTGGATGCTTAGTGCACCGCTGAGCCATTCTTGCAGGTCACCTTGCCCCGCAACAGCGTGGTGCTCACCTTCACGGGCATGTCCATGCCCTCGTAGGGAGTGTTATTGGCCTTGGAAGCCATGTCGTGGCCGTGCGCGACCCAGGACTTATTGACATCCACAGCGCACAAGTTTGCCGGTTCCCCGACCGCGATCGGGCGACCGTGTCCGGGGAGCTTGGTGATCTCGGCAGGTCGCTCGGACATCACCTTGGCTACGAAGCGCCAGTCCTGGTCGCCATCGATAACGAAGATCTTGGCGATGAGTGCCAGAGAGGTCTCGATTCCCAGCATGCCGGGGCGGGCCTTATCGAACTCGCAGCACTTGTCTTCCGAACCGTGTGGCGCGTGATCGGTGGCCACGCAGTCGACGGTGCCGTCGATGAGTGCTGCACGGAGCGCCTCCACATCGCGTTGTTCGCGCAGCGGCGGGTTGACTCGGTTCACGCCGTCGTAGGTTTCCAGTCGCTCATCGGTGAGCAGCAGGTGGTGTGGGGTTACCTCTGCGGTAAGCGGAATGTCCTGGTCTTTCGCCCAGCGCAGCAGATCCACGGTACCTTCCGTGGAGGCGTGGCAGATGTGCAGCCTTCCGCCGTAGTCGCGAGCCATGATGGCATCCCGGGCGACAATGGATTCTTCGGCGACACGCGGCCATCCGCCCAGGCCGAGACGCGCGGCGGTCTCTCCTTCGTGGGCGACAGCGCCGATGGTCAGGCGGGGCTCCTCGCAGTGCTGAGCCAGCAGCACATCCATTCCCTTGGAGTACTCGATGGCGCGACGCATTAGGCGTGGATCGTCGACGCACTTTCCGTCGTCGGAGAACATCCGCACCTTTGCATCAGAATCGGCCATCATGCCAAACTCCGTAAGCTCCTTGCCCTCTAGTCCCTTCGAGATAGAGCCGACGGGGTGAACGTCGCAGAGATTCGTGTTTTGCCCCTTGTACCACACCATTTCTGCGATCGCGGGGTTGTCCGTCACGGGAGCAGTGTTGGCCATAGTGAATACAGCCGTAAAGCCACCCTGAGCCGCTGCTGCGGAGCCGGTGGCAATGGTCTCAGTATCTTCCCGTCCCGGTTCGCGTAGGTGCACATGCATGTCCACCAGCCCCGGCAACAACACTTGTCCGTCGAGATCCAGTACCTCCGCACCCGCTGGAGCAGAGTCAGCTAGGTCGCTGCCGATCTCGGAGATTACGCCATCTTGGATAAGCACATCCTGCTTGTCGCCCTCGCCGTAGATCAATACGCCGCGCAACAGGACTGCCTTGTCAGCGCCGGTCGGGTGGCTGGCCAGCTCGCCGGTGGCAGGATACTCGGAGGTCATAGTGAATGCTCCTTTGTCGAAAGTCTTCTTATCTGTCTTTGCTGTGTTTGCCATGCTGAACCTCTGTACCCTTCTTCGCTATCCCTCGTCCCCGACCAAAAGGGTAAATAGGACGGCCATACGCACATGCACGCCGGCGGTCACCTGATTAAGCACCACGGTGTTCGGCAGATCAGCCACATCGTAGTTAATTTCCATACCCCGCAACATCGGCCCCGGGTGCATGATGATGGCGTCATCCTTCATACGTTCCGCACGTGCCTGCGAGAGTCCGTAGCGGGTGGCGTACTCGCGGTGCGAGGGGAAGAAGCCACCATTCATGCGCTCAGCTTGGACTCGCAGCATCATAACCACGTCGGCGTCGGCGATCTCACTGTCGAAGTCGTAGCTGACACGCACGCTGTCCGGGTATGCACCCCAGTGCTCAATACCCAGTGGAATTAGTGTCGGTGGAGCTACGAACACCACCTCCGCGCCGAGGGTCGTCAGCAGTTGGGCATTCGAGCGAGCCACGCGGGAGTGCAGGATATCGCCGACAATAATGACCTTCTTGCCGCTAATGTCCCCAATGCGGTTGCGCATTGTGGTGGCGTCCAAAAGGGCTTGGGTCGGGTGCTGGTTGGAACCGTCACCTGCGTTGATGATGGCCGTATCATCCAGCCACCCCGCGACCTGCCGGGCAGCACCGGAGGACGGGTGGCGCATAATGATCGCATCGGCGCCGACGGCTTTCAGCGTGAGTGCGGTATCGCGGAGGGATTCGCCCTTCTTCACTGAGGAGCTGCTGGCGGAGATGTTGATAACATCCGCGCTCATCCACTTTCCGGCGGTTTCAAACGAGGAACGGGTGCGGGTGGAGTTTTCGTAGAACATCGTGAAGATGGTGCGCCCCCGCAGGGTGGGCAGCTTCTTCATTTCGCGACCATCGAGTGCCTCGGCAAAGCGATCGGCCTCATCCATTAGACCCAGAATCTCGGACTTGTTCAGGTCAGCGATGCTAATCAGGTGCTTCATGGGCTACTTACTCTCTTCCTGTGCGCTCGACCGGCGGAACAGAATCACGTTGTCGACGTCGTCCAGCTCGGCGAGGTTTACCGTCACATCCTCATCCGCAGCTGTGGGAATGTTCTTGCCTACGTAGTCCGCTCGGATAGGCAGCTTTCGGTGGCCACGGTCGATGAGGACAGCCACCTGTACGGATTCTGGTCGGCCAATGTCCGTCAGGGCGTCGAGAGCAGCGCGAATAGACCGGCCACTGTACAAAACATCGTCGACCAGCACTACGGTGGTGCCATCAATACCTTGCGGCGGAACCTTCGTGGGCTTCAGCGCCCGATGAGTTGTGGTACGAAGGTCATCTCGGTACAGGGTGATGTCCAAAGAACCCTGGAAGACTTCTACCCCCGTGAAATGCTCTATTTTCTCGGCTAAGCGTGCCGCGAGCGGCACTCCCCCCGATGGAATGCCTAGAAGAACCACGCGTTGAGCCTCTTCCCCGTCAAGCGCGGTCTTTTCAATAATCTGGTGCGCGATGCGCGCGACAGTACGGGAAACTTGATCTGCGTCGAGTAAGGTGACGCCGGCTTCCCCAGCCGTCGGGTTCATCGTGACCTCCTTTCCCGCCTCTCTGTGCGGTCTGTTAAAGGATGTCTACATTGTCCGACTCGCAGTCTATCACGCGTTCGCGGAATCACCGGCTTCCTTGTCGGAAGCCTCCCCCTCTTCGTTTACGACGTCACCAAGCAGTGAATCCAGGTTGTCGTCCGCCTCGCTTTTGACACGCTGCGCTGCAGCTGCATCGGCGATCTGCAGGTCAGCCTGTACCTGCATGTCCTTGTTGATGCCATCCAGTACTGCGTGAATGTAGCTCGGAGCCTTGTCGTGGGAGTATTCGCTCGCTAGCTCTACCCCCTCAACTACTGCCACCTGAGAGGGGACATCATCGTTGAACTTCAGCTCCCACGCCGCGACGCGCAACACGGCGCGGTCGACGGCTGGCAGGCGATCCAAGCGCCACTCGCTGGAAAGGTGCAAAGCGATGGCTTCGTCCAGCGCATCCAGGTTCGTTGCCACTCCGGGCACAATCTGTTGGGTGTACTCCGGCACAGGCTTGACCTGGTTAGCCGCATCCTTGGCCAGGGAAATGCGCTCTTCGACGATCTCCACCGGGTCGATGTCGCGGAACTCCGCCTCAAACAGAATGTCCACTGCGCGGCGGCGCGCCTTGTAGCGGGAGCCATGGCGCTTAAACGAGGTGCCTTTGCCCGCGTTCGTCTCAGCTGTACGTTCTTCAGTCATGGGTGAAAAGCAGTCGCTGCCTTAGTTGTTGACGCGAGATAGGTACTCGCCCGTGCGGGTATCCACCTTCAGTACGTTACCGGTCTCAATGAACAGCGGTACCTGAATCTCCGCCCCGGTCTCCAGGGTGGCGGGCTTGGTGCCACCGGTGGATCGATCACCCTGCAGACC
Source organism: Corynebacterium sp. TUM25020 (assembly GCF_056388495.1). Taxonomy (NCBI): domain Bacteria; kingdom Bacillati; phylum Actinomycetota; class Actinomycetes; order Mycobacteriales; family Corynebacteriaceae; genus Corynebacterium; species Corynebacterium sp. TUM25020. Next base: position 488,593 of record NZ_JBWJFG010000001.1, on the reverse strand, counting down.
CGGATCGGTCTGCTCAACCTTCAGCTCAACGGATACCGGCAGCTCGGCGAACAGTGGCTCGCCCTCGTGGAAGGAAACCTGCACGGTGGTGTTCTCCAGCAGGAACTTGGCACCATCACCCATCAGGTGCGGAGCCAGCTCAATCTGATCGTAGGTCTTCTCGTCCATCAGAACGAAGTTGGTGCCATCGTTGTACAGGTAGGTCATGTCGCGGCGATCCACGGTAGCGGTCTCGACCTTCACGCCGGCATTGAAGGTCTTATCGACGATCTTGCCCGAGACAACGTCCTTCAGCTTCGTGCGAACGAAAGCAGGGCCCTTGCCCGGCTTGACGTGCTGGAACTCCAGGATCTGCTGAAGCTTGTTGTCCATCTTCAACACAAGGCCGTTCTTGAAGTCTGCGGTAGTTGCCACGAATGGTCTCCTTCTAGCGAGTAAAAAATTTTTGGCTATTGCAGTCTAGCAGCTCGCCAAACCCTAAACGACGATGAGTTCCGTCGGCGAGGCATTAAAGCTACGCGCACCATCGGCGGTAATCACATACGTGTTCTCGATGCGCAAGCCCGTTTTTTCCGGGATATAAATGCCCGGCTCTACTGTTACGGTCATGCCTTCTACAAGCTTTTCTGCGGGATCGACGCCCGCTGCCGCCCGCGGAGCCTCGTGCACATCGAGCCCCACGCCGTGCCCGGTCGAATGCACAAAGAACTTGCCGTAACCACCCTCGGAAATAACTTCTCGACAGGCCGCGTCGACATTACGCAGCTCCACGCCTGGGGCCAGGATCGCTTCCCCGGCCTTCTGCGCACGGTACACCACGTCGTAGAGCTCGCGGGTTAGTTCATCTGGCTCTCCCACACAAACTGTGCGGGTTTGGTCGGAGGCATAGCCATTGAGGTATACGCCGAAGTCCACCGTCACTAGCCCGGGAACAATCTTCTCTCGAGATACACCCGCGTGCGGCTTAGTGGCATTCACGCCACTGGCCAAGATTGTGTCGAAGCTCAAACCATCAGCCCCGGCAGTACGAAGCTGGAACTCCAACTCTGCGGCAGCCTGAATTTCGGTGATGCCCTCGCGGATACCACCATCTTCAATAAAGGATCGCCATACGCTATCGGCCAGTTCACCAGCCTCGGCAAGAGCTTCGATCTCCAGCTCATCTTTTACAAGGCGCAGCTTTTCCACCACATCCGCCAGTACCGGCGGGTTGCCCAAGCCCTGAGCCTGGCCATAAGCCAGGCTGGATTCAACGGCGAACCTCTCCCCCGCAGTCATCTTGGCGAACTCAGCCGCACGGTCAAAAAGCTTGCTACCAATCTCAATGGCCACGTCATCAGGCTCGCCGGTTTCAATTCGGATCTGCGTGTCGTAGCGTCCGTCCGTCAGGAGCAGATGTTCGCCGTCCTCACGGATAACCAGCAATGCGTTAGAACCGGAAAAACCGGTGAGATAGCGAACATTCTTCAGGTCGCTGATAAGAAGCGCCGCATGCTCGGACTCCTGGATCAGTGCTGTGGCCTTATTGCGGCGGGTGCGGTAGGCGTCAAAAAGTTTCTTAGACATCAACACTCCTTAAAGTTATGGCGTTACGCAGAGATTTAGCTGGGCGCTATTGGGCAAAGTAGCGCAGGGCAGCGACGTAGCCGTAAATTCCCAGACCCGCGATGACGCCGCTGGCCAGTGGGCTGAGATAGCTGTGGTGGCGGAACTCCTCACGCGCGTGAACATTGGAGATGTGTACCTCCACGAAACCCGCGCCGTCCGCGATCTCAGCAAGCGCATCGCGCAGAGCAACAGAGGTGTGGGTAAACCCTCCAGGGTTGATGATTACCGCAGCCCCATCGTCGGCGGCCTGGTGAATGCGATCCAGCAATTCTCCCTCATGATTCGATTGGAAGAAGTCAATCTCGATCCCCAGGGATTGTGCCTCGCGGGCTAGCAGATCCTCCACATCGGCCAGCGTGGTGGTGCCGTAGACCTCGGGCTGGCGCTTGCCCAGGCGATTAAGATTCGGCCCGTTAACAACGCACACCTTCGGCGCATGAGGTTGTGCTGGATTCATCGCTGCCTCCTAAGGCTTGGGTATACGTTTTGGGTTTTATGTTCTGGTTCACGCTTCCACGCTAGCGGCATACGCCTCGCGCAACAGCTCCTCACTCGGGCCTTCCAGGCGGGTGGGAGTGCCGATCCTTTCGAGAACGACGAAACGGATCTTGCCGCCCTTATTCTTCTTGTCTCGCCCCATCGCCGCGAGTAGCTCGTCGAGCTCAGCGCCGTTGTAGCTGGTCGCCAGCCCCACAGAGTTGAGGATATCGCGGTGACGCCGAACGTCCTCGGCACTCAACAATCCAGCGGCCTTCGCCAACTCCGCTTCGAAAATCATGCCCACGGCGACCGCCTGGCCGTGGCGCCAGCGATAATCCTCATGGTGCTCCACCGCGTGGCCGTAGGTGTGACCGTAGTTAAGAATCTCGCGCAGGCTGGACTCCTTGAGATCTACCGCCACCACGTTGGCCTTCACTTGGATAGCGCGGGCAATCAACTCCGGCAGGCTACCGTGCGGATCCAGTGCAGCCTGTGCGTCTGCTTCGTAGATGTCGAGGATTTCGGTGTCGGCGATGAAGCCCGCCTTGATGATCTCTGCTGATCCGGCGATCATCTCCTCGCGTGGGAGAGTATCGAGCACCTCCAGATCGATGATGACCGCACTTGGTTCGTGGAAGGCACCAACAAGGTTCTTCCCGGCTGGGGTGTTGATACCGGTCTTGCCGCCCACGGCCGCATCCACCATGGCCAGCAATGTGGTGGGATAGTGAACCACCTTGATGCCTCGCATCCACGTGGCGGCAATGAACCCAGCGAGGTCAGTCGCCGCGCCCCCTCCCAGGCCGATGATGGTGTCGGCACGGGTGAGGCCGACGCGCGCGCATTGATCCCAACAGGCAGCAGCGGATTCAGCTGTCTTGGCGGACTCTGCGTCTTCGATCTGATAGGTATGCGCGCTAAAGCCAGCAGAGGAAAGACGCGCAGCCAGTTCTTTCGCGCGAGCGCCCAGGGCCGGTTGGTGAATGATGAGGTAGTTGGCGGTATTCCCAGCTACGTTGAGGATCTCCTCGGAAGCGAACTCGATCCCTCGGTCAATCACCACATCGTAGGGCGACTGAGATGCCACCCGAATGCGCTTCTGTGTAGAGGTTTGGCGCGGTGCGTCAGACATTTGATGGGGATTCCTCGTCAATCAGTTGTCAATCAGTTGTTGGGGCGTGGGTTGGGATACGTGCTATCGGAAAACCGGGTCGTGGGGCTCGGAACTGCGCTCGGTGAGTCGCTCCAGGCGAATCTCTTCAATGAACCGAAGGATGTCTGTGACCACGCGGCGGGGCTCTTTTCCATCACAGCGAACCATGAAGTTGGACACTTCCTCGTAGTATGCCGAACGTTGGGCGAAAAGCTCCTCGTATTTGCTGCGGGGGTCAGCCACATTCAGAAGCGGTCGCGTCTTGGAACCGGAGGTGCGGCGAACGCCTTCAGCAATAGAAACATTGAGGTAGACCACCGTGTGATCTGCCAACAGGTCGCGGGTGCTTTCTGTGACTACGGCGCCCCCACCGAGGGAAACGATCCCATCGGTGGTCAGAGCCTCTGCGACTACGGTCGCCTCCTGCTCGCGGAAGCCCGGCTCGCCCAGTTCGGCCATGATCTGGTTGCAGGTCTTCCCTAGCTTGGCTTCGAGCAAATGGTCGGTGTCGACAAGCTGTAGGTTCAAAGCATTTGCCAAACGCTTACCGATGGTGGTTTTGCCGGAACCGGGAAGCCCAACCAGCACCGCGCGGGGACTCATCGGATGTCTCCGTCCGCCACTTCCCCATCGGCAGCGTTGTTCGCCTCGGCAGCCCAGTCAAGTCGGCTGTCCACGTACTCAAGGTAGGACTGCACGTTGCGCTTCGTTTCTGCCACGGAGTCGCCACCGAACTTCTTCAGCACAGCACGCGCCAGCACGAGGGCTACCATCGTCTCGGCGACGACGCCGGCGGCCGGAACCGCACACACATCAGAACGCTGGTGAATGCCCGTTGCGGCCTCACCCGTTGCCATATCCACAGTCTTCAGGGCACGCGGAACAGTGCTAATAGGCTTCATGGCGGCGCGGACGCGCAGATCTTCCCCGTTTGTCATACCGCCTTCCAGACCACCAGCCCGGTTACTCAGGCGGCGTACTCCGCCTTCCGCACCGGCCTCCATCTCGTCATGTGCTTCGGAGCCGCGGCGACGAGCTTCCTCAAAACCATCACCGATCTCCACACCTTTGATTGCTTGGATCCCCATGAGGGAAGCTGCCAGCTGTGCGTCGAGACGCTCATCACCAGAGACATGTGAGCCCAAGCCGATCGGCAGACCCTTCACCACAACTTCGACGATGCCTCCGAGTGTGTCGCCGGACTTCTTTGCCGCTTTGATCTCTTCAACCATGGACTCCTCAGCCGCAGAATCGAAGGCGCGTACGGGGGAAGCATCAATAGCCTCAAGGTCAGAAAAATCCGGGCTGGGTCCCGCGTAGGGCTCGGAGCGGCCAATACTAATGACGTGCGACAGCACCTCCACTCCCAAGACCTCTCGCAGGAGCGCCCGGGCGAAAGTGCCAGCTGCGACGCGAGCAGCCGTCTCGCGGGCAGAGGAACGCTCCAAAATCGGGCGTGCTTCATCGTGGTCGTACTTCACCATGCCCGAGAAATCCGCGTGACCAGGGCGCGGGCGAGTCAGCCTTGCACCACGTCCGCTGGACATCTCCTTAGCGACCTCCGGGTCGGATTCATCCACCGGGTCGGCCGACATGATCGTGGTCCACTTGGGCCACTCGGTATTACCGATCATTACCGCAACCGGGCTTCCAAGAGTCTTGCCGTGGCGCACTCCACCGACAAAAGTGACCTCATCCGCCTCAAACTTCATACGCGCACCCCGGCCGTAGCCCAGGCGGCGACGTGCCAACTGATAGGAAACATCTTCCCGGGTGACCGAGAGTCCGGACGGGAGGTTCTCAATCAAAGAAATCAGAGCCTGGCCGTGCGATTCACCTGCAGTAGTCCAACGAAGCATAAGAAGCATAATACAGGTCACGTGCAGGTCTAGCCCCAATGACGTGACGTTTTATTAACGCAGCATTAACGACGCCACCACCACTACTCCCGTTGCCATCAACATCGCAGGGCCATGTGGACTCGCCCGAGCTGAGTTTGCTGTGCATCCCCTACAACCCCACTGCGTCAAACCAGAAAATGAATGGCTGCAGAATGCAAAATAAATGCAGTGCATGAGACCGCTAAGTCCCACGGCAATAATCACGCCCGGCGGGAAGATCACAGCCGCAAGAGTTCCCGTCGTCAAAGCAAGCTTTGCATCGCCAGCTCCCGCAAACAACCGATGATGTATGAGCGGTAATCCGAATGCCAATGCCGACCAGGCCAGCCCTCCGAGAAACGCCCAAGCGTTAGCCCACGGAATCGTCCACGACAACGCTACTGCCACGGGAATGCCCGGGAGGGTGAGCCAGTTGGGCAAGCGGGAGGTGCGGGCGTCAAAAATTAGGAGAGCAACCGCCCAGGGCAAAAAGAGAAGAAGAAACGAGGAGTTCGGCACGTCTCGCAGGCTAGCGAGCGGCGCGGACAGCGCCAGCCCAGAGCACCGCCGAAAGTGAGTGCCTTGTGGACAAAAGAGATTTATCCACAACGGCTATGAACTACAGTTGCCCTTTGGCCTGCAGGACGGTATCGAGCATGAGCCCCTCTGGGGCAGACTTGCCGGTGAACAAACGGAATTGCTCCTCTGCCTGGCCTGCAAGCATCCGCAGACCATCCGCATGCGGCACTGCCTTAGCCTGGGCAGCTGACAGCAATGGCGTGGGATAGGGGTCATAAATGACGTCCACGATACCCGCGGCAGCACACAACCCTGCGGAAAGTTCCGCGGCGGCATGAGCCGGGATAGTCGACACGACAACCGCTGCGTCTGCGCAGGTCTGGGCGATATCCGCTTCTTCAAAACGGGACCAAGAAAACTCCATACCCAGCGTTTCTACGACGCTTTGCAGGTTCAGAGCCCGCTCGGAGCGAGCCAGGACAGTCACATGCTCGACCCCAGCGGCGGCCAAAGCGGCGACTGCCGGACGCGCCGTCCCCCCATTTCCAACAATGACGGCGCGTGCTCCCCGCAGGCCAGCAGTATCGCCACCACCGATGTACTCCAAGCAACGAGCAACCCCGTCAACATCGGTGTTATCGGCAAGCCATTGGCCGTCGCCTTGCGGAACCAGGGTATTGGCCGATCCGATCTCTTGAGCGCGGGTGGTAGCCAAATCCGAGAGCTCCAGAGCAGCTTGCTTGCCCGGCATGGTCACGGAGAAACCACGAACCAGACCATCGGACTCTTCCATTAGCCGACGAATATCGCGAGACTCTCCTGCCTCGACCCGCACATAGTCCATGTCCAGGCCAAGGGCGCGATAACCAGCAGTGTGCAGCTGCGGGGATAGCGAATGTTCAATCGGACTGCCCAGCACTGCACAGCGCAGACTGGTCATCCCTAGAAACTCATCGACCGAGATCACGTGGCCTGCGGCGGACATAGCAATTCACCCTATTCGTGCTTCTTCGAGAAAACGTTTTCTTAAGAGTTAAAAGCTGGTGCTACCTGTTAGAGTCCAAAACACCGTTGCGGCGGGATTCCTCGATAGCACGCTCGTGCGCAGCGAAGTCGCGGTTGAAAACGGTGCGACCGTTGCGATCCACCGTAACGAAGTACAGCCAATCGCCATCAGCCGGGTTCTCAATGGCGTGCAGTGCCTGCAGGCCCGGGGAGGAAATCGGGGTCTCCGGCAGGCCCTCCTTGGCGTAGGTATTCCACGGAGTCGGACGATTACGGTCGGCGTCAGTCGTTGCGACCTCGACTTCGCTGAGGTCATAGTTCACCGTGGAGTCGAACTCCAGCTTCTGCTTCTCCGCCAAACGGTTCAGGATCACGCGGGCTACCTTATCGAAATCGCCCTCCGGTGCCTCGCGCTCCACCAGGGAGGCCGCAACCAGCATGTCGTAGGGGTTCAGGCCTACCTTCTGGGACGAAGAGACAAGCCCAGTGTCCTGGTACTCCTCCTTGGAGGTATTGAGCAAGGACTTCAGGATCTCCTCGGGGCTGCTCGTGGGATCAAAAAGGTGAACGCCTGGGGAAATCAAGCCCTCGATACGTTTCGGGTCGTCACCGCGCGCTTTGACCTTTTCCATCGCCCAATCCGCGATTTCCAGCTGCTCCGGCGGGGTCTGCGCCGCAGCCTTTTGCAAATCTTCGACGGACACGCAGGTGTGCTCATCCTGGCAGGTTTGCTGCGAAATCAGGCTGAAGATGCCCTTGCGGCTTTCGCCCCCAACCACCTTCACATCGTTGAGGGTCAAACCATTGGGAATGTCGACCACGCCGCGACGGCGATCGTCACTGGACAGCCAATCGAGCGCCTTGTCTGCGGACATTTGCTCTTGCAACGGGTAGTACCCCGCCTGTAGCTCTGGTTCCTTGCGTTCGGCAGCCGACATCAGGGCACGGCGGGATCCGACCACGCCTTTGTCCACCAGCTGCTCCGCCAGGCTATCGACTGAGTCGCCGGGGCTGACCCTAACCATGACCACATTGCCATTACCTTCGCCGGCGAAGTCACGCACGGCAACGACGTCGCGCTGGTACCAAACGTATACGCACGTACCGACCAACAGAACAACCAGGGCGAGAGCCAATGCGGCGGCAAGCTGGCGGCGCCGTCGAAACTTTGGCTGCATGTTGCGGGTCGATCCCATAGGTCGTGGGCCCTTTCGTCCAGAGTTCTACAACAATGATTTACAATTCAGCGGTCATTTTCTCACGAATTGATAAATTTTAGGAAAGCACGCGCCGCCGCGTGTCTAACCACCCCTGCAGGATATGCACCGCCGCTGCCTGATCGATCTTTTTTCTGCCCTTTTTACTATTGACGCCAGAGGCGTGAAAAGCCTGGGTAGCAGCCATTGTGGACATTCGCTCATCCACCATGCGCAACGGAATATCCGGCAATTCCTCTTTAACTAGCCGGGCAAACTCCTCCGCATTAATTGTGCTCTGGGTATGGTTTCCACGCAGTGCCACTGGAAGGCCGACGACTATTTCCACGACGAAGTTCTCCCGGCAGATCTCTACGACACGCTGCACATCACCATCGTCTGCGGTGGCCTGCACGGTCTCTACGGGGGTGGCCAGGATGCAGTCTGGATCTGAAATCGCCACCCCGATGCGCACGGTGCCGACGTCGAGGCCTAGCCTCCTACCACGGCCGGGATCGGTAGCTGGGTCTGGCGTTTCAGTATGCATTAAGAAACCTTCGATCCCACTTAACTGCGCAGTGCGCTCTTGACGGCCTCAATACCAGCTGGGATGCCAGCGGCGTCAGAACCAGAGCCCTGAGCCATGGCGGGCTTACCGCCACCGCGTCCAGCGACCTTCTCACCGAACGTCTTGACCAGCTCGCCAGACTTGATGCCTTGAGCCACGGCAGCGTCGTTGGCAGCGGCGACGAAAGGCACCTTGTCTCCATCAACGGAAGCAAACACCACAACAGCGGCTTCAGAGCCGAGGCGGTTCTTCGCATCCATGGCCAGGGTACGCAGATCGCCAGCTGCCACTCCCTCGGGGAGCTGTTGGGCCAGGACCTTGACATCACCCAGCGTTTCGGCCTTGTTTACCAGCTCGCCGACCTGGCTCTGCAGTTGCTGGCCACGCAGCTGCTGGATCTGCTTCTCAGCGGCCTTCAGCTTGGCGGTGAGGCTATCGATACGTTCAGGGAGTTCCTCGCTGGGAGTCTTCAAACTGGTAGCCAGACCCGCAACAAGGGACTTTTCGGTGCTCAGGAAGCGGAAGGAATCCATACCCGTATATGCCTCGATGCGGCGGATACCGGATCCGACGGAGGACTCGCCCAGCACGGCGATCGGGCCGATCTGGGAGGAGTGATCGACGTGGATACCACCGCAAAGCTCCATGGAGAATGGTCCGCCAATCTCCACAACGCGAACTTCGGAGCCGTAGTTTTCGCCGAAGAGCGCCATGGCGCCCATTGCCTTTGCCTCTTCAAGGGAGGTTTCGATGGTGTTGACCTGGTAGTCGCTGTCAACGGCACCGTTGGCGATCTCCTCGATCTGACCCAGCTGGTGCTCGGTGAGCTGCTCACCATAGTTAAAGTCAAAGCGCAGGTAGCCCGGCTTGTTCATAGAACCGGCCTGTACGGCTGTGGGGCCTAGCACCTCACGCAGTGCGGCGTGGATCAGGTGGGTACCGGAGTGCGCCTGACGGGCCTGGTGGCGCCAAGCCTTATCGACAGTGGCCTGGATCTTCTGTCCCACAGCCAGCTCACCACCGCTAACGGTCACATGGTGCACCCACACCTTCTTACCGACCTTCTGCACATCCTCGACGCGGGCGGCACCCGAGGTGGACTTCATCTCACCACGGTCGGCCATCTGACCACCGGCTTCGGCGTAGAACGGGGTGCGGTCCAGAATCACCTGGGCGGCAGCGCCCTCCGGAGCGGTCTCCACGAGCGCGCCGTCACGGATAATGCCCAGCACGGAAGCCTCGTCGGCCAGGTTCTCGTAGCCGGTGAACACAGTCGGGTGATTGTCCACGAACGGGCGGTAGATCGTCTGATCCACGTGGCCTAACTTCTTGGCATTGTTGTCGGCCTTGGCGCGGGCCTTCTGCTCCGCCATGAGGTCATGGAATCCGTCAATATCGACCTTGAGACCAGCTTCTGCGGCCATTTCCTGGGTCAAGTCGATCGGGAAGCCGTGAGTATCGTGCAGGGAGAATGCAACGTCGCCCGGCACGGTATCTTCGCCGCGTTCCTTCGCGCCACGTGCCCAATCGTCGAACATCTGAGAACCAGACTCGAGGGTCTTCAGGAAAGACTTCTCCTCGGCCAAAGCCACTGCGCGGATGCGTTCGTAGTTGTCGGCGATCTCTGGGTAGGACGGGGTCATGGTCTCCCGCACGGTATCCATGAACTTCTCCAGCGTCTCGCCCGTTGCACCCAGCAGACGGGCAGAACGGATAATGCGACGCAGCAGACGACGCAGGATGTAACCGCGCCCCTCATTACCGGGGGTCACGCCGTCGAGCATCAGCATAAGGCCAGTGCGGGAGTGGTCGGCGATGACGCGGAAGCGCACATCGTTGGTCTTATCAGCACCGTACTTCGCGCCTGTTACCTCCTGGGCGACGTCGATGACAGGGCGCAGCAGGTCGGTTTCGTAGACGTTGTCCACGTCCTGCAGGATGCAGGCCACACGCTCGATGCCGAGGCCGGTATCGATGTTCTTCTTCGGCAGCTTGCCGACGATTTCGAAGTTGCCCTTTCCAAGCCCCTCGCCACGTTCGTTCTCCATGAACACGAGGTTCCAAATCTCGATGTAACGGGTGTCGTCGACAATCGGGCCACCCTCCTTGCCATGCTCCGGGCCGCGGTCGTAGTAGATCTCGGAACACGGGCCACACGGGCCGGGGATGCCCATGGACCAGTAGTTGTCCTCCATGCCAAGGCGCTGGATCTTGTGCTCAGGCACACCGATCTTCTTGTTCCAGATCTCTGCAGCCTCGTCGTCATCGGTGTAGACGGTGACCCACAGACGCTCCGGGTCGAGCCCCAGGCCGCCCTCGTCCACTGGATTGGTCAGCAGTGTCCAGGCGTGCGTGATGGCGCCTTCCTTAAAGTAAGCACCAAAGGAGAAGTTGCCTGCCATCTGGAAGAACGTGTTGTGACGGGTGGTGATGCCAACCTCGTCGATATCGAGCGTGCGCACGCACTTCTGGATAGACGTTGCAGTGCCATTCTCGAACGGTGGGTTTTGCTGGCCTAGGAAGTAAGGCTTAAACGGCACCATGCCGGCGTTGACGAACAGCAGATTCGGGTCGTCCAGGATCAGCGATGCGCTCGGGACCTCGGTGTGCCCGGCCTTGGTGAAGTGCTCGATGAAGCGCTGGCGGATCTCATGCGTTTGCACGTTGGCTTTACCTCGTAGATTTTTAGTCGAAAGTTTTAATCGTCGGTCAGTGTAAACCGTAGATGGAACGCATACATTCTACCCCCGGGTCAAAAAGGAGCGAACGATAGCCCTCAGGCTACTCAACCGAGCTGCAATGGTCTTTTCGTGCCCATGGGTGGTTGGCCGGTAGTACACGGCATCCTTCAAATCCTCCGGCAGATATTGCTGCGGGACAACTCCCTTGGGGTCATCGTGCGGGTAGACGTACCCCACCGCATTACCTAATGCCTTAGCGCCTTGGTAATGACCATCGCGCAAATGCGCTGGCACTGCCCCGCCTCTACCTGCCTGAACATCCCCGATAGCGGAGTTAATCGCGGCGATTACTCCATTGGATTTCGGGGCGGTAGCCAGGTGGATTGTGGCCTGCGCCAGGTTCAGGCGTGCCTCCGGCATGCCAATAAAGCCCACTGCGTGGTACGCAGCGACGGCAACCTGCAGTGCTTGTGGATCCGCCATGCCGATGTCCTCGCTGGCATGAATCACGAGTCTGCGCGCAATAAACCGCGGGTCTTCCCCACCCTCTAGCATTCTCGCCAGGTAGTGCAAAGCCGCGTCAGGGTCCGACCCACGGATGGATTTGATGAAGGCACTGGTGATGTCGTAGTGCTGGTCGCCGTCGCGGTCGTAGCGCGCCACGGCCTTATTCAGGGACTTTTTTACTTGGGACGCCACCAGCTCCCCAACTTCATTTTCCCCATCGAACTGGACTCCCTCGGCTGCGGCTTCCAAGTAAGTCAAGCTGCGCCTGGCGTCTCCTGCGGACATGGCAACGAGTTGGTCTAAGGCTTCCTCCGTAACATGCAAGCGCCCACCGTATCCTCGCTCATCGTCGAGGGCGCGTTGGAGTACGGTGCGAATGTCGGCGTCGCTAAGCGAAGACAGTTGTACGAGCAGCGACCGGGACAACAGCGGCGATACAACAGAGAAGGAGGGGTTCTCGGTCGTGGCGGCAACGAGCAGGACGGTACGGTTCTCGACTGCGGCAAGGAGGGCATCCTGCTGGGTCTTCGAAAAGCGGTGAACCTCATCGATAAACAAGACGGTGTGCTCGCCGAGGAGGAGGCGCTTGCGGGCCTGCTCGATAATGGCGCGGACTTCCTTGACACCGGAGTTCAGGGCGCTTAATGCCTCAAAGCGGCGCCCCGAGGCCTGCGAGATCAGGCTGGCGATTGTCGTCTTTCCTGTGCCGGGCGGTCCGTAAAGAATCACGGAGGTATCACCCTGGCCCTCGATCAGGCGGCGCAATGGCGAACCGGGGCCGAGAACCTTGTCCTGTCCCACTACCTCATCCAGTGTGCGCGGGCGCATACGAACGGCCAGCGGCGCATGGGTGCCTGGGTGAAAGTAGGCCTCTGCGGACGCCTGATCGGCACTGCTTTCCTGCCTTTTCTTGTCGCCCTGGCCAGTGTGGGAGAAAAGATCGTCCATAGGTTTTACACCTCGTCGACGCTAGTCCTCGCGCTCGTGAGGGAAAGCCCCCAGTTGCGCCAGAACCTTCAGAAGCATACGTGCAAAAGCGCCGATAGCCTCGAAATCCTTGGAGTCGCGACGGCGAGAGAAACGCTCGATGGCCTCCACTGTCGTGGCGAGGTCTTCCAACTGCTCCTCCGACATATGACGGATGGAGCGGGAAACGTCCTGGTTGTCGGACTCTTCGCCGAAGACGAAAGAGGAATGCTTGGCCACCGAAAGGCGCCCGTAATACATCATGATCAACGACAGGAAAGCCCAGCCAATAAGGGCTGACATCACCCATTCGTGGAACACTTCGTCGTCAGAGATCGTAGGCCAAATCTGCTGAGCTTCGGCACGCCAAGCAGCCAGGAACTCAGTAGTCTCGGGTTCGTCCAGAGCGGGGGTCGTGTTGTCCTGTGGGAAGCCCGCGACTACACACGCCACATCAAATGCAGCATCCCGGAATCCCGCCCACTCGTAGTCGAGCAGCACAATGTTGTTGGTGAGCATCACATTGTCCGGGGCCAGGTCAAAGGGCGTAAAGACCTGATACTCGGACTTTGTCTGGCGCTCCGCAGCTTGGGAGGCGTAGCGGTGTACCACCGGGTCGATGGTCAAACCATTGGAGGTCATGAGCTCCACGCCAGATTGGATGAGCTCACCGACGTTGATATCCGATTCATCGATGGCCTCAGGGCTAATCTGATGACGCTGACACTGGCGTCGCATCAGCGTCGAGTAAGCCGAAGCCCCGCCGAACGTCGCGGCATGCATCTTGCCTAGCGAACGGCCGAGCTTACGCAGCGCGACACCCCTCGCTTTGGAATCGTGGAGAGTCAGCACATCAGTGAAACTCGTGCCGTCTCCAGCGTCGGACAGCACCAGTAGGCGCTGGTCGATGTCATATGCAAGCAGTACCGGACCAGGGCGAACTGTCTCGGCCAGCGTGTTCGTGTACTGATAAGCCACAACCTCGCGCAGCATGCCTAGCGCATCGGGACCGAAACTGGCACTACCACCACTGTCAGTTGGGGCGCCCTCCGTGTTGGACTCTGCACCCTGTCCGGCCTCTGGCGGCAGCTGCTTAATGACCACCGATCGCTCCTGCAGGAAAGGATCGGCAGACACCCTGCAGCGCAAAACCATCGAGGATCCACTGCCGCCCAGGTCCTGCGGGTCGCTGAGCTCTGGTGAGCCTCCGAAGCGGGTAGCCAAAAGTTGCGTGGCTGCCTCGACGGTGGACTCGATAGATTGCACTTTAAATCGCCTACTTTTCCTTCTGGCCCTGCTGGCCCTTCTTAGGCTTGAAATCGATGCCAGATTCCTTACGCTGCGCTGCGGAAATTTCGCCCGGAGCGTCGGTCAGAGGATCTACGCCACCGCCGGACTTGGGGAAGGCGATAACGTCGCGGATGGAATCGAAGCCACCCAAAAGGGAAACAATGCGATCCCAGCCGAAAGCGATGCCGCCGTGTGGCGGGGCGCCGAAGGCGAACGCATCGAGCAGGAAGCCGAACTTCTCGCGAGCCTCCTCTTCGCTGATCCCCATGACCTTGAACACGCGCTCCTGGACGTCGGGCTGGTGGATACGGATAGAACCGCCACCAATCTCGTTGCCGTTACACACGATGTCGTAGGCGTAGGCCAGGGCCTCGCCCGGGTTCTCGTCGAAGTTGTCCAGGTATTCCGGCTTCGGGGAGGTAAAGGCGTGGTGCACGGCGGTCCAAGCGGAGTTGCCCAGAGCCACGTCGCCGGAGGCTGTGGCGTCTGCAGCCGGTTCGAACAGAGGGGCGTCCACGACCCAAGTGAAGGCCCAGTCGCCTTCCTTGATGAGCCCCAGCTTGTTGGCGATCTCACCGCGCGCTGCACCCAGCAGGGCACGCGACGGCTTCGTTTCGCCCGCAGCGAAGAAGATGCAGTCGCCCGGCTTAGCGCCGACGTGCTCGGCGATGCTAGCGCGCTCAGCGTCGGTAATGTTCTTGGCCACCGGACCAGACAACTCGCCGTCCTCGCCAACCAGAATGTAGGCCAAGCCCTTCGCACCGCGCTGCTTTGCCCATTCCTGCCACGCATCTAGCTGGCGGCGTGGCTGGTCTGCACCACCGTCCATGACGACTGCGCCGACATACTCGTTTTGGAAAACGCGGAAGGTTGTGTCCTTGAAGAACTCGGTGCACTCAGTGATTTGGATATCGAAGCGCAGATCCGGCTTGTCAGAGCCGTAGTACTTCATTGCATCGGCGTAGGTCATGCGCGGAATCGGGGTGGAGATTTCGTAGCCGATCTCCTTCCAGATAGCCACCAGGATTTCCTCGGCCAGGGAGATCACGTCTTCCTGGTCGACGAACGACATCTCGACGTCCAGCTGGGTGAACTCCGGCTGACGGTCGGCGCGGAAGTCCTCGTCGCGGTAGCAGCGGGCGATCTGGTAGTAGCGCTCCATGCCAGCCACCATCAGCAGCTGCTTGAACAGCTGCGGGGACTGCGGCAGGGCGTAGAAGGTACCCGGGCGCAGACGCGCCGGCACCAGGAAGTCACGAGCGCCCTCCGGGGTGGAGCGCGTCAGCGTCGGAGTTTCGATTTCCGTGAAGTCGTGGTTGGCCAGCACACCGCGGGCGGCCTGGTTCACGCGAGAACGCAGACGCAGAGCATCACCTTGGGACTTGCGACGCAGGTCAAGGTAGCGGTACTTCAGGCGAGTCTCCTCGCCCACCTCACCGGAGGTGGAAGGATCGTCAATCTGGAACGGTAGTGCAGCCGAGGCATTCAGAACTTCCAGCTCGGAAACGTTGACCTCGATGCCGCCGGAAGCCAGGTTTGGGTTCTCCGATCCTTCAGGTCGGGATTCGACCACGCCGGTGACCTTGAGGCAGTATTCGCTGCGCAGGTCGTGCGCGCGCTCGGCTACCTCGGACTCACGGAAAACGACCTGTGCCACGCCGGTACGGTCGCGCAGGTCGATGAAGATGACGCCACCGTGGTCGCGTCGACGACCGACCCAGCCAGTTAAGGTCACTTCATCGCCGATGTTTTCTGGGCGCAGCTCGCCCGCAAGGTGTGTGCGCAGCACGTTCCTCAGAGTCCTTCCTCGTTATTGTTCGCGTAAGTGTTAGCTAGTGTTAGCTTTTGAGCCTTTTTCGACCTTACAGCTTACCTTGTCCATATAAGGCTGTATATGTCACCTAGGTATGGCACGATTCACTTGTGACTTTCAACAATAATTTGAACAATTACTCCGATCGTGGCCAGCGCGGAGGTACCGGCTCCGGCGGAGGCGGTTTCGGCCTCGGGGGCGGGGGTGGCAACCAAGGTGGGGGCGGCGGCCTGTTTACCGGCCTACTTTTTGGCGCCCTCGCTCGCCGCTTCGGCATTCCGGGAATCATCGTTGCCGCCATTCTGGTGTTCCTCTTTAACGGCGGACTCGGAATGTTGGGTGGAAACAATGCCTCCGACCAGCGTGCGGGCGTCAGTAATAGTAGGCAGGGTGAAGGCTTCGAGCACTGCAAGACCGCCGATGACGCGAATAAGGACGACGACTGCCGAATCCTGGCGACCGCGACTTCCGTCGACGATTTCTGGGGCCGAGCACTTCCCGAGGAAGCCGGGATCGATTACACCAAGCCTGGGCTTGTGATTGCCGAAGGCCAAACCAGTACCAGGTGCGGATCGGCAAACCTCGCCAACACAGGGCCTTTCTACTGCCCAGGCGACGAGACGGTGTACATGTCCACGCCCTTCTTTAAGGAGCTAAAAAAGATGGGCGGTTCCGATGGACCGTTCGCACAGATGTACGTCACTGCCCACGAGTTCGGCCACCACATTCAGCAGCTGGAAGGGAACCTGGGGCTAAGCGACTACAACAATCCAGGCGAGGACTCCAATGCGGTGAAAATGGAAGTCCAAGCCGACTGCTACGCCGGTGTGTGGGCCCAGAACGCAGATAAGGGCGAGGGAGCTCTCCTGGAGCCCCTCACCCAGGAGCAGGTCGAGCAGGCAATTAAGACCGCCCGTGCCATTGGTGATGACGCCATCCAGTCCAGCGCCGGGCAGGAAGTTAACCCTGACAAATGGACCCACGGATCCTCAAAGATGCGCGTGGACTGGTTTATGCGCGGCTACCAGGGTGGCACTATGAAGTCCTGCCACCAGGACTTCCAGCGCTAAACGCCCTGGATAGTGGCCTAGATACTGCCCTAGCGCTGCGGAGGAAGGAAAGGCCGCAGCCAGCTTGGCACAGCGTGGGCTGGAATCAGGTGGTTGATCCAACCCCATACGCCGGCGCCGCCAGCGCCCAGGGCGATAATGCCAAGGATGATTGTAGTGATGATGCCAGCCTTGGCCGAGCCACTGATTTCGCCCTTCTGGTTATCGCTAGAACCCGAAGATCCTGTGGAACCAGGGGTATCCGAGGACCCAGAAGATCCACCCGGCTTGTCGGGGTTGCCGGGGTTACCGGGGTCGCCCGGCTCCTGCGGATCCGGAGTCGGCTTCGGGTCAGCCCCCGGAGCATTGAAGCCCACCTTGATCGGATCGTGATCCGAAGCACGGAAGACATTCGGCTCATAGAAGTTCACCACGTTGTAGTTCCGGCGCGAATACTCAAACGCCACCGACTCGTCGGCGTTGATGTCCCAGACATCCGCACCGGTGGCCAGTTGCGTTGCTTTTTCATTGGCTAGCACGTGATCCAGGGATCCCAAGCGTCCGCCGAACTGGTAGGAGTGGCCTGCCTCGTACTTATCTTCGAGGTTGGTGTAGCCCGCCTGCTCGATGATGCTGATTGCTTCTTCCTTTGCATAAGCATTGAAGTCTCCTAACACGAACTGTGGCTTGTCCTTGAGATCGGGATCCTCGCGCAACCACTTCACCAGCTCGCGGGACATGTCGGCTCGCAGACGGGCGTTGTTGCCTTGGCCGTCGCCGGTGTCAGTGTCTCCCCTGGCTACACTCCCCTTGGACTTGTAGTGGTTGACAACCGCCACGAATGCCTGGTCATCAGCCGCGCCCTTGTTCTTGAACTGCTGAGCCAGTGGTTGACGGGCAATCCCGTCGAAGGCGTTAACGTCGAGAATCTTGGACTCCCCGACCGGCTCTACCTTGTCCGGCTGGTAGATAAACGCCGTGCGGATCACATCCTCGTTCTTCGCCACCTTGCTCGGGCTTGGCACGTACTTCCAATTTCCGCCAGCTTTGTTGAGCTCATCAACGAGGTGCTTCAGTGCTGCATCGCGGTCCGCGCCGAAGCGAGCGGAGTTCTCAATCTCTTCCAGCCCCAAAACGGAGACGTTGAGGGTGTTGATTGCCTTGACGATCTTGGACTGCTGGTCCTTGAATGCTTGTTCCGAGTAGGCTCCACGAACCTTGCAGGAATCAGTAGCTACGGGGTTGCCTTCGCGATCGTTGTAAGCCTTGCAGCCGGCCTCGCCTTGCCCCAAATCGGTGAAGTAGTTCAACACGTTAAAGCTGGCAATGGAATGGCTACCGCCGACGGCCTTCGGACCCTGTTCCTCGGCAGGACGTGAATCCTCCCAGTTGATCGGCAGGTCAGCCTGGGCAGTATCCCCCGTGACCTGACGTGTCGGCTGCAATCCCCACGTTTTGAAATTGTAGGAAAGCACCACCGGGTTGGCGAAGCTTACCTGATCCCCGGAGCGCAGCGACTTGATACCCTCCGCCGTCTTCAGGTACGGCTGTGGTGTATTTTGCGCGTCCTTGTTGCGGAAGTAATTCAGCGTCGCGCCATCGTCCAGGGTAACGACGCGCTTGGCATTACCGGCCTCATAAGCTTGAGCTTCCGCACCGGGCGCCACCATGGCAGTTGCCTGGTACAGGGGCTTGTCACCTTCCACCAGGTCTACAGTGCCGTACTGGTTCAGGTTGTAGTTGTTGGTGACGGTGTACGTCGCAGATGGCTTGAACAGCATGTGCTCATTTGCCTCGCGAGTCTCCTCGTCTAGCGGGATCGAATCAGAGATTGGTTCTGGTTTTTCGCCACAGTCTTCGGCAGGGTTGGTGGACTCGGTGTACTTTGCATAACCGATCTGCGTAGATTCGGCGTGCTCTCCTACCTTGCCCGTAACAACGACGCACTTACCCAGGTCGGCTGGGGTGCCATTCTTGCCGGTGTAGACGAACACAGCTTGGGAGGCCTCTCCCGGCTTGTGCAGCTTGGCTGTGCCTCCCTCCTGAATCGTGAAGCCATCGAATCCCCCGGAAGGGTAGCTAGCGGTTACCCAGCCTGCGGTCTTTACCTCTTTGTCCACCAGCGGGGACTCTGCACCCGTGCCCTGGATCTCGGAGATCTTCTTCTGCTCTGCTTCGCCCGGTTGTTCCGGTTTAGTGGGATTTTCCGGCTGTTCCGGTGCCGTCGCATTGGGATCAAGAGCATTACCACCGCTGAAACGTGGAGCTGGAGCGCCGACGGTGAAGTCGACGCTATTGTCGTCGGTATCCTTGCCATCGGCAGCACGAGCTGCTGCCTTGGTGGAGCTCAGAGTCCCAGTACCGGCAGCTTCATTCACCTGCGCATTGCCGTAGCCCACAATGTCGATCGCGGGGTTACCTGCAGCCCATTTGTCGGCGGTGTCGCTCAACACGACGGTGCCATTGGAACCGCTCAGATCCAGGTTGTCCCCGGTGGCGTCCGAAACAAAGTCCTGGGTACCGCCATTACGCGCAGCGCCCTTGATCAGGTAGAACGACTTCGGCTGAATCGTGCCGGATAGGGCAACAGGGTGGCCATTGTTATTTCCCTTTGCGGAAAGATATTGGACGGTCCAGCCGTCCAGGCTGATGGGCTTATCGGTTGGGTTGAAAAGCTCCACATAGTCATTCTTCAAGGTGGCGCCGGAGTTTCCGCCGCCACCGTAAACAGCGCTGATGACGACGCTATCGCCAGCGGGGGTTGCTCCTACGGTTGGAACAGAAAGGATATTGGCGCCGAGCGCCATAGCACTGAACGTTGCGACGGAGGTGATGGTTCTGAAACGAGCCTTCATATTTCTTCAAGCTTTCTGGTGAAAACAGCCCCCGCATTAAAGGTGCGAGAGCTGAAATGGTGAATCAGTGTTGATGTCAGGTGATTAGATGTGGAGCAGGTCGCGAGCCCACTTCGGCAGGATATGGGTCGGGATGCCACCGTGGTTCTGCACCCAAGCGATGGCAGTTGCGCCACCGATGATCACGGCGAGGATGCCCAGGATGGTGCCGATGATGCCGCCGGTGGAGGAACCGGACAGGGAGCCTTCTGCACCCGGCTTCTCGTCCGACGTTGCACCGCAGCCACGATCGACATCGAGCTTGCCTTCGACGGAGATCGGGTAGTTCAGCTTAGAGCCAGCATCGGTGGTGATCTGCAGGAACGCAGCCTCTTCTGGAACGGTAAGGTTGACGGTGGCCTTGCCGGTTTCGTCGCGGGAGTCGGTGATGGTGTTGTCCATATCTTCGGAAGCCTCACCGACAGTGATGGCCTTTTCACCCTCGCAGCGCAGGAACTTGGCGGTCGCCGTCTTCGGCTTTGCCTCAGGACCCGTGTAGCTCAGGGAGCTGAGGTTGACGGTGACGTCCTTGTTCGGAGCCAGGATGGTCCCACGCAGCGCCTCGTCGGTCACCTGAGCCTCGTCCACGCCAGCGCCGGACAGCTGCACGCCGACGGAGGTCTGGTTCGGGCGAATGGAGATATCCGAGTTGTCCTTCAGGTAGCGGTTGAATACATCGACATCGATCTGCCCTGCGTCCTGGAACTTGCCCTTCGCGAAGGAATCGAAACCATCGCCACCGGTGAGCAAGAAGCTGGAGCCCGCCACGCGGTAGGTCTTCGTCGGATCCAGGGGCTTACCGTCGATGGTGACGTAGGAGATGCGCTTGCCCTGCGCAGCATCCGGGTTGTAGGCATACTGCACGTTCTTGGACAGACCGAGCGACAGCATCGGACGCTTGCCACCCTGCTGCCACTGCTGCTCGAGAGCATTCTTCAGGTCCTCACCAGTGATCTCCACAACGCCCAGGGAGTTGCCGAACGGCTGGACGGCGAATGCCTCAGCGAAGGTCACCTCGCCGGATGCCAGGTCCTCACGCACACCACCTGCGTTCATAACACCGATGTCGGCGTTCAGGTCGGTCAGCTTGTTTACACCGTACAGGGTGGCGTCCGCGATCATGGAGTTCAGGGAGGACTCGGTGCCGCGGTTGGTGCCAGTCTCAGCACCGGCGTCTGCACCACGGTAGAAATCGTTCTTCAGGTTCGTGACAACCTTCTCCCCCTCGATCTCCGAGTTTTTCTTCGCTGCGGTGACGATCTTCGCCACTTCTTCATCCGGCGTGGAGCCACAGCGGTCCATCATGTCTTTAGCGGTGCGGTTGGTGGCGGTAACAGACACGACCTTCTTGGCGGCCTTGTCATAGACGATGTCAATGTCAGCCAGATCCATTCCGTAATTGGCCGGCTGCACCAGAACCGGCTTGCCGTCCAGCTTGCGCAGAACATGAGTGTGGCCAGCGATTACTGCATCCACCTTGTCAGAGAATCCGGTGTTGTCCATGCCCTCGTGAACCAGACCCACGATAACGTCAGCCTCTCCACTCTCCTTCAGGCGCTGTGCCTCTGCATTAGTGGCGGCCACTGGGTCGGTAAAGCTAATGCCCTTGATGCCGTCTGGAGAAACGAGCTCAGAGGTCGTGTCAGTCACGGTACCGACATACCCGATCTTCACGCCGTCCTTTTCGATGACCTTAGAAGGGGCGAGCTGTGCGCCCTTAACGTTCGCGCCCAAGTAGGGGAACTTTGCCAACTTGTCGCCGTTCACACCAACCCGGCCTTCGAGGTCATCCCACCCCTTGTCGAACTCGTGGTTACCTACTGCGGAGGTCTCCAGCCCCATCTTGTTCAGTGCCTCAATGGTGGGCTCGTCCTTCAAAATTGAGGACTCGAAGGGAGAGCCACCGATGTTGTCACCCGCAGAAACAAAGCTGGTGTTCGGGTTCTCCTCGCGCTCCTTGTTGATGTAGCAGGCCATCACTGCCGCGCCGGGTTCCGAAATGTTTTCCTCGCGGTCCTTTGCCTGGGACAGGTGACCGTGGAAGTCGGTAACACCGAGGATGTTGAGACTGACTTGGTCGGACTCAGCTGCATACGCGGGGACATTCAGGCCCGCGAGGGCAAGGGCGGGCGCCATGGCGAAAGTCACGACGGCGCGGGAACTGCGGCGGGACAACTTAAACACTTGGGGCTTTCTCCTCGTTGGAAATCGTCAATCGCAAACAATTGCGTAAAAAGAAGGTGTTACAACGAATGAGAGCTAACCATCGTTACGCGCTTTTGTCCGTGCACTATCCCGAGTCGATCCGCACCTGACCTGTACCTTCACGTTAGGTAACAATTCTATTAATCTTTAATTCACCAAAAATACCCCCGCGTGGTGTTACGCGGGGGCAATGGTGTGAACTGTGTGAACTCGACGCCGGTTTAACCCTCGGCTGTCTTTTCCGCCAACAGCTCCACAACTGCTGCCAGGTCTACCTCGTGTTGCTCGTGGGCTGCGAGATCCTTCACCGTCACGGTCCCCTCGGCCAACTCCTTATCACCCAGCACCAGGGCATACAGAGCGCCAGCGCGATCCGCTCCCTTCATCGCGCCCTTGAGCCCGCGATCGCCGTAGGACATATCGGCCGAAATGCCACGGCCACGGAGGTCGTTGACGATGCTCACCATGCGGCGCTTAGCCTCTGCGCCCAGTGCCACGCCGTAGACGTCGACCCTTCTGCCTGTGGACGCCTGCTTATCCTCCGCTTCCAGCGCCAGCAAAGCTCGATCGACGCCCAGCCCAAAGCCGATTCCCGAAAGATCCTGCCCGCCCAGCTGTGCCATCAGGCCGTCGTAGCGTCCGCCGCCGCCGATGCCGGACTGTGCACCCAGTCCATCGTGAACGAACTCGAAGCAGGTCTTTGTGTAGTAGTCGAGTCCGCGCACCATGCGCGGGTTGATGGTGTAATCAACTCCCAAATCATCAAGCAGCCCGGTCACGGTCTCGAAATGTTCGCGGGAGGTATCACTCAAATGGTCGAGCATCAACGGTGCATCCGCCAGCATCTCCTGCATCTCTGGACGCTTATCATCGAGCACCCGCAGCGGGTTCAGCTGCGCACGGCGTTGAGTTTCCTCATCCAGGGGCAAGGTTGACAGGAAGTCCTGCAGCTTTTGTCGGTATGCAGGACGGTCATCCCAGTCGCCCAAACTGGTTAGCTCCAGGCGAAAACCGGTGAGGCCAATGGAGGTAAAACAGCGGTTAGCCAGCGCGATGACCTCGGCATCCAGCGCGGGATCGTCCACGCCAATGGCCTCCACGCCGACCTGCTGGAGCTGACGGTAGCGACCGGCCTGCGGGCGCTCGTAACGGAAGAACGGGCCATTGTAGACCAGTTTGACGGGTAGCTGTCCACGATCCAGATTGTGCTCAATGACGGAGCGCATGACGCCCGCAGTGCCCTCCGGCCGCAAGGTCACCGACCGACCACCCCGGTCGGCAAAGGTATACATTTCCTTCGATACGACATCGGTGGATTCACCTACACCGCGAGCAAACAATGAGGTCTCCTCAAAGATCGGCAACTCCACGTGCTCATAACCTGCCGTGTGCGCCGCGGAGGTAAAGGCGTCCTTAACCGCCTTGAACTCCGCTGACGTCGGCGGAAAATAATCTGGCACGCCCTTTGGCGCGCTCAGGGCCTTAAACTTCTGGGTCTTAGGCTTCTGAGCCTTCTGTTGCTTCTTGTCGCTCTCAGTCACAAAGAAACAGTCTACTAAACCGCTACTTTACGGCTGCCAGGAAGCTATTCGTCCGCTTCTCCTCGCCGATGGTGGTGTGCGGTCCGTGCCCCGGCAAGACGATGTCTTCGTCCGCAAAATCCGTAGTCAGCTTCTTCAAGCTCAGCATCATGTCCTCCGGCGAGCAACCAGGCAGATCGGTACGCCCCACTCCCCCGCGGAAAAGGACATCGCCGCCGATAATCAGCCCATCCACGCGGAACATCACATGGCCTGGGGAATGACCGGGCATGTGGTGGATATCAAACTCCGTACCGCCAATGCTTATCGAGTCTTCAAGGGGATGAATATCCTCAATAGCTGGCATATTGGCCACGTCGAAAGGTACCGCGAGCGGGCTGGCTGCCTGATCCATCTCCAACATGAAACGATCCAGCTCGTGAACGAACACCGGCACGCCAAAGGCACCCGCGTCTCGGATGTGGTCAATGTGGCCGTGAGTCAGCACCACTTTCTCTACCTTGAAGTTGTGTTCGGCGGCGAGACATTGAATACGCTCGTACGCACCTAACCCAGGATCGATAACGACCGCCGGGAAGTTTTCCCCCGAAGTGGCGTCAGAACCATCAATCAAAACATAGCAATTGGTCTCGAAGGGTCCAGCGGCGAAGCTCAAGATCTGCGTGGTCTCCGGCAGGGCTACGGGACGGTCGGAGTAATTGGTGCTCATGCCACTACACCCTAGCGAAAGCTCATCGAGGGGCGTGCCCTTGTGCCCGATTCGTGCTCTCCATAAGGCATAATGGATCACCGTATCTAGCAGAAGAAAGGCTCTAGAAAACGTGTCTGAAAAGAACTACCCGAACGAGGCCAAGCGTGACGAGGCGCTAAAGGAGCTGGAGAAGGCTCTGAAGTCTCGTGAACGCAAGGCCAAGATCGCTCCTCTGGGCGTGGTTTTCGCCACCCTCGCCGTGCTGGTCCTTATCGTAGGTGGCATCTGGTTCGCTTCCACCTATAGTTCCGATAAAGATGAGGATCAGGTCGCCGAAAGCAACGAGCAGACCTCCGAGCCGGAAGTGGAAACCGCAGCACTCCCCGAGGGGCCTCTGAAGCCCTACGGCAATAGCGTCAAGTGCGAGTACAAGAAGGACCCGAAGGGCAAGCTCAGCGAGGCTGGTCTGCCGGACGGCAATGACGTTTCTGCACATGGCACCCAGAAGGTGACTCTCACCGTGAACGGCGAGAAGGTTGGTCTGGAGCTGGCCAACGATAAATCTCCGTGCTCGACGAATTCCTTCGCGCATCTGGTGCAGAAGAAATTCTACGATTCCACCAAGTGCCACCGTTCCGTCAAGTCTGACTCCATGACCATCCTGCAGTGCGGTGACCCGGAGGGCACCGGTGCAGGCGGCCCAGGCTACTCGTTCCCGGATGAGTACCCGACGAACGGAGTTAAGAAGGACAAGGCTGAAACTCCCGTCAACTACAAGCGCGGAACCCTGGCCATGGCCAACAGCGGTCCGAACACGAACGGAAGTCAGTTCTTCCTGGTAACGGGAGATACCACCTTGCCGCCGAAGTACAACATCTTCGGCACTATCGACGAAGAGGGTCTAAAGGCACTCGACAAGCTGATGGAGAAGGCACCGGAGGGTGATGCAGCCCCGACCGAGGACATCAAGATCGAGTCCGCGGTACTGGGTTAACTCCCACCGCGCTAAATCCGACCGCGTTAAGTCCCACTGCGCAAGATGCAACGTGACCGGAGGGGCTAGATCCTTCTAGCCGCCGGTCGTCACACGGTAGACGTCATAGACACCCTCGACATTGCGCAACTGGTTCATCATGTAGCCCAGCTGCTTCGTGTCCGACACCTCGAAAGTAAAGCGGATCGTTGCCACCCGGTCGCCCGCTGTGTGCGAATTCGTGGCAATAATCGGCACCTTCTGCTCCGATACAACGCGTGTGACCTCGGAGAGCAATCCATTGCGATCCAGTCCTTCGATCTGGATCGTCACCATAAACACCGCGTTGTGGAAGCTGCTTGCCCACGAAACCTCGATGATGCGCTGTGGCTCTTGATGTAGTTTCTCGGCGTTAGTGCAGTCGGTGCGGTGGACACTAACTCCCCCGCCCTTCGTGATGAAGCCGAAGATCTTATCGCCTGGCACTGGAGTACAGCACTTTGCCAGCTTGGCAGAGAAATCCGACTCACCTTGAACTAGGATGCCGGAGCCATCTCCCCGCCCTTCCTGTGGCGTGTTGGCAATCTTCGATGTGGCGGGGCGAGAATGTAAAACGTCATCCGCCTCGGATTCCGGCTCCACCCCGTCAACCAGGCGGTGGCATACGTTCCCCGCTGTGATCTCTCCCCGCCCAATGGCCGTATATAGTGCCTCGACGTCAGAGTAGTTAAGTTCGCTGGCCAGCAATCGCAGCGATTCGTGCGTAAACAAACGGTGCACCGCAAGGCCACCGCGTTGTGCCTCCGCGGCCAGCATATCGCGGCCTTTTTCTGCAGCTTCTTCACGGCGTTCCTTGGCGAACCATTGACGGATCTTCGCCTTCGCCCGTGGGGAGACGACAATGTTCATCCAGTCCTTCGACGGGCCGGAGTTTTGATCCTTGGAGGTGAATACCTCTACTTTGTCGCCCGTCTTAAGCTTGGATTCCAGCGCCACTAACTTGCCGTTGACTTTCGCGCCAATGCAGCGATGCCCAATCTCCGTGTGCACCGCATAAGCGAAGTCGATCGGTGTGGAGCCGTTCAGCAGCGTAATCGCATCTCCCTTTGGAGTGAATACGAAGATCTGGTTGGTGGATAGGTCATAACGAAGCGAATCCAGGAACTCGTTCGGATCCGCTGCTTCCTTCTGCCAATCCAGCAACTGGCGCATCCACGCCATCTGGTCTACTTCCTGCGACTCGCTATTGTTATTGCCGCGAGTTTCCTTGTAGCGCCAATGCGCCGCGATGCCGTATTCGGCATTATGGTGCATTTCATGGGTGCGGATCTGCACCTCCAGTGGCTTGGTATCGGGCCCAATCACTGTGGTGTGCAGCGATTGGTACACACCAAAGCGGGGCGAGGAGATGTAGTCCTTAAAACGTCCCGGCATTGGCTGATATAGCGTATGGATCCCACCAACCGCGGCATAACAGTCCTTCACGCTATCCACGAGGATGCGTACCCCGACCAGGTCAAAGATCTCGTCGAAGTCGCGGCCGCGGACAATCATTTTCTGGTAGATCGACCAGTAGTGCTTCGGTCGGCCTTCCACGGTGGCATGCAGAGAGCTGCGAGACATTGCCAACTCGATCTCCTGCTTGACCTTGGCCAGGTACTGGTCACGCTTCGGAGCCCGGTCAGCAACGAGACGCACGATCTCGTCGTACTTCTTCGGGTACAAAATGGCGAAGGCGAGATCCTCTAGCTCCCACTTCACCGTCGCCATGCCCAGGCGGTGCGCTAGCGGAGCGATCACCTCAAGGGTTTCGCGGGCCTTTTTAGCCTGCTTTTCTGGTGGCAGGAAGCGCATCGTGCGCATGTTGTGGAGCCGATCCGACACCTTGATCACCAGTACGCGCGGATCCTCGGACATGGCGACGATCATCTTGCGGATCGTTTCTGCCTCCGCCGCGGACCCCAGCACTACCTTGTCGAGCTTAGTGACGCCATCTACAAGACGTGCGACCTCTGTGCCGAAATCGCGGGAAAGATCCTCCAGCGAGTAATCCGTATCCTCCACCGTGTCATGCAGCAGTGCTGCGACCACCGTGGTGGTATCCATACCTATCTCGGCGGCGATAGTTGCCACGGCGAGCGGATGGGTAATGTACGGCTCACCCGACTTGCGCTTAACGCCCTCGTGCAGCCTTTCGGCCGTCGTATATGCGCGGTTGAGCAGAGCCAGATCGGCACGCGGATGAAAGCGTCGGTGCACAGAAATGAGTGGCCCCAGAACCGGATTAATCTTCGGTTTCCCGGTGCCGGTGAGGCTGCGCGCGATGCGGGCCGCCATCCATAGCGAACCCTTTTCGTTGCTCATTACCGCTTACATCCTGCCTATGTTTCTCTAGCTTGTTCTATGTAGTTGTGGGTCTTTTGTGGACGCCACCTACGTCTCAAAGCAGCCGAGCGGGTCAGCCAGAGTGATCGACCACATAAAGTGGCAGATCCTTGAGGCGATCGCGGCCGTCCAACGCAGCCACTTCTAGCACCACGCCCAGTCCGCAGACATTCGCCCCTGCTTTTTCCAGCAGTTCCCGAGACGCGCTCAGCGTTCCGCCCGTGGCCAAAACGTCGTCGATGAGGAACACATTCTTGCCTTGCAGCGGAATGGCATTACCGGCGGGGATCTCCAGGGCGGCCGTGCCGTACTCCAAAGCGTAGTCGACGTGGTGGACAGGAGGTGGCAGTTTACCGCCTTTTCGAACTGCTAGAATGCCCACCCCCAGTTCGTAAGCGACGGCGCTGCCGAGGAGGAAACCGCGCGCATCCAAACCACCAATGAGGTCAATGTCGTAGTTGCGGCAGTGATTTGCCAGATCCTTCACCAGGGCTTTGAACGCTGCGGGATCAGCCAGTACTGGAGTGAGATCCTCAAAGACGATTCCGCGCGAGGGGAAGTCCGGAACGATCCTGATGAGACGGCGGAGTGCCTTGGCGGCAGACTCCGGTTGTTCGGTGCTTGTTGCGTTGGCTGTTTCTTTGGCAGAAGTCAAGCTCTCGGGTCCTCTTCTCTTGTGGCGCTTAGCCGTGCTGCTCGGTTTCGTAGTGCTCACTAGGGTTGGCAGGTTCCGTGGCTTCGGTTCCTACGGCTCCATCATCGTGCTGGTCAGAAGCCCGGCCAGTAGCCACCGGCTCGTCGGATTCGATCCAGCGGTCCATATTCCAGCTCACTCCCGAATCAGAGGTGCTGTCCAACACGTTCGCGGCATGAATCTCAGCCAGGATGGTGCGTGGTTCGGTCACTAGTGGCAGGGTGATGGCTTGCTCGGCAAGAACTGCTTCCGCGGCGCGGATCCCCTTCAACGGAGAAGCCTGGGTGGAGTTCACCTCGGAATTGCGGCCTATTGCCGAGCGGGTATCCAATGCCACGTCGTAATCTACGCCAAGTAGCCCATAGTTTTCAGACTTGCGGGGCACGGCCTCGATCTTTACGCCCGCCTTGGCACACTGAGAAGACAGGGCGTCGACAATCTTTTTATACCGCGGAACGCTATCGAGGAAACCAATCCGAATGGTCTGTCCGTTCAGCAACGTCCGCGCTTGTTCAATGTCGACGGCGGTGTTTGCATCGTTAATGTCGTTGAGGTATCCCCGCAGAGGGTGACCGGGTCCGATGACGCGCAGTCCGGTGGGTTGCACCGCCGCGCCGGTCTCCTTTTCCACTTCCCCGGCCAAAACCTTGCGGTCGATGCAGGCATTGAATGCGCGACGAGCCGCGGGATCCTGCAATACGCCCAAACCGGAAAGGCGGAGTGTATCTGTGCGTTCCGCGTTGGTTTCAACGACGCGGAAATCGTCACTATTCAGCCCTAGGTCGCTTGCTACCTTGCCTGGCTTATCGCCAGCCCCTTGCTCGGTATCTACGACAGAAAGTTGTTTATTGTCCGCAAGCTTCTTAACGTCCGCATCACGCGGCCACAAGTACAACGGAGTCTGGGCGGGCTCCACGCCCTTCCACTCGGGGTTCTTCTCCAGCTTCAGCGACCCATTTTCCTCCTTGCCGCTGATCTTGTACGGCCCCGAAGTCGGCACGTCGGCCGGGTTAGTCTTGTCGAAAGAGAAGACGTCTTGCCACGCCCGACCCAGATCAGTGAGGGTCTGCTCATCGGAAGAATTAAGTGCAGTGACGATATCGTCTACCCCTGCCTTCTTCGCCACGGTATGGGACGGCAAAACCGTGCCGGGGCCAAAGAGTTCGCGGTAGCGCTCTCCGCGCTTATCCGCAAAATGCACGCTAAACTTCTTTGCCCCTGCGGCACATTCCACTTGCTCTACCTGACCGAACAATGGCATATCGGAGCCGAAGAGATCGGGGCGAGTACTGGCCTTGTACGCCAGCAAGAAATCATCGCAAACTACCGGCTTAGCATCGGAGTAGGTCGCTTTCTCATTGATGGTGTAGTCCACGCGCCGCGGGTTGCCCGGCGCAGGCTTTGCAGTGACTAAGTCGCCATTGGGCAGAATCTGACCACGTGGCCCGGAAATGAATGCTCCCGGGTATAGACGGGCGGATACTTTCGCTGCGTCCGTTGCCACGCCAACACCTGTGCCCGCATTGGAGGTGACCAGGTCGCTCGACAGGACATAGCCGAACTGCTCGGGAGTGTTAGCAACACCAGCGTCTTTGCCGCAGCCGGCAAGACCCGCAGCTGCCAGAGCGGCGGATAGAGCCAGCACCATGGTCGCTTTCGTCGACCCGCCTGTGTGCCGTTTGCGGTTCACTGGTCGCCTCCCCGTAGACAAGTTGTGGATGATTGAGGTCAGTGCTAACTACATGCCCGGACGCCAAGATCGCCCGGCGTCCTCGTTCCCGGCTTCGCGCTTGTAGTCCTCCATGGAGTCCTCAGCGCTGTGCGAGCTGCGACGTGCGGACTCCATTCGAGCGTTCGGGCTGGAAACCCCACGCTTGGCAGAACCACTGATCCTTTCGCTGGAGCTAACTGCAGTTGCCGCTGCGGCGTCATCATCTACCGTATCGTGAGCGCTCTCCTTGTCCATGGCGCTTTCAGCTTCCCCAGCTTCTTCGGCAACCACAGCGTCGTCTTCCTCCGCTGCAAGGGAACGAGCGCGCTCCACGCGAGCCTCGTGCTGCTTGTACTTCTTCTGACGCATCTTGAAGGTAACCAACAAAGGTGCGGCGAAGAAGATCGAGCTAAGCGTACCCGCGATCACGCCGATGAATTGCACCAATGCCAGATCCTTTAGCGTACCCACGCCCATGATTCCCACAGCTACGACCAGCAGAGAGGCGATCGGAACCAGCGAGAAGATGGAGGTATTGATGGAGCGCATAATGGTCTGGTTGATCGCCAGGTTTGTTTCCTCGGCATAAGTCGCACGGGTCGAGCCGAATAGTCCGGAAGTATTTTCCTGCACCTTGTCGAACACGACGACCGTGTCATATAGCGAGTAAGCCAGAATCGTCAGCAGGCCGATCACCGTAGCCGGCGATACTTCGAAGCCGATCAGTGCGTAAATGCCGGACACGACCGTAAGGTCAATCAGCAGACAGAGGATCGCGGAGATCGCCATGTCGCGCTCCATGCGCACGGCAATGTACAGGAAGACCACCAGCAAGAACACGCCCAGTGCAATGAGCATCTTCTTGGTAATGCTGTCGCCCCACGACTCGGAGACGGTGGAATCGCTAATTGCGTCCTGGGTTACCTCTCCGGCGTTGTTCTTCGGGTGATACTCGTTGAACAGTGCAGAACGAGCCTCGCGGATCTGCTCTTCGGACAGGCGCTCCGAGGTGATTTCGATGGATTCAGCGTCGCCGCTACCCACGGTTTGAGTAGCCTGCGGGGCAATTCCCGTGGCCTGTTCAAAAACTTCGGACACGCTGGATTCGGTGGCGCCACCAGCCGGTGGCATGGTCATGCGCGTGCCGCCTTCGAAGTCGATGCCCAGGCTGAAGCCGCGCACCACAATCGAAACCAGACAGGCTACGAGAACCGCAACGAGTACGCCATAGAGGCGCCCGCGGTTTTGTACGATACGGAATCCGCCGTTGCCGTTGTATAGCTTTTCGAAGAAACCACCGGCGTTTGCATCGGGAGCGTCTACTGGTTTGGTCTCTGTGGCGGAAAGCTCCGGGGCATTTTTAGCGCTCAAGGTGTCAGCCTTACTCATTTACTTCCCCTCCTTCTTCTTGGAGGTCGGGGTAACCTTCTCGTCGCTGTCTTTATCTGGTGACGCCTTTACGTCTGTCTCGTCGGCCTTTTCAGCCTCTGTTCGAGTGTCTTCCTGACTGTCCTGCTCGGCGTCCTCATCAGCGGAAGTCTCAGAGGATTTGCTCGAGGTCTTTGCGGCTTTGGAACGGAGAGCGTGTTCGTGCGGCTTGCGGCCGTATTTTCGCTCCGCCGCGCGGTAGGCGGCACCGAGGCCATTGAGCTTCGGCGAGGCGAAGAAACGTCGACGGGACATCAGGATCAGCAGCGGCGCAGTCAACAGGAATGCGACCAAGAGGTCGAACAAGGTCGTCAGTCCCAGGGTGAATGCGAAGCCCTTAACATCGCCGATCGCCAGGAAGTACAGGATCACAGCGGCAATCAGGGAGACGATATTACCGGTAACAATGGTGCTCCGGGCCCGCTGCCAGGCGCGTGGCACAGCCGAACGGAAGGTCGATCCATTGCGGATCTCGTCCTTGATCCTTTCGAAGTAGATGACGAAGGAGTCCGCGGTGGTACCGAGGCCGATGATCAGACCAGCGATGCCCGAAAGATCCAGGCTATAGCCGATCCAGCGGCCGAGCAGGACGATAAATCCGTACACCAGAGAGAAAGCGGCAATCAGCGAGAGAATTGCGACAAAGCCCAGGCCGCGGTAGTAAGCCAGGGCGTACAACCCCACGAGCACTAGTCCGACCAGGCCAGCGATCACGCCAGCCTTCAGCGATGCCGCACCCAGTGAAGGCGAGATCGTAGTGGTGGTACCACCTGGCTCGCCGTTTTCACCGACGAAGCTCAACGGAAGCGCACCGTAGCGCAGGTTGTTGGCGAGGTCTTGAGCTTCCTTTTCAGAGAAGCTACCGGTGATCTGGGAGACCTCCCCCGGAGGTGTTGGCGACTGGATCTGTGGTGCGGAGATGACCTTGGAGTCCAGGGTAATAGCCACGCGCTTGCCCATCATCTGCTGACCAAGTGCGTACCAGGTCTCGCCACCCGGGGTCTGGTCACCGGTCTTGAATTTGAAGGTGATGGCCATCTGTGCCGAGTTCGGCTGCAGGCCGCCAGTAATCTGCGAGTTCGTATCAATCATTTCGCCGGTCAGGCGCTCACCGTTCTTCTCGTCGGTTTCGCCCTTCAGTAGCGGCGCCGGCCCCAGAACCATCGGTCCCTGGTCACTACACGTAACCAACGGCTTGGCCGGGTCATCGGAGCCTGCCATCGGATCGTTTTTCTCGCAGTCCATCAGGGATCCGGCGGCCTGCTGCTTGTTGCCATCCGTGCTCTGGCGGTCTGCCTTGAGAATTTCTACCTGCTTATCGCGGCGTTCCTGCTCTTCCACGGAATCTTTTGGTTCCGGCAGGGGCTTGGACGTTACCTTCATCTTCTTAGGTGCATCCTTCAGCCCCAGCTGCGGGAAAGCCTTCACCATGCGATCCAGGCGCTCGTTGGCAAGATCCTCACTAATGATGCCTTGCTGCACCCAAGAGTTAGCCATCTTCTGCAGAACCTTCGGGAAGTCCTTGGTTGGTGCACCTGGCTGGGACTCCGGGCGGAACAGCAGCTGTGACGTCTTACCCAAAGTGCGGGCTTCACCCGCATCCTCGCCCGGCACGGTAATGACTAGGTTATTGCCGTCGGTCACCACCGAAGCGCCGGAAACGCCCATGCCGTTCACACGGTTTTCCAAAATGGTTCGCGCTTGATTCAGTTGCTCCGGGGTGGGCGTACCTCCCTGCGGAACCAGTGTCACGCGGGTGCCGCCCTGCAGGTCAATGCCCAGCTTGGGGCCGAAAGACTTATTGCCCGTGAACATGATTAAGCCCAGCACGATGAGGACGATCACCACAAACGCGGCAATCGCCCGCTTCGGCCACGCGAATCCGCTCCGCGCTGCTGTTCTCTTTTTCTTCTTTGCCACCGCTAAATTACTCCTGCAATCCGGCCGCGCATGGGGTGCCGCCGGTGTAGTAAAACATCTAACCCCGTGATACTAGCGCCTTGCCAGGGGTGTTTTAAACACCAGACACTGCTTAAAGCGCCAACTCTTGGGGGATTTTTGCCACGAATTTCCTTAGTCGTCGGTGTGGTTATCCGACTTTTCTACGTGGCGGTCAGTCAATTGAGTTTCCTGCTGGGAACCGGGTTCCACAGCATCCACGGTTTCCAGGATCGAGATCTTTTCCCAGGTGGTCACAACTCCCTTGGCGATCTCCAGATCAACCGTGGTCTCCCCCACGTGCGCTACGCGACCGTGCAAACCCGAAGTCGTCTTTACAACCATGCCCGGGCCCAGCTGCTCTTGGAAGTCACGAACCTGCTGTAGCCGCTTGTTCTGCTTGCGGATCTGAATCAGCGGCAAGCCGACAAAGACCAGAAGGACGAGGACAATAAGAATAATGTCATTTGGCATAGTGACAATCTTGCCATATCGCCCTACTCGTTCGACTACAGCCCGATGGTGCCCTCCGGCGGTTCTAATCCAATGTGTCGCCATGCCGCCGCAGTAGCCACTCGCCCTCGTGGGGTACGGCTCACCATGCCTGCCCTCACAAGGTAGGGTTCGCACACTTCTTCGACCGTGGACGGTTCTTCCCCTACCGCTAGGGCTAGGGTGTTGACGCCCACCGGCCCGCCACCATGGCCCTTCACCAGGGCTTCGATGACGGCTCGGTCGAGTCTATCCAGTCCGGACTCGTCAACGTCGAACACCAGCAAGGCAGCTCGCGCCACCTCCAGGGTGATCTTTCCGTCCGCATTTACGTCCGCGAAGTCGCGCACTCGGCGTAGCAAGCGGTTGGCAATTCGCGGCGTTCCGCGGGAACGCGAGGCAATCTCTGCTGCGGCGTCACCGTTAATATCAACGCCGAGGATCCCCGCGGCACGTGTGACAACACGGGTGAGATCCGCGACGTCGTAAAACTCCATCTGGGCAGTGAAGCCGAACCGATCTCGTAGCGGCCCGGTCAGCATACCCGCGCGGGTTGTTGCGCCGACCAGGGTAAACGGGGCGATCTCAATGGGAATAGAAGTTGCTCCTGGCCCCTTGCCCACGATCACGTCGATGCGGAAGTCCTCCATCGCCATGTACAGCATCTCTTCGGCGGGACGAGCCATGCGGTGGATCTCATCGATAAAGAGAACATCGCCCTCCATGAGGTTAGAAAGCATGGCGGCCAGATCGCCCGCGCGTTCCAATGCCGGACCGGAGGTCATGCGCAGGGAGGTGCCAAGTTCCTGGGCAATAATCATCGCCATCGTAGTTTTGCCAAGACCGGGCGGTCCAGCCAGCAGCACGTGATCCGGTGTGACTCCGCGAGAGCGGGCGCCGCCGAGCACCAGATCCAGCTGAGTGCGCACCTTCGGCTGACCGATGAACTCGTCCAAAGACTTAGGTCGTAGCGAGGTATCGATATCGGTGTCCCCAGAGGTTTCCTGGGGGTTCAGATCGGCGTTTTGAACGAAGCCACCTTGTGCGGTAGCTGCAGTTCCCGATGCATTTCCGGGGGCTGAGCTCATGCCAATACCTGGCGGTAGTTTGAATTCTGTCCGCTCGATGTCGCTCATGATTCTTTGATGCCTTCCCTATTGTCGGGCTTGTCCAGCTTGTCCGGCTGCCTATTTGATAGCTGCCAGTGAGGCTCGTAGAAGTGCGGAGGCATCCGGAGCCGACTGTTCTGGCCACTGCGCCAATACGTTCTCGACGGTACTCTGCGCCTTGGATTCGGTGAAGCCTAAGCCCGTGAGCGCCTCGATGACCTGCTCACGTACGCCGAAGGAAACCGCTTGCACATCAGCGGCAGCCCCGGTAGCCCCGGCAATACCCGCAGCAATGCCGTCGGCAATCTCACCGAGATCTGCAACCTTGCCCTTGAGATCCACCGCCATGCGCTCTGCCAAGCGCTTGCCCACGCCAGGAGCTTTTTGCAACGTCTTGTGGTCACCATTGGAAACAGCCAAAGCTAGTTCCTGTGGCGAAATCACCGACAAAATGGCCAATGCGAGCCGTGCTCCCACGCCGGAGACGGACTGCAACGTAGCAAAGGCACGTTTTTCGTCGCGATCTTTAAACACGTAGAGGGTTTGGGAATCCTCGCGCACCACCATAGCGGTGGTCACAAACACCTCCTCACCGCGTGGCAAGTCGCCAATGGTTGTGGCCGTGCCCATGCACTCATAGCCCACACCGCCACACTCGATGACTACAAAATCGAGACCTTTGTCAATGACGGTTCCGCGCAGCGATGCGATCATGGTTTCCCCTTTACTAGATGGTTCAACGGTGCCCTCCAGCAGTGGCATACGGCCAGTGCCAATGCATCCGCCGCGTCCGGTGGCTTTGGCGGTTCACTGAGCCCCAGGATGCGGGTAATCATGCGCGTCATCTGCCCCTTATCCGCCCGCCCATTGCCGCTGATGGACTTCTTCACCTCACTAGGTGTGTACATGTGCACTTCTACCCCACGCTTGGCCGCCGCCAGCATCAACACTCCGGAGGCGTGGGCAGTATTCATCACCGTAGACACATTCGACCGTTCAAACACGCGCTCTAGTGCTACAACGTGTGGTTGGTAGTCGTCGAACCATTGTTCTACCGCCTCAAAAAGCTTCTGCAGGCGCCGCTCCAGCGGCATGTCCGCTGGAGTGCGGACCACCCCCACAGCTACGGGATACACAGCCCGCCCCTTCCCCGCTTGCACTACGGAAAGTCCGCAGCGAGTCAGCCCAGGGTCGATCCCCATAACCCGCAGTCCCGCCAGCGAAGTCGGACCGCCGGCGGGACTCCCCCAGGCTGAATTGTGTGGAATACTCATCGTGCCACCAAGAATAGCACAGGTGTTCCAAAACTAGTCGTTAAGCTCCGCGAGTACCTCGTCGCTCAAATCCATATTGGTGAACACATTTTGTACATCGTCGGAATCTTCCAGAGCATCAATCAGGTTAAATACCTTCTTTGCGGTGGACGCATCCGCCGGAACCTCCATGGAGGCACGGAAGTCGAGCTCAACCGAGTCGTAATCGATTTCTGCTGCCTTTAGCGCGTCGCGCACCGCGTTCATATCGCTGGATTCACACACGACTTCGAACTTGTCGCCAATGTCGTTAACCTCTTCCGCCCCGGCATCCAGCACGGCCATCAGAATATCGTCCTCGCTGTACTCGCCCTTTTCGAGCACGGCCACACCCTTGCGCGTAAACAAGTAGGACACCGAGCCCGCATCGGCCATGTTGCCGCCGTTTTTATTCATAGCGGTACGTACATCGGTTGCAGCGCGGTTGCGGTTATCAGTCAGGCACTCGATCAGCATCGCTACACCATTGGGCCCATAACCTTCGTACATGACGGTTTCCCAGTTCGCGCCACCGGACTCTTCACCGGAACCACGCTTACGGGCACGCTCAATGTTGTCGTTGGGTACCGAGGACTTCTTGGCCTTCGTGATTGCGTCCTGCAGCGTTGGGTTCGCGCTGGGATCGCCACCACCGGTGCGAGCCGCCACTTCGATGTTCTTAATCAGCTTGGCAAATTCCTTACCACGCTTCGCGTCGTTGGCAGCCTTCTTGTGCTTAGTTGTTGCCCATTTGGAGTGGCCGGACATGTTCCTCTTTCGGTAGTCGGGTTTGTCTTTATCGAGTCCATACTAGACCCCTTCCGCACCGGCCCTGTCACACGCATCGTATTTTTTGGTGACGTCCTCTCACCGCACCACCACAGTTAGTCTGCTGCGCGGTGTTCCTCGACCATCCGCACAAAGTAGCTGTGCACCCGGTCATCCTCGGAAAGTTCCGGGTGAAAGCTACATCCCAGTACGTGCCCCTGGCGTACCCCGACAATAGTTCCATCTGGCAAGGAGGACACAACCTCGACACTATCGCCCACCTCCTCCACCTTGGGAGCGCGAATAAACACGGCCTCCACGGGCGTGTCGATATCTCCGAACGGCAGCTGCGTCTCAAAAGAATCCACCTGCCGACCGAATGCGTTACGTCTGACTGTGATGTCCATTGCGTGCAGACTGTGGGCGTCAGCACGAGTATCAAGAACCCGGTCGGCCAAAAGAATCAATCCAGCACAAGTACCGAACACCGGCAGGCCGTCGGCAATCGCGGCGCGCAGCGGCTCCAGCATTCCACCGAGCTCTAGCAGTTTGGACATGGTGGTGGATTCGCCGCCGGGAAGGATAAGACCATCCAGCCCCTCTAGGTGTTCGGTTCGACGCACAGCGCGAGCCTCATGACCCAAACGTTCAATGCTGCGCATATGCTCAACGAAGCCGCCCTGAACGCTTAGCACGCCAATAATCAATGTTCTATTGCTCCTTCAACGGAACCGACTGGGCACCTTCGCGCAGACTGCGGGTCAAACCCTCCTGAGTCACCACAGCCACAAGGTCACCCTCCTGGTTAAAGATTCTTCCGTGCGTCAGTGCTCGTCCGCCGTGTGCGGACGGGGAAATCTGGTCGTACAACAG
Source organism: Corynebacterium sp. TUM25020 (assembly GCF_056388495.1). Classification (NCBI taxonomy): domain Bacteria; kingdom Bacillati; phylum Actinomycetota; class Actinomycetes; order Mycobacteriales; family Corynebacteriaceae; genus Corynebacterium; species Corynebacterium sp. TUM25020. Next base: position 450,884 of record NZ_JBWJFG010000001.1, on the reverse strand, counting down.
CCACTCATCAGCGCGGAAAGGCCGCAGGAACCACATGGCATGATCCAGCGAGGCCTCCTGGAACTCCGCCGGACGGTGCGGTACCAGCGCCGAGGACAACAACGTCATATCCGACATGTAGGCCAGGGTGCACACGTGCAAGGTGTCCACATCCGGCAACCGGGTTTTAGTACGGAACCACACCACCTGCTGGGAAGCCGTGTACTTGTTGTGCTCGTAGTCTTCCGGAGGAACGATGCGAACATCCCAATCAGCCCACTCGTCGCGGAAAAGGCGCTGCACTCGACTCAGAGAATCGGTATCCACCACAATGGACTCCGGATCTGGCACTGCCCGCATCTCGTCGGAGTGCTGCGGACCATGATCGTTCCGGATGTGGAAGCTGGCCTGCATAATGAAAATTGCCTTACCGTCCTGCAACACCTTGACAGAGCGGGAGACAAAAGAGCGACCGTCGCGTACCCGGTCAACCACCATCACCGTCGGCACGTCGGGATTACCAGGACCTACAAAGTAGCCATGCAGTGAATGCACGCTGAACTCGTCACTCACTGTGCGAGTAGCCGCAACCAGAGCCTGCGCGGCAACCTGTCCACCATAGGTACGTGCCAACTTCGACGGCAGTGGACTGCCGCGGAAGATGTCGCGGTCGATGCGCTCCAGATCCAGGACATCCAGGATCTTCGGACGGTGCGGGCTCATTACCAGCCGCGCTCTGCCAGTCGGTGCGGCTGCGGGATCTCGTCGACATTAATGCCCACCATAGCCTCACCCAAGCCACGAGATACCTTGGCAATCGTTGCCGGGTCGTCGTAGTTCTGGGTGGCCTGCACAATAGCGCGAGCACGCTGCTCCGGGTTGCCGGACTTAAAGATGCCAGAGCCAACGAATACGCCCTCTGCGCCTAGCTGCATCATCATCGCTGCGTCGGCTGGGGTGGCGATGCCGCCAGCGGTGAACAGTACTACCGGAAGCTTGCCATTTGCGGCGACCTCGCGAACCAGCTCATAAGGAGCCTGCAGTTCCTTGGCTGCAACGTACAGTTCATCTTCAGCCATGGAGGTAAGGCGGTTAATCTCCGCGCGGATGGTGCGCATGTGGGTCACAGCGTTGGACACGTCTCCGGTGCCAGCTTCGCCCTTGGAACGAATCATCGCTGCGCCCTCGTTAATGCGACGCAGAGCCTCGCCCAGGTTCGTAGCACCGCAGACAAAAGGAACCTCGAAGTCGAACTTGTCGATGTGGTTCTTGTAGTCGGCGGGGGTCAGTACCTCGGACTCATCGATAAAATCGACGCCCAGGGACTGCAGAACCTGTGCCTCGACGAAGTGACCGATGCGTGCTTTAGCCATTACCGGGATCGAAACGGCGTTAATGATTCCTTCGATCATGTCCGGGTCGGACATACGAGAAACGCCACCCTCAGCGCGGATATCGGCGGGCACGCGCTCCAACGCCATGACGGCGGTTGCGCCGGCATCCTCGGCGATCTTTGCCTGCTCCGGGGTAACGACGTCCATAATGACGCCGCCCTTGAGCATGTCAGCCAGGCCACGCTTCACGCGAGCGGTGCCGGTGTTCGCAACAGGAGAATTAGTAGTCACGATGCTTAATGTCCCATCTTTGAAGAGTGTTAGATCGGTTCTAGTCTAACCTGTCTAGTTCCCGATCCCGCTATTGGGGATTGGCTTATTGGTCTTCCCCGCTGCCAGTCTCTTTCGGAGAATCCTGAGAAGCGTCTTGTGAAGAGCCCCGTGAAGAGCCTTGTGAAGACGAACCTTGGGAGGGCGCAGGACTAGAGAGTAATGCCTCGTAGTACTCCGGAAGCGGCGCACGACCTGCCAACCGAAGTCCACGCACCAAAGGACGAGTGCGCACGCTTAGGGTGTCAGATACTGCGTCATTGTAGAAACGCGCGGCCAGGTCTACCTTTGCGGAGGCTTCCAGAAAACTGGGGTTGGACCATACCTCCTGCTTGAGCACGCCAAGTAGTTCGTTTTCCACCTCACTGCGTGCCCCCATATCGGTAGCTCGCAGAGCCACCCGGTTCACCTTTGCTACTTCTTGCCCCAGTTCCGGCTGCAACGCAGCGATAACGCTAGAACGAGAGTGCAGCGCGCCCTCCAGGCTGACGCGAGCCGAGTCTGTGCGAATGTGCAGTCGATTCAGCCTGCTAGCCATTCCGGATGCCCAAATAGCGATGCAGACAACCAAGATCAGCACCAGCGAGGCGATAAATACCCACACGGGGAGAGTGATCATGCCAAAGTCACCTTTCTGCCTTTGACGGTCACAGTGTCATAGACCTGTTCCACCTGATCGGTCACCGTCTGCCAGTCGAAATCCACCGCTCGCGTCGAACCCGCTGCCACCAACGAATTCCGGGCGGCGTCATCGCGCAGCAACCCCACGGCCTTGTCTGCCAGATCAGCTGCCGAACCATTACTAAATAAGCGCGCGGAAGCACCGTGCTGCCCCACGGCTTCAAAAGCGGGGATATCGCTGGCAAGCACCGCGGCTCCGGCTGCCATACCTTCAACAAGGACGATTCCAAAGCTCTCACCGCCGGTGTTCGGCGCCACATAAACATCGCTGGCGCTGAGCGCACTGGCTTTGTCTGCGTCACTCACACGCCCGAGCACCCGCACGTGGGCGTCACTAGGCCCAAGCCCTACGGTGGCCGACAGCCCCAAATCCCTCACACGCTCCACCAGGGCATCCATATCTCCACCACCTGCGATTATCAGCTCTACCTGCGGAACTTCCGCAACGATGCGTGGCATCGCTTCAAGCAAAATCTGCAGTCCCTTACGGGGCTCTTCAAAGCGGCCGAGGAACATCAGACGCGGGCGGTGCTCCCCCGGCGAATCCAAACCGGCCAGAGGTTGTGCGCCGCGGTAAACATTGGTTTCCACCCCATTGGGAATAAGCACCGGGTCGCCAGCCAGGTTTTCGACCTGCCAGCGCCGTGCCTCCTCAGACACCGCAATGCCACCGTGGATACGCTCCAGGTACGGGCGCAAAAACGGCAGAGCCATTTTAAGAACCTTCGACTCACTGGCCGACGCATGATACGTCGCTACGATAGGCCCTTCGGCCACCGCCATAGCCATCATCGAATAAGACGGCGAATTCGGCTCGTGGATGTGCAGCAAATCAAACTGATTGTCACGGATCCACTGCTTTAGATGTTTCTTTGTACGCGGACCGAAACTCAAACGCGCAACGGAACCGTTATAGCGGATAGGAATACTGGAACCGCCCAGTTCCACGAAATCCGGCAATCCATCAGCTGACTTACCCGGCCCGATCAGACTTACCTCGTGGCCGCGCTTCCGCAGCTCAGTACAGAGGTCAATGGCGTGAATCTGCACGCCGCCCGGTTCGTCAAAGGAGTACGGGCACACCATCCCGATTCTCATGCGTCCTCCCCTGGTGACTCTTCCAACCCGAGACGCTGTCGCCGAGACTGTGAGAGATCCGCAAACCACAGTGGCTGTAGCAGGTGCCAATCCTGCGGATCCTGGGCGATTCCGCGAGCAAAATTATCGGCCATTTCCTGCACTATCTGCTGCAGAGTCTGCCCGTCTACTGCCACCGGTGTAACCTCGTGCTCCCAGGTTTCGGGGCCACCGCGCCGTACCGGAGAGGGATCCGTCGAGCCCCCGCGGAAGGCAACTCGAGCAGTGAACAGATTCGCCCCGGTGCGCTGTGCCAACAATGCAGCACCAGCTGGCATGGAGGTCTTTTCCCCAAAGAACTCCACTTCCACCCCGCGCCCAGTCAGATCCCGTTCCCCCATGAGGCACACCGTCCCACCGCCGCGCAAGACTTCCTCCATCTGCTCCAGCGGCGGCACCGCCGATCCGGTCAGCGCAATGATCTTAAACCCAAGAGATTCCCGGTACTCCACAAATGCCTCGAAGAGGCTCTCCGGCTTCAGCCGTTCTGCCACAGTTGTGAAGGTGCCATAGTGGTGGACCAGCCATACTCCGGCCATATCCCAGTTACCGGCGTGTGGCAGTGCGATCACCGTCCCGCGTCCCGATTGCGCGCTGGCATGCAATAGTTCAAGGGACCCCGGAACGAAGTTGCGGTTAAGTTCCTCAGCCAACTCACGCCCCGCCATCGCAGGCAGTTGGAAGGCCTCGCGCCAATAGCGCATATAACTGCGCATGGAGCGACGAACGAGGTCGCGCGTCACGTTTTCTGGTCCGACGACGCGGGCGAGGTTGCGGCGGAGTTGTTCTGGCCCCTTGCCTTTTTTGGACGCCACGTCTGCGCCCCATTCAAACAAAACCTTCGCCAATGGCTTCGGCAACCTGGAGGTCACCTTCCAACCCGCGATATATGCCGCGGCAGTGAGCTTCTCCTTCACTTGTTTCCACCCCCATCCGACGGAAATTCCCGGGCTCCCTCGGGTGCGGCGATGGTCTGAGATGCGGCGTCGGAACGAGCGACGATAACCAAACGCTCGATGACCGTATACAGCGAGCCGGCAGCTAGGATCCACAGTCCCCACGCCAATACATGGGGTATCCCTAGCCCGCCGAGGCCCACGGCCACCAACGAGATGATGAGGCGTTCCGGCCTCTCAACGAGGCCGCCAACAACCTTGATCCCGGAGGCTTCGGCGCGCGCCTTTACATAGCTGGTGACTTGGCTGGCAACGAGGATCACCAGACAGACAGCCATCATGACCTCGTTGGTGGGATCCTGCAGGCCAAACCACAGCACCAGTGCACCGAAGATGGCGCCGTCGCTGAGACGGTCACAAGTGGCATCAAGGGTAGCGCCGAAGCGGGTACCTCCCCCGCGCATGCGCGCCATAGTGCCGTCCACCATATCGGTGGCGACGGTGAGCCCGATCAGTACCGCGGCCGCGAAGTGGTGATCCGTGGGGATGAGCCAGAGTGCGAAACCAATCGCCAAGAGGGTTCCGAAGATTGTCACTGCATTTGGGGAGATCCCCAGCTTGTGCAGTGTCCGGGCGATCGGTTCAATGATGACCGCGGCGGGACCGCGGCCGTGCACACTAAGCATCGCTGAAGTTTTTCTCCCTTAAAAATCGTGACACGCTAGTCGGCGGAACGAGTGATTCTTTCCCAAGCTTCGGCCAACAGTGCGCGCGTCCCCCGCAGCGTCTGCGGCAGCACTTTGGCACCCGTCATGACTGTCATGAAATTAGCATCACCGACCCACCTGGGCACTATATGTTGGTGCAGGTGTGTCGGAATTGAGCCGCCGGAAGCTTTGCCCAGATTGAGTCCGACATTCACTGCATCGGGCTTCGATACAGCTCGCAGAGCCTTAAGCGCAGTTTTCGTAAACTCCGCTAGCTCCGCGGTTTCTTCATCCGTTAGCTCGGTGTAGTCGGCAACCTGGCGATAAGGAACCACCAGCATGTGCCCGGGGTTATAGGGGTACAGATTCAAAACGCAGTACACCGACTGACCACGGGCGACGATCAGGGCGTCCTCATCCGACTGCTCGGGCAGCGTCGAAAAAGGATCCGCAGAGCGTGTCGTCTTCGCAATGTACTGGGAGCGGTACGGCGCCCACAGCCGCTCCAAGCCGCCTTGCAGGTCCGGTTGAGAGCCAGCGCCCTCGTCGATGTACGCGTCTGCCACTGCGGCCTTCCTCCTTATGCCTCCGCCAACGGCTGAACCAGTTCCGCGCTGGGCTGATCGTTGCGACGTTCGCTGATCCAGGTGGAGATGATGCGCAACGCAACATCGCGCGGAACGCCGTTGACCTGAGTGCCGTCCAGGAAGCGGAAGCTCACTGCTCCCGCCTCTACGTCCCGGCCACCGACCAGCAACATGAAAGGAACCTTGCCGGTGGTGTGGTTACGGATCTTCTTCTGCATGCGATCATCGGAGGTATCAACCTCGGCGCGAATGCCCTTCGCACGCAGCTCGGCGGAGAAGTCCTCGAGATACTCGTTGAACTCGTCCGCGACGGGAATGCCCACAACCTGGTGTGGGGCGAGCCAGGCCGGGAAAGCACCTGCGTAGTGCTCCAGCAGCACGCCAAAGAAACGCTCAATGGAACCGAAGAGGGCACGGTGAATCATGATCGGGCGCTGCTTAGAACCATCCGGGGCGGTGTACTCGAGGTTGAAACGCTCCGGCAGGTTGAAGTCCAACTGCACGGTGGACATCTGCCAGGTACGTCCGATGGCGTCGCGAGCCTGTACAGAAATCTTCGGGCCGTAGAAGGCTGCACCTGCCGGGTCCGGAACCAGCTCCAGACCCGACTTGGTGGCCACACGCTCCAGGATCTCGGTGGAGCGCTCCCAGATCTCATCACTGCCGACGAATTTGTTCGGGTCCTTAGTGGATAGCTCTAGGTAAAAGTCGTCCAGGCCGTAGTCGCGAAGCAGGGAAATGATGAACTCCAGCACCGTGGTCAGCTCTTGCTCTAGCTGATCCTCAGTGCAGTAGATGTGGGCGTCATCCTGAGTAAATCCACGAGCGCGAGTCAGGCCGTGGATCACGCCGGACTTTTCGTAGCGATACACAGTGCCGAACTCGAACAAACGCAATGGCAACTCTCGGTAAGAGCGACCGCGTGAGGCAAAGATCAGGTTGTGCATCGGGCAGTTCATCGGCTTGGCGTAATAATCCTGCGCCGGCTTGGTGACATTGCCCTCCTCGTCGGTTTCCCCGTCCAGCTGCATGGGTGGGAACATACCGTCGGCGTAGAAGTCCAAGTGGCCGGACTTCTTAAACAAGTCGCCCTTGGTGATGTGCGGGGTATTAACGAAGCTATAGCCGGAGGCAATGTGGCGCTTTCGGGAGTGCTCCTCCATCTCCAGACGCACAATTCCGCCAGCTGGGTGGAATACCGGGAAGCCCGATCCGATCTCATCCGGGAAGCTGAATAGATCCAATTCCTGGCCCAGGCGACGGTGATCGCGCTTTTCTGCCTCGGCCATCATCGTCTGGTAGTCGGCCAGCGCTTCCTTCGATTCCCACGCAGTGCCGTAAATACGCTGCAGACCGGCCTTGGACTGGTCACCTCGCCAGTAGGCAGCGGAGGAACGCGTCAATGCAAAGGCCGGGATGTAACGAGTGGTGGGCACGTGCGGGCCACGGCAGAGGTCGTACCACTCAACCTCGCCGGTGCGCGGGTTGACGTTGCTGTACGCGGTCAGCTCACCAGACCCGACCTCGACGGCTTCGTCGGAATCCGGATCCACATTGCCCTTATCGGCAATCAGCTCGGTCTTAAAAGGCTCTTCCGTGTATTCGGCACGGGCCTGCTCGACATCTCCATATGCCTTACGTTCGAACTTCTGGCCAGACTTGATGATCTTCTTCATCGTCTTTTCCAGCTTGTTCAAATCCTCCGGAGTGAAGGGCTCTGGAACCTGGAAGTCGTAGTAGAAGCCGTTGTCGATGGCAGGGCCGATACCTAACTTGGCACCAGGGAACTCCTTTTGCACAGCCTGCGCCAAAACGTGGGCGCAAGAGTGGCGAATGACCCCTCGCCCCTCGTCGGTGTTGGCTGGAACGGCAGTAACCTCAATGTCCTGCTCCGGAGCCCACGAAAGGTCGCGCAACTGGCCCGCGTTGTCCCCCTCAGCTTCCTTGACACAGACAATGGCCTCTGGCCCCTTGTTCGGCAACCCCAGCTCGCGCATTGCGGCGCCGGCGGGTGTGCCGGCTGGCACTCGGAAGGTAACGGGTGCTTGATTCGCTTCGGCGGCTGGGTTGTTTGCGGGGGTACTCACTTGTAGATCGCGCTCCTTCTCGGGCTTTCAGTGACGGTCACATACCTGGTGACAGTCCTCAACGACCGTAGATTCTACCCCTCTAGGAACTGCTGGCCCCAGTACGCCCCGTTTTGGGTGCCAGGTAGTACCCAGAACACCGCCGATCCCACGTGAGTAATCCACTTATTCAGGCGATCCTTCTCTGCCAACCGCTTCTGCAGCGGCGTAAAAGCTTCGTCGGGATCGGCCTGGAAGCAGATGAAAATCAATCCGCTGTTGCCCAGAGGGGTGATCTCGTTGTCCCAGTTGTAGGCGCGACGTCGGATACGCGTCCCCTCACCGGCACTGATTCCGACGTGGCTGCGCTCGTCAATCAACGGCAGGCCGTCTTCACCAGTCTTGTTGAGGTCCACTGGGTCGAATTCATCTTTGCCTCCCAGGGGTGCGCCGGTATCCACGTGGCGCCCAAAGACGATCTCGCGCGACTGGCGATCCAGCATCTCCCATGCGGGCATATCGAAGACAATGCGACGTACCACCATGGCGCTGCCGCCCTGGTCGTCCCAGATGGATTCGTCGTATTCCTTGTCTGTTCGGGGGATGGCAGTGCCGTCCTTGAATCCCAACAGATTGCGGGGGGTTTCGCCGGTAGGCGAATCGACAAATCCGCGCTGGGTCCACTTCGGCGTCGCATAATCGCGTCCGCCGCGAGTAAGTACGCGCGCTGCATGGCTGACCGCCGTTAAGTCGTCACCGCAGATCTGCAGTACGACATCGGCGGCACCAAAATCCTCATTGAGCCTGTCGCCCTTGAATTTGGGAAGCCCGTTGAGGTTCTTCTTCACCCAGGAAGGCGCCTCACCCATCAAGCCTGCATCCTTGATCAGCTTCGGCCCCCACCCCATTGTCACCGTTAGGTTCTGCGGGGCGACGGTTAGCTCATGCTCAAGATCTGCCAGAGCGGTCTCGCCCTGCGTCATTGAGCGGGCATCACCAGTCCAAATCCGCATCAAGCGATTCAAGTTTTTCTTAAGTCCGCCGTTCGGCAAGCCCTCTCTCTTGAGATCGAAGGCCACAACCAGTGCGTGGGTCTGGGAATCTTCCTGGATGCCTGCTTGGTGCGGGCCGTCGAAGGTGATCTTTCTTATTGACGCCTCGTCTCCAGCGGAATCACTTCCAGTCGAAGCATTGGAGTTATCCGTAGTGTTGCAGGCTGCCAGTACCGATGCAGCGCCGGTGACTCCCAGCCCTGCAAAGAAGCCCCGTCGGGAGAGCTTATGGCTCATGGCGGGCTTAGAGGCTGTGGGCTCGGGATTCGAAGCATCAAAAGAAATAGAGCGCGAATGTACGGGGTCAGACATGGCGATTAGTGGTTGTGCTCGTGCATGTGCTCGTGATCATGCATGCCGTCCATTTCGCCACTCTTCTCGGCACCCTTCTCGCCACCACTGTGGTCGTAGTGCTCGTGGGTGGACTGCTGGACGCGGACCGGAATGTTATCGAGCTTGTATTCCTTGCCGTCTTTGTCCACGAGGGTCAGATTTAGAGAGTCACCGGCGGAGAGTTCTTCCTTGACCTCCATGATCATGATGTGGTCGCCACCTGGTTCGAGCACCTTGTCCTCGCCAGCTGGAACAACGAACTCGGAGACCTGCTTCATCTTGCCGTCCTTATCGACGGTGTGCAGTTGATAGTCGGCTCCTTCGATGTCACCCTTTACCTCGGAAATCGAGATGTCCTTGTCGCTGCCATTGTGCAGGGTGCCGAAAGCTGCGGTCATCGACTTCTCGGAGCCCTTAGCGGTGACGTAAGCATCGCTAATCTTTAACTCTTGATTGTCGCTCGCTTCACTCGCGCCGTCCTTAGCTGCGGAGGACTCAGCCGCTGAAGTCGCTGTAGAGGAATCCTTCTTGTCTTCCCCGCTATCGGAGCATGCGGACAGAACCAAAGCACCACTTAGTGCGATGGCAACCATGGATGCAGCGCGCTTCTTGGAAGCGTTGAGGGAGGTCAGAGACATAACGAACCTTTCGTTCAAAAAGGCGTTGGGAGCCTGCCACCATCACTCCCCGACCCGGGGTACGCCCCGGGACGGACAAGTTGTGCGAACCCTAGTGGTTCGCGTGCTGGTTGGCAGCACCCGACGCGGATGCTGCGCCGGAGGCGGTTGCCTCGGCGGAATCGGTGGCCATACCGTTCATCTCAGACTCCTCAGTCTGGAGATCAGACTCAGAAGCAGACTCCGGAGCGGACTCAGATTCATTGGAGTCCGTCGCTGCTTCCTGTGTGGACTGAATGCTCGGGGTGGCCGGACCGGTGGTTGCGGTGTCCTCGCGCGTGCCGCCATCGTTCTCATGCGGAGGGGTGCAGGCGGAAAGTGCAAGGGCAGTAGTCAGAGCCAGTGCGGCGGCGGTTACAGAGCGGAACTTCTTCACGGGAATTCTCCTGATCAGGTAATCGTCAACTATTCATGAGGCAAAGAATTTCTAGTCTTTCTTCACATCACGAAAGCGTGCGATGGCGATTGCCAAAGCACCTACAATTACGACGATACCGCCCAGGGGCAATAACCAGGAAGGAACACTCGGAGACTGCTCCCCCTGTGCCCCCTCCTTTGATTCACTCCCCGTATCGGAATTGTTGTCGCCACCTTCAGCCTGGAGAGTGAACTCCACGCTGCCGCGGGTCGAGTGACCATCGGAGCTAGTGATCTGGTAGCCCACGATGTACTTCCCGTTTTCCTTCTCAGCCTGCACGTCCTGCGGGACGTCCAGGCTCAGCTCGCGACCATCCGCTTTCGGCTCTCCACGGAACAGCACTTCACCATCGCGGGACAACGCGAGGGTGTTGAAACCGTCCTGCGGTTCGCCAGAAAACTCCAAAACGAGTTTTTCCGGCAGATGGTCAACCGTGGAGTTGGCCTCCGGGTTCGACTTCAGCACCACATCATGGGCCAAAGCTGGAGAGCTGACCCCAACGGAAGCGACTGCGACCGCACCTGAAACTGCGAGGGCGCGGGCGAGCGGGCGTCCAAAAGAAGAAAAACGGCGAGGCATGTAAACGGTGAACCTTTCTGTCACGACACTGCTTACACCTTAGCGCCGAAGCCTGAAACCCTTTTGCCGGGCACACGCTTCGATCGCTGGAGAGGTAGTCGTGTGAGTAGTCGCAAAGGTTCCCAAGCATGCACGCGTGGGGGCGAATGCTGGGGGTAGGAATGCAAAAACCGCCCAGCGAGATTGCGCTAGGCGGTGTGCATGGTGGTCCCAACTGGGTTCGAACCAGCGACCTTTCCGGTGTGAACGGAATGCTCTTCCACTGAGCTATGGAACCTTTAGGCTATGTAACCTTAAGCGACCTTGCTGACCGCTGGGAATGAAAGTTACCACCAGCGAACCGCCAAGACCAAAAGCGGTTTGGCCGTAAATTTCATCTATGTAGTTCTAGAGCACCTAGTATGCCTCCTAAACCTCCACCAGAGGGCTTATCTACCTGGTGATTTGTGAACTGCAAGACTAACAGGCTAGTGTTTGTTGTCGCAGCAACGATGCATTGCTCTTGAATGCAAAGCAGAGTGACTGTGAATGCGGATGTAGCGCAGTTGGTAGCGCATCACCTTGCCAAGGTGAGGGTCGCGAGTTCGAGTCTCGTCATCCGCTCCACGCTCAAGCCCTTTCAGGCGGCTTGGGTTGTCGTTTTAGCGCGTTTAGCTCAGCGGGAGAGCGCTTCCCTGACACGGAAGAGGTCACTGGTTCGATCCCAGTATCGCGCACGAGCAGTCGCCGTACTGTTACGGTGGTTGATCAATGCGGATGTAGCGCAGTTGGTAGCGCATCACCTTGCCAAGGTGAGGGTCGCGAGTTCGAGTCTCGTCATCCGCTCCACGGTTCACTAAAGTGGGCCACGAGCAAGATTCTTTCTTGTCGCGGTGGAATGGCTGAGTGGCTTAGGCAACGGTCTGCAAAACCGTGTACACGGGTTCGATTCCCGTTTCCACCTCCACATTCTTTACACATAGTGAACTTTAAAGGCGCGTTTAGCTCAGCGGGAGAGCGCTTCCCTGACACGGAAGAGGTCACTGGTTCGATCCCAGTATCGCGCACGAGCAGTCGCCGTACTGTTACGGTGGTTGATCAATGCGGATGTAGCGCAGTTGGTAGCGCATCACCTTGCCAAGGTGAGGGTCGCGAGTTCGAGTCTCGTCATCCGCTCCACTTTTTTAAAAGGGGTCTCGAGCCCCTTTTTTCGTTTACTACCTGCGGCGTGGCAGGGAGCTTGGTGTAGTATCCGAGGCTAAAATCTACCGGCGATGAACGCCGAAAAAACAAGCTCCACCCGCGTAGACACTTCCCGGCTGTTGTGCTGGGTCTTCTGGCCTTTGGCCGTGATGACTTTTATCCACCGGGTGTTTGTGCTCCCATGGAATGCGCGGGCAACTGATGACTTTGGGACGGTCATCTCGGCTCTGTACAAGTTCCGTGCTCACGAGGCCATCTATGATCAGGACTATTCGTCAACGGATCCGCACTACCTCTACTCCCCCGGGGCTACGTTGCTACTGAGTCCGCTGTCGATAGTGCCCAACGTCGATGCTGCGCGTGCACTGTATGTCTTCGCCAATGGTGTGGCGGCGGTGCTGGCGGTAATGGTGCTCACGAAGTTGTTTAATTTCCGCTGGAGTTCCTGGGTGCTGCCGGTAGGCATCTTCTTTCTCTTTAGCACCGAGTCAATCTCCAACACCCTGAGCTTCGGCAATATCAACGGCGTACTACTTCTGGCACAATCCCTTTTTCTGTGGCTGCTACTTAACAACCGCGGTCTGCTGGCTGGGCTAGTTATCGGATTGGCCATCACCGTGAAACCGCAGTTCTTGCCCCTACTGTTCATCCCGCTTATGCGGCGTCAGTTCTCTGCAATTGCAGGTGGCGTGGTAATTCCGATCATTCTCAATGTCATTGCTTTCCCTCTGACCAATAACGGTGGCGATTACGTCGACAAGCTACTGCCCTATCTCGGTGGCGTACGCGATTTCGCGAACTCCTCCATTCCCGGCGTCGGCGTGTATTTCGGGTTCCCCGACTGGACAATCTGGTTGTGGCGAATTCTCGCCGCTATCTGCGTGGTCGTCGCCGTCGCCATGCTGCTGCGCTTCCGCGATCGCGAGCCGGTAATGTGGGCGACCACTACGGCTGGGGTGTTGCTTACCGGTGTATTCCTTATCAGCGGCCTGGGACAGATGTACTACTCCATGCTGCTCCTTCCGATGATTTTCACCGTGCTGTGTTCCCGCTCCATCATGCACAGCCCCATGGCCTGGCTAGGCGTTTATTTCTTCTTCAGCCTCGATACCTGGTCCTCCGACCGTTGGGTGAACTACGGACGCGTGGCGGAATACACGCGAGGCACAATTGGTTGGTCTCTATTGATCTTCACTGCCGCGGTGGTTTCGGTGCTCTGGTTTATTGGGGATCGACGCCACAACGTCCACCCCTTGGGAGATCTACACACCAATGGCCTTTTCTACCGGGATAGATCCCCCCGCACCTCGGTAAAAAAGCACAACAGAAAAGCCACAGGTTCAGTCAAGAAGGAAGCAGAAGAAAAGACTCATGGTTGAACTCAACCCCACCACTGATTTCCGCGCTCTTACCGACGAGGAGTGGCGCGATCGTCTCTCCCCTGAGGAATTTGCAGTACTGCGCCAAGCCAGCACAGAGGCGCCTTTCAAGGGCGAATACACGGATACCGAAACCGAAGGTATCTATGCCTGTAAGGGCTGTGGCGCGGAGCTTTTCCGCTCGACCGAGAAGTTTCACTCGCACTGCGGTTGGCCAAGTTTCTTCGATCCAAAGGACTCGGACGCGGTCATCACCCGCGTCGACGACTCCTTGGGTATGCGTCGCATTGAGGTGTTGTGTGCCCGGTGCGAAAGCCACCTAGGTCACGTGTTTGAAGGTGAGGGTTACCCCACCCCCACCGATTTGCGCTACTGCATTAACAGCATCGCACTGACTCTGAAGCCAGCTGCGCACTAGTCCCGGCTAGCCTGGTTCAGGTTGGGCTAATCTAGGCCGATCCGATCTAGCCACAGGCTATCGGGTTCTTCTCAGTGGACTTTAGGCCAGCGATTCCACGAAGGTTGCCAGCTCTTCCTTGGAGCCATTAATGCGACGTCCCGTAAAGAACGGGATTTCCTCGCGCACGTGGTGGCGCGCCTCCGTGTAGCGCATCTTGTGCATTAGTTCGACGATGCGCTCCAATGTCGGAGACTCAAAGGCCAGAATCCACTCGTAGTCGCCCAGTGCAAAGGCCGGGACGGTGTTCGCACGGACCTCGTCGAAGCCGAGAGCGGCCTTGCCGTGCTCGCGCAGTAGGCGGGAACGCTCGGCGCGCTCCATGGTGTACCAGTCGTAGCTGCGGACGAATGGGTAGACGCAGATCCAATCGCCCGGCTCCTCGCCCATGATGAAGGACGGCAGGTGGGCCTTGTTGAATTCGCTCGGGCGGTGCAGACAAGTGTTGGACCACACCGGCTCGCAAGCCTGTCCTAGCTTGGTTTCCTTGAGGAAGCGACGGTAGGCAACCTGCAGATCCTCCATCTTTTCTGCGTGCCACCAAATCATGACGTCAGCCTCGGCGCGCAGTGCGGACAGGTCGTAGACGCCGCGGATCACCAGGTCCTCATCCTCAAAGGAATCAATGAATGCCTGAAAATCAGCAGCTACCTCCGAGCGATCCCCCAGCACGCCAGGCTCGATCTTGAAGACCGAGTAGGTGGCGAAGCGAACGACGGCGTTGAGACGCTTGATTTCCTGCGCGTTCAGTTCAGTCATGGTGTTTAGCCTCTTTAGCCTTTCTTGATATGTGCTCGCGCGCTGCCCGCATGACGCGGGACAGACGCATGTGAAATCGAATTTACGCCACTTCTGTGGCTCAAGGGTTTGGCCGTGGCCGGGGTCATGCCATCTCGCGGATAATCTCCCGCGCGGCCTCCACACCGGACGCTGCGGACGCCGGAACGCCCACACCGTTAAGCATGGAGCCAGCCAGCGCCAGTCCGCGAATGCCCAATACCTCGTCGTAGGCCTGGGAGATAGCCTCCATATATCCCACTCCGTAGCGTGGCAGGCCACCCCACCATCGCTGGACGAAATACTCTTCTGGGTTCTTCCGCTCACCGGTAATCCGCTCTAAATCCTCCACGGCGAAGCTGAGCAGTGCACGGTTATCGACGTCTAAGTGCCAGGGATTATCGAAGCTGCCGAAACTTGCGCGAACGAAGGCTCCCCCGCGTTCGGCAAGGTGCGGCCACTTACGAGACGAGAACGTGAAAGCCTTTGCCTCAGTGGGAGCATCATTGCCCAGCAGCACACCGGAGCGTTCTGGAATGCCGTGGGAAGATGCCATGCGCATGCCAACGACAACGCTGCTGGCAAGATCGATTTCTCCCAACACTTCCGCGGCCGTGGGCGCCATGTACTGCAGGATCGCCGATGCCGTAGGGGCGGGAGTGGCAACGATCACCGCGTCGAACTCTCCGATCGGGTCGATGTAATAGCCGTTGCGGGTTCGGCCAATGGATTCGACGCCGGTGTTGCGCAGCACCTCCGGGTCGGCGTGACGCACGAGCGCGTCTACCAGGCTGGCATAGCCACCCTTGAGGCTGCGGAAAACGGGCTTGGGCTTTGTCCCATTCGCCTCCTTCTGCGGGGCTGGGCGCTGCGACAGGATGGAGTCGACGGCGTCGACTAGGAAGAAGGATTCCCCGGCACTACCGCGCCTATCGAGTTCCTCCGCCAGCTGTGGCAACGTAGCGCGCACACCCAAGTCAAAAGCATTGCAGGAGTACACCCCGCCCAATAGAGGGGACACCAAACGATCAACCACGATGCGGCCTAGACGGGCCTCCACAAGCTGCCCCACAGAGGTGTCCTGTCCCGGCGTCCACGTCATCGGTTGGCCATTGCGCTCCGCGTCGACGCGCGCAGCGCCGGCGGCACCGACTACCTCCACCACATCCTCGCCACGCGAGGGAATCCCCATTAGCGTCCGACGTGGAATGTCCACCAGCGCCCCATCTACAAAGAAGCCGCTGGGCAGGCCGGAGGGAACGCACAACTGATCTCCCAAGCCCACGGATTCAATCAGCTCCGTAAAGTCGCCACGGAAACCCAGATACGCCTCAGCTCCCATATCCACCGGACCGTTGGCATAATTCACGGTCTTCAGCTTGCCGCCCAGACGGTCGTAGGCCTCAGTAAGCAAGATTCGCGCGTTCGGCCCCAACTGGCGTCGCAACTCCCAGGCTGCGGAAAGCCCGGCGATGCCGCCGCCGATGACAGCTACTCGAAGTCCCTCCAATCCGGACGTATCTAGCTTTTCAAAGTGGCTGGAAAACTCATTGGCTTTCATCGCTTGTGAACCTCCTCAAAGGCACGGGTGATGGCATCGGGGTCGGTATTCGGCAGAACTCCATGGCCGAGGTTAAAGATGTGGCCCCGCGCCTGACCTCGTTCGATGGCTCGGTC
This sequence comes from Corynebacterium sp. TUM25020, assembly GCF_056388495.1. Lineage (NCBI taxonomy): Bacteria > Bacillati > Actinomycetota > Actinomycetes > Mycobacteriales > Corynebacteriaceae > Corynebacterium > Corynebacterium sp. TUM25020. Next base: position 434,636 of record NZ_JBWJFG010000001.1, on the reverse strand, counting down.
AACCTCGGCACAAATGCGGGCGATCTCGCGGGCAACCACCTCTGGTCCGGCGAACAACATCGCCGGGTCCAAATTGCCCTGGAGAACCTTGGCGCGACTGCCGGGTTCCGCGGTCGGATCCGCTTCCTGCAATGCAGCGCTGATACGGGTAGCGGCGGAATCCATTGGTACTCGCCAATCCACGCCTACGACATCCGGCCCCGCCAGCGCCATATCCCCCAGCAGCTCCCCCGTCCCCACACCGAAATGAATCATTGGAATGCCATAGGGGCGCATCGCATCGAAAATCTGGGTGGAGTAAGGACGCACAAACTCTCGATACTCACGTGCAGAAAGGTAACCAGCCCAGGAGTCGAAGAGCTGCAAAGCATCCACGCCGGCCTCCGCCTGAGCCTGGAGGAAGCGGATAATAGTGGGCGTCAATCGGCGCATTAAGGCATGCCACGCATCGGGGTTCGAGTGCATAAGAGACTTCGTGACCTCGTGGTTCTTGGACGGTCCACCCTCAACTAGGTAGGAGGCCAAAGTAAAAGGCGCACCCGCGAAACCAATGAGAACCTGGTCGTCTCGCAAACCGTTCAGAACGCCCCCAATGCCCTCAACAATTTGTTCTAATTGGTCGGGTTCAACAATCGGCAAAGCGTCAACTTCCGCCGCGGTACGCACCGGGTGTTCCACGACTGGCCCGCGTCCGGCGACGATGTCTAGATCCACGCCTGCGGCCTTCAGCGGCACCACAATGTCGGAAAACAGAATCGCTGCATCGGCATCGTGCCTGCGCACTGGCTGCAGAGTAATTTCTGCCAGCAGCTCAGGGTTAAAGCAGGATTCCAACATTCCATGGTTCTTGCGGATCTCACGGTATTCGGGCAGCGAGCGTCCGGCTTGACGCATCATCCAGATCGGACGACGGCTCGGGGTCTCTCCCCGCGCGGCGGCGAGAAACGGTGCGTCCTTGTGGGCTCGACGCCGCGCCTCCGCGGCAGCAAGATCAGGCTGGATGGTGTAATCGCTAAGCTCACTCGTCATAAGTGCCATTATGCCAGCGCCTCACTAAAGCTCGGGAATCTCGGGGACACCCCTGCGACCAATAGCCGGCAGACATTCACAACCGTTGTCGGCGCGCCTCACAAATGGGACAAACCTTAAAGGCTAGGTTTAGGCCTTGTGAGCCAAGAGACTGAGATTCCAAAGTACTTCCACGAAGCCGTGCGCTCCATGTCGGAAGCACAAGTGCGTCGCGGCATTAGCGTCGGAGACATCCGCCCGCCCCGCAACCTCGCACCCCTCAGCCACGCCATCGGCCTCGAGGTGCTACCCGCCGAAGAAGACCCCGAAGACGGTACCGGCACCCCCGCCGGTGACGCTTTCGGCCGCCTGATTCTGCTGCATGACCCGCAAGGCGATGAGCAGTGGAAAGGCAAGAAGATGCGCATGGTCGCCTACATCCAAGCCGACATGGATGCAGCCGTCGCCTCTGACCCATTGCTACCTGACGTGGCCTGGGATTGGCTCAAGGAGCAGCTCGATTCCCCTGAGTGTGAATACACCGATCTCGGTGGCACGGTAACTTCCACGGCGTCCGTCCGCTACGGCGATATCGGCGGCCCTCCACGAGCCTTCCAACTTGAGCTTCGCGCCTCATGGACCGCTAATGGATCTGACCTCACCGGACATGTCAAGGCCTTTGCAGAGGTGCTGGCTAATGTAGCTGGCCTGCCTCCAGAAGGCGTCACCGCATTGCCCTTTGGCACCCGGACCGCTGGTACCGCCGCCGCAGCAAACGACTCTTAAAGCCTCGCGCAGCCTGTTAGGACAGCGACTTATTGCTATTGACGTATCGTTGTTGCTGTGAGTTTTGTGTCCGTTCCCGCCGCCGGTACCCCAGTGCTCTTGGACTCCCCAGAGCACATAGCTGCGGCGGGTCGCGCACTGGCTGCGGGCACCGGCCCCATCGCCATCGACACTGAACGCGCATCGGCATTTCGCTATGACGACCGTGCATTTGTGATTCAGCTGCGGCGCCGAGGTACAGAAACCTTCCTCATCGACCCCGAGGCTGAGCCCTCTGCCACGCGCCGTTTGTCGCAAGTAGTTAACCAGTCTGAGTGGGTGCTCCACGCCGCGCACACCGATCTGCCTTGTCTCCTGGCTCTCGGCTGGAACCCACCGGCTATCCACGACACGCAAGTCGCAGCCCAGATCCTAGGCAAAAAACGTATCGGCCTCTCTGCAATGTTGGAGGATTACTTCGACATTGTGGTTCCAAAGGACAAAGGAAACGCCGACTGGTCGCGTCGTCCACTGTCCCCCGCCATGTTGAACTATGCGGCCCTGGACGTCGAATGGCTTGTGGAACTATTGGAAACCGCATTGAACGACGTTGCCGATGCAGGCCGCATCGACTGGTACACCCAGGAATGCGCCCACATTCTGGCAACCGCCACACCCCTTGCACACAATGATTGGACCGGTCTCAAAGGCCTGAATTCAGTGCGTCGGACGAGCGCCCGCAAACTCGCCCACGACCTGTGGGAGAAGCGTGACCAGATCGCTCGTCAGCGCGATATTTCCCCCGAATCGATTCTGCGCAGTCGCGATCTCATATCTATCGCCGGAGGCGCCGAGGACGATCGCGCCGCTGCCCTACGGGAGCTGAAGATGTCCCTCCGCCGCTCTCGCGCGCACCTGCCTTCACGAACCCATAAGCACTTCATCGAAGCTTTTTCTGACGCCCTCAGCTCCGCCCCCTCCGACCTCGAAATGGAGCAATACCGTGCTCCGCAGTACTCTGGCCCCCGGATTCCGGACCATAAACTATGGCCAGAGGAATTTCCACGCGCTGCGGCCTACGCCGATGCGATCCTCAACTCAGCCCTCGATCTCGCCGACACACTTGAGATCCGTCTAGACACGATCGCGACGCGGAAAAATCTACGCAAGGCAGCCTGGGCTTGCTGGTTATTCGAGGACTCTGGCGAATACACCAATGCAGCCGACCCGATCGCCTGTTGGGAAGAACTCCTAGGCGACTCGTGGGCAGGCCTCGGCCTGCGTCCTTGGCAAGTGGAGCTTCTCCTCGACGCAGCTGTCCCAGCTGTTGCCGACGTCTTTGCCCGCTCCTATAGCTTCTCGGCGTAGCCAACGACGGTCTTTACGACCGTGTCTACATCCAAGCCGAGCTCTTCTAGAACCTCACCACGCGAAGCGTGCGCCAAGAACTCTTGCGGTACGCCGAGGTTTCGAACCGGCACATCGATTCCTGCCTGAGAGAGGTCGTAGTGTAGCTGGCTGCCAGCACCACCGTGCACGCCGTTGTCCTCGATCGTCACTACCAAGTCATAACCGCGAGCCAATTCCAGCAGGCTATCTGCGGTGGGAAATACCCAGTGCGGGTCTACTACAGTAGCGGAGAAGTCGGCGTCGCACAGCGCCTGCGCAGCACCCAGCGCCTGCTGCGTCAACGCTCCGAAAGAGACGATGAGTACCTTGCGGCGAGCAGTCTCACCGCTTCCGGAACCATCCCCCTCCTGCTCAAAGAGCACATCGTAGTCAGCTTCCTCGCGGATGGCTGGGACATCTGCCGGGGCATTACCCTTGGGAAAGCGCACCACCGTCGGCGCATCGTCGATGGCGACTGCGCGATCGAGTGCACGTTCGAGGGTGTGCGCATCGCGCGGGGCGGCAACGTGGATACCAGGGACGATGCCGGTGATGGAAAGATCCCACATGCCGTTGTGACTGGCGCCATCAGAACCCGTAATGCCGGCACGGTCGAGCACCAGAGTTACACCCAGCTTCAACAGTGCAACGTCCATCAAGAGCTGGTCGAATGCTCGGTTAAGAAATGTCGAGTAGACCGCGACCACCGGGTGCAAACCACCGAGAGCCAAACCGGCAGCGGAAGTCACTGCGTGTTGCTCGGCAATTCCGACGTCATAGGTACGACTGGGGTGAACCTTCGCGAAATCGGCCAAACCAGTGGGGCCAGCCATCGCGGCGGTAATGGCGACAATGTCCTCGCGCTCGTTGGCGATGTCTATCAAGTGGTTGGAGAACACCTTGGTCCAGCTGATCGCACCCTCGGTCTTCTTAGCCATGGACTCACCGGTGATCGGATCGATCACGCCGGTGGAGTGCATCTGGTCGGCTTCGTCCTGCTCGGCAGGGTCGAAGCCCTTGCCCTTTTGAGTGACCGTGTGGACAATGACTGGCCCACCATAGTCCTTGGCATAGCGCAGCGCGTTTTCCACCTGGTTTAGGTCGTGGCCATCCACCGGACCGATGTACTTCAAGCCGAGTTCGGGGAACATCTCGTGCGGAATGACGGTGTGCTTCACGCCTTCCTTGAAGCCATGAATCACCTGGAACGCACGATCACCGACCCAGCCCATGCGCCCCAGCGCGTTCTTTCCGGTATCCATAACCCGGTCATACATTGGCTGCAGGCGCAGCGCCGCCAAGTTTTCGGCAAGGCCACCAATGGTTGGCGAATAAGAACGGCCGTTGTCATTGACAACGATCACCAGGCTGCGCTTCTTGGCTGCTGCGATGTTATTCAGCGCCTCCCACGTCATACCACCGGTCAGAGCACCATCGCCAACGAGAGCGACGACATGCCGGTGAACCTGTCCAGTGAGTTCGAAGGCCTTAGCCAGGCCATCGGCGTAGGACAACGAGGCCGAAGCGTGAGAGGATTCGGTCCAGTCGTGGGGCGACTCCGCCCGATCTGGGTAGCCAGACAGTCCATCCTTTTGGCGCAGCGTATCGAAGAGATCGCGACGGCCAGTGAGGATCTTATGCACGTAGGACTGGTGGCCAGTGTCAAAGATCAGTGGATCCGACGGTGAGTCAAAAACCCGGTGCATCGCGATAGTCAGCTCCACCACACCCAGGTTCGGACCTAGATGGCCACCCGTGGCGGAGACCTTTTGGACAAGAAACTCGCGGATCTCCGAAGCCAACTGTTCTAGCTGGTTCGCGTCCAAGCCTTTAAGGTCTGCGGGCGAGGACACCTTGTCGAGAATTCCCATGTGAAGCTACTCTTCTCCGTCCTATGCTCGCGCCGAATGGTATTTTCAGTCCATTCTAACGGCGCGTGAGCGAATTAAAACAATCCCCTTCGAGGTTACGTTCCTGCGTGTTGTCCGCTACGTCGCTCGTTGCGTTCTCAGCTACGTCGCTCACGGCGTGACCCACGTACGGGAACGAGGTGTGCAAGAAGTTCAACGTGATGGTTCAGCCCAAAGGCATCCACTACGCACAACTCCTTGATCTCATAGCCGTTGCGGATCCACGCCCCAAGATCGCGGGCGGCGGTGGCAGGATCGCACCCTACGTGCACAACGTGCCGCGGTCGAGCCTTCGCGATATCGGATACGGTCTGCGTTCCCGCACCGGTGCGCGGAGGGTCAAGTACTACAGCGTGTACGTCATCACCCCGCGGCAGGCTCAGCACTTGCCGTGATACATCGCCACTAATGAATTCGACATTGCCGATACCGGCCGTGGCAAGTGCTTTCTTACCCGACTCGCTGGCGCTACCCGCGACGTCCACGCACACCACATGATCGACCTTTCGAGAAAGCGCAGCACTGAACACGCCCGCGCCGCCGTAGAGATCCCAAGCGACAGTTCGCTTAACCCTCTCCCCCTGCAGCTTCTCTCCTTGCGCTACCGGTGGAATATGCCGCGCAATCCACGAGGAATAGAACTGCGGAGCCGCGCTGTGAGCCTGCCAGAAGTCTTGTACCTGGCTTTCCCATTGCACATCGAACTCCCGGTCAAGCCCCGCCCCGTAATGCACGGTGCGGGTAACCGTAGGTACCTCGTCTCCAAAGGCCGCCACTCGCTGATTAGCTGGCGAGCCTTGCAACTGCACCATGTGCCGCGCGCCATCGTCGCCGACAGCAACGGCAATCTCCGAGTGTGGAGTGAGCAAACCCGCTTCCCTGAGCTGCTCAATATCTGCTGCCAGACCGTTCTTCAGCTCCGCGCTCCATTGGGCACATTCGTTGTTCACTGGCACGACATTGTGGGACCCCCGGGAACGCTGTCCAACTTTCCCTTCGCCATCAACCGCCAGCCGGACTCGCGTACGAGAGCCTGCGAAAGGATGAAGGCTGTCGGCGGTCACAGTGATCTTCTCCAGAGCCTCCGCGCTGATTTTTCCTACGCGCGACAGCTGATCCATCACCACTTGCTTTTTATAATCCAACGAACCAGCGGCGTTGACAAAGTCCAGGTTGCAGCATCCTGCACCAACCTTGGCTGCCGGGCACAACGGCGCTACTCGGTGAGGGCTAGGCTGGCCGATGTTCGTTGCCACCCCGCTGCGGAAGCCCTTCTTCGCTTTAGTGTTGCGCGCCGGATCCAGCTCTACTGTTACCTCTTTTTCGCCGGGCAGCGCGCCTCGTACGAACACAACCTGCCCGTCCATCCGACCGATCACGGTGCCGCCGTTGGCTGGACCGGCCAGGTCCATCACTACTTCTTCTTTGTTAGTGACGCTCATCGGCTCCAACTTCTTCGCCAGTTTCAGAGATGTCTTGCTTTTCCAAGTGGCGCCCCTCGGCCTCATTCGCGGCCTTCACAGCCCAGACGGTCACGGCAACGACGACCAGTGTTAAAGGCCAACCCATAGCAATTCGGGTATAACCCAAAGCGTCAGTCTTATCTGCGGCATAGAGCCATTGCTGCACGCCAAAGCGAGCGAAGAAAACCAGCGCCCACGCAAATGTGGCCACGTTGAATGCACGCACGGCCCGTCGGTTGGTTCGCCAGCGGTGGTCGTCCCCGTTAATTCCGCGCCAAATCGTACCCACAAGTGGCCAGCGTACGAAGATAGATATCACGAAAGCGATGCCTGCCACCAGGGAGTACCAGATTCCATAGGCGAAATACCCCTTTGCGTCTCCCATGAACCACGCGATGGCAGCGCATAGCGCTACACCCAGGAATCCGGAAATTGCAGGCTGCAGATTCTCCTTGCGGATCAACCGCCATACAAAAATGAGTACCGCGACTCCGAGAGCCGAGATGAGGGCGGGGGTCAACCCCCATTGGCTATTGACTGGTACAAGAACCAATACGGGAAGGGTCGAGGAGACAAGGCCAGAAAGGCCTCCCATTTGCTCCAGCAAGGTACCTTGCTCATCCGGCTTACCTTGAGAAGCTTGTTTGCTAACTTCTGCCATTTTCTACTGGTTCTCGACGGGCGCATGCGGATTGCTTTTCGGTACGCCATTCTGTTCGGCGGCCATGCGCTGCAGTTGCTCCTGCAGTTCCTCATACATTTCCGGCGGCATCTGCACAGGCAGTGGCTGGCCAGCTGGGATCGGATCGTTCCCGCGGTAAATAAAGCTGCGAGCGATGATCTCCCGGCCGATCCTGGCAATCTCATCCGCGCGGGATTTCTCTCCCGCAAGAGTGACGCGGAACATCCAGCGGGGACCGTTCACACCGATTACACGCATTTGGCCCTCACCAGCGACCGCGCAGATCTCCGGCCCCCACGGTCCGTCTTCCAGGTGGACTTCGAGCCCATCCTTCGTCATGCCCGCTACGGTTTCGTCGACGGACTCTTCCCACAGGTTGCCGCTACGTGGGGCGGCAAAGGCCACTGGGGTGAAGCGACCGCCTTCGACCTCTAGGTGGATCATCTGGGGCCCCTCCGGCCCCATTTCCACACTCACATGGCCGCCGTGGGGTACTGGAACCCGCATGGAGCCCAGTTTTAGGAAGCCTCTGGCGAAATCGGAGAAGTCGAAGTCGTGGACATTCACCGTATCCCCATCAAAGGGACCAAAGTCATTGTCGGCTGAATTCGCCTGGCTCGCCACGGTCGGCTGCTCCTGTACTTCCGCTGCAGCCTTCGCGGCATCACGGGCATCCTTATTGGTATTGCTTGTGTTCTTCTTCTTGCGCCCAAACATCCTCAAACTCCGTCTTTTTTATCTTCTACCCTATGTCTTCTGAGCTATGTCTTCTGAACTGCTCTGTCCAGCTGGACTACACGCCAGTCGAGCCGTAACCGGATTCTCCCCGGACGGTTGCTCCCAACTCTTCTACGCTGGCAACCTCTTCGACCTCACACAAGCTCACTTCCTGCACCAGCAGCTGCGCAATCCTTTCTCCACGGGTCAGTTCGATCGGCTGCTCGGGATCCAGGTTAATCAAGCACACCTTGATTTCTCCGCGATAGTCAGCATCAATTGTGCCTGGCGCATTCACAATGGATAGCCCCTTCTTCAGCGCCAATCCGCTGCGTGGGTGTACTAACCCCACGGTTCCCACGGGAAGTGCGATGGCGATGCCAGTGCCAACCAATTCTCGATTGCCCGGAGCGATGGTCACGTCCGTGGTGGTATAGAGATCAATGCCTGCATCCGTTGGGTGAGCACGGCGTGGCAAGGGCAGATCCTTGTCAAGGCGAACAATACGCAGCGGGGCGTCATTGCCAAAAGAATCAGTGTTATTTGTTGCTGTCTGATTAGGGGTCACGGTCACCAAGACTACAAGTCCCCGGGCGAAGTTACGATGTGCGAACCGCCAAGGGCTAGAATTGCTAGGCAGCACTCAAAGCAGACACGCAAACAGGAGTTTTGAATTGGCATCGGGCACTCAGCAGGAAAAGCTGCTGTACACGGAGCATCAGCGAGTCCCCCTCGTCTGGTGGCTATTTGCCGCCGGAGTGGTAGCCATCATCTCGTGGCAGGCGCAGATGGGCCGACCGATGTGGGCATCGTTTGTAGCCCTCGCTATCGCCGGCTCATTGGCAGTGTGGGCGTTGATCTACTTCTCCCGAACCAAGGTAGAAGTTACGGAGGATAGTTCTGGTGAACGGTGGCTCCACGTGGGGCCGGCAAAGCTCCCCGCTCACGTCGTAAGCCGCAGCCTAGTAATCCCCCCGACCGCCAAGCGCGCCGCTATGGGTCGTCAGCTCGACCCTGCTGCCTATGTTGTTCATAAGGGGTGGATCCCCACAATGGCGATGCTCGTCCTCAATGATCCGGACGACCCCACCCCCTACTGGCTCATTTCCACCAAGGAACCGCAAGAGGTTCTGGAAAAACTCGGTCGCCCAATCTACTAAGACAATGAAGCCTTGTAAGACGTTACAGTCTTTTTAACCTCTGGGCTCGATTAAGCCCACTTATGCGCAATCCTTGCAGATGTACTCGCCGTCACCGACGGTCTCACCGATGCAGCTGCGGTGCTGCACCAGGAAACAGACGCTGCACGTGAACTCATCGCTCTGGCGTGGGATTACCGAACCGGAGAGCTCTTCGCCCGACAGATCCGCCATAGGTACGTCAAAAGGCTCGACGATCTCCCCATCGTCCGTATCGGAAACAGCCGGCTCGGCCTTCTCCGCTGCCTTCAGCCCCTCCAGGGAGTCGGTTTCGATGTCGTCCTCGGAGCGTCGGCGTGGTGCGTCGTAGTCAGTCGCCATATGGGTTCCTTCGTGTCGATCTTGTGCAGTCGCTTCGAGCCAGCAGCCCCTGCCGAACCACTAGCTAAAAATCACTTAAATACGTCTCGCTGTCGCGGATCGTAGAGCACATGCGTGCCACTTGTCACCTTCACGCGCGCAATGGCTACCTATTGGGGTATTTGACCTCCCCCCGCACCTATTCTCCGAGCAGCCGAGCAAGCTCTACTGCAATCCCCGGCTTCGCAGCCATGACCAGGGCTTTTTCTTCCTTCATTACGTCATAGTCAGGAGCTACGGAAATTGCCCCCGCGCGGGCGGCAATCAAACACCCCGCAGCATGGTCCCAGGGCCCCAAACCATGCTCAAAATATGCGTCCACTTCTCCACTTGCCACCCGGCAGAGATCCAATGCTGCCGACCCGATCCGCCGGATGTCCCGTACCTTCGGCAAGAGCCTTACTAGGCGCTCGGCTTGGCTGCGACGATCCTCCGCCACGTACGAAAATCCAGTGGCTACCAGAGCCTTGTGCAATGCCTCATCGCTGTCTTCAGGCACGACCCTCAAAGTTTCGACCTGCGCCAATTTCCCGTGGTCGTCGTAGCTTAGGCGCCGTGCATCACCGCCTGCATGTGCCGCATAAGCAACGTGTGCCGCTACGTCCACGACCACAGCCGCCACCGGTTCACCGTTTATTACAGCGGCAATACTGACTGCATAGGCCGGTACTCCATAGAGGAAGTTCACGGTGCCATCGATGGGATCAACAATCCACAGCACTTCATCGCTGGAGCTTAGCTCATCGGACACCCCACTGAACCCACCTTCTTCGCCAAGAATCCGCGACCCCGGCACGTGCTCTAAAAGTCGTTGGGAAATCAGCCTCTCGCTAGCCTCATCCACCTCCGTTACCGGATCTACTTCGGAGGTCTTCGTCGCCAGCACGCCAATGTGCCCGTGATCATCGGCTAGTTCGCCACGGCGGCGTCGAACTAAACCCGCAGCCTCACGCCCCACAACAAGTGCGATGGCCTCCAGGTCTTTAGGAGTTGACCTTTCTTTACTTTGTGACGCCCCGTCTTCCCCCGCTGTCGAGGTCTCATCGAACACTCGCAGTAGCACCGGCTTGGGAGGCGCAGAGCTTCCCGAGTGGGAGTTAAGAACCTCCGAGACGGCCTGGGCCGTCTTACCTGCATGTGGATTAACCGTGGTTTGCATGCCCTCCACTGTGCCACTTTTCGGCGAGCTAAACCTGACAGCGTCAAGGTAGGGTTGTGTTCATGACTGAGGACAAAGCAGCACAGAACCTAAGTTTTGGCGTGGATATCGGCGGCTCCGGAGTTAAGGGGGCAGTCGTTAACCTTGAAACGGGCGAGCTGGTGACAGAACGCTTCAAGATCCTCACTCCAAAGCCATCGACCCCGGATGCGGTCGCCGAGGTAGTGCGCAAACTGATGGAAATGGCCGAGTGGGATGGTCCTGTCGGAGTGACCGTCCCCGCGGTTGTTAAGAACCAGAAGGCGCGGACTGCAGCTAATATCGACAAGTCCTGGATTGACACTGATATGCAGGAACTGTTCAAGCGCCATCTCGGCGAGCGGGAAATTGCCGTGTTGAATGACGCCGACGCGGCAGGCCTGGCCGAGGTTGAGTATGGCGATCCGAGTGCGAAACAGGGTTCCGTTCTGATGCTAACTTTTGGCACCGGGATTGGCTCGGCACTGCTATGCGATGGTCATCTATTCCCCAACTCGGAGCTGGGGCACCTGCCTCACGACGAAAACGGTGACGTGGAGCGGTATGCCAGCTCCGCCGCAAAGGATCGCGAAGAGCTGTCCTATAAGAAGTGGGCGGCACGCGTGGACGAGGTACTGCATGCCTACAGCGCCCTATTTAGCCCGCAGCGATACATCGTGGGCGGCGGCATCTCGCGCAAAGCCGACAAGTGGGTACCGCTTTTGACCGTGGAACAGGAAGTCATTCCGGCGAAGCTTCGCAATCAAGCGGGCATCATTGGAGCCGCTATGGCTGTGCGCGACGGCATCAAACCCTAGGGACCCAAACCACACCGCATTTCGTTTTGAGTTATAATGGGCGGTCGATTCCCACGTAAAGGGTTTGACTAACCCCAAAGACCAACGGTTGCGGGCTTAACGCAACCCGGTGCGATCCAATTCCTTTTCGGAATGTGGCCACGTCATGTGGCTATTTTGTTGCACCATGCGATACGAGCGAAAGGGCTTCAGTGGCAGCGAACGACTCGACCACCACCAGCGACGACAACGCCCAGGGTGTTGTCCGAAAGGTTGCTAAAAAGACGGCAGCGAAGAAGACTGCCCGAAAGGTGGCAAAGAAGTCGGCGACTGCCAAGAAGGCAACCGCTCGCAAGACCACGGCGAAGAAGACCGCGGCAAAGAAAACCGCCGCTAAAAAGACTGCTGCAAAGAAGGCCACTCCGACGCAAGTTGATGCCGTCAACGTCTCTGACACTGCTGCTGAGCCGGAGGAGCAGGCGTCCACCCCGGTGAAGAAGGCAGCGAATAAGACCGCCAAGAAGGCTGCCAAGAAGACGGCGCGCAAGACAGCTAAGAAGACTGCCAAAAAGGCAGCTCGCAAAACCACGAAGAAAACCAGCGCTAAGAAGACCACTGCAAAACGGGGCACCAAGGCAGCAAAGGCAGCCGAGGAATTGCTTGAGGTTGATGAGGCTGCTGTCGATGCAACCTCAGCGGACCAGAATGCTCAGGAGACCCCCGACGAGCCAGACGAATTCGACAGCGAACCGGACAATCTCGACGATCTGGATGATCTTGACGAGGACGATGACCTCGATGATCTAGACGATCTGGATGACCTCGACGATGACGATGACGATGATCTAGACGATGACCTCGAAGATGATCTCGAGGACGATGACGACGATGACTCGGACGACGACGAAGACGGTACCGATAAGAACGACGGTAGCTTCGTGTGGGACGAGGACGAGTCCGCAGCGTTGCGTCAGGCTCGCAAGGACGCAGAGCTGACGGCATCTGCAGACTCCGTTCGCGCGTATCTCAAGCAAATCGGTAAGGTCGCACTGCTCAACGCTGAGCAGGAGGTATCGCTGGCTAAGCGCATTGAGGCGGGCTTGTACGCGGCGTATCGTCTGCAGGAGATCAAGGAATCGGGCGAGAAGCTTTCCCCTATGAACCGTCGCGACCTGCGCGAAATCGAGCGCGATGGGCGCCGTGCAAAGAACCACCTGCTGGAAGCAAACCTGCGACTAGTGGTGTCGCTGGCGAAACGCTATACCGGACGTGGCATGGCCTTCCTCGACCTTATTCAGGAAGGCAACTTGGGTCTCATCCGTGCGGTGGAGAAGTTCGACTATGTAAAGGGCTACAAGTTCTCCACCTACGCTACGTGGTGGATCCGCCAGGCCATCACCCGCGCAATGGCCGACCAGGCTCGTACCATCCGCATTCCGGTACACATGGTGGAGGTCATCAACAAGCTGGGACGTATCCAGCGCGAGCTTCTGCAGGATCTAGGACGCGAGCCCACCCCGGAGGAGCTCGCACGCGAGATGGACATCACCGTCGACAAGGTGCTGGAAATCCAGCAGTACGCCCGTGAGCCGATTTCGCTGGATCAGACGATCGGCGATGAGGGAGATTCCCAGCTGGGCGACTTTATCGAGGATTCCGAGGCCGTCGTTGCCGTCGATGCGGTCTCGTTCACTCTGCTGCAGGATCAGCTGCAAGATGTTCTGCACACGCTGTCGGAGCGCGAGGCTGGCGTGGTGAAGCTTCGCTTCGGCCTTACCGACGGAATGCCCCGCACCTTAGACGAGATTGGCCAGGTTTATGGTGTGACCCGTGAACGCATCCGCCAGATCGAGTCGAAGACGATGTCCAAGCTACGCCACCCGTCGCGCTCTCAGGTGCTGCGCGACTACCTGGATTAGCCCCCAAGAAAACGAATAGCCCGAGGCCAAGAAGGCTTCGGGCTATTTTTGGTTTTTCTGCACGCAGTCCTGGAACTCCGTGCCGCGCAGATCCTCGCACCCCTTTACGCTCTGCATTGCCGCTTGGGTGAAGAAAATTGCCACCGCCATCGCGACGACCCCCAGAACCAATCCAATAATCGCATAGCTACGCTGTGTCCCCTTCCGATTCGCATTCAGGACGGAAAAAATTCCTACGATGATGGAAATCGCAGCGACGACCAGACCAATCAAGGGGAACATTGCCGCTGGAATGGCCAGGATTCCGACGATTAGGGCAGCCATGCTCAAACCGCTGACCTTGCGGGGCGCAACCTTTTGAAGCTCAGTTTCCTCTGCGTTCGACTTATCCAGATCGGTGTAGTCTTCTCGAGCCACGGTGTGCCCGCCTTCCCTCATCCTGTGTGCACTGTAGCTACGTGCACTCCCAATGCTCATGTCGCGGTGTATATTACCCCACCGCTCCATGCTTACCAGTCTCTCAAATAGGCAATGCGATCCCGCAGCTGTTGCGCTGTACACAGCGCGGTAGCCGGCCCGCCGCAGTTCCGCCGCGCATCATTGTGAATCTGCCCATGGGGCTTGCCCGTCCGCGCTGATTTCATGGACACCAGCGCATTCAGTTCTTTACGCAGCGCTGGAATCTCTTCGCTGGCTACGCGCTTATTGCGCAAATCCGCGCCGCTGCCCTCCGGGGCAGTGGCCTGCTGTTCCTTCTTACGGCGTTGCTCTTCCTGCTTCGCCCGCGCATCCAATTGCTCGGCTTGCCTTTGACGCAGGAGCGTACGCATCTGGTCGGCGTCAAGTAGCCCCGGTAAGCCAAGGTATGCCTGCTCTTCTTCGGACCCGCTCAATGTGGACGTACCGTAAGTCGAGCCGTCGAAAATCAGACTGTCGAGTTCTGCCTCTGCACCGACAGACTCATACCCCTTGTCGTCCTCCACTTCATTCTGTTCCTTGTTGGCCTGACGCAACAGCTCGTCATCCCAGCCCTCATTTGGGCGGTCGGGTTTACCGAGGACGTGGTTGCGTTGTTGCTCCATCTTCGAGGCCAACTCGAGGAGGACAGACACACTGGGGAGGAAGATTGACGCCGACTCCCCCGGGCGCCGCGAGCGCACGAAACGGCCGATGGCCTGTGCAAAGAACAGTGGTGTGGAGGATGATGTGGCGTACACGCCCACAGCCAAGCGGGGTACGTCCACGCCCTCAGACACCATGCGCACGGCCACCATCCACTCGTCGCTACTGGCGGAGAATTCTTTAATGCGCTCCGAGGCTCCGGCCTCATCGGACAGTACGACGGTAACGGGAGTGTTACTGATTCTTTCCAGGATGCGCGCGTAGGCACGTGCCGTCGTTTTATCGGTTGCGATCACCAGACCACCTGCATCCGGTGTCGTTTCACGCAACTGATGCAATCGCGTCTGTGCGGCATTGAGCACCGCTGGGATCCAATCGCCCTTCGGGTCGAGCGCGGTACGCCAGGCCCTGGCGGTTTGTTCTGCGTTAAGAGGTTCGCCCAAGCGAGCCTCAAATTCCTCGCCGGCGGAGTTGCGCCACCGGGCTTGGCCGGAATACGCCAAGAAGACCACCGGGCGAACCACACCATCCTTCAGCGCATCCGCGTATCCATAGGTGTAGTCGGCAGACGAGACAAGTGCTCCCTCAGCACCGTCTACAGCCTCGTAGCGTACGAAGGGGATCTGCGAATCATCAGAACGGAAAGGCGTACCCGTAAGCGCCAGGCGGCGTTCGACGTGCTCATAGGCCATGCGCACACCATCGCCCCAGCTCTTTGCGTCGCCTGCGTGGTGAATCTCATCCAGAATCACCAGCGTCTTCTTTGCCGTGGCCACCTGGTAGTGCTTGGTCGGCTTCATACCGACCTGTGCGTAGGTTACGCACACGCCGTCGTAGGAATTATTAAATGGCGAGGAGTTTGTGAACTCTGCGTCGAGCGCAATCCCCTGTCCGGCGGCGGACTGAGCCCACTGCACCTTTAGGTGCTCGGTGGGCACAACGATGATGAGGCGATCCACCGCGCGGGTATCCAAGAGCAGCCGTGCGATCGTCAGGGCGAAGGTTGTCTTTCCTGCGCCTGGCGTCGCCACGGCCAGGAAGTCCTTCGGACTGGCCTCGACGTACTTGTTCAGTGCCTCCTGCTGCCATAGGCGGAGGTGCTTCACTTCTTGCGCAGCCCCTTGTAGATCTGCTCACAATCCGGGCAGACGGGCGACCCCGGCTTGGCCTGCTTGCGTACGGGGAAAGTCTCCCCACAGAGAGCCACGACAAGCTTGCCCATCACAGCGGATTCGACGATCTGATCCTTCTTTACATAGTGGAAGAACTTCGGAACATCATCGTCCGTCGTCGTGTCCGTATTGACTTCTGGGCGCTCAATCGTTGTCGTACTTGGGTTACTCACAGTTCACCATCATGCCCCTGAATCTGCCTGTTTTCCAGCTGCGTACTAGCGTTGGCTCTATGGCTGATGCACGAAAAAGGAAAATGGGAGGTGAATCCCGTGCCAAGCGCGCCTCGCAAGTGGAGATCATCACTGATGCAAAAAGCTCCCCTCTGCAAGGCTGGCACCATCGCCGCAAGGTGTACACCGTGCTGCAGCTGCTGCGCATCCCGCTCCTCGCCCTTGCCGCCATAGTGATGCTCATTACCCACAACGCAGCATTGTCAGTGTGCATCGCTTTGATTAGCCTCCCGCTACCGTGGGTAGCCGTGTTGCTTGCCAACGAGACCGGGCAGGTCGATGAGACCACAAATAAGGTGTACAAACCTGCTCTCGTCCGCGAACAACGCCGTGCCGAACGGGCCGCGCTTGCGGGCGAGACATCTCGCCCGATGCTCGAGTCAGATTCTCCCGGGGCATCCACTCCGCAGGTTATCGACATCACCCCTACTCAGCCTGACAGCACCGACAACGATCAGCACTCCGACTAACAAGGAACCGACATGCCCACCTCTACCCCGCCCGGCCGTCCGTTCTGCACCCCTGGCGTTGCCACCGAGCACCTCGTCCGTACCCTCGTCGCGCAAGGCTATGGTTCATCGCTGATTATGGAGGCTCTCGGCGTCGAAGGTATCGCCGCCGCCCAATCCGGCTCTCCCGCAGCCGCTCAATGGCACCTGACGAGCCGGGACTCTATGGCATCACAGCTCGTCGCCGCTGTTTATTTACGACGCCCCCAGCCCGCCGCCTTCTTCCAATCTCTCGTCGGGACTGAGTCCACCTCCGAGCTTGTAGCAGAACAGGCTCTTATCCCGTCAGAAGGTTCACATGAAACGCTGCAGCTCAACCTCGACATCCGCCCGA
This sequence comes from Corynebacterium sp. TUM25020, assembly GCF_056388495.1. Classification (NCBI taxonomy): domain Bacteria; kingdom Bacillati; phylum Actinomycetota; class Actinomycetes; order Mycobacteriales; family Corynebacteriaceae; genus Corynebacterium; species Corynebacterium sp. TUM25020. The sequence goes on along the minus strand of NZ_JBWJFG010000001.1, from coordinate 417,880 downwards.
TCCACCACCCCGCGCATGGGAACGCGGAGGTGCTGGTTCTCTCCGACCCGGATGCTTCCCTGGAGCCGCGCATCCCCGCACCGGAACACGTTCCCGGTATAGGAAACGCACCCCTATCCCTACTGAATTCCATTCCCCGCCTGTCGGCGAACGCCCGAGTTCTTGACCTGGGTACTGGGTCGGGAGTCTTGGCGTTGCTATTGGCAGCCAACAGCGAGGCAACACTTTTCGGCAGTGACATTCACAGCCGTGCGCTGGCCTATGCACAAGTTGCCGCCGCTGCGCAAGGATTGGAATCGCCTAAGGTCAAGTGGGTTCAGGGCTCCTGGTTTGATCCCTTCGCCAGCGAGCTTTTCGACGTGATCGTCTCCAATCCGCCGTTCGTCATCGGCCCCTCCATCGACCTCGATGCCCGCGAGGGGCACGTATATCGCGATTCCGGTCTGCCCTTGGACGCAGCCAGCAAGCTGGTGGTTCAACAAGCCGTTGAACACTTAGCACCGGGAGGGCATGCGCACCTGTTAATCGGCTGGGCACTCGGCGAAGGTACGGCGGATTCCGCCGCCGAACGAATCTTGAGCTGGTTGCCGGACGAAGGAGCTCGTGCATGGGTTCTTCAGCGTGATGTGGTGGATGTGGCTACCTATGTCACCACCTGGTTGCGCGACGAAAGCATCGACCCACGCAGCGACAGCGGTCAGCAGCGGGCGACAGAATGGCTCGAGTTCTTCGATCACCACGATGTCACGCAGATCGGGCTCGGGTGGATTCATATCGAGAAGATCGATGGTGCCACCGAGCTCACAGTCGAAACTTTCGAACACGCCCTGCCCGATGGAGCCTTCTTGGGACAAGAGGTCGGCGAATGGTTCGCACGCTGCCGCTGGCTCGAGGAGCTGGAGGTTCCCGGCCGCCCGGCCGCCGAAGCCATTGCGGATGCGCACTACCGACTGCGACGCGGCGTCATCCTAGAAAAAGCCGCCACTTCCACCGACCAGGGGTTCGGCGAAGAAGCAATACAGTTGACACGGACCGATGGGCCGGGTTGGACCCACGAAATCGATGCGACATTAGCGGCAATTCTGGCTGGTCTTAGCTGGGACGGACTTTGCTTGCGTGACGTAGCGGAGCTCTACCACGCAATTAATGGAGAAGATCTGGGAATGGATGCCGCAGAGCTTGTAGATCAGCTTGTTCCTCTAGCTGTGGCTCTGGTGAGGCACGGGATGATTGTGCCGCGAGACCTGCGCGAGGTGTACGAGGGCGAAATGTAGGCCAGCGCGGTTAGAGAAAACCAATGAAGACAACCCAGTAAGGGAAAACGAATGAGGAAAAACCAGTGAAGGCAGTGATTAGCACCGTCAGCAGTGCCACAGTGTCGGTTGCAGACGAAGTGGTGGGAGAAGTAACCGGACCCGCACTCTTAGCGCTCGTGGGAGTCGGTGTAAACGATGAACCCGAAGCCGCAGAGAAAATGGCGCGGAAAATTGCGGAACTGCGTTTGCTCCCCGCGTCGGGGCAACCATGGGATAGTCCACGCAATCACTCCGTAGAAGAAGTAAACGGGCAAGTTCTGTTGGTAAGTCAGTTCACACTCATGGGCGAGACGAAAAAGGGACGACGTCCCTCGTGGGTTAACGCGGCTCCGGGAGAAACTGCCGAACCGGTGTACGAACGTATTGCAGAATTGCTCCGAGAGCGCGGCATAGTTGTAGAAACAGGACGATTCGGCGCCATGATGGAAGTCGCCAGCGTCAATGAGGGACCATTCACAGTGCTTGTGGAGACCTAAGAACGAGAGCTTGTTCAACAAAAACTGCAGGTAAAGCTCTTCCCCTCTGCAGAGTCGCGACAGAGAGAAAAATAGCTAACCCCTGTGCGGGGGTGAACCAAGTTCCTTCTTCAGGTTCGGTGGGGAACAATTCTTCCAAGAGATTCGTTGACCCCGTAGAGCTTCGGCACACAACGAGAAAATTCTTGAAGCGCTTGAACGCTATCGAGCCATGGGAGGCACACCAGCACTATGAGTAACTCCATGATTGATGACGAATACAACGGCATCAGCCACGGTCAAGAGGGTACCGGCAATTCGGCCGACGATAGCGATAAGAAAGAAGACAAGGGGCGGCGCCGCGGAAACAACGAGAACCCGTCGGCAGATCTGGTTCGCGTCTACCTCAACGGCATCGGTAAGACCGCCCTGCTTACTGCAGAGGACGAGGTAGAACTCTCCAAGCGAATCGAAGTCGGGCTGTACTCGGAGCACCTTCTAGCCACCGCAGAGAAGCTGACCCGTGCGAAGAAGCGCGATCTTAAGGTACTGGCACGTGAAGGCAAGGCAGCCCGGAGCCACCTGCTGGAGGCCAACCTGCGCCTCGTTGTATCGCTGGCGAAGCGCTACACCGGCCGTGGCATGCCTCTGCTGGACCTGATCCAAGAAGGCAACCTGGGCTTGATCCGCGCAATGGAAAAGTTCGATTACACCAAGGGCTTTAAATTCTCCACCTATGCAACTTGGTGGATTCGCCAAGCCATTACCCGTGGCATGGCCGACCAATCCCGCACCATTCGCCTTCCCGTCCACCTGGTAGAGCAGGTGAACAAGCTTTCCCGTATCAAGCGCGAGATGTACCAGCAGCTTGGGCGCGAAGCGACGAACGAGGAGCTGGCTGAGGAATCCGGAATCGAGGAATCGAAGATCGAAATGCTGCTCAAGCAGTCCCGCGATCCGGTGAGCCTGGATATGCCCGTCGGTAGCGACGAAGAAGCCCCGCTGGGCGACTTTATCGAGGACTCCGAGGCAACGGATGCGGAAACCGCTGTGGTTGCATCCCTGCGCCACTCCGATGTCCGCGCTGTGTTGGGCACCCTGGAGGAGCGCGAGCAGGACGTCATCAAGCTGCGCTATGGCCTGGATGATGGCATGCCGCGCACGCTGGATCAGATTGGTCGCCGCTTCGGGCTTTCCCGCGAACGCGTCCGCCAAATCGAGCGTGAGGTTATGGCCAAGCTCCGCGAGGGTGACCGAGCCAACAAGCTGCGTGAATACGCTGTTTAGAGACTCATCATCGCTAAATAGCATCAGTACTTAAGCTTCTGCCCCGCTCCCTTTGCGGACGGGGCTATAATCGTTTCAAGTCAATGAACAAAGAAAGGGCGTAGCGCACGTGAGGGATCTCGTCGATACCACTGAGATGTATCTCCGAACGATTTATGAGTTGGAAGAAGAAGGCATTCTGCCGCTCCGCGCCCGCATCGCAGAAAGACTTGATCAGTCCGGCCCGACGGTGAGCCAGACCGTTGCGCGTATGGAGCGCGACGAACTACTCACGGTTGAGAAGGATCGTTCTCTTAAACTCAGTCCTCAAGGCCGAGCTTTAGCCACCGCGGTCATGCGCAAGCACCGCCTGGCCGAGCGCTTGCTCACCGACGTCATCGGTCTTCCCTGGGAAAAGGTTCACGACGAAGCCTGTCGCTGGGAACACGTCATGGGCGACGAGGTTGAGATTCAGCTGGTAAAGGTACTCAGCGAATATGCCACCTCCCCATTTGGCAATCCGATTCCGGGACTGGAGGAGTTGGTAGAAAGCGTGCCGGAGGCTGAGCGCACGGAGCTGAAGGAAAAGATTTATTCTCTGCAGACAGGTTCCTCACAGCGCGCCTCTGATATCGAATCGCCGGAGCCGATCGAGGTGAAGATCCTCAGTATCAACGAAATCGTGCAGGTGGAGCACAAGCTGATGGCGAAGTTCCACGCGTTGGACATGCGCCCAGGCAGCGTCGTAACGCTGGTGGCCACCGAGGACGGCTTGGAGTTCGGCAACGACAACGGCACCATGGTTGTTCCGGAGGAGCTTGGCCACGCCGTACGCGTAGAAAAGCTCAACTAAGGACGTGGGGTAGCGTGGGGGCTGTGACAAGCATCGATCTATCTTCCTCTGCCCTATCCCCTTCCGCCCACATCGTCGTGACTGGCGGCGCCGGCTATGTCGGTAGCGTCTGTGCCAGCGTACTTCTCGAACACGGTTTCCGCGTGACGGTGGTGGACGATCTATCAACCGGCAATGGTTATGCAGTACCAGAAGGCGCGACCTTTATTGAGGGGGACATCCGCGATGTCATCTCCGATGTCTTTGCCGCTCGCGACGTAGCAGCCGTCATGCACTTTGCCGCCCGTTCGCTTGTCGGCGAGTCCGTAGAGAAACCCGATATCTACTGGCACCACAATGTAGGTACCAGTCTGTACCTCCTGGATCAGATGCGCGAGCACGGGGTAGATAACCTCGTGTTCTCCTCCACTGCTGCGACCTACGGCGAACCAGAGCAGGTTCCAATCACTGAAGACATGCCGACGGCACCGACAAACCCCTATGGCGCCTCCAAGCTGGCGATTGATCACATGATCACCTCGTACGCCAATGCCTATGGACTGGCCGCTACCTCCCTGCGATACTTCAACGTCGCTGGCGCACACGGAAATATTGGTGAAAACCACAAGGTCGAAACTCACCTCATTCCCTTGGTGCTACAAGTTGCCCTTGGTCATCGAGAGCACATCTCGATTTTCGGCACTGACTACCCCACTGCCGATGGCACTGCCGTCCGCGATTACATCCATATTCGAGATCTGGCGGATGCCCACCTGCTGGCCGCTGCGTCGAACACTGCGGGCAAGCATCGCATCTTTAACCTCGGCTCCGGCGATGGTTTTAGCGTGCGTCAAGTCATCGACACCTGCCGCGAAGTCACCGGCCACCCAATTCCCGCGATCGAATCGCCACGTCGCGCGGGCGACCCTGCAACTCTGATCGCTTCGTCGGCGAAGGCTAAGTCTGAGCTCGGATGGAACCCCACCCGCTCCGATTTGCACACCATTATCTCCGACGCATGGGCCTTTAGCGGACAACTGGGTGATAGGTTGCATTCCGCACAGCGTTAACTGCGTCCCAGTCCACAATCTGCATGAGTCGCTCGTACTCCCATGCGATATCGAGTCCCGCATATTCCCGGACTGTGACATAGGTTCGCTCTGGAAGCCTGTCCTCCTCCGTGGGGTCTTCTGCGGCATCCAGATCCATCTGCACATTTGCCATAACGGTGCAGGCGGATTGCACTGCTTTAGCCAAAAGCAATTTGATCTTTCCTTTTTGATGGGCGTCCAACGCCGTAACCGCAATGTCAGCAGTGAACTCATCGAATGCACTCAGCTGCGGCTCGACCGCAGAATCATCCATTTTCTCCATATCGGAAAGCATTTCCTCCAGCGTTGCCTCCGCAACCTGATCTTCTGTGCCTTCCATATCCTCCGTGCCTATCCCCTGAGCACGCTCGATACTATCGAGCCGCGCACATGCATCCTCGGTGTATAGATCGGCTTCAAGTTCCTCCAACAGTCGCGTAAGTGTGTGATACGCCAGGACTCCTTCGTCGTTAGCCGACGCCACCAGTGCCAGGATCAACATCACCCGTCGACGTACCGACCCCGTCGTTCGACGCGCAGCACTGGCAAGCATCTCGCGTAGAATGGCGCTGTTCGTGCCCAAAGACCAGGCAATAACGACCGTATGAAGGAACTCGTCACTGCAAATCGCGGCAAGGCTGTCGATGAGGTATTCGTTTTCACATTCCTCTTCCAACACCCTTGTTCCCTCCGCTACGGCGGCTATACCAATCAGGACTTGGATCAGATCGACTGTGGTGGCCTCCGCACGTTCCTGGAGCATCCATTCCGGCTCGCTCAGGTTGGCAGGATCCAGCCAGCGCTCCATTTCCTCCCGGTTACCCATACGGCGAGCCCCACTCAGCGCACTGATATCGGCCAGCTCATTGGACTCCACGCTGTCTACCGTGCCCGTCTCGCCGTCCAATACGTCGATCCAAGGCATTCCCGTCGTGATGCTTTCGACTTCTAGGGCCGATTGAACATCGACGCATGCATCCTCCAGTTGGCTGACGGCAGAAGCCACACAGGCACGCAGATCTTCATCCATGTCGCCGATAGTGAGAATGATTGCATCGGCCGCTGGGGCGTCGCAAAGAATCTTGGTAATCCCCCGCACTGCCTCGTCAATAGCCGCTGGGTGCAAGTCGCATCGTAGGACCGGACCGATTCGAAAGCGCCGGTGATGCGCGGGCAGCGGTGCGGAACTGGTGTGCTCGGTGGAAGCGACTAGGCCGATGATGACCAGCGAGTTCACGGGTGGGAATCCAAGAAGGGAGGGAATGGCAGCGATCAGCTTGCCTTTGTCCGCTCCCAAATGAACGGATGGCGGGCGCGTAGTAGGTGCACTAAGTGCGGAATCTGCGGGAATAGACTGGGGTTTCTTTTCGTTGTGTTCTGGTGAGTTCCTCATGCCACAGATCGTTGCCGAACCAAAGTTTTTTTGCGGCGACGAGTCCCAAACGGTGCGGCGAAGCCCCAGGGGTCTGTGGATAACTTGAAACTGTGAATATGGGTCCCAGAAATGGTGCCGTCTCAACCTGGCTTGTCCGAAGTGGCTGATAGGCTAGGCAGACGGTGCTTGGTTGGACACAGGTTCCGCCGGAAGGGAGAGCGAAACTATGCATGAGCACTTCGACAACAACGACCATCGTGGCAATGGCGAGCGGCGTGAGCGGCAGCTAGGTGGCCGGATGTACGAGCTGGAGTACCCGGCTCCGATCCAGTTCGATCGCCCCTCGATTGCCGACGAGCCCATGGGGTTGAGCGATGCTGAGGGTGCTGAGGGGGCTGAGGAGCTGCCAATGTTGGTGGCATTGCAAGGCTATGCGGATGCCGGACAAGCTGTCTCAAACGCCAGCTCTCATATCCTGGCTGCCTTGGAGCATAGCCCGGTTGCGTCGTTCAAGGTCGATGAGTTGATCGATTATCGTTCGCGACGCCCCGGTGTGACCATCGAGAACTCCAAGGTTGTGGATACGGATGATATTCGCCTGGATCTACACCTGGTAAAGGACACCCAGGGACGCCCCTTCCTGCTGCTCAGTGGCTTGGAGCCAGACCTTAAGTGGGGAGCCTTTAGCGACGCTGTGGTGGATCTCGCCCGGCGTGGTCAGGTCGGCATGGTCGCCTCTCTGTACTCGGCGCCGATGACGGTGCCGCACACTCGCCGTTTGGTGATTTCTGCGCATGCCTCGGAATCTTCGCTGATCAAGGACTACCACACGTGGGATTCGCGAATGATCGTTCCCGGCGCCGCGGCTTTGGAAACGGAAAAGAAGTTAAACCGCCACGGGTTCGAAACGGTTGGCTTTACCGCCCATGTGCCGCACTACATCGCGGCCTCCGACTACCCGGAGGCGACTTTGCGCCTATTGGAGGCATTCAGCGAAGTCGCAGACCGCGAGCTGCCCCTTAAAGCTCTGGAAAAGGAGTTGGAACGCGTACAGCGCCAGCTGCAAGACCAGGTTGAGGAGTCCCAGGAGATCGCTACCGTCGTCAGTGCATTGGAGCACCAGTACGATGCCGAGATGGAACGGATGCGTCGTAAGCGGGAGAACAACCTGCTGCAACCGGGACAGGACATCCCAACCGGCGAAGAGCTGGGCGCAGAGTTCGAGGCATTCTTGCAGAACATGTCAGATGGCTCCGATAATGCCGACGATCCAACCGATACCGAGCAAGAGGACAAATAAAACACAGTGGGTATTGCTGCCGAACTCGCGGAACTGTTGCCAGATCTGGACGAGGTACCGGAATCTCTGATTGATGACGCGATCCTAGAGTCTTTTCTCGGTTGGACGCGTGACCGCGGCATTACCCTCTACCCTGCCCAGGAAGAGGCAGCCACAGCCCTCGTGGCTGAAGACAACGTGATTCTTGCTACGCCCACGGGCTCCGGTAAGTCCATGGTGGCCATCGCTGCCCACTTCATTGCCATGGCTCGCAAGCAGCGCAGTTTCTACACCGCGCCCATCAAAGCTCTGGTCAGTGAGAAATTCTTCGATCTGTGCCAAACCTTCGGCCCGGAAAATGTGGGCATGATGACGGGTGACGCCACAGTGAATGGCGGCGCACCGATCATCTGCGCCACTGCTGAAATCGTTGCCAATATTGCCCTGCGCGACGGAGCGAACGCGAAAATTGATCAGGTAGTGATGGACGAGTTCCACTACTACTCTGAACCCGACCGTGGCTGGGCCTGGCAGGTTCCGCTCTTGGAACTCCCTAAGGCACAATTTCTTCTGATGAGCGCCACCCTGGGCAACACCAAGTGGTTGGAGGATGATCTAAGCGAACGCACTGGTCGCCAAACCACATTGGTGACGGGCAGCACACGGCCAGTGCCGCTCGACTTTCACTATGTCTACACTCCCGTCCACGAAACGGTGGAGGAGCTAATAAGCGACGGCAAATCGCCCATTTACATTGTTCACTTCACCCAGCGCGAAGCTATCGAGCGCGCCCAGGCTCTGACCAGCATGAAGCTAGTTAATGACGAAGCCAAGGCTGCTATCGCCGAGGAGATCGGTGATTTCCGCTTTACCTCTGCCTTCGGCAAAACTCTCTCCCGCCTGCTGCGCAAGGGAATCGGCGTGCACCATGCCGGCTTGCTGCCGAAGTACCGTCGCCTCGTCGAGCGATTGTCGCAGAAGGGGCTTCTAAAAATTATTTGTGGTACCGATACTCTCGGAGTAGGTATCAATGTGCCGATTCGTACCGTACTGATGACGGGACTGACCAAGTACGACGGTGTGAAGCACCGCGTGCTGAAATCCCGCGAGTTCCATCAAATCGCGGGTCGTGCGGGTCGCGCAGGGTATGACACGGAGGGGACTGTCGTGGTACAGGCTCCCGAGCATGAGATTGAAAACTTTCGCCTCCGCCAACGAGCCGGTAGTGATCCGAAGAAGATCAAGAAGCTACGCAAACGCTCTGCCCCCGAGGGGCAGGCAACGTGGAGTGAATCCACCTATGAGCGCCTCACCCATGCTGAGCCGGAGGAGCTTTCCAGCCAGTTCCGCATGAGCAACTCCATGCTGCTCAATGTCATCGCTCGTGACCAGTGGACCTTTGAAGCGCTACGGCATCTTTTGCGCACCAATCACGACACGCGCACTAAACAGAACAAGGCCATCTTGCGCACCATCGAGCTGTACCGGGGGCTTATCAACGCTGAAGTCGTTGAAGAATTCAAGGCACAAACTCCTAGTGGCAAGGATGCCCGCCTGACCGCCGACCTCAACCGCGATTTTGCCCTCAATCAGCCACTGTCTCCCTTCGCCCTGGCAGCTCTGGAACTACTGGATCCGGAGTCTGACACGTTCGCGCTTGACGTGATCTCTACTTTTGAGGCGGTTTTGGAAGACCCCCGACAGGTGCTTATCGCCCAGCAGAAGGCTGAACGGGGCGAGGAGATTGCGGCGCTGAAGGCTGAGGGCGTCGATTACACCGAGCGAATGGCCATCGTCGAAGACATCACCTGGCCTATGCCGCTGGCAGACGAGCTAGAGCAGGCCTATGACACGTTCTGTGAGGGCAACCCGTGGGCTCGCGATTTTCAGATTAGCCCGAAGTCCGTTGTGCGGGACATGGTGGAAAAGGCAATGACCTTCTCCGACTTCGTGGCCACGTATGGGCTGGGACGCTCCGAGGGTGTGGTGCTGCGCTATCTCACCGATGCATATCGGACGCTGGAGCACTCCGTGCCCGATTCCTACCGCTCGGAGGAGTTCGACGACATCCTCGTGTGGTTGGGCGAGTTGATTCGCCAAGTGGATTCCTCACTCATTGATGAGTGGGTACAGATGTCGGATCCGGATGCCCCGCTGACCGAGGATCAGGTAGCCGAGCATGCCTACGGCGTGGTAAACACAAACCTGCTCTCTGCCAACCCGCAGGCCCTGACCCGTATGGTGCGTAACTACTTCTACCGCCACGTGGAACTCTTCGCGTTCGAAAAAGAGCGCGAGCTCGCGGAAATGGACGAATACCTGGATTCGCCACCAGACTGGCCTGCCGCGATGGACGATTACTTTGAGGAATATGCCGATATAGGTGTTGACGCCGCCGCGCGTTCAAATAAATACATTCTCATCAAGCGCGGCACAGGCCCCGAGTCGGGTAGTTGGTTCGTGCGCCAGATCATCGACGATCCCGAAGGCGACCATGGTTGGGCGCTAGAGGGCGTGGTAGACCTTGCTGCAACGGATGGAGCCGGCGAGATCCGGCTCTCGGAGCTCACCGTCGTTCAGGGCTAGCTGGCAGGTTCTAGAAGTACGACTCCAGAACGCGACGGCTTTCCTGTGCCACATGATTGAAGGACTGTGCGACGATCTCCCCCAACGACGCATAGTCGTCGATCCGCGTGGAACTGGAGCGGTACGCCATGCCAATCGTGCGTCCCGCTCGCACGGCCCCTCCGGCAAACGTCGCCAGGGCGATGCCCGGCCGTTGACACTCGACTGATACTGCGGACAGCGGTACCAAGGTTGCGCCCAATCCCGCCGACACCAGCTGAATTACGGTGGAAAGGCTGGCCGCCCTGGTGACAGAATGGCGCGGATCATTGGCCATTTCCACCGTCCGGCACAGTTCCAGAATCTGGTCGCGCAGGCAGTGCCCATCGTCTAGCAGCAGGAGATCAACATCCTTGAGTTCGTCGACTGCCAAATCCTTGCGACCGGCCAATGGGTGCCCCTCAGGCACAACCAGCACGAACTCTTCGGTGTAGAGATCTACCGTGTTGAGCCCGCCGCCTTCGCCCGGCATACCAAGGACGGCGACGTCGATCTTGCCCTGTCGCAACGCATCAATAAGAAGTGGCGACTTCTCTTCGACAATGCGCGGTTCGAGCTCCGGGGCTACGTCGTGTACAGAGTGTAAAACCTCCGGCAGGATATACGGGGCGACGGTCGGGATCATTCCTATTGCCATCGAACCCACGAGGCCGCCGTGAGCACCCCGTGCGTGAGAGACGAAAGTTTCGAGGCTTTCCAGGGTGGCTTGTGCAAATGGCAGCAGTCCTCGCCCCACTGGGGTGACAATAACCTTGCGAGTGGATCGTTCGATAAGCTGCACTCCCAAACCTGCCTCGAGCGCAGCGAGCGCTTGGGAAAGGGAAGGTTGGGAGATACCTAAATGGGAGGCTGCGGTACCAAAATGACCATGTTCGGCAATGGTCACAAAGGTGCGCAATTGGGCAACGGTCGGGCGATACTCTCTTTGAACCACATCTGCGATTCTACAGACATTCTTAGAAAAGCATAATTACACCTGGAAAAATAAATATAGGCGACTATAAATCAGCTTACGCGCAGTTCAGCGGTACCTTCGAAGGGCGATAGGTTCCCCAAGAACGCCTTGGAATCTCCCCGTAGGCGGACGGTGTAAGTCCCCGGCGGAACGTCCTGTGTACCCCACTCGATCGTTGTGCGGGTCTGCCCAAAGTTGTTCTCGAAAGTGATGAGCGTGTTTTCGCTGGAATCGTCTGCCACTACCTTGCCACTTCCATCCTCGATCGTGACATAGCCCTCTCCATGACGCATGTTGTTATTGGGATTGGCGCCGACGAAGATAACCCGCGCATTCGTACCACTCTTTACCTCTGCGGGAGCCTCCAGCACATCACCGAATTTCTTCCCCATAGGTGGGGTATCCATCCACCCATCACTTCCGGGCACATTCGGGATCAAGCCTGTGAGATCTCCCGCAGGCTCTCCTACCTCAACTTCCTTCCCCTCCTTCAAGGCTCGCGCCATTTCATCAAAGACATCCTGGAAAGCTGAGAGTTGATAGTGCCCAAAGATCGTCGCCCCACCCTCGTAGTTCTGGGCCTCGTACTCCTCCGGAGTGGTGATGTAGTGGCCATAAGCGTTGGTGTAGCCCTGCACGACAATTGTGTTCTCAGGCACGCCTAGTGCCGCGGCCACCGTCCGCTTGATTCGCAGGCCGCTAGTCACTGTCGGCTCAAATCCCAGCGAAACTAGAACGAACCCACCGAGACGGTGAATCGCAAATGGATGCACCTGCTGAATCATCCCGTCGATGTATCCCATCGGCAATAGGCACTCTTTAGCACCGTGGATGTCCTTAACTTCCTGTGTCGCCAACACTTTATTGAGGTCTCGCACCCACGGGTTACCGCCCCGTTCTCCCTCGTTGAACCCCAACAGCGGCACTCCACCTCCATCTTCTTGAGAAGACGCCGCGAAGGCGGCACCCAAGATTGCCGGACCGAGCTTGTGTTCCTTGCCATCCGGGGTGAAGCGTGAGCTTGCGACCAGTTTGGGACAGTCCACCCACCTCATCCGTCCATCGATGCCACCAGCCGACCAATCCTTGCCATCAGTCTTCGTGGCCTCCATCATCCGCTCACCCAGGATCTGCGCGGATTCACGCTCACTTGCGCCCGGCCCAGAGTTAGGCGTCAGACCCATATTCGGGGTGATATCTCCCGGAGTCATGTTTGCAAACGCCGCGACAAACGGGGCTTCTTCTGGGTGACGGTGCACCACGCCGTGAGCCTCCTCTGTGGCCCATGCGGCGTATCCCTTGTTATCGCCAGCGATGTGCTTGTACTTATGCCCAAAGCTCGTCGGGTGCAGCGAATACCAGTTGATCAACCCCACCTGCTGTCCACCGCGCGAGACGTGCAAGGTGACGCTGCGGGTATCCACGCCATTCGGGAGTTCATTCTTATCTTCTTCGGGGTTGCGGTCCCACGAGGTTTTGGATCTATTGACGCCCGCATCAGTGACCGTGGATTCCGCCACCGTCACTTCTGATGGCTGGATGTCATCATGCGCTCGGATGATGGCAGTCACGATGCCCTCGACCGTTGCCTCGAAAGTCTTCGGACGGAATCCACCGTGCGTGATATCAACCATGAGGTGCTGCGATGTACCACCCGGCGCCACGTGTGTGTGAGTGGCAGCGAGTAGCACATTGGATTGGTTGTAGAGATCGCCGTATTTTTCCTTCAGACGGCGCAGCACTTCCAAGTGGATCGACTGGAACATCAGCCCAACATCGCAGGTGACGTGCACGAGTCGGGAATTCTCGCGGGCGGCGTCGACAAAAATAAACGCCCGGGCGTATTGGCGGCGTTGAATGCCTACGGTTTTTTGCTCATCGACGGCATATCCAAACATGCCCGCTCCCCAGGGCTCGCCGGTCATGTCCGCCAAGCCTCGGCCTACATGGAAGCCCCCTCCGCTAGAGGTTGTTCCCTCTTGGGCACCTGCGCCCGACGTGGCGGCAGACGCCCACACGACGGTGCCGGTGACCGCTGCCATGCCGCGGAAAAAGCTGCGACGACTCAGTTGGGATTGCAAAGGGTTCAGCGAGTTATCAGTGATGCTGTGATGGGCGTGTTCGCACATAGGTATCTCGTTTCTGAAAACTACGTATGTTCATAAATGGTTTTGACGAACGAAACTTTAGACTCGCCCCGTGGAAAAATGTGATGGTTTTCATACTTTAAGCAAACATTTACCTCAATCTAAGTTCTTTTGGGGGTGCAAGCGCCCCAAAAGATCGAGTTCTTCCCCTACCCCACTCGCTGCTAAAATCAACCTTTTCGAGCCATATAAACATGGGCATTCCAGGTTTCTCCGGCAAGCAAGACGGGTGATTTTTAACAATGACGGACGCGAAAGGGCCGACTTCCTCATCTCATAAGGGGCGCCCCCGTCGACGTCCACGCAAGCGACGTCCGAAGTTTGTCCGCACGATCCCGCCGATCACCTACCCCGACCTTCCTGTCTCGGAACGCCGCGCGGACATCATAAAGGCCATTGAGGAAAACCAGGTGGTCATCATCGCCGGTGAAACCGGTTCGGGTAAGACCACGCAGATTCCGAAGATGTGTCTAGAGATCGGCCGCGGCCGCACCAAGGTCATCGGCCACACCCAGCCGCGTCGCATTGCGGCTCGTAGCGTAGCCGAACGCATCGCCGAGGAACTCGACCAGACAATCGGCGAGGATTCTTCCCTGGTCGGTTACAAAATCCGCTTCGACGACACAATTTCCAAGCACACCGCGGTCAAACTCATGACAGACGGCGTGTTGCTCAACGAGATCCAGCGCGACCGGCTACTCCGCGAATACGACACAATCATCGTGGACGAGGCACACGAGCGCAGCCTCAATATCGACTTCCTTCTCGGCTACCTCAAGCAGCTTCTGCCGAAGCGACCGGATCTAAAGGTGATCATCACCTCGGCCACGATCGACCCGGAAAGCTTCGCCAAGCACTTTGCTGACGCCGACGGCTCCCCCGCGCCCATCATCGAAGTCTCTGGCCGCACCTACCCCGTAGAGATTCGCTATCGTCCTCTGATCACCGAGCGCGAAAACCCGAAGACAGGCGAAATCACGGAAGTCGAGACCGACCCCTTGGACGGAATCGTGGCGGCGTGCAAGGAGCTAATGCGCGCCGGCGACGGCGACATTCTTTGCTTCTTCTCCGGCGAGCGCGAAATTCGCGATGCTGCTGAAGCCTTAGAAGGTGAATTCGCCGGAACCTCAGGGGCACGGAAGGTGGATGTGCTTCCGTTGTTCGGCCGTTTGTCGAATGCAGAACAGCACCGAGTCTTCCGTACCGGCCCGCGCCGCCGCATCGTCCTGGCGACCAATATCGCGGAAACCTCCCTGACTGTGCCGGGTATTCATTACGTGGTGGACACCGGTTTTGCACGTATCTCCCGCTACTCCCACCGCACAAAAGTACAGCGCTTGCCGGTGGAGCCCATCAGCCAGGCCAGCGCCAAGCAACGCTCGGGTCGCTCGGGTCGAATTGCCGACGGCATCGCGATTCGTTTGTACTCCGAGGAGGATTTCGAGGCTCGTCCGGCGTTCACGGATCCGGAAATCCTGCGCACTCACCTTTCCAGCGTCATCCTGTCGATGGCCGCCCTTGGGTTGGGTGATATTCAACGCTTCCCATTCCTTCAAGCACCCGATAATAAGTCGATCCGGGACGGTGTTGCACTACTCCAGGAACTTGGAGCGTTGGCGTCAACAAAGGAAGCAACGCTAACAAACATCGGCCGGGACATGGCGCGTATCCCCACCGATCCGCGACTAGCCCGCATGCTGGTGGCTGGGCATGCGCAGAACATCATTGAGACGATCGCGGTCATTATCTCCGCACTATCGATTCAGGATGTGCGCGAAAGACCTTTGGAAAAGCAGCAACAGGCCGACGAAATGCACGCGCGTTTCAAGGCGAACTCCGACTTTATTAGCCTGTTGAAGCTGTGGAATTATCTGCAAGAACAACGTCAGGATCTCTCGGCCAATAAGTTTAGAAAGCTGTGCCAGCGCGAGTTCATTCACTATGTTCGCGTGCGCGAATGGATGGATCTGGTGCGCCAAATGCTCTCCGTCGTGCAAGATCTCGGCTGGAAGATTCCGAATATTCGCCATGTGCGCGAGCTCGTCTTTGAGCCGGAAGCCATCGACGAGGATCTGGTTCACCAGGCAGTTCTTACCGGCCTGATCACCCACGTGGGAATGCGGGAGGGAAATTCCAAACAGTTCACCGGCACTCGCGGCTCACATTTCGTCGTGCACCCCTCCTCGCATGTGTCAAAGAAGCCCCCACAGTGGCTTATGGCCGCGGAGCTGGTGGAAACGTCGCAGGTCTTTGCCCGCACAGTCGGGCCGATTGACCCCAGCTGGATCGAATCAATTGCTCCACACATGGTGAAGTACAACTACTCCGAGCCGGTGTGGTCGTCCTCGCGGGGTGCGGCGATGGTGCATGAAAAGGTTCTGCTTTTGGGCCTACCCATTGTCGCGGACAGGATGGTTAATGCCTCCAAGGTGGACCGGCCTTTGGCCCGCGAGCTTTTTATCCGCCATGCCCTCGTGGAGGGAGATTGGAAGACTCGCCACCACTTCTTCTCCCACAACCAAAATCTGCTGGCCGAAGCTACTGATCTGGAGGATAAGGCTCGTCGTCGCGATATCGTTGTCGACGATCAAACTCTTTTTGATTTTTATGACGCCCGCTTGCCCGAGAAGATCGTCTCCTCTCGACATTTCGATTCTTGGTGGAAGAAAACTCGCCACAAGGATCCACACCAGTTGGACTTCACCCTTGAGGCGCTAATCGACTCGCAAGAGGCTGCCAAGGCCGCCGACGAGTTCCCTGATGCGTGGCGCCAGGGCAGCTTGGAGTTCGAGCTATCCTATGTGTTCTTGCCGGGAGACCCCGACGATGGAATAACCATGCGCGTACCCCTGCCGCTGCTGGCGAATGTCTCCGAACCCGAAACACGCTGGCTGGTCGCCGGTATGCGTGAGGAACTCGCGGTCGCACTGATCCGCTCCTTGCCGAAGCCACTGCGCACCAGCGTCGTGCCAGCCAGCAATTTTGCTGCCGCTGCCCTTAAGAAGATGGTTCCCTTCGACGGCGAGTTTGGTTTTGCACTTGCAGAGGCTTTACGCGAATTAGGAGGCCGGGGCATCACGGCTCAGGACTTCGATTGGAACCGAGTCCCGGAGCACTTGCGTATGCAATTTGCCGCCATTGACCGGCGGGGAAAGGTGATCGAGAAGTCTCGTGACCTGCAATATCTCCAGAACAAACTTTCTGGCCAGGTCACTTCTGCGATTGCTCAGGCGGCAGCTCGGACGAAGCCTGCAGCTCCCAGCGATGCTGCACAGCATTCACCTCAACGACAAAAGAAGCGTGGCGGCACGTCGAGCGGTGTGCTGGCTACCGCCGAGGCATGGACAGTGGACGGCATCGGGGTGCTTCCCGAGACAGTGGAAACGGTGGTCGACGGGCAAACTCTGCACACCTATCCCGCTATCGTCGCTTCACACAGTGGCGTGACATTGAAAGCCTTCCCCACCAAGCAGGCTGCGGATGGGCAGCAGTTTACGACCGTGCTGAACATGATGGTCAACGCTTGTTCGGTGTCCCCAAAGCAAATGATTAAGGGCTTGCCGCTACGTCAACGCGTGGCTATGGAGCAGATCGACGGGGGCGTCGATGGGCTAGTCAGCGATGTGGTGGCTCTGGCCTGCCGAGACATGCTTATGAAGCTGGGGCCTGTGGTGCGCGACCCAGAAAAGTGCGAAGAGGTGGTGGGTGTAGCTCGCTCTCAAGGGCCCGGGCGCGTGCGACAATACGTGGTAGCCCTAGCACCCGCTGTGCTGGCCGTTGCGGACATGTCAGCGGAATTGAAGGGTTGGTCGGGAGATGCCATCGAAGATATGCGTAAGCAACTCGATTTCTTCCTGGGCAAGCATGCCATCGCCCGCAATGGCATTGAGCACATGCGCCATGTTCCGCGCTATGTGGAGGCCATGCGCGCTCGATTGGAAATGATGAAGACGGATCCAGACAAGGAAGAGGATCTGGACGAAGAGGTTCAAGAGGCTTTTGATCTCTTGGAAAAGACGAAGAAGCGGCTCCCAACGGCGAGGGCTGCCTCCCCACAGATCAAGGAGGTGCGCTGGATGATCGAGGAGTTTCGAGTTAGCCTCTTTGCGCAGAACCTAGGCACAGCGCATTCGGTATCCCTGCAGCGTATCCGTAAGAAATTGGAGAAGATCCGTTAGCTGTCGTTGCCTTCAGACTCTTCAGGATGCTGGGCTAGAGACTGGCGGTGGGCACGCAGCGATTCGATTTCCTGCTCGAAGTCTTCGGCACAATTAAAAGACTTATACACGGAGGCGAAACGGAGATAAGCCACTTCGTCCAAGGTTCGGAGTGGATCCAAGATCGCCAGGCCGATCTGGTTTGCGGGTACTTGGGAACCATGAGTCACTCGGACGGCTTGTTCCACTTCGTGCGCCAAACGCTTTAATGCGTCGTCGGAGACGTCGCGCCCCTGACATGCCCGACGCACGCCCTTGATAACTTTTTCTCTACTGAATTCCTCGGTCACTCCATTGCGCTTCACTACCAACAGAACAGACCTTTCAATAGTGGTGAAGCGGGTCTGGCATTGACTGCATTCGCGACGACGTCGGATAGAAACACCCATCTCAATGGATCGCGAATCAACAACGCGGGATGAATCTGAGCTACAGGAGGGGCACAACACCCTTCTCAGCTTAGTCGCCCCTCCCCCGACGCAGAAGCTGAACTATGGGATGAGAAGAGGCGCAAACCCAAGCAGCGTGGACATCACTCCAAGGGAGACCGCGGTTCCACCAGGCGAGTGAATGATTCGCTCCGTTCGTGCGCGAACTCTATCTACCCATCCCATTTGATTGTCGAACAGGCATTCGTTTGCGCCGGAGATGCGATCCATCTTGCGGCGCGGAATCGAACGCGCAACAGGTGCAGAAGAATACCTAAAGGTGTTCGAATTACCCCTAGAATCCAGTACTTCCCAATTAGGCTTAAGAACTTGAGGCCTACGCAGTGGCGCAACCCGATCATCAGGAAGCACACGGACATGCGATGCAGACTGGACAGTAGTTGCGGGACGGATGATCGAGGTGGTCATGTGGCTACTCCTTTACAATGCGACGTAAGGCTAATCAGCAAAGCCTCTTAGCGCCTACGTCTTATTCCCTTGGCTGTTGCCCTAGTGAACCATTCACGCCCGACAGGGAACTTCAAAAATTCTGGTTTCTAGATCATCTGTTCGAATCTCGAACACAGCACAGAATTTAGCACGCATGTTCGAACATGTCTAGACAAATCTAAACTTTTTCGAACACATATACTAGAAATGCGTTCTATTTCGGGTAGTGTGGATGCAGATCGCGAAATACCGATAAAGAGACCCCGCCGGAATGAGGTATAACCGTGTCCACCGACCAACCCACCGAAAGCCCTTCCCCTCGCCCTAAGCTTGGGCGTCCTCCGAAGTCCGAGGCTGACAAGCGTGCGGAGAAGCAAGCTCAGAAGGACGGTAAGAAGCCAGCCCTAAGCACTCGCCAGCGCCGCATTCTCGAAGTCATTCGCGATTCGACGGTCATCCGCGGTTACCCGCCAAGTATTCGCGAAATTGCCGATGCTGTAGGACTGCACTCGACGTCATCGGTTTCTTATCATCTCACCCAGCTGGAGAAGCGCGGACATCTACGCCGCGATGGCAAGCGACCTCGCGCGGTTGATGTGCGCTCCTTCGACGGCGTGCAACTCCCGGCCCAGACTAAACCCACGCCGCAAGCAGCTACTCCGCCCCCGACTTCCGACGAGGGAGAGCTCATGCCAGAGGCCACCTACGTCCCGGTTGTGGGGCAGATCGCCGCTGGCGCCCCGATCCTTGCAGAGCAAAATGTTGAGGCTCACTTCCCACTACCACAGGAGTTGGTAGGTAGCGGAGAGCTCTTCTTGTTGCAGGTCGTGGGCGAGTCTATGCATGATGCCGGCATCTTCAACGGAGACTGGGTCGTGGTTCGCTCCCAGGCCGTCGCCGAGTTCGGCGATTTTGTCGCCGCCATGATCGACGGTGAGGCCACCGTAAAGGAGTTCCAAAAGGATGCCGACGGACTGTGGCTTATCCCCCACAACCCCCTGTTCGAACCTATCCCTGCCGAGGAAGCAACCATCCTAGGTAAGGTCGCAGCGGTTCTGCGCAAGATTTAGCTCCCCCCTATTGGTTCTGACGCCGCCGTCTCCGACCCGCTTGGCACTAAAGTAGCGCCTATGGAATCAGCAGAACGGCGCCGTCAAATAGCCTCCCTCACCGCCATTCACGGCAGGGTTACTGTGAATGAACTGGCGGAGAAGTTCGGCGTCACCGCGGAAACAATTCGCCGCGACCTCGCGATTCTCTCTGACGGCGGTGAGCTCTTCCGCATCCACGGCGGAGCGGTTCCGGCGCAGAATTTCCGTACAGACTTCACCACTCTTGCCACACGTTCAAAGGCATCTCTCGGAGCCAAGCGGTCAATCGCCCAAGCTGCAGTAAAGCTCCTTCCGGAAACAGGCAGCACCATCTTCATCGATGCAGGTACCACCACGGGCGTCTTTGCCGAGGCCATCGCCGAAGCCAATGCCACAAACGATCCCAAGCTGATGGCACCGAAGCTCAATATCGTCACGAACTCTTTCTTTATTGCCACCACATTGGCGGAATCCCCCCGTTGCGATGTCCAACTAATCGGTGGGCACGTCCGCGCCCTGTCTCAGGCCGTCGTTGGCGACCTTGCCACCCGCGCCCTCGGCGTCCTCCATGCCGATGTTGCATTCATTGGAACCAATGCCCTTACTATCGATCATGGGCTATCCACTCCCGATGCCCAAGAAGGAGCAATCAAGCGCTCTATGGTGGCAAACTCCGACCGCGTAGTCGCTCTGTGCGATTCCACGAAGTTTGGCCTGGACTATCTGGTGAGCTTCGCAACTATCCAGGACATCAGTGCCGTCGTGACCGACGAGGACGCTCCACAGCCCTACGTTTCCGAGCTGCGCAATCTCGGTATCGACGTCAGCTTTGGCAGCTAGTCTGCGGCTCTGAACTCCTGCAACTCCCCTGCCACTACATTCGGCAAACGAACCTCTAGTTTCGTTCCCTCTGCGTCATAGTCCTCTGCAATTACCGTTCCCAGTTCGTGGACTTTGGCCACGATATCGCCGCGGTCAAAAGGCACGTGCAACGTGACATGGGAATCCAGGGAATTCAGGAACAACTCCAGCTGAGCCTCCAGCTCGGCAATCCCTTCACCTGTTTTCGCCGACACAAAGACGGCATCCGGCACTCGGTGACGTAGTTCGGCGAGCACCAGTGGGTCCGCGGTATCGATCTTGTTCACCACCAGAATTTCCGGTGGCGCCTCCTGTCCGGATTCCTCGACGATCCCGCCGATCACTGTGTTCACAGCCTTGATCTGCTCCAGTGGGAAAGGATCGGAACCATCCACAACGTGCAAAACCACGTCGGCTGCCAGAACCTCCTCCAAGGTCGAGCGGAAAGCTTCAACCAACTGCGTGGGGAGGTGACGCACGAATCCAACCGTGTCGCTAAAAACCACGGACCGACCATCAGCCAGGTTTGCCCGCCTGGTGGTCGGATCCAGGGTGGCAAATAGTGCGTCTTCTACCAGTACTCCCGCACCCGTCAATGCGTTGATGAGCGAAGACTTACCAGCATTGGTGTACCCGGCGATCGCGATCTGCGGAATCGCAGAAGCATCGCGTCGCTCGCGCTTTACCTCTCGAGAGGTTTTCATTGCAGCAATTTCTTTGCGCAGCTTCGCCATCTCGGAGCGCAGGCGGCGACGGTCGGCTTCGATCTTCGTCTCACCGGGACCGCGCAGACCTACACCGCCATTGGAGCCAGCGCGTCCACCGGCCTGGCGGGAAAGCGCACCGCCCCAACCACGAACGCGCGTAATGAGGTACTCCATTTGCGCAAGCGCTACCTGTGCCTTGCCCTCTTTGGACTTCGCGTGCTGGGCGAAGATATCGAGGATCAACATGGTGCGGTCAATAACCTTGACGTCGAGCGCCTTTTCCAGCGCGATCATTTGGCCGGGGCTCAACTCACCATCGCAGACGACGGTATCAGCGCCGGTCTCCAATACGACAGCCTTCAGTTCCTCGACCTTGCCGCGCCCGATATAGGTGCCAGAATCCGGCTTGTCGCGCCGCTGGTACAGCATCTCCGTCACCTCGGAGCCCGCTGTTTCTGCCAGTGCGCGCAACTCCTCCAGGTTCGCTTCCACCTGCGCAATCGTGCCAGAGGTCCACACGCCGACCAGCACGACTTTCTCCAGTCTGAGCTTTCGGTATTCAACGTCGTAGCCGTCCGATTGCTCATCGGTGTAGGTGCTTACGCCGCGGGAAAGCCGCCGCAGGCTAGAGCGTGCTTCGAGATCGAGCTCGCCGACTGTGGGGTCAGGTGTAGGGGCGAAGGAGTGTGTAGTGTGTTCGGTCTGTTCCGTCATTAAGGACTATTTTTACCTGTCAGGGGCACTAAATAGGAAATTTGGTGCAGCGGACTAGAGTGGTTTGCATGATTCCTGAACTTCGCAGCATTGGCATGGATTTCCCGAAGTGGCAAGAAGCGCTGGAGGCCGCCTACGGCTCCGGCAGCCTCGGTGTATCAGGCGAGGTTCGCGGCGGCCAGGTTCTGCAGTTCGATGACCCCTCAGGCGCCCGCATGGTCGTCCTGGCCGTCGAGCCCTTCGGCTCCTTCGCCAGCTACTCCGGCGGGCCTGCCACCACTGCTCACCTCTCGATGCTGAATGACATCATCGGAGTACTCGATGTGGTTGACGACAGTCCGATGTTGCAGATCGCTGGGCAGCAGGCACCCACAATCGCCTCCCTCACCGCCACCATCGCTCAAGGCCCTTTGCTTGTGGACGCCCCCACGTTGGAGTACCACCAGTTCCACATTGGGGCTTTGGGGAGCTCCGTGCACGTGTACGCGAATTCGACTGAGTTCGCCAAGGACGGAGGGCTGAAGGTTGGCGTGGTGGAATCAACCGGTCTGCAGGACATCAACTCCCCTGCCACCACCCCGCACGCCACGGCGGAGATCGCGGTGGAGGCTTCCGGCTGGTCTCAGAAAATCAACGCCCTGACAGGCCAGAAGTTCTGGACCGCGACGGTGGCCTCCCCCTTCGAGTTCACCGTCGTATTGCCCGCAGATGCCGTCGACGAGGCAACCACGCAGTCCGGCGCACCACTCATCGTGTCGGGTACCGTACAGTTCACCGCCAGCACGGTGGAGGCCGCCGGATGCGGCGGCGACTGCGGCTCCGGCAGCTGTGGCTGCGGCGGCCACTAGAAAGCCGTTAAAGCACAGTCGTTCCCCACGCCACGATCGCCGAGGGACCGCGGAGCACGGAGCCGCCCTCGGAGACCTCCACCTGCACGTCACCACCGGGAACATGCACGGTGACTGTACCTGTGGCCCGTTCGGCATCAGCAAGAGCAGCCACAGCAGCTGCCACAGTACCGGTTCCACACGAGCGAGTTTCCCCCACACCGCGCTCGTGAACGCGCATGTGCACCGCACCCGCATCGTCTAGAGGCGTAAGAACTTCCAGATTCACCCCCGCCGGGAAAAACTCAGGATCGAACTGCACCTGCTGGTCGATCGGCAGCTTCTGCAGCTCCAGCGCCGTGAGGTTGGGCACCACCGCGGCTAG
The DNA here is from genome assembly GCF_056388495.1 of Corynebacterium sp. TUM25020. Lineage (NCBI taxonomy): Bacteria > Bacillati > Actinomycetota > Actinomycetes > Mycobacteriales > Corynebacteriaceae > Corynebacterium > Corynebacterium sp. TUM25020. Next base: position 394,859 of record NZ_JBWJFG010000001.1, on the reverse strand, counting down.
GTGCGGGTTGCCCATATCCACGCTTAGCCCCGCGACCTTCATGTCGCCCACCTGTGCGGTAGAAACACCCAGCACTTCCGGGGCGCCCATGTCCACGCTCACGATCGCGTGTTCCTGGTTTTCTCCACTCAGCTCGTGCACCTTCACCAGCTTGCGGCCCGCCCGGGTGCCAATGCCGACCTGTTCGCCGACAGTAACTTTCCCCTGTCGGCACAGCACGTGCGCGAAAGCGCGCACGCCATTGCCGCACATCTCCGCCAGCGAGCCATCCGCGTTGCGGTAGTCCATGAACCACTCGTCGCCGTGCACGCCGTCGGGCAGGCGGTCCAGCACACCGGCACCTACCAGCGCCTCACCGGTGCCAATGCGGATCACGCCATCGCCGCCGATGCCGGTGCGGCGATCAGCCAAGTGTCGCACACGATCCTCGGTGAGGTTCACCTCGATTGCCTCATCCATCAGGACAACAAAGTCGTTCTCCGTACCGTGGGCCTTAATAAAGTCGATCATGCAGAACACTCCTACCTAGATGTCAACTCCCATTGCGTCCACTGCGGCGCGGACAGGATCGGGAGAGTCAGCGTCAATCCAAACAATGCGCTTGTCTCTGCGGAACCAAGAACGCTGCCGTCGAGCATAGCGCCGGGTGCCAGTAATGGTGCGCTCGACTGCCTCCTCGTACGTAAGTTCACCCGCGAAGTAATCCAATACCTGGGCATAGCCAATCGCCTGCCCGGCGGTGGACTCGCGGACCAGCCCCTCGCCGACCAGCGAGCGAACCTCTTCCACCAGCCCGTGGTCAAACATCTGGCGCACTCGCATTTCGATGCGGGGATTAAGCCATTCAGCGGGGGCATTCAACCCCAGCAGACGCATGTTCCACCGGGGCACCGAATTCTTCGGAGGCTGGGAAGCAGCAAAAGGTTTACCTGTGAGTTCGATGACCTCCAAGGCGCGGACTGTGCGTCGCGGATCGTTGTCTTCGATAACGCGGGCCGCCTCGGGATCTATCGTCGCGAGGTGTTGATGCATAGCGGCGACGCCACGTTCATCCAGCCGGCGCTGCCATTTTTCACGCACAGCCGGATCCGTCGGCGGGAAGTCCCACTCGTCCACGAGGGCCTGGACGTACATCATTGAACCACCGACGATGATGGGGGTTTTGCCCCGCGAAAAAATTTCTTCCACCGTCGCAATCGCCCCCATCCGGTACTCGGCTACACTCGCGGGCTTAGTGACCGGCCATATGTCCAGCTGATGGTGCGGAATACCCTGCCGCTGCTCTACCGGCACCTTTGCCGTGCCGATATCCATGCCCCGGTACAGCTGCATGGAGTCGATGTTCACTACCTCCCCGTCCAGCCGCTTGGCCAGTTCCAGAGAGATTGCCGTCTTACCGGACGCGGTAGGGCCAACGACGGCGACAGGGCGAATCTGAGCGGAAGAACTCATAGAAACATAGTGTAGCGGTGCAGCTGATGTAATAATTACTTCATTGCCTTGCATAAGGCGATTGGCATGTTTTGGTTTGAGGTAGGAGTTTCCGCAATGACTGAGCCCACGAATTCTCGCCCGGCACCCAAGCCCGGCCCGAAGCCCGGATCGAAGGGAGCTCCGGCTGGGGGCGTCACAATCCCCAAGAACGATCCGGCGAAGTTCGGCCGCGTGGATCAGGATGGTGTGGCGTGGGTAAAGACCGCCAACGGTGAACGCCAGATTGGTGAGTATAAGGCAGGCACTCCGCAGGAGGGGCTGGCGCACTTCGGTGCCCGGTACGATGACCTCAGCACCGAGGTCAAAATGCTTGAGGCTCGTCTGGAAAGCCACCCGGAACAGGCTCAGACCATTCGCCATGACGCGAAGATCCTGCAGCAGTCGCTCAGCACTGCCGCAGTCATCGGGGATATTCCGGCGCTCGATGCACGCCTGGAAAAAATTTCACAGCGCACCGAGACCGCGGAACAGCAGGTTGCAGAAGCTAAGCAGCAGCGCCGCGATTCCGCCCTGGCGCAAAAAGAAGAGCTGCTCACTGAGGTCGAGAGCATTGCCGCGGCGGATCCGACCACTGTGAATTGGAAGCGCAGCGGTGAGCGCATCCGCGCCATCGTTGAGCAATGGCGCGGCATCAAGGGCGTCGAGCGCTCCACCGATGACGAACTATGGAAGCGATTCTCCAAGGCTCGCTCCGAATTCAATCGCAATCGCCAGGCGCATTTCGATCAGCTGGACCGCAATCGCGAGCGAGCACGGCTGAAGAAGGAAGAACTCATTGAGCAGGCTGAGGCGCTACAGGATTCCACGGAGTGGGGTGCGACCAGCGCCAAGTTCCGGGAGCTCATGAGCCAGTGGAAAGCCGCTGGCCGTGCACCCCGCAACGTCGACGATCAGCTATGGGAGCGTTTCCGCAAGGCTCAGGACGTATTCTTCGCCGCCCGTAAGGCCGACAGTGCCGAGCGCGACAAAGAATTCGAGGCAAACGCGGAAGCCAAGCAGTCGCTCATCGACGAGTACTCCCCCAAGATCGATCCGCAGGCTCACGGTCTAGACAAAGCTCGCAAGGTTCTCCACGAACTACAGGAGAAGTGGGAGCAGATCGGCTACGTTCCCCGCGGTCGCGTCCGCGAGTTTGAGGACAAGATCAAGTCCCTCGAATCGCGCGTAGAGGAGGCCGCGGATGCCGAGTGGCGTCGCACCGACCCGGAGGCACAGGCGCGCGTAGCACAGTTCCAGGCGAAGGCCGACCAGTTCAACCGCGAGGCCGAGGAAGCCGACAAGGCCGGCAAGTCCGCTAAGGCAGAAAAGCTCCGCGGCCAAGCTGCCCAGTGGCAGGAGTGGGCAGACACTGCTGCCGCTGCCTTAGAGGATTAGTCTTCCTGCCCAGATTCCCGCGCGGATTCTTGTTCGGCCTTGCGCTGGCGGCGGGCCTTCGCGCGGGCGCGTCGATCATCCACGATGACTGCATCCTCGCGTTCTTCAATTCCCATGCGCAGCCGCTGCTGTGCAAGACGAGATTCCTCGTCCTTGTGAGCTTCCTCGCGGCGAGCTGCTGCCAAAGCTCGCTGTAGCGGGTTCTTCTGAAACACCACCGCGGATAGTGCAATAAACAGTACCGTCAGGCCAAACAGACTAAACAGCAATGGCACAGCCGGCCCCTCGCCAGATGCAGTTGGCGGCTGGGTTTGGCGTACCCACACCGCAAACACGTTGTACCACCAGGCAACGCCAGCAAAAGCCCAGTTAGCCCATGCCACCAGCCACGACTTCGAAACGATCGTGCCGATGGTCAGCAGTATGGCGGTGAGGCGCAGCCAGGAGAAGATAATCTCCGGCATTGCCGTCTGCTCATTCTGCGCCACCGGGGTGTTAAAAAGCACGTCGAAGCCGCGCGCCTCGCCTGCGTGAGGCAGGAAGATCATTACGAGCGGCACAACGAAACCAAAGATGATCATGGGAAGGTAGCTTCCCAACACCACTCGCCCTGCGATCCGACGTTCCGCACCGCGCAAGTCGTCGCGGTACTGCGCCAGCTCATCCACCTGCTCTGGTGTGTTCGAGCTTTCGTTTTGGCTACTCACAGCCGCATCCTCCTGTGTTGCATCCGCCCGCTGTTGTCGGCTCGGGCTTCTTCAGACTCGGCATTCCTAGTCCGACGCCCACCGGCGCCGTCGTCGGAGTTTCGCCGAGCTCCGTCATATCCCCTGCCCGGGTGCGCCTATGGTTCGCTACTCCGCCGTCGGCGATGAGGAAGTGCGGCGCGGCGTCACTAATAACGACTTCCACAACGTCACCGGCACGAATATCACCCTCAGGGGTGAAGTGCACGAGTCGACCATCGCGGGCACGGCCCGAGCGACGGTGAGTGCGGTCATTCTTGCGTCCATCGGCTTGCACAAGCAGCTCTTGTGTAGTGCCAATTAGCTTGTGGTTTTCCTCTTCGCTGATGCGCTCCTGCAGCGCGAGCAGGCGCTCGTAGCGGTCTTGTACAACTGCCTTGGGCACCTGGTTCTCCATCTCTGCAGCTGGAGTTCCAGGGCGCGGGGAGTATTGGAAGGTAAATGCACTGGAGAACCGCGCCTTTTCAACCACGTCCATGGTGGCCTGGAAGTCCTCCTCAGTTTCCCCTGGGAAGCCAACGATGATGTCGGTGGTGATCGCGGCATGTGGGATTCGTTCGCGCACTTTATCCAGGATTGCTAGGAACTTCTTGGATCGGTACGAGCGCTTCATGTCCTTCAACACCTTGTCCGAGCCGGATTGCAGCGGCATGTGCAGCTGCGGGCATACTACCGGGGTCTCGGCCATGGCATCGATGACATCATCGGTGAACTCGGCTGGGTGAGGGCTAGTAAAGCGTAGGCGTTCGAGCCCTTCGATCTCTCCGCAGGCGCGCAGCAGCTTGGAGAATGCGGTGCGGTCGCGCTCGAGGGTCTCGTCGGCAAAGTTAACGCCATAAGCATTGACGTTTTGACCGAGCAGTGTAACTTCACTTACGCCCTGGTCCACGAGAGCCTTAACCTCTGCGAGGATCTCCCCCGGACGGCGATCCTGCTCCTTGCCACGCAGTGAGGGAACGATGCAGAAAGTACAGGTGTTGTTGCAGCCCACGGAGACTGATACCCACCCGGCATAAGCGGACTCGCGCTTAGCGGGCAGCACAGAGGGGAATTCTTCCAGCGAGTCGAAAATCTCGACCTCTGCCTTGTGATTGTGCGCGGAACGCTCCAGCAGGGTCGGCAGCGATCCCAGGTTATGGGTGCCGAATACTACGTCTACCCACGGGGCTTTCTCCACGACGGTTTGCTTGTCCTTTTGCGCCATGCAGCCGCCAACCGCAATCTGCATCCCCGGATGCTCGTCCTTAATGGCTTTCATCTGGCCGAGCGTGCCGTAGAGCCGTTTGTCTGCGTTTTCGCGGACGGCGCAGGTATTAAACACCACCACGTCCGGCGTTGCGCCCTCGTCTGCGGGGACGTATCCGGAGTCCTCCAGCAGTCCGGATAGCCGCTCGGAATCGTGGACGTTCATCTGGCAGCCAAAAGTGCGCACTTCGTAGGTGCGAGGCTGGCTCGTTTGCGTCTGAATCGTCTGAGTCACGTGGATTACCCTACCCCTTTGATCACTGCGATTACGAAAGGGCAGATGCTCGCTTGGCGACGCCGCGCTACAGGTCCGCCACTCGGGCATCTAGCGCGCGGCGCGCAAACTGCAGAGCTAGGCCTTCCGGAAACCCTCGCCTGGCCGCCACCCCGACCACGCGGCGAAGTGCCTTGTCGTATTCCTTGCGATCTGCGGGCGGGTGTTTGATGGTGGCCGCCTTCTTCGTCACTAGTTCCTGCAAGATCTGTTCCTGGGAGTCATCGTCTACCTGATCCAGCGCTTCCTCGATAACAGCCGGGGCAATACCCTTGCGCTGCAGCTCTCGGCGCAGCACAGCGACGGACTTTTTCTGATTTCTCTCCCGCTGGCGCACCCATTCGCAAGCGAAGGCAGCATCGTCGAGCATGCGGCTTTCTGTACAGCGGCGGATGACCTCCTCTACGCCCTCAGGCTCGAAGTCAGCATCCAGCAGTCGACGTCGTAGCTCCTCAGTAGATCTGGCTCGGTGGTTTATTAGGCGAACAGCCTTGGCTTTGATCGGCGCAAGTCTTTCCTCTTCCGCGGCATCTACCAATCCCCCGCCTTCGCTGGGCGAATAGTTGGCAATTGCCTGCCGTAGGGCATCGATCTTCTGTTCGCGCTCGCTACTCTTCGCCGTCATCGTCGAAATTCGGGCTCAGTTCGATCGGCTTATCTTCATCCAACTGCTCGTCGGTAGCACCTTCGCCCGACTCGTCCTTCATTTTCGCGTACGGGCCGATCTTCAACTCGCGGGCGATGCGATCTTCCAACTCGGCCGAAAGATCCGGGTTGTTCTTCAAGAACTCACGGGCCTTCTCCTTGCCCTGGCCCAGTTGGTCTCCGTCATAGGTAAACCAAGACCCGGACTTCTTGATCAATCCGGTCTCCACGCCTAGGTCAATGATCGAGCCCTCGCGCGAAATACCCTCACCGTAGAGGATGTCGAACTCTGCAATCTTAAATGGCGGCGAAACCTTGTTCTTCACGATCTTCAAACGGGTGCGGTTACCCACTACGTCCTGGCCGTCCTTTAGCGCCTGGATCCGGCGAATGTCACAGCGTACGGAAGCGTAGAACTTCAGGGCCTTACCGCCGGTGGTGGTCTCCGGGGAGCCGAACATAACGCCGATCTTCTCGCGTAGCTGGTTGATAAAGATCGCCGTCGTGCCTGTCTGGTATAGCGCACCGGTCATCTTGCGCAGCGCCTGGCTCATAAGGCGAGCCTGCAATCCGACGTGAGAATCGCCCATCTCGCCATCGATCTCCGCCTTGGGCGTCAATGCCGCTACCGAGTCCACAACAATAATGTCGATCGCGCCGGAGCGGATCAGCATATCCGCAATCTCCAGCGCTTGTTCGCCAGTATCCGGCTGCGATACCAGCAGCGCGTCAGTATCTACACCTAGAGCGCGAGCATATTCCGGATCGAGCGCATGCTCAGCATCGACGAAAGCCGCAATGCCGCCTGCACGCTGTGCCTCCGCAATCGCATGCAGCGCCACGGTCGTCTTACCGGAGGACTCTGGGCCATAGATCTCAACCACGCGACCACGCGGAAATCCACCGATACCCAGAGCCGCATTAATAGCGATATTGCCGGAGGAGATCGCCTGAATTGGCGGGCGGGTATCGTCGCCCAGACGCATGATGGCGCCTTTACCGAAATCCTTTTCGATCTGCGCCATTGCAAGCTCCAGAGCCTTAGACCGATCCTTCCCCGCCGCGGCAGTCTGCTTCTTCTTCGGTGGCATAGAGTTGCTACTCCTTACATCTGCTGTGTCTAGATTGCCTTGTTTTATTTGCGCATCCTGCGCTTCTTGCGTGATAGCTACCATCTTCTTTGCACCCCCGATCCCCTTAGACCGAGGGTGCTTCGAAAAGGTTCATAGATAGTTGTACTCGACCATGCGGACAACCATCGTTCCGACACACACCCTACACGAACCTTTGTTCGATTGTTTAATCAATTGCCCTAGCGACTCACAACGTAGGCGTCAATAAGAAACAACCAGCAACACTAGATATCCTCACCTAAACGGCGCTCTTCCGGAACATCGAAGTCCTCACATAAAGCGATCCATACATCGCGCGGATCATACCCTTGTTCGATTAGCGCTGCGGGCGTATCCCCCAGGGAACTCAGCACATGGGTATCTGCGATAAAAGCGCGGAAGCTATCGCCGAATTCCCCCTCGGTTAGTCGGTCAAACTCTGTTCTGCGCATAGCTCCCCAATCTACACCCCCGTCCCCCCACACTTCTTGAACAGTGTTCAAGTCTGAACGCAATCCCGATTAATATGGCATTTATGTCAACCTCCGAAACTACAAAATTCAAAGCGGTAGACCTCGCATACATTGCTGTTTTCGCCGCACTTATCATCGTCCTCGGTGGCGTACAGTTTCCCGTCGGTATCTCCGGCGTGCCTATCGTTCTCCAAAACATGGGCATCGTCCTCGCCTCTCTCATTCTCGGCTTCTGGCGCGGCGGCCTGGCCACCACCCTGTTCATCGCCGTCGGCTTCGTTGGTGTTCCCAACATGGCCGGATGGAAACCCGCCGCAGCTGCCGTCGCCGGCCCCACTGTCGGATACATCGTCGGCTACGTCATCGCCGCCTTCGTAATCGGCCTTATTGCCCAATACGCGCCGCGCAACTCTAAGGGCCGCGCCACAGTGTTCTTCCTTGCTGGCATCGTAGGCGTGATCATCCAATACATCTGCGGTACCGTCGGCCTCATGGTTCGCCTCGATTACGGCCTCGGCACCGCGCTCGCTACCAATGGCCCGTTCATCCCCGGAGACCTAATCAAGGTAACGCTAGCCGTCGCCATAGCCCTGGCTGTGACCAAGGCAGTCCCCGACCTGCTGCCGACCAAGCGCAAGGCCTAACATGCCCGTCATTGAGTTTGACCAGGTGGGCGTCACTTTCGACGGCACCGCAGGTCAACGTACCGTTCTACACGACATCACCCTGACATTAAGCGAACGACGCATCGGCATTATCGGCTCCAATGGTTCCGGAAAATCCACGCTAGTCCGGCTCATTAATGGCCTGGCCGATCCAACAACCGGACAGGTTCTCGTCGATGGCCTCAATGTCACCAAACGCGGACGCCAGGTGCGCAAGAAGGTCGGTTTTGTATTTAGCGACGCCGACAACCAGATCATCATGCCGACGGTTGCCGAAGATATCGCGTTTTCGCTGCGTACGATCTCCAAGAACGGCCGCGAGCGAAGCGATAAAGTCGAGGCAATGCTGCATGACATGGGACTGGAGCACCTGGCTGATGCCTCGCCACACTTTCTCTCCGGCGGTGAAAAGCAATTGCTAGCTCTCGCTTCCGTACTAATCGTCGAGCCTGAGCTGGTGATTGCTGACGAACCCACGACTCTGCTCGACCTCGGCAATAGGCGCATGATCGCCGCCACCCTGGCTAATCTCCCACAGCAGCTGATTGTGGTTTCCCACGATCTGGAACTTTTGGAGGACATGGAACGAGTGCTATGGATCGATGAGGGTACGGTACGCGGGGATGGACCTGCGGACAAAGTTATCGCCGACTACGTGGCCAGCTTCGGCGGATAGAGGCACAACCGATGGCAAAATCACTGCACATCCATGTGCCACTATCCGTCTATCACCCTGGGAACTCCCCGGTTCACCGCACACCTCCGGGCTTAAAAATTTTCTTGCTGCTCATTTTCCTGGTCGGCAGTGCCATCTGGGCTACCGAGCTATGGCAAGCCACAGTGGTCGCGGGCATCACGGCACTGTGCTTTCTCGTGGCGCAGATTCCCTTCAAACTCGTGCTGCGACAGCTTGTTGCACCGTCGCTGCTGCTGGTCGCCTTCGCGCTATTGCTGTGGTGGCAACGTGACTTCTCCACAGCGCTGACCTATTTTGTCGTGATCCTCTCCGCAGTATCGATGGCCACGCTTCTAACATTGACCACGACCATCGTGGCACTCATGGACGCGGTGGAAGCAGGACTTCGCCCATTGGGCCGGATTGGCCTGCCGGTGGAAACTATCAGCCTTCTCATGGCGCTGACTATCCGCCTCATTCCCTTGACCGCTCTAACTGTCAACGAAGTGTTAGACGCAAGAAAAGCACGGGGCGCATCGCGCTCCGTGCTGGCCTTCGGCGTGCCGGTGATAGTCCGCAGCCTCTTGCGCGCCCGCCGTCTAGGCGAGGCGCTGAAATCCCGTGGGGTGGGTAACTAGCTCTCGCCGCGTAGCTGACGCATACGTTCGGCGACAGCGTCCTGGCTGACGGCCCCTGCCTGTGGCTGGGCCTGTTCAATGGCTTGCGGCTGCTTCTGGCCGCTATTCATCTCCGCGCGAATCTGCTCCAGACGGGAATGACCCGCCATCTGGATACCTGCACGCTCTACCTCAGCCATACGTCCCTGAACGGAGTTCTGTGCGAGTTCGGACTGTCCGAGGGCATTGGCATAACGGCGCTCAATCTTCTCGCGCACCTGATCCAGGTTCGGGGTGCCATTGGCAGCAACGGCATCCATCGACTTCAGGGAGTCAGCGACCTTTTCCTGCATCTTGGCCTGCTCCAGCTGGCTCAGCAGCTTGGTACGCTCCGCTGCCTTTTGCTGCAGCTGCATGGAGTTACGCTCAACCGCCTGCTTGGCCTGTGCCGCCTGCTGCAAGGACTGATCGTGCAAGCTCTTCAGATCCTCTACCGACTGCTCGGCAGTCACCAGCTGGGCCGCAAAAGCCTCGGCAGCATTCTCGTACTCCGTTGCCTTCTGCTCATCGCCCTGCGAGCGAGCCTTATCGGCCAGGTTCAGCGCTTGCTTGGTGTTAGCCTGCAGCTTCTCAACTTCCTCGAGCTGGCGGTTCAGCTTCATCTCGAGCTGACGCTGGTTTCCAATCACCGCAGCGGCCTGTTGGGAAAGAGCCTGGTGCTGCTTTTGTGCTTCGGCAATGGCCTGTTCGATCTGAATCTTCGGATCGGCGTTCTCTTCGATCTTGTTGTCAAAGAGTGCCATCAGGTACTTCCACGCCTTCACAAACGGATTAGCCATGGGGGTTCTGGCTCCTTTTAAGGGGTTTAAGGGTTAAAAAATTTTCGTTTTACGCGAATGATTCTAACAAGTTTAGGGGTCGTCTCGCCCTATGTACGTGCCCGTTCCCCTGCACTCGTCGCCATGTTCGCGGCCAGCTCTGCCGCTGCGGCATCCAGGGCCATCATCGACGCTGCTTCCAAAATCACCGAAGCCACCGATACCGCCATCGCGTGGCACACGCTGGCCAGCAGCTCAGAGGAAACCTCCTTGCGTCCGCGTTCCAATTCGGAAAGATATCCCGGACTGACGTTCGCCAACGCAGCCAATTGCCGCAGGGTGAAACCGTTGTTTGTGCGGTATTCCTTCAGCGTCGCTCCCAACGCTTCACGCAGGAGTGGCTCATCCGCCGGCATCCGCTCGCTCGGACGCTCAACCGCTACCGTATCCATGACCATCGTATTGTGACTCATCAATCATCCCAACGTCTCTGGCGGCGAATTTGTTCCCGCCAGTCTACTCGCTCGCTAACTCCAACGCGCGGGTTACGCTGAACTGGCGAATCTTCGCCCTTAACTCCACAGAATCCAATCCGGCGAATTCGCCAGTCTCAAGCCTTTGGATGAATTCCGCATACAGGTTCTCCACCCGCACGCCCCGCGAGCTATCAAAAATGCCAATGAACACCTCGCCCACCGGGTGACCGTCCTGGGGATCCGGCCCGGCCACTCCTGTGAGTGCTACTCCCACATCGGCACTGCATCGCCCAGCTACACCCTCTGCGAGCTCAGCCGCCGTCTCCGCAGCCACCGGCCCGTGCTCTTTGAGAGTCTGTTCACTTACTCCCGCTAGGTCGTGTTTGGTGTCGGCCGCATAGACAATGACGCCACCTCGCAGAACCGCTGATGCTCCCGGTACCTCTGCAATAGTGGCCGCGCATAGACCTGCAGTGAGGGATTCAGCCGTGGCAATGGTTCGCCCACTGCGGGTGAACTCGGTGACCAAATGCTGTGCGGCCAGGTTCACGGGCATTTAGGCGTTTTCCTTGCGTGAGTCGAGGATGTACTGCACACCAGTGACGACTGTTTGGACAACGGCCACACCCATAACGATCATCGCAATGGTCTGTACCACCCCGCCGAATGGGAGGATATAGAGGAACACAGCCAGAGTCTGCAGCACGGTCTTTAGCTTGCCGCCCTTCGAGGCGGGAACGACGTTGCCCTGACGAGCCAACACCATTCGCCAGACGGTAATTCCCAACTCGCGTACAACAACAATTGCCGTTACCCACCACGGCAGCTCGCCGAGAATATTCAGGCTGACAAAAGCCGAAATCATCAATGCCTTATCGGCAATTGGATCCGCGAGCTTTCCGAAGTCGGTGATGACCTCGTAACGCCGCGCTAGAAAGCCATCCAGCTGGTCGGTAAACATCAACAGGCAAAAAGCCAGCAGTGCCCACCAGCGGTGCGCCCGATCGCTTTCTGCCCCGGCGATCTCCCAATCCCCCGAAGTCAGAATCAACCATAGGAACACCGGGATCAGAGCAATGCGAACGCACGTGAGGACATTCGGCAAACTCACGCTATGGACAAACGTTCCAAACGAAGATCGCGGTGCTGAAGTATTCACAGATACCTATCCTACCGCGGAGGTCTCTTCGTTTTCCTGTGCCTTCTTGCCCACCGTAAGGCTCAGCACTGTTGTCACAATCAGCACGCCCACAATCGTCAGCAGCGATACTTCCACGGAAACCTCAGGAACCGACAGCCCCTGGCCGCCGTTAATAAACGGCAAGTTGTTTTCGTGAAGAGCGTGCAAAATCAGCTTCGTTCCAATGAAGGCCAGAATGATGAATAGACCGTAGGACAGGTACACCAGACGATCCAGCAAGCCATCCAGCAGGAAGTACAGCTGCCGCAATCCCAGTAGTGCCAGGGCGTTAGTCGTGAACACAATGTACGGTTCGCTCGTAATGCCGTAGATGGCAGGGATGGAGTCGAGTGCAAACAGCACGTCTACGAATCCGACGGCCACCAGGGCAATGAATAGTGGCGTCAGTACCTTCTTGCCATTTTCCTTGAACCACAGGCGATCCGACTCGTAGTGATCCGAGACATGAATAAACTTGCGCACTGCCTTGATAATCATCATGTCTTGCGGATCCTGCTCCTCCTCACCGGAGATCTCATCCCACAGCAACTTGGCGGCCGTCCACAGCAGGAAAAAGCCGAAGAGGTAGAACACATCGGACCAAGCCTCAATAATCGCTGCACCGAGGGCGATGAAAACACCGCGCAGGATCAGCGCCAGGGCGATGCCGATGAGCAGTACCTTTTGCTGGTACTTGCGGGGGATCTTAAACGAGCTCAAGATCAGCGCAAAGATGAAGAGGTTATCGACGCTCAAGGCCTTCTCGGTGATATAGCCTGCGAAGAACTCCATGCCGTGCTGGTGTGGATTGTCCGGTTCACCCCAAGTCAGCCACAGGAACCCACCGAACAAGCAGGCCAGCGCGATATAGAAAAGGCTCCATAGCGCCGACTCTTTCATCGATGGTTCGTGGGGCGTCTTGACGTGACTATAAAAGTCGAAGACAAAGAATCCGGCTACCACCGCAATGGTGATGATCCAAGTAAGAGCATTTACTTCCATTAAAAATCCTCCGGTCGTTAAATGGCGTCACTAAAAAGACCGGAGGTCTCCCCTGCCCGTTCCACCGAAGTGACGAGCCGACATGACCGGGAGGATGAAACCTGCCGTGTTGACGATCAATGTCGAGGGCGCCGAAGAATTTGGCGTAAGGGTACTCCCCTCCAACAGTCGATAACCTTACACGAGTCCGCTCGGCGGGTTCGCAGAGACCACGCGAGTGTCGGAATCTGAGTCGTCGACGCCGTCGGATTCAACGGCGGCAGACGCCTCGGCGTCCATGACCTCCTTAGGCGCATCCTCGGGGTTAGCCCCCTTGATCATCCACAGCATCGTCTCAAGCTCTTCCGGCTTCACCAGCACCTCGCGAGCCTTGGAGCCTTCAGAGGGTCCGACCACGCCGCGGGTCTCCATGAGGTCCATTAGGCGGCCGGCCTTGGCGAAACCAATGCGCAGCTTACGCTGCAACATAGACGTCGAACCGAATTGACTGGTAACAACCAGCTCCACGGCTTGCAACAGATCTTCCAGATCGTTGCCGATATCCGGGTCAATATCCTTCTTCGCCTCTGCGGCCTTGTCCTCAGTCACGCCCTCCCTATAGTCGGGCTCAGCCTGGGTCTTTGCGGCCTCGACAACAGCGCTGATTTCCTCATCGGTGACAAAAGCACCCTGAATGCGCTGTGGTTTGCCGGCTCCTTGCGGGATGAACAAACCATCGCCCATGCCGATCAGCTTCTCGGCACCACCCTGGTCCAGGATCACGCGGGAGTCCGTCGAGGAACTAGTGGCGAACGCCAAGCGGGAAGGCACATTCGTCTTGATCAAACCGGTGACCACGTCGACGGAAGGGCGCTGTGTTGCGAGCACCAGGTGGATACCTGCAGCGCGGGCCTTCTGGGTAATGCGCACAATCGAATCTTCGATCTCGCGCGGGGCAGTCATCATCAGGTCGGCGAGCTCGTCCACCACGCACACGATGTAGGGGTACGGACGGTACTCACGCTCGGATCCCAAAGGAGTCGTGATCTCACCGGACTTGACCTTGCGGTTGAAGTCCTTGATGTGGCGCACGCGGCTGGCCTTCATGTCCATGTACCGCTGCTCCATCTCCTCCACCAGCCAGTTAAGGGCCGCGGCGGCCTTCTTCGGCTGGGTGATGATGGGCGTGATCAGGTGCGGAATGCCCTCGTAAGGGGTCAGCTCCACCATCTTCGGGTCCACCAGGATCAAGCGAACCTCGTCCGGAGTCGCACGGGTCAGCAGTGACACCAACATCGAGTTCACAAACGCCGACTTACCGGAGCCCGTAGAACCGGCCACGAGCAGGTGCGGCATCTTCTGAATAGAGTGCGCCACAAAGTCGCCCTCGATATCCTTACCCAGGCCAATGACCATCGGGTCGTGGTCGGAAATCACCTTAGGTGCTTCCAGCACGTCGCCTAGACGCACCATCTCGCGGTCGGAGTTGGGCACCTCGATACCCACGGCAGACTTGCCGGGGATAGGGGTGAGCAGGCGCACGTTGTCAGTGGCTACTGCATAGGCCAGGTTGGATTGCAGGTTGGTGATCTTGGAAACCTTCACACCCGGGCCCAGTTCGACCTCGTAGCGCGTTACTGTCGGTCCACGGCTAAAGCCAGTCACCTGCGCATCGACATTAAATTCCTCGAATACATCGGAGATCGCCTCGATCATCCGATCATTCGTTTCGCTGCGGGTCTTCGGCGCGTCGCCGTTGAGCAGCAGGTCCGTTGAAGGCAAGGCGTAGTCGCTGTCCTTCTTTACGACGCCCTCAGGCACATCCTCTTCCAATTCCGACTTGGGCGTCGAGGCTGGAATGGCCGATGCATCTATGCCGGAACGAGCGACAATAGCCTGTCGCACAGAATCGCGAGAATTGGCGACCGGATCCTTCTTCGCCCGTGGCTTGGGTTGTGGCTCCTTCTTGGGCTGAGGTTTGGGCTCAGACTTTGGCGCGGGTGCCGGTACTGGAGCCTCCGCCTCGTCGTCATCCAGTAGCTCCGCAACATCCTGCACCTGGGGTGCGGGCTTCTTCGGCTGGGGCTTACGCTTGCGCTTCTTCGGCGTATCCAGGACGAGAGTCTCATTCGAGTCGTCGTCATCCTGTCTAGTCTGAACCGGGTAATTGTCCATCGGGGTTCGACGTGCCGCGCGTGTGATCTCGTGATCTACGTGACCGTATTGGTCATCCTCGTCAAAGGAGTCATAGTCCTCGGAGCTGTCGACATTGCCAGAACTCCGCCAATTTCCGACCCCCAGGAAATCAGCAGCCAGGTTGTAGATCTGCTTTACGGTCAGTCCTGTGAGCTGCAGCGCACCATAAACAATGGCCAGAAGCAGCAACGGAATAGCGAGGTAGGTGCTGAAGCCGACTGCCATCGGCGTACCAATGGCCTGACCGACCAGACCGCCCGCAGCGGATTTGCCCGAAGCGTCCGTGGGCTGTCCGGCAAAGAGGTGAATCAACCCCAGCATCGGTAGCACAATGAGAGCCGTCCCCAGCCACAGACGAGCCGTCGAGCGTTGGGTTCTTTCGACGCCCACCATCAGTACCCAGGCGGCAAAAGCCATGGCGATGGGGACGACGTATCCACCCGCGCCAATGATCCAAGTCAGTAGTCCAGCAATTCCATTACCCACTGCACCACCAACGCCGAACCACAAGGTTCCGGCAAGGATCAGAGCTACCGCGAACACTCCAATCGCGGCGCCGTCGTAGGAACCTCCAATGCGCGCTGGCTCGTTGCTCATGTTGGGATCTTCGGCACTGAAGTCGGCGTCGAAACCATCGTCCTCAGTATCCGGCGTCCAGTCGTCGCTGGCGCGAGCACCACGACGCTTGTCAAGCCTTTTCGCTTGACTCGATCGAGATCCTCGCTGGCCACCCCGCTTGGAGATCACCTGCGTTTCCGCCTCCTCTAGAAAATCTGCATCGTCAAAAGTGTCAAAGTCGCTTGCGTTACCGAGGGAAGCGAGGCGACGAGTCAAGCCGCCAATCCCGCGCGCTGCACCGCTAAAGGCCGAGCCAAGGGAATGACCCACCACACCAAAGGCACTGCCGGTGCGTTCAAAGTCCCCCGTGTCACCGAAGCCAGAGTAGCCTGAGCTGACCGGCGAAACGGCACGCGTGTCCTCGAACCCACCGCGCCGGCTGGAGCTCGGTCGATTGGCGTGCGAACCCCTACTGCGGGGCGCTGAGCTACGAGAGCGACTAGTGACAGACATGGCCACCACTTTAGTCGCAGCAATCACAGTAGTCACATGAGCAACACGCGCTTTGTTCTAAAAAGATCGCTAGAAGATGTGTCGCTTAATGCGAGCTACAGTAGCCTCGTCCCCCGGTGTGAGCGTGACGTTAGCCGCAGAATCGCGGCCATAGAGCCATAGCAACAGCTCCCCGGCGTCACCGCTCACCCGTACCTCGTCGGGGGTATCGGCTCCAGCCCGCACCACTGCTGCCTCCGCGCCATCCGTTCGCTCTATAACGACGTGGATGCGTGAGGAGCGCAGGCAGAACTTCGCCATCTTGCTTACGGCTTTCCACAGGCTCTCTCGGGCAGAATTTGCCAAATCACGCGGAGAGTTATCCCCTCCCCCACGTCGCAGATCCTCATGGTGAATAAAGTTCTCTGCCAGGTTGGCGTATTTGTCCGCCAAACGCATTGGATTCCACGTGGGCGGGCCATTGCGGTACATCTCCACCAGCTCGGCAAATGGCTTGGACTCGTAGTCGTGACTTACGGTATCCAGTCGATTCGCCAGCCCTTTAAAGAACATGCCGGCAGCGGCATCTGGACGATACTCGCGGATCACCAAATGAACCGCTAAATCACGTGCAGTCCAGCCCTCGCACAACGTAGGTGCATCAGGACCGGACTGCTGTAGAAGATCTGCCAGCGCTTCGCGCTCTGCTTGGGAGGTACTTACGTTATAAGGTTCCATGCCACCCAAGCGTAGCGAAAAGCTAGATGGACTCGCGGGCTTCTTCCTCCTCGAGCTCTTCAACGATCTCGGAGCTCATCGGGACGACGGTCGGCACGATCATCGGCTTGCGGTTCCACTTATCAGAGATGAGCTTGCCCACCTTACGGCGGATTGCCTGGGCCATGCGATAGGGATCGTTCTCTCCCTCGCCAGCCAGGTCGATCATCACATTGTCGACCTTCTCCTGGATTTCCTTCAGCATGTCGCGCGCGTCGTCGGAGAATCCCTTGGCCTGGACGCTCGGCGCCTCCAGCGGACGACCGGTGCGGTTGTCGATGACAGTGGTGATGGAAATCAGGCCACCCTCGGACATCGTCGTGCGGTCTTCCAGCACGCTGCTGTCAATGTCACCCATGCGGGTGCCGTCGACGTAGAGATTACCGACGGTAATCTGGCCAACAACCTTGGCGTGACCATTATGGAGATCCACGACCACACCGTTTTGTGCCAGTGGAATGTTATTCGGGTTCACACCAGTGCTGATAGCCAGTTCCTTGTTGGCGCGCAGGTGTCGCCACTCGCCGTGTACGGGCATAGCGTTGCGCGGGCGGGCAGCGTTATACAGGAATAGAAGCTCACCGGAGTAGCCGTGGCCAGAGGTGTGCACCTTAGCGTCACGACCAGTAATGACGGTTGCGCCGATCTGAGACAGCATGTTGATTACGCCAAAGACCGCTTCCTCGTTACCCGGAACCAGGGACGAAGACAGGATGATCAGGTCGCCATCGCGAACGGTGATCTGACGGTGCTCACGGCGTGCCATGCGGGACAGAGCCGCCATCGGCTCGCCCTGCGTACCGGTCGTAATCAGCACGACCTTGTGGGGAGCCATCCTTGCGGCGTCGTCCATGGAGACGATAGTGCCGCGCGGCACGTTCAAGTAGCCCATGCGCTCGGCAATTTCCATGTTGCGGATCATCGAGCGGCCGTTGAAGGCAACCTTGCGGTTGGCCGCCACGGCAGCGTCCACAGCGGACTGCACACGGGAAACGTTAGAGGCAAAGGAGGCGATAATCACGCGCTGCTTGGCGTCACGCACCAGGCGCTTCAGTGTCGGCGCAATATCTGCCTCGGAGCCGGACACGCCCGGGGTGGTCGCGTTCGTCGAGTCGCACAGGAACAGATCCACGCCCTCGTCGCCAAAGCGAGACAGCGCGGGCAGGTCGGTCGGACGACCGTCCAGCGGGGTCTGATCCAGCTTGATATCGCCGGTCTGCACCAGCAGACCAGCACCGGTCTTCAGAGCAATACCCAGACAGTCCGGGATCGAGTGGTTTACCGCGAAGAAGCGCAGATCGAATGGTCCGCGGCTCTCGTGCGAGTTCTCATCAACCTCGATGAGCTTCGGACGCTGACGGTGTTCCTGCGTCTTCGCCGCGATCAGTGCACACGTGAAACGGGAGGCAATGATCGGGATATCAGCACGCTGCTTCAGCAGCCATGGGATAGCGCCGATGTGATCCTCGTGGCCGTGGGTGATGACCAGCGCTTCCACGCGATCCCACTTGTCCTCCAGGTAGCTAAAGTCCGGAAGGATCAGATCCACGCCAGGCTCGCCGGAGCTCGGGAAGAGCACACCACAGTCGATAATCAGCAGGCGACCCTCGTACTCGAAGACGGTCATGTTGCGACCGATTTCGGAGATACCGCCCAGCGCAACAATGCGCAGGCTGCCCTTTGGCTGCTTCGGGGGCTTCGGCAGACGCTGCGTCAAGTCAGCACCCTGCATGGCCTTCAGCGCGCCTTTGCGACGGTCGCCCCCACGGCCGCCGCGGCCACGGTTCTTATTATTGCCACCGTTTCCGCCATTGCCGCCATTGCTACCGCTGCCACCATTTCCACCACGGCCCCGGCCACGGGAGCGACGGTTCCGGTTGCGGTTGTTGTTCTTGTTACCGCCGCCGTTATTACCGCCGTTGTTGTCGCCATTGCTTTCGCTGTTGTCGCCGTTGTTCTTAGCGACGCCACCGTCGTCGAAAACGGTCGCAGCCTCAGCGTTGGAAACAGCGGTGTTATCCGATTGTGCTTCCGCTTCCGCGCTCGGCGGAGCGGCCTTCCGAGTCACCTTGCGGCCTCGGGAACGTTGTTCAGTCATATTTTCCCTATACTCCTGCTGCCTGCAGGTCTTGAGCCAGCTGATCCATCTCAGCGGCGGTTGGTTCGATGATGGGAAGACGCGGTGCACCCACGTCCTTTCCCTTTAGCTTTAGTGCTGCCTTCGCGAATGTCACGCCCCCGAGGCGGGCCTGTGCCTTCTGCAGCGGCTGCAGTCGCACTGCAATGCTGCGGGCAGTGGCGATATCGCCAGCGTCGAACGCATCCCTTAGTTCCTTAAGCTGTCGCGTTGCCACATGGCCAATCACGGAGATGAAGCCGGTGGCACCTGCGGCTAACCACGGCAGGTTCAGCGGGTCATCGCCCGAGTACCACGCCAGGTCAGTGTTCTCGATGAGCTCCATGGCTGCGGCCAGGTCGCCCTTGGCATCCTTCACAGCTGCGATCTGCGGGTGACCGGCCAGTCGGTGCAGGGTTTCTGGCTCCACCGGAACGACGGAACGGGAGGGAATGTCATAGACGCACACTGGAATATCCACTGCGTCCGCAACTGTCGTGAAGTGCTGGTAAATGCCCTCTTGGCTGGGACGGGAGTAATAAGGAGTCACAACCAGAAGAGAATCAGCACCGGCCTCCTGCGAGGCGCGAGACATTTCTACGGTGACAGCTGTGTCATAAGACCCGCTTCCGGCAATCAGCTTAACGCGGTCGCCGAGCTCGGATCGTACTGCTCTGAGCAGGTCAAGCTTCTCGGTCGCACCCGTGGTGGGTGACTCACCGGTGGTACCGGCCAAGACCAAAGAATCGCAGCCCTCATCCACGAAGTGGCCAGCTAGTGCCACGCCCGCGTCCAAGTCGACGGAGCCGTCCTTCTTAAAAGGGGTCACCATCGCAAGAGAGATAGTTCCGAAGTGCGCGGATCCCCTTGTTGCTACGTTACCTGTACTCATGACTTCCCAGACTACCTTCCTTCGCGAGAAACTCACGTATTTGGGTGCTTTTCCTTGCGTTTTGGATCTTGTCTTGCATTCGCTAAGACTCCCCTACATAAGGGCTCGTTGCCATTTCCCCGCCATCGTGCAGCTGGGTGATCGAAAAATCCTCGAACACATTCGGCGCCACTGCCTGCAGCTGCCGGAGACATGCCACCGCAATCCGGCGAATCTCCGGATCGGCGTGCTCGGCGGCGCGCATGGCGATGAAGTGTCGCCAGCTGCGGAAGTTACCACTCATAACGAAACGAGTCTCAACGCAATTCGGCAGCACCGCTCGGGCCGCCTGTCGCGCTTGCTTGGTGCGCAGTACGGCGTTTGGTTCCTCCGCGAAGTCCTCGCCGAGGCCGTCCAAAATCTCCCTGTAGGCGTCATATGCCACATCAGCGGCCTGCAAAAACAGCTTTTTGAGATCCGCATTGTTGGCTACAGCCTCGGGCACCACCACACGTGCCTCATCCGCGGGCACATAACGCTGCGAGAGCTGGCTAAAACTGAAGTGCCGGTGGCGCATAATTTCATGGCTGCAGGAACGCGAAACTCCCCGCAGGTACATCGATGCACTGGCATGCTCCAGCAGGGTGGTGTGCCCGACGTCCATGATGTGTCGCACATAGGCCGCATTCGTGGCTGTGTGGGGATTGGGCTTATCCCACGTCTCGTAGCAGGCTCTTCCTGCAAACTCGACTAAGGCCGCGCTGTCTTCAGCGTCGGTGTGCCAATCCAGATCTGCCACAGGGTGAAAAGCCGTGTGGCCAACCAGATCTATCTGTAGGGGTGCAACGGTAGCCATGGACTAGGCCTCTGCACCGCCGTCGAGGCCTAGGAACTTTTCCAGGCCAATTGTCAGGCCAGGGTTTGCACCAATCTTTTCCACGCCGATCATGATGCCGGGTACGAAAGACTCACGGTCGTAGGAATCCTGCTTGAGGGTCAGGGTCTGCCCCTTCGTGCCGAAGATGACCTGCTCATGGGCAACCATGCCGGTCATACGTACAGCGTGGACAGGCACGCCCTGGACGTCTGCGCCACGCGCGCCGTCGAGGGACTGTGTTGTGGCGTCGGGCTGCTCAGCAAGACCTGCGGCCTTGCGGGCGCGGGCAATACCTTCTGCGGTGTGCACAGCAGTGCCGGACGGAGCATCCACCTTGTTCGGGTGGTGCAGTTCTACAACCTCGGCAGACTCGAAGAAGGGCGCGGCAATCTCCGCAAACTTCATAGTCAGCACAGCGGAGATAGCAAAGTTCGGGGCAACCAGCACACCAGTCTGCGGAGCATCCTGGAGCCAGCCGCGAACGGTGTCGAAGCGCTCCTCGGTCCAGCCCGTGGTGCCTACTACCGCGTGGATGCCGTTCTTGATGCAGAACTCGAGGTTGCCCATCACTGCATCGGGAACAGTGAAGTCCACCACGACCTCAGCCTTGTTGTCCACCAACGCCTGGAGGTCATCGCCATGGTCGATGGCAGCTACCAGCTCGTGGTTCTCGTCAGCCTCCACGGCAGCCACAATGGCACTGCCCACGCGGCCTCGAGCGCCCAATACACCAATGCGAGTCATGAAATAATCACTCTTTCCTGCTAGTTTGCGACTAGTTCTCTTCGACCAAAACCAGGGAGATCTTGCCGCGGTTGTCGATGTCCGCGATCTCCACTTCGAGCTTGTCGCCCACGGAGACTTCGTCTTCGACGCGCTCGATGCGACGGTCCCCACCCAGGTTGGAGATGTGGATCAAACCGTCCTTGCCCGGCAACAAGGAAACGAAAGCGCCAAATGCAGTGGTCTTCACGACGGTACCCAAGAAGCGATCGCCGACCTTCGGCTGCTGTGGGTTAGCGATCGCATTGATCTTTTCTTCTGCCTGACGTGCAGACTCGCCGCCGACAGCGGAGATGAATACCGTGCCATCGTCCTCGATGGTGATATTCGCACCAGTTTCCTCGGTGATTTGGTTGATCGTCTTACCCTTCGGGCCGATAACCTCACCGATCTTGTTCTGGGGGATGGAGATGCTGGAGATGTGCGGAGCTAGGTCGCTCATGTCATCAGGCGCGTCGATAGCCTCATTCATCAGCTGCAGGATCTCCAGGCGCGCGGTGCGGGCCTGTTGCAGAGCCTCCGCCAACACGTCGGAGGGGATGCCGTCCAGCTTCGTATCTAGCTGCAGAGCCGTCACGAACTCGCTCGTACCGGCGACCTTGAAGTCCATATCGCCGAAGGCATCCTCGGCGCCCAGGATATCGGTCAGGGTGACGTACTTGTCCTTGCCGTTCTTACCGACCTTGCCCGTCACTAGGCCCATAGCGATGCCTGCCACCGGAGCCTTCAGCGGCACACCCGCGTTGTACAGGCTCAGCGTAGAGGCACACACGGATCCCATGGAGGTCGAACCGTTGGAACCAAGAGCCTCAGACACCTGGCGGATAGTGTACGGGAAGTCATCACGGCTGGGGATAACGGGCGTCAATGCGCGCTCCGCCAGAGCACCGTGGCCGATCTCGCGACGCTTCGGGGAGCCCACCCGGCCAGTCTCACCAGTGGAGTACGGCGGGAAGTTGTAGTGGTGGATGTAACGCTTCGTAGTCTCCGGACCCAGCGAGTCGATCTGCTGCTCCATCTTCAGCATGTCCAGCGTGGTCACGCCCAGGATCTGGGTTTCGCCACGCTCAAACAGCGCGGAACCGTGAGCACGCGGAATGAGCTGCACGACGATACCCAGGTCGCGGATCGTGGTTCTATCGCGGCCATCGATGCGGAACCCCTCCTCCAGGATGCGGCGGCGAACCACTGCCTTGGTTACCTCGTTGTGAGCGGCTCGAATCTCCGCCTCTCGCTCCGGGAACTCCGCCAGCAACTCGTCGACATTTTCCTGCATGTTCGCGGCCAGAGCCTCATCGCGCTCCTGCTTATCCGCGATGGCCATGATGTCTTCGAGTGCGTCCTTTGCCTCCGCCTCAACCGAGGCATAGACATCCTCGCCATAGGGCGGGAATAGTTCAAACTCACGCGTCTCGGCGTCCACTGCCTTCGCCAGCGCAGCCTGTGCCTCGCACAGCGTGGCGATGAACGGCTTCGCGGCCTCGATACCCTGCGCCACGACTTCTTCGGTCGGAGCCGGTGCACCTTCGGCGATGCGCTCGACAACCGTGTCGGTCGCGCCAGCCTCTACCATCATGACGGCCACGTTCGGCTCACCGGCATTGGCGTTCCTGCCACGACCGCGACCACGACCGCGGGAAGGCTTCACAGGCTCAGTGACGCGGCCGGCGACAACCAGCTCGAAGATAGCCTTCTCTTCCTGCTCACGCGTCGGGAAAGCGATCCACTGACCTTCTGCATGATCCTCATCCACAACCAGTGCCATGCGCACGCCGCCAACCGGCCCGGAAACCGGCAAACCGGACAGCTGAGTGGAGGCCGACGCGCCATTGATAGCCAGCACGTCATAACGATCCTGCGGATCCATCGACAGTACCGTGACGATGACCTGCACCTCATTGCGCAGGCCACGTACGAAGGTCGGACGCAGAGGTCGGTCGATCAGGCGAGCAGCCAGGATCGCATCCGTACCCGGTCGACCCTCACGGCGGAAGAAGCTTCCGGGAATGCGGCCGACGGAGTACATCCGCTCCTCCACGTCGACAGTCAGCGGGAAGAAGTCGATTCCCTCGCGTGGTTGGCGGGACGCTGCGGTGGTGGACAGCAGCATCGTGTCCTCATCCAGGTACGTCGTCACTGCGCCGTCTGCCTGGCGGGCCAGCAGCCCGGTCTCGAAGCGGACGGTGCGGGTACCGAAATCGCCGTTGTCGATGGTGGCTTCTGCCTCCCACACCCCGGCGTCCGGGTCGACGAGCTCTGCTTGAATGTTCTGCTTCTTCGTACTCATGATGGAGTTTCGCAATCGCCTTTCTGCGTTACCTTGCGTTGCACACCACGGCGGCTCACTTTTCGTCTGGTCTTCGGTGCCGACGCCACCACCGTGGAGATTTATTTCACTATTCGATTGGCTTTTAGTATTTAACCGGCACCAAGACTAGCACGAAGTAGCACAAACGCCCGCCACCTCGTCGCGGTAGAAGCGACTTTGAGGTGGCGGGCGTGTGATCTAGGAGTGAGCCTTAGCGGCGCAGACCCAGGCGCTCGATCAGGGAGCGGTAACGATCAACGTTGTTCTCGGCCAGGTACTTCAGCAGGCCCTTACGACGACCAACCAGCAGCAGCAGGCCGCGGCGGGAGTGGTGGTCGTGCTTGTGGTACTTCAGGTGCTCGGTCAGCTGACGGATACGAACGGTCAGCAGTGCGATCTGAGCCTCCGGGGAGCCGGTATCGGTCTCGTGCAGGCCGAACTCCTTGAGAGTCTCGGTCTTCTGTTCCTTGGACAGTGCCATGGATGAATCTCCTTGATAGTTATTTCAGTCCGCGCGAAAAGTTACAGTGGCGACTACCGCAGACCACAGTCGCTCAACCTGGGGGATATTAGCACGGGGTTCAGTGTTAACCCAAAACGCTAGCCTTAAATGCCTAGCCTTACATGCCTATCCCAGCGCCTTGCGCGTCTGGGTGACATCGCGCCCAATGGCCTCGATTAGCTCGTCCAACGAGTTGTAGGTTTCCATCCCCCGCAGGCGGTGGACAAACTCCACGGCGATGTCGAGACCATATAGGTCAGCTTCGTGGTCGAGGATAAAGCTCTCGACGCTGCGCGGTTCGTGGCCGAACGTGGGGTTAGTGCCCACAGAAATCGCGGAGGGCATGCGCTCACCCACCGGCATGGTGCCCACGGTGGCTCCAGCGGCAATGCCATGACCAGGCAGTACCGTCACATAGCCTGCGTAGACACCATCGGCGGGCAGGGCGAATTTCTCGGCAAAGTACAAGTTCGCCGTAGGGAATCCCAAAGCCCGTCCACCGCGGCCTGCCCCGTGAGTTACTTCCCCAGACACCCGGAAGTTGCGACCTAGCGCCTCATTCGCCCCCTCCACGTTGCCTTCGGCAAGCGCCTGGCGGATCCAGGTAGAGCACACCACATGGTCGCCGTCCTCCAAGAGCCCCAGAACGTCCACGCGCATTCCGCGCGCTTCGCCCAGCTCCTGCAGCATTGCTGAAGTGCCCGCGGCCTTGTGCCCGAAAGTAAAGTTATCCCCCACCACCACGGCCTTCGCGTTCAGAAGCTCGACCAGTACTTTGTTTACGTATTCCTCGGGGGACCAGCTGGCGATCTCCTTTGTGAACGAGACGACGACCACATGATCGATACCGTACTCATGGGCCAATTCGGCGCGTCGCCGCACGCTAGACAGCAACGGCGGAACGGCAGACGGCCTGAACACTACCGTCGGGTGTGGGTCGAAGGTGAACATCACGCTCGGCACTCCTCGCTCATGTGCCAGCGCAACGGCGCGCTTTACTAGTTCTTGGTGCCCACGGTGCACACCGTCAAACACGCCGATGGTCACGACGGTGCCACCAGCGGCTAGATGCTCGGGAATTCTGTCCAGTCCGTACCAGATACTCACGTCAAGCATGCTAGTCGATACTCTGTGAGTATGAATCAACGCAGTACCCCTTCCATCCTGAGCCGCTCCGGCGTGGTTTTGGTCGATAAGCCCTCCGGACCCACCTCACACGACATGGTGGCCAAGCTCCGCCGGATCATGGGTACGCGCCGGGTTGGCCATTCGGGCACCCTCGATCCCCTGGCCACGGGGCTGCTAGTTGTGGGCGTCGAAAGAGGAACAAAGTTTTTGGCTCATGTCGTCGCGCACGATAAGCGCTACGAGGCGACCGTGCGTCTCGGTATGGCAACGCACACCGACGATGCACAGGGAGACATAACCTTTACCGCCTCGCCGGAGAAGTTGGCGACTCTTACCGAGGAGCAGATCCGCACGGCCTTCGCTACTCAGATCGGCGACATCATGCAACGCCCCACGTCCGTCTCCTCCATCAAGATCGACGGCAAGCGCGCCCATGAATTAGTTCGCGAGGGACACGAGGTCGTTTTGCCGGAGCGCCCCGTTACCATCTTCTCGCTGGAGGTACACGACGTAGTTGTTAATGACGCCCCCTCTTGCATCGACGTCAGCATTTCCGTGCACTGTTCGAGTGGTACCTATATTCGGGCGATTGCACGGGACGTGGGTGCTGCCTTGGGCGTGGGCGGTCACCTGACAATGTTGCGTCGCACATCGGTGGGGCCTTTCGACATTTCAGAGGCTCGCACATTGGAGCAACTCGACGCGAACCCCTCGCTCACGCTAAACCTGGACGAAGCTATGGTTCGCTGCTTCGCCACACGAGAGATCAGCGAGTCCGAAGGCGTCGACCTTTCCCTGGGCAAATGGCTCGAGCCGGTGGGTAACAAGGGCGTTACCGCAGCGGTCACCCCATCCGGGCACGCAATCGCGCTGATTGAGGAGAAAGGAAAGCGTGCCGCCAGTGTCTTCGTCGCCCGCCCTGCGGGCCTTGCCTAGTTAGCCGGCACAGCTGCCGCAGTGATGACCAAGCCGTTGCGGATGATCCAACGCCCCTGAATAAACGGCACCGGAACCGGACGAGCCAGCAGATACGAGGTGAAGGTTCCGTCGGCGCGCAGATCAATATCGGCCTGGTCGAAATCCAAGAAGCGATGTGTCAGAGGGAACCACGCCTTGTAGGTGGCTTCCTTCGCACTAAAGAGCACCGTGTCCAAAAGCTGAAGATCGTTGGCACGCATTGTGCGGCGAATGCGCCGTTGTTCCCCCGGCCGGGCGATGGTGTTGAACACGCCCTCGGGTAGAGGAATCGCCTTTTCCGCGTCAATTCCCACTGAGGCCCAGCGGCGGACAGGTGCCAGCAACGCAGCGCGGAAGCCCGCTGTGTGCGTGAGCGAACCGACTACGCCCTCGGGGAACAACGGCATGCCCCGGGGGCCACGGAGAATCGGCGGGTGGGCATCCATAAAGTTCTTCAAGGCTTGGTGGGCGCACCACCGGGAATCGCCAAAGTCAGCCTTGCGACGATCCACAGCTCCACACACCAGCTCTTGCTCCTCAGCTGAGAGTGCATGGAACTGGCTTAGATCCCCGGCCTCGTTATGCAGTTCGGCGCACGCAGCACCGCGAGGCAGCAATCCGCGCGGAATGGTCGGCTGCTGTGCGCCGAAACTCTCCACGACGGCTACATCGTCGAGATCCGTAATTAGGGTTCCGTTCTGTCTCATGCTGTCACCTCCTCGAACTGCTATCGCCAACTGCTATCTACGGCTACCGGATAGGGCCATAGTTTCTTTTCCAAGCGGGGCGGAAGTGTGATCTTCCGCTCTCTCGGGTAACCGAGTGAGACCTCGGTGTGCGTTACATTGCCGAGCGAAAACTCTACCGGAATATGCAAATGCCCATAAACCACAACATCCGCTTCATAGCGTTGCGGCCATTCCTGTGTGTGCCGTGTACCGGACCAAAGGCCGATCTCCTTGTGCTTTACGTTGACCATCGTCTCGCGCACCAAAGGCCAGTGATTGACCAGGATTGTTGGCCCTTCCACTGCCGCCAGGCGCCGCACTGAGTAACGCAGTCGCTCGCGGCACCAGAGCACGATGTCCTCGTAAGGGGCAATCGCAAAATCATCCATGAGCACTATGCCTTTGTCGCGAGCTGCGGCCAACGCTGCAGTGGGCGTCATAGAAGAATCACGCCATGAATGGTCATAAAGGGTGAACAGGGGTGCGACAGTGCGACCGGCGAATGTCGGGAAAGGATCTTCCGGTGTAAGGACTCCCAGGCGCTGCGCCGTGGCGATGACGGCATCGTACTTGGCGCGGCCATGTACGCGGTCACTCGTGCGACTGAACAGCTCATGGTTGCCAGGGGTGTAAATCACCTGTGCAAACCGACTTTGAAGCAGACTGAGAGTGCGTTCGATGGACGGCAGATCCTCGGCGATGTCGCCGGCGACGATCAGCCAGTCTGCTGGATCCGTGGGGCGAACGAGATCACGTACCAGGTCCTTGTTGCCGGGAGCACGGACGTGTAGGTCGCTCACCGCCCACAGCGTGCGGGGCATCGGGTACTCCCCTCTCCAGCTCAAGTCACAAGTGTTAACAAGCGTAACACTAGTTATCCCATTTATCGCCACTAAAGCGCCAGCTGACGAACATCAAACGGATCACGATGAAGGCAAAAAGGCCCCACCACACGCCGACCAAACCCCAGCCAAACGCCCAGGAAAACCACACTAAAGGGAGGAAACCCGCTAGTACCGAGATGATCGTTGCGGTACGCAGGAATGCCGCATCCGCAGCGCCCAACAACACGCCGTCCAGCGCAAAAACCACGCCCCCGGCCAAGACCAAAAGCACCAGCAGCCACCACGGACCGCCAATGGTAGCGAGCACATCGGCATCCGTCGTAAAGATGCGCGGGATGACGTGCGCCCCCGCCGCCAAACCAGCGGCCAGAATCAGCGATGCCGCCACGGAAAACCGCAGCACGGACACGCCTACTTTGCGGGCCGCCGCAAACGACCCAGCTCCCAGGGCCGCACCCACCAGTGCCTGCGCCGCGATTGCGACGGAGTCCAAAACCAAGGTGAGAAAATTCCACAGCTGAAGCAACACCTGGTGGGCGCCCAAAGGCGCAGGCCCCATACGCCCTGCCACCATAGCCGCAGAGATAAACGCCGCCTGGAAGCTCAGGCTGCGCAAAATAAGATCACGCCCCATCGCCAGTTGAGAACGAATCACCAGCCAATTGGGAGCTAGAGACTTCCCATCCCCCTCCGCTCGCCAATGCACGACCAGAGCACCGAGGAAGCACGCCGCGGTAATACTCTCCCCCAGAACATTCGCATACGCAGATCCCACCAACCCAAAGCGCTGCACCGACAGTGGGACGATCACAGCCATCGGTATCACGCCGGCAAGCGTGAACCACAGTGGCAGCTTAGTATTCGACATCCCGCGCAACCAGCCATTGCCTGCCATGGTGAACAACACCGGGATGATGGACCCACAGGTCACTCGCATCCACTTCGTGGCCTCGGAGACCACGGCGGCGTCACTAGTAAACAACCCCATAATCTGCGGAGTAAAGGCGAAAACCAACACCGCCAGCACGGCTCCCACCGCCAGCGCGACCCACGTGGCCTGCAACCCCTCGTAGATAGCGGCAGCGCGGCGACCTGCACCGTAATGACGCGCAGCGCGAGCCGTCGTACCATACGAAAGGAAGGTTAGCTGAGTAGTAACAGTGCTAAGAACAGTGGCGCCCGCAGCCAATGCGGCAAGGTCGGTAGCGCCCAGCCGACCAACGACCGCCGTATCTAACAGCAAGTACAGCGGCGTGGCCGCCAAAACAACGAGGGCCGGCCAGGCCAATCCCAAAATTTTTCGGGCATCGGCCTGGCCGGCAGTAGCGTCTTGTTTAATCAAGACTTGTACGGATCCTCGTCACCCGCCGGACGGGCGCCGGCGGACTGCGCACGCAGAGCCTCGTCCTGAGCCTTCGCTTTGGCCAGCAGCTCCTCAAAGTGCGCTGACGCCTCCGGCACAGTGTCCAGGCTAAAGCTCAAGGTCGGGGTGAAGCGCACGCTTAGCTGATCGCCAACGATTTTGCGCAGCTGTCCCTTCGCCTTGGTCAAGGCCTCCTCCGCCGCAGCGGTATCCGGCTCCGCGTCCACGGTCTTACCACGCACGGTGTAGAACACCGTCGCGTCGTGGAGGTCGCCGGTGAGGCGCGCGTCCGTAATGGTCACGAACTCCAGGCGCGGATCCTTAATCTGCCGCTCAATAGCCGTGGCAACAATCTGCTGGATGCGCTTGGCCATGCGTGCAGCACGTGCGTGATCAACCATGAACCTCTCCTTGTAACTCGAGCACCCTTAAGTGCGCGGGATCTCGACCAGCTCGAAGACCTCGATGATGTCGTCGACCTGGATATCCGGGTACGACAGCACCATACCGCACTCGTAACCTGCGGAGACCTCGGTGACATCGTCCTTTTCGCGGCGCAGTGACTCGATCGTCGCCTTCTCCGCCACGACACTGCCGTCGCGGATGAGGCGGATCTGTGCATTGCGGCGAACCTTGCCGGTTTCCACCATGCAACCTGCGATGAGGCCCACAGAAGAAGCCTTGAAGATCTGGCGGATTTCCGCCTTGCCGATCTCGCGCTCCTCGTAGATGGGCTTCAGCATGCCCTTCAGCGCTGCCTCAACCTCTTCGATTGCCTTGTAGATAATCGAGTAGTAGCGAATATCCACGCCCTCGGCGTTCGCTACCTCGGTAGCCTTACCCTCAGCGCGTACGTTGAAGCCGATGATGACTGCGTCCGACGCCGCGGCCAGGTTGACGTTGGTTTCCGTCACCGCACCGACACCGCGGTCGATGATGTTCAGATCCACTTCGTCGTCGACCTCGATCTTCAGCAGCGCGTCTTCCAGGGCCTCGACCGTACCTGCGTTGTCGCCCTTCAGGATCAGGTTCAGGGTGTTGGTTTCCTTCAACACCGCATCCAGATCTTCCAGGGATACACGCTTGCGGTTCTTGGCCTGCATGGCGTTACGGCGACGTGCATTGCGGCGATCGGCAATCTGGCGAGCGGTGCGGTCTTCGTCAACAACCAACAGGTTGTCGCCGGCACCGGACACGCTGGTCAGACCCAGAACCTGTACCGGGCAAGACGGACCTGCCTCGCTAACGTCACGACCGTGTTCGTCGATCATGCGGCGCACACGACCGTGGGCGTCACCAACGACAATCGAATCACCCACGCGCAGCGTACCGCGCTGCACGATGATGGTAGCGATCGGTCCGCGACCACGATCCAGGTGAGACTCGATAGCCACACCCTGGGCGTCCATGTCCGGGTTTGCGCGCAGATCCAGCGAAGCATCTGCGGTCAGCAGAACAGACTCCAGCAGCTGGTCGATGTTGGTGCCCTGCTTCGCAGAGATATCCACGAACATCGTGTCGCCGCCGTACTCCTCCGGAATCAGGTCGTACTCGGTCAGCTGACCACGGATCTTGTCTGGCTGGGCGCCTTCCTTATCGATCTTGTTCACCGCAACCACGACAGGGATGTCAGCGGCCTTGGCGTGGTTAATCGCCTCTACGGTCTGCGGCATTACACCGTCATCCGCAGCGACCACCAGGATCGCGATATCGGTAGAGTTCGCGCCGCGAGCACGCATGGCGGTAAAGGCCTCGTGACCCGGGGTATCCAGGAAGGTGACCAGGCGATTCTCGCCCTCCATGTTCACGGAGACCTGGTAGGCGCCAATGTGCTGGGTAATACCGCCGGCCTCGCCGCCACCGACGTTCGCCTCGCGAATCGTATCCAACAGTCGAGTCTTACCGTGGTCGACGTGACCCATGACGGTAACCACCGGAGGACGCTGAGCCAGGTCTTCATCCTGGCCTTCGTCCTCACCGAACTGCAGATCGAAGGATTCCAGCAGCTCGCGGTCCTCGTCCTCTGGGGAGACGACCTCGACCTTGTAATCCATTTCCTCGCCGAGCAGCATCAATGTCTCGTCTGAGACCGACTGGGTAGCGGTCACCATTTCGCCCAGGTTGAACAGAGCCTGGACCAGTGCTGCTGCATCTGCGTCGATCTTCTCTGCGAAGTCCATCAGGGATGCACCGCGTGCAAGGCGAATCTTTGCGCCCTTGCCGTTAGGCAGCTTCACGCCACCAACGACACTCGGCGCCTGCATTGCCTCGTACTCGTTGCGCTTCTGACGCTTCGACTTGCGTCCCTTACGCGGGGCACCGCCTGGACGGCCGAATGCACCTGCGGTGCCGCCGCGACGCCCACCGCGTCCACCGCGCGGGCCTCCCGGACCACCAGGGCCACCGGGGCCGCCCGGTCCACCATGGCGTCCACCACGACCACGTCCGCCGCCGAAGCTATTATCCGACTTCGACGGCATTTGTGCGGGATTCGGGTGGCTCGGCATCATGGCCGGCGACGGACGACGACCGCCGCCCTGCTTTGCACCGGTCTTACCTGCACCTGGCTTCGGGCCGGGCTTCTTGTTGCCCGGTCGGCTACCCGGACGCGGCATATCCCCAGGCGCTGCCTGTCCACCGCGCGGACGCGGAGCAGGTTCACCGGAAGAGAACGGGTTGTTGGCCACGCGTGGTGCGCGACCACCCGGCTTCGGGCCTGGCTTAGCCCCCGGCTTTGGTCCTGGCTTGGCACCGGGCTTCGGCCCCGGCTTTGGGCTCGGCTTTGGAGCGGGCTTGGGTGCCGGCTTCTCGCCCGGCTTCACGGTGGAGGTGGGCTTGGTGCCAGCGTTAGCAACCGGGTTGGTGCTCTTAACCGGCTTTGGTCCCGGCTTGGGGCCAGGCTTCGCACCAGGCTTCGATGCTGCCTTCGGCCCCGGCTTCGGGCCTGGCTTTGCTGCGGGCTTAGCAGGCTCCTTAGCGGACTCCTGTTCTACCCCGTAGTGCTTCTTCATCTTCTTCACAACGGGCGGCTGCACCGTTGAGGAAGCGGTCTTAACGAACTCGCCCTGTTCCTTCAGGGTGGCGAGCAATTCCTTGCTCGTCACTCCGAGTTCCTTGGCCAACTCGTGTACGCGTAGCTTTCCGGCCACTACTCTCCTTCATGTTTGCGGAGCCGTAGTGCGCTCAAGCGTGCAGGCTCACCTGCAGCCGGGCTACGTACGACTCCCGTACTTGTAGATACTCATCGCTGATGCTGCTTCATCGCGTTCTCATCAGTGTTCGTTGTTCTTCATGTCGACGTAAGTTCCTCGTCCTTTTCGTTGACGCCCACTTTCGCGGTCGTCACGTATTCTCCACTGTTACTGGCAGTGTGACGATGTAGTCACGTACAGGGTCTGCATCCACGTTGGCGGATACCCTCAG
Source organism: Corynebacterium sp. TUM25020 (assembly GCF_056388495.1). Classification (NCBI taxonomy): domain Bacteria; kingdom Bacillati; phylum Actinomycetota; class Actinomycetes; order Mycobacteriales; family Corynebacteriaceae; genus Corynebacterium; species Corynebacterium sp. TUM25020. Next base: position 362,159 of record NZ_JBWJFG010000001.1, on the reverse strand, counting down.
CGCACGGCTGAAAGCCCTACGCTTGACGGCGATTTCCCATGCCTCCACAGTCGGCGTGATCCATGCGCCTCGCCCGGGCAATTTCTTTTCCGGGTCAGGCACGACCTGAATCCCTTCCGCGCTTTGATGTACAACGCAACGGAGCAGGTGATCTATTCCCATCACCTGCTTTGTTGCAATGCACGTCCTTAGCGGAAGGTGCTTGTTTGTGGGGCACTCATGGGATACCACCTGTCCAGTGTATCGCGCCGCCCGCGGAAACGGTTAACTGGGTGTGTCCTCCGCGGCGGCGTCGGTCTCCGAACGAATGTCGATCTTCCAACCGGTCAGACGCGCTGCGAGGCGAGCGTTCTGCCCTTCCCGACCAATGGCTAGGCTGAGCTGATAATCCGGAACAACGGCGCGGGCGATCTGCATCTCCGGGTCGGTAACCTTCACGCTGACAATCTTGGATGGGGACAGAGCATTGCCGACAAATGTTGCCGGATCATCAGAGAAGTCGATGATGTCGATCTTCTCCCCTCCCAGCTCGTGCATAATATTGGAGACGCGCTGTCCGCGAGGCCCAATGCAGGCTCCCTTCGCGTTGAGCCCCTTTACAGTGGATCGCACGGCGATTTTTGTGCGGTGGCCAGCCTCGCGTGCCACGGAGACAATTTCCACGGAACCATCGGCCACTTCCGGCACCTCGAGAGCGAAGAGTCCCTTCACCAGCTCTGGGTGGGTGCGGGAAAGGTTGATCTGCACCATGCGGTTGGCATTGTTAATAACGTCCGTGACGAAGGCCTTGACGCGCATGCCGTGCTCCAGCTTCTCGCCGGGGATGTGCTCGGCAGGCAAGATCTGCCCGTCCTGGCCTCGCGCCTCGGTGCCTAGGTGCACGACGGTCACGCCGCGCTCATTCGCACGAGCATCAGCAGAGACCACTCCGGAGACCACACGGTAACGCAGCTCGGCGTATTCGTCGTAGCGGCTCTGTACGCGAGCGGAGTTGATGCGGTAGCGAATTGCCTCCCGGACCGCCAGCGCGCCGTCGCGACCGAAGTTCTTCGGGGTGTCATCGATACGACCGGTGACATTGCCATCTTCGTCTTTTTCCACCTGGTAGATGGTGACCTCGCCGCTAATAGGATCAATGTCCACGTCGACTGGCCCCGTGAAGTGGCTGTTTGCGCGATATGCCTCGCGCAGACCCCGTTTAACCCCCTCTAGCAGGTCATCGAAATCAACCGACTCCTGCTTTTCGACTGCGCGCAGCGCTGCCATATCAATATTCACTTGTTTCTCCTAGTTTTCGGCCGGACTATCCTGCTGGTCTTCCGCACCCGACAATCCATAGGCCTCGATCGTCAGTCCAACGAGGTCGGCTTCTGCTGCCGGAGCTGGTGAGAATTCCACTTCTACCACCGCACCGGCGACATCTGCGAATCGCACGCGGCTTACGCTGGGCTGTTTCTTATCAGGTGTGATCAATATGACATCTTCGCCATCGACCTGCGCGATGCGGCGCAGTCCCTGCTGTGTACGCACAAGGCGCCCAATGTTGCGCACCCAGTGGCGCTGTTCTGTCAATGGAAAGTCGACGCCAGGTGTCGATAGCTCCAGGGTATACCCCGGCCCGAAGCTCATCTCGCCTTTCGCTTCCGACTCATCCAGGTGGGTCGACACCTCCCGGCTGAGTTCCTCCAGCTGATCCAGATCCGGGCGTTCTTCACGTGGGTCGGCAGTATCCACCGCAATGCGGATCGCCGATTTTGCCCCGGCTTTGGTGATCTTGATGTCCTCGATCACCAATCCGAATTCTTTAACCAGCCCGCCCAGCGAGCTCTCCAGCTGCTCTTTGTGTGGAAATGCCATGACCACGGAGTCTAGCAGGCAACACCTTCTAGTAGACTTCTAGTCCTGATGAATAAGACCAGCTCTCGCTTTGCCCGCCAGCCCCTTTCTCGCCGTCGTTTCCTCGGCACCAGCGCACTTCTTGGGGCGGGGTTGACACTGTCCGCCTGTGAAACCGGGTTGGCGTCATTTTCCAAAGAGCCAGAGCCCAACGAACAGCTTGTGCGATTGGCCGCCGCGATCAAGAACTCACAGCGAGACCCGAAATGGTCAAAGTTCCTCGGCAAGCAGTATGACCTTGTACAGCAAGAAGCGCTTCGACAGTGCGGTGTAGACAAGGACGGTAATACACCTCAACAGTGCAAGGAAAAATTTTTAGACACCGATAGCTCACAGGCTGACCAGGGTATCTCCTTAAAGGAGGCCTACGAGCGCGCGCTGGATGGTGATCAGAAGGGGCTCGTCGCAGGTCTTTACGCAGCCTATGTTGCCGCAAATCAGAAGATGTCTCAGACCAACGCCCATCCCCCGCGCGTTTCCAAAGAAATCGCAGATGGGTTTTCTGACGCCGCTGCCGAGTTCGGCACTGTCTTGACGCTCACTTATGGCGCCATTTTTGCTACTGGAGTAGCTCTCGCGAAGGACGCCACCCCCGATGGCAGCGCCAGCATTCAGGAGATCGCCAATGAACTCCGCACGCTACGGGATCAATGCATCGACGTTCTCGAGGAGCTGGGGGCGGAAGTCCCCGCACCGGAGCCCGGATACACCCAGGGCAAGGCAGATAACATGACAGCCGCGGCGGGGTATCTCTACCCCACTATCTTGCCCATTTCCGTGGAGCTGCGGCGCATATCAGCCCAGGCAACCAACCCCCAGGCCGTGGAGTTCGCCACTGGCTGGCTCAAGGCGACTGCCTGCGACGAGGCTGTCCTGGAACGACTCCAGGGCAAGGATCCGCGAAAGATTACTCTCCGCGGAGAGCCCGCTTAACCTCAGCCAACGCATCCGGATAGTCGACCTCGAAGGTCTCCCCCGTCATCCGGTTGCGGAGTTCCACCTTGCCATTGGCAAAGCCACGGCCTACGACGACTACCAAAGGCATACCCAGCAGTTCGGAGTCCTTGAACTTCACGCCCGGGGAAACCTTCGGTCGGTCGTCGAACAGCACCTCGAGACCATCGTTCGACAAGGTCTCCACCAGTTCCACCGCAGCCTCACCTGCAGCGGCATCCTTGTTGGCGATGACCACGTGCACATCAAAGGGCGCAACCGCTGCGGGCCAACGCAGGCCGGAATCGTCCAACATCTGCTCGGCAATCACGGCGACCAGGCGGGACACGCCCACGCCATAGGAGCCCATGGTCGGTACTGACTGGCGGCCTGCCTCGTCCAGAATCTTCACATCAAAGGCCTCGGTGTACTTACGCCCCAGCTGGAAGATGTGGCCAATCTCGATGCCACGGGCCAGTGTCAAGGTACCCTTTCCATCCGGCGATGGGTCGCCTTCCAGGACTTCTGCCGCCTCGACGACACCATCCGGGGTGAAATCGCGCCCCGCTACCATTCCGACGATGTGGCGATCCTTTGCGTCCGCACCGGTAATCCAGGAGGTGCCCTCCACCACGCGCGGGTCGGCCAGCAGTCGCACACCGTTTGCAGCCAGCGCCTTTGGTCCTACGTAGCCCTTAACCAGGAAAGGGTTCTTTTTGAAGTCCGCCTCCTCGGCCAGCTCAACCTGTGCTGGCTCCATGGCTGCTTCGAGGCGCTTCATATCTACCTCGCGGTTACCGGGCACCAGCACACCGGCCAGGGATTCACCACGCGGGTTGCCTTCCTCGTCCAGCGTCGGATCGTTAACCTTGACGACGATGCACTTCAGAGTATCGCCAACCTCCACGGCACGACCGTCAATGGTGACGCCCTCGCCGTTGGCCCATTCCACCAGAGCTTCAATGGTTTCGGCATTGGGAGTGTCGTATTCCTTGGCCTCCGGCTGACCCTCAATCGGGCGAGTCGGCGGCACCTGCGTCACCACAGCCTCTACATTCGCGGCATAGTCGCTGTCAGTAGAGCGCACGAACGTGTCCTCACCGTTGGCAGCCACGGCCAGAAATTCCTCGGAAGCGGATCCGCCCATGGCGCCGGAGGTCGCCGAGCAGATCGCATATTCGATACCCAGACGATCGAAAATATTTTGGTAGGCCTTGCGGTGCAGCTGATAGGACTGTTCCAACCCCTCGTCGTCCATATTGAAGGAGTAAGAATCCTTCATAATGAACTCACGGCCGCGCAGGATGCCAGCGCGCGGACGTTCTTCGTCACGGTACTTCGTCTGGATCTGGTAAAGGATTACCGGGAAGTCCTTGTAGGAGTTGTACTCAGACTTCACGATGGAGGCGAACATTTCCTCGTGCGTCGGTCCCAGCAGGTAATCCGCGTCTTTGCGGTCCTTTAGCCTGAATAATGCGTCGCCGTATTCGACCCAGCGTCCGGTCGTGTCGTAGGGCTCGCGGGGCAGCAGCGCGGGGAAGGAAAGTTCCTGCGCTCCGATGGCATTCATTTCCTCGCGCACGATTTTTTCAACGTTGCGCAGGACCCGTAGCCCCAGCGGCAACCACGAGTACACGCCGGGGGCAACGCGGCGGATGTATCCCGCGCGTACCAGCAGCTTGTGGCTGGGCACCTCTGCGTCTGCGGGGTCGTCACGCAGGGTCCGCAAGAATAGTTGTGACATCCGAGTAATCATGAATCAAGACTTTACCTTTTCCCCCTTTGACTTGTGTCGATCGGTGGGGGTTTAGCTAGTCTTTGGGAATGCTGGTTGTGCTTCCCCCATCCGAAACCAAGGCTCCTGGTGGTACTCTGCCCGCCGGCGCACCGCTGCACTTCCCGGAGCTCAACCCGATCCGCGAAGAGCTAACCGAGGATCTGGTAGACCTGTGCACCGCTGAACCGGACGTTGCCCTGCAGGTTCTCGGGCTGTCCGAAAAGCTGCGCGGTGAAGTCGATGCCAATCAGATTCTCCGCACCGCCCCGACGATGCCCGCGGTACACCGGTACACGGGTGTGCTCTACGATGCACTCGATGCGCCTTCTCTAAGCGACGCCACCACACCTCATTTAGCTATCGGCTCCGCACTGTTTGGCCTAGTGATGGCTGAGGATCCGATCCCCCACTACCGACTCTCCGGAGGCACCAAGCTGCCGCCGGGAACCACGTTGAAGAAGCGCTGGGGTTCCGCCATTACCGAGGCGCTCGAACGCGCGGAGGAGGAACACGGCCTGGTGGTCGATTTGCGCTCCGGGGCGTACCAGCAACTGGGGAAGCTAAAGTCGGCTGTCACTGTGCGCGTCGAGTCTGTGCGTCCGGACGGCAGCCGCAAGGTCGTCAGCCACTTCAACAAGCATTACAAGGGGCTGCTGGCTCGCGCCCTGGTTCAGAACCCCGTAGCTTCCTCGCCTAGTGAAGTCGCCGACATAGCCCGTACCGCCGGGTTTAACGTCGAGGAAACGTCCACGGAACTCACCCTGGTGGTCTAGAGCCCTGCCACCTCGCCGATCACATACACCACCGGGGAGGTCACATGGTTAACCTCGAAGGTTTCCGCCAGAGTGCCGAGTGTGCAGCGGAACCCGCGTTGCTGTTCCGTGGTGCCCTCCTGAATCACAGCTGCCGGGGTGTCTGCGCTTAAGCCCCCGGCATGGAGTTCTGCAGCAATGGCTGCGACATTGCGCACGCCCATGATTACGCACAGTGTGGCTTTAGAGGCCGCGAGCGCTCGCCAGTCCACTAGGCTACGAGGGCTATCCGGCGCCACATGGCCGGAGACCACGGTAAACGCATGGACCACTCCGCGCTGTGTAACCGGCACGCCGATAGCAGCGGGAACGCTCACTGCACTGGTCACGCCGGGGATCACCTCGCACGCGATCCCCGCGGCCGCGCATGCCTGAACCTCCTCGAACCCCCGCCCGAACACAAACGGATCTCCGCCCTTGAGGCGAACAACGTTCTTACCTGCCCGCGCATGTTCCACCAGCAGTTCGTTGGTTTTCTCCTGGCTCACTTGCTTGGCATAGGGCAGCTTGGCGACGTCGATGACCTCCTTAGCCTCCACGTCGCAGAGTTTGTCGAGCTCGTTGGTTGGCCCCAGGTGGTCGGTCAAGATCACGTCGGCTTGTTGCAGCGCGTGCATGCCGCGCACCGTAATAAGGTCCCACGCCCCTGGTCCGCCGCCAATTAGCACCACTTTGCCTGTCTCACTCATGAGTTCTCAGCCTACCCCTACAATGGTCAGCACCATGAATACCTTCGCTGAAGAATTCCCGGAACTCGCACTGCCCTGCGTCGGTGAGTCCTTCCCCGATCCGCAGGTACTGGTGCTTAACGAACCGTTGGCTAAGGACCTCGGCTTAGATCCAGAGTGGCTCCGCAGCCCCGCGGGCATCGATTTCCTTACTGGCCAGGGGAAGTGCTTTGCACTCGGCTATGCAGGCCATCAATTTGGTCAATTCAATCCCCGTATGGGAGATGGTCGTGCACTTCTCTTGCGCGAAGACGGCCGGGATATCCATGCCAAAGGAACTGGTCGCACCCCCTTCTCACGCGGCGGTGACGGCCATTATCCCCTCGATGCGGCGCTGAAGGAGTATGCCTTCGCCGAGTCCCTCCACGCTCTCGGTGTGCCTACCGCCCGCTCGCTGGCAGTCCTCACCACTGGCGGCACCATCATGCGCAATGGCCTTCACCCCGGTGCCATTGGCGTGCGCGTCGCCAGCTCCCATATCCGTATCGGTACCTTCCAATACGCCGCCCTGATGGGGCCGACAGTCACCGAGCGCCTCGTCGACTACACACTTGCCCGCCACTTTCCGGATGGTACTTCTCCCCTCGACCTTTTTGACGCCACCGTCACCCGCCAAGCCGAACTCGTCGCCCAGTGGATGCGCTTCGGCTTTATCCACGGTGTGATGAATACCGACAACGTCGCGATTTCCGGCGAAACGATAGACTTCGGTCCCTGCGCTTTCATGGACTACTTCGCCACCGACACGGTATATAGCTCGATCGATACCCGTCGCCGCTACGCATACGGCCAGCAGCCCGCTGTCATGATGTGGAACCTCGCACGCCTAGCTGAGGCGCTGGTGCCACTGGTGGATGAGGGCGTCAAAAACTTTACAGAGCGCCTTTACCGCTTCCAGCCGCAATATGCCGAGGCGTGGGACGCGCAGATGGCAGCTGCACTAGGAGCGCCGGATTGTGCAGAGCAATTGCTGGACCTGTTGCAGGTCGCCGCGCCCGATTACAACGCAATGCTGGCGAAGTTGACCCCCGGTGTTATTCCTCAGGGTCTGGAGTCCACTCCCGGCGCCGTTGAGTGGACGGAACGCTGGTCGGAGTACGATCCGCATCCTCGTAACCCGATCTACCTCCCACGCAATCACGGCATGCAGGCAGCGCTCGAACAGGCCGAAAAGGGTGACATGACCCGCTATCTACTGGCGCTGGAGGCGCTGCAAAATCCCTTTGAATGGGACGATAAATACGAAAAACTCGGCCTCCATGCGGCAGTGCCGCGCGAGGAAGCCGAGTTCACGACCTACTGCGGTACTTAGACCAGCTTCAGAGCCTTCTGGGAACGATCCCACTGCTCGTTGAACAGGTTGGAGTCCTTGGCCAGGCGGGTGCCGTAGGAAGGAATCATCTCCTTCAACTTCGGTGCCCAGTCGGCGATGCGGTTGCCGAAGCAGCGCTCCAGAACCTCCAGCATCGCGGACGGCGCAATGGAAGCACCCGGGGATGCGCCCATCAGGCCGGCGATGGTGCCGTCGTTGGAGTTAATCAGTGCAGTACCGAACTCCAGGGAGCCGAACTTCGGCGCACCGATCGGCTTAATCACCTGCACACGCTGGCCAGCGGTAACCAGCTCCCAATCCTCCGCACGAGCCTGCGGCATGTACTCGCGCAGGGATTCCACGCGAGCCGCCTGATCCTTCAGAACCTCTTCGATGAGGTACTTCGTCAGGCCCATCTCCTGCACGCCCACACCCAGGTAGGACGGGATGTTGCCCACACGCAGGGACTTGAACAGATCCAGGTAGCTGCCCTTCTTCAGGAACTTCGGAGTCCACCCTGCGTAGGGGCCGAACAGCAGTCCCTTCTTACCGTCGATCACGCGGGTATCCAGGTGCGGGACTGACATCGGCGGGGCGCCCACGGAAGCCTTGCCGTAGACCTTCGCCTGGTGCTGTTCCACAAGCTCGGGGTTGGTGCAGCGCAGCCACTGGCCGGATACCGGGAAGCCACCGTAACCCTTGATCTCCGGGATACCGGCCTTCTGCAGCAGCGGCAGGGCCATGCCGCCCGCGCCGACGAAGACGAAGTTCGCGGTGATCACAGACGTGTCGCCGGTGTGCAGGTTCTTGGAAGTGATCTTCCACTTCTCGCCGTCGCGAGAGATGTTCTTGACCTCGTTGCCGTAGCGCACCTCCACGCCCTGGGCGGTGACAGCATCCAGGTACTGGCGAGTCAGCGCACCGTAGTTAATGTCGGTACCCTCATCGAACCAGGAGATGGCGACTGGGTTGTTGAAGTCGCGGCCCTTAGCCATCAGCGGCAGGAACTCGGCAAACTTTTCATCGGAATCGCTGAACTGCATGTTCGGGAACAGCGGGTGATCCTTCAGCGCCTCGTAGCGAGCCTTCAGGTAGTCGACCTGATCCATACCCTGAGCGAAGGAGACGTGCGGCACCTTGTTGATGAACTCAGACGGGTCGCCCAGCACATTCTGCTCCACCAGGTAGCTCCAGAACTGGCGAGAAACCTGGAACTTCTCGTTCACACCAACGGCCTTGGAAATGTCGATCTTCCCATTAACCTCTGGGGTGTAGTTCAGCTCGCACAGTGCAGAGTGCCCGGTGCCTGCGTTGTTCCACGGGTCGGAGGATTCCGCGCCCGGGGTGTCCAGCCGTTCGATGATCACCTGGCTCCAGTCCGGCTGCAGCTGCTTCAGCATGACGGACAGCGTGGTGGAGATAACACCTGCACCAATTAGTGCTACATCCACAGAATCTTTATTTGCCACTATGTATTCATTCCTTCGGAGGCGTCAAAGTTAGACTGTTATTGCGTCATATTTACTCTACGCCTATAGGCCGAGGTTTCAACGATATCCGCCTACCTGTGGCGCTAGCATGAGGGCATGGTTACTAGTCCCGCGATTCCACCATCCGCTGCAGATCTCACATTTTTGCCCGATGAACTGGGCGAAGGCTTTGGACAATGCTTCCTTGAACTAGGCGCAGACCCGGATGGCGAATCCCCCATTCGCTGCACCCTGGTGCGTTACTGCCCGGGCGCCGCCGACGATTCCTTTTTCGCTCGCCCCGCCATGCTTTTTGTCCATGGAATGACGGATTATTTCTTTCAAGATCACGTCGCCCGTCATTTCCATGAACGTGGCTTCGCCGTCTACGGTATCGACCTCCGGAAGTGCGGCCGCTCCTGGCGCGAAGGCCAGACATGGCACCATGTCAGCGATCAGTCGCTCTACGACGAGGATCTCTCTACCGCTGCTGCGCTCTTGGCCGCCGCCCACGGCACGGTGGTTCCTGTCGGGCACTCGACCGGCGGGTTGGATGTGACGATGTGGGCTCATCGCCTTTATGACGCCAAATCCCCTCTCCACAACTCCATCGCCGCCGTCGTCTTGAACTCGCCGTGGTTTGGTCTTCAGTTCAATCCGGTGGTCCGCTTCGCCATTAACCGCGTGCTGCCTGTCATCAACAAGCTAAGGCCCAACCTCCTGCTTCCCGGTGGCATCAACCCGGTCTACGGCAAATCTCTGCACGTCACCGAGGCCGGTGAGTGGAACTACAACCTGCGTCTCAAGCCTCTAGAACCCCGCCCCAAGTACATCCAATGGCTACTCGGCGTCGCCCGAGAAATCCGCCGCCTGCACTCTGGCAAGGGTGACACCGGCGTTCCTACGCTGATCCTCACTAGCCACACTCACCACTTTTCCAAGAAGCTCTCCCGGCAGTCCTATAACGCAGACCTCATCCTTATGCCCAGCCAGATGTGGCAGCAGGCTTCCAATGCCGCATCCCTTTCCACCACCATTGTCATCGAGGGTGCCCTGCACGATGTTTTCCTCTCCCGGCCCCCGGTTCGCGCGCGAGCCTTCGCCGCCGCCGACGAGTGGCTCACGGATGTCTTCAACGAAAGGAAGATCCATCATGGATAATTTTGACCTCATCATCGTTGGCACGGGCTCTGGTAACTCTTTGCCCAGCCCAGCCAACGAGCACCAAAGAATCGCCATCGTTGAAAAGGGCACTTTCGGCGGCACTTGCATCAACGTCGGTTGCATCCCTACCAAGATGTTCGTCCACACCGCCGACGTCGCCCGCGGTTTCTCCGAGGCATCCCGCCTAAGCCTCACCGGCTCGCTCGAGCACGTCGATTGGAAGGGTATCCAGCAGCGCGTCTTCGGCGACCGCATTGATCCCATTAGCCATGCCGGTGCGGAGTACCGCGCAGGGAACGAAACCCCAAATATTACCCTCTTCGAAGGCACTGCCCGTTTCGTCGGCCCACGCACTCTGCAGATCGACGATGGCCCCACCATCACGGGCACCAATATCGTTCTCGCCACCGGTGGTCGCCCACGCCCCCACCCCGCGCTAGCCAATGTGCGTTACCGCACGAACGAGGACATCATGCGTCTCGCCGAACTGCCTAAGTCCCTCATCATCGTCGGCGGTGGCATCGTCGCCGTCGAGTTCGCAGCGATGTTTTCTGGCCTCGGCACCCAAGTCACGCTTATCAATCGCTCGGACAAGCTGTTGCGGAAGTTGGACGCCGACATCTCCGAGGCCTTTACAACTCAGGCACGCTCCCAGTGGACTAACCACCTGGGGCGCACCATTACCGCTGCCGAGGAAACCGCCGACGGGCAGGTCTCTCTCACCCTGGACGATGGAACCATCGTCACTGGCGAGGAGGTTCTTGTAGCGATGGGTCGGGTCAATAATTCGGACACGTTGGATTGTGAAAAGGGTGGCGTCAATACCACCGAGAACGGCCGCATCATGGTCGACGAAAACGGGCGAACCAGCGCCGAGGGTGTGTGGGCGCTGGGCGATGCCTGCAATGATTTCGAGCTCAAGCATGTGGCCAACGCCGAGGCTCGCGTGGTGGCGCACAATCTCGCACACCCCGACGACCTGCGGAAGTTCAATCACGAGGTGGTTCCGAGCGGTGTGTTCACACATCCGCAGATCGGCGTGGTGGGCATGACCGAGGCCGAAGCGCGTGAAACTGGTCGCCCTATTAGCGTCAAGATCCAAAAGTACGGCGACGTGGCCTACGGCTGGGCAATGGAAGACACCACTGGTTTCTGCAAGGTCATTGCCGACCGCACCACCGGCGAGATCCTCGGCGCACACATAATGGGGCCAGAGGCCAGCTCGTTGATCCAAAGCTTTGTCACCGCCATGACCTTTGGCATCACTGCACGCGATTTCGCCGAAAAGCAGTATTGGCCCCACCCTGCTCTGACAGAATTGGTCGAGAACGCCCTGCTGGGGTTAGATCTCGAAAACTAATGAAGGAGCCTTCGCCATGTTCGCAGTCGTCACTGGAGCCGCCTCGGGAATCGGTCGGGAGGTAGCACTGCAACTGGCAGAACGGGGCTATGCAGTCGCCATCAGCGACCGCGACGAGAAAGGACTCGCCTCCACCGCCAGTGACATCTCCACTCGTGGCGGCACCGTCGCCGATCAGCGCACTGTCGACGTCACTGACGTGGATGCTGTAAAGGCCTGGGCGGAGGACATCATTGCCGCCCACGGAACGCCTGACCAGGTGCATCACGTGGCGGGCATCGCCATCTGGGGTGATGTGCGGGAAATGCCACACGAGAAGTGGCAGCGGGTGATCGACGTGAACCTCATGGGGTCTGTGCACATGGTGGAAGCCTTCGCGCCGAAGCTCATGGAACGCGGCGAGGGGCGCCGGAAGTTCGTGTTCGTCTCCTCCGCCGCCGGCATCATCGGGCTGCCGTGGCACGCGGCCTATTCTGCTTCTAAGGGTGGCGTGCTCGGCATGTGCGAGGTGCTGCGCTTCGACATGGCTCCGTTCGGCGTGGACGTGCATGCCGTTGCCCCAGGCGCGGTGGACACTCCCCTGGTGCGCACCATCGACATCCACGGCGTAGATCGCTCGAAAAAGCGCATCCAGAAAGCGACGGCATTGTTCCAAGGCCACGCCGTCACCCCAGCCAAGGCTGCACAAAATATTTTGAAGGGCGTAGATAAGGGCAAGTACCTCATCAACACCAGCCCCGACATCCCTATTGCCCGCTGGGCGCAGGTCAACGCCCCCTGGGCTTACAAAGGCGCGATGAAGGCGCTTAACGCTGGGTTCCGATGGGCGTCAAAGTAAGAACGGCAACGAGATCGAGGCGAGCAACACGAGCGCAATAAAAGCGAGGAACGCCTTGCCCTGCCAGTGGGCGTAGTTGAAGTCCATGCCGACCCCGAAGCGCTTGTCGACCATCACGGCCGGATCCTCCGGGTTGTGGTAAAACATGCCCCACCTGTAGTGCTCGTCGTTGTCCCGCCCCTCGCCACTCGTGTTCGCTAGCGCGGACTGCTTCCTCGCCAGAGCCACGACCATGGCCAGACAAACCGCAAACACGAGCACGAGCGAACCGATTATGGCCGGAGCCACCCAGTCCGTGTGCAGCACGGTCACAACCTGCAGGCTAGCGAGCATGATGGCCCCCGCAACGTTCATCACCGCCAGCCACATCGCCGTATGACGCCAAATGATCTTCTGCGAGACCTTCCCCCGCAGCGACGTATCAGCTCGGGCCGGCACGCTAACGCGCAACAATACGACCGTAATCAGCGCAAAAAGCAGCACCATTCCCACACCAAAGAACGTCGGGAAGAACACCGAACCCACAGACTTGTTATCCCAACTATCTGGTTCGAAGCCACTGCCGAAATGAGTGGCGAAGCGCTCCGGAATATCACCCCACCGCGCGGCCACGTACCCGGCCGCGACAGCAAGCACAGCCAGTGCTGCCCAGGTGAAGGCCCATGCACGCTGCGGAGATGTGTCCTCTACCGGCGTGATCTCCCCGGCCACGACCGTGCGCACGCCGTCAAACCAGCCTTCCCGCTGCTTAGCCTCGCGTATTGGCTGCCCAGCCTGGTTGAGGTTCCACATAAAGAAACCCACCGGCACGAGGGTCAGCACTGCGCCAACCACTGGCACCACAGCGGCAGGTATCGCCAGCAGCGCAGAAACCACAGCCGCTGCAACCTGCCGTTTAAGGAACGTACCCTCTTGTCGCCGCACAACATCGTCGCCCCAATGTGTCTCCGGAACGCGCACGCCCAACCGTACGCCCGGCGACGACAGCTTTGGCGTGTACACCAGGATCAGCCCCACAAGCAGCGCTGTTACGCAAAACACTCCTGCCAGGAATGGATCGAATGCAATCATGATGGTTCTCCTATTCCCACTTCACCGCGAGGTCGTCAGCCGTCGCGCAAATGTCATCTGTCTTGAAGCCTTGCGCGAGCGCCCGCCACACCGTGGCCCGCAGATCCTCGCGCAGCTGTTCGCGCTGCTGTGCGCTAGGCCGCTTAGGCCGCGTAATCACGGTGCCCGATCGCGCCGCCGTGAGCACTAGCCCGTCTTCTTGTAGCTGGTCGTATGCCTTCTTCACTGTTGCGGGATTGACGCCATATTCCACCGCCAACCGCCTCACTGAAGGCAAGGATTGTCCGTCTTGCAGTTCGCCGGAGATAATCCCCGCCACGATTCCGTCGTGGATCTGTTGAGCGATCGGCACAGGCGAGTCGGGCTCCACGATGAGATACATGGGACGAAAACCTCCTTCAGAATCTGTATTACATATACTAACACACACTGTGTTACTACGGGTAATACAAAAAAATTTCTAGTTCGCTGTTCGATTAATTACTCCTCTACGCAAAGGGGTTGTCCGGAGCGGTTTATATACTGCCCACACAAGCCAAGAAAAATTTTTTGGCAACACCACCACACCACCTGCGAACAGGCAAAAAGGGGCAATACCGTGTTCGAGCATTCCACCACCACACCCTGCTGGCGCGTCACCGATCCGTGCGATCCATTGAGTGCCGCAACATGCGAAATCAACCGCGGCCACGTCAAACTCGCCGTGGCCTGCACTCCCGAGATAGACGAGTGTGTTATCGACGTTTCCACACGCCTCGCAGTGCGCTTGGGTTTAACGGAATACAGGGCACTCACTCTGGTTGAGATCGGCCACATGTTCCGCCGATTCCCCACTATCCGTGAGGCAGCAAATACGGGCGCTTACTCTCTTGACCTGCTTCGATGCATGGCCGAATGCCTCAGCCCGGTCAGCCAGAACATCCCTGAAATCTTCGAGGAAAAAATTTTTCAAGCGATCTCCCCCACCGTGCCCAACCAGGCAATGCTAGCCAGGGCCACGATCCGCAGCCGGCTAGAAAGAATCATTCGCAAGTACGACCCCCTTGCACTCCCGGAAGACTCGGCCGACACCGAAGACGGCTCCAACAAGCGCCTAGAAATCGACGATCGCCCGGATACCACCACTGTTTTCTTCTTGACGCTACCCAAGCTCGAAGGGCTAGAGCTTCAACGGACACTCAACAACGTGGTGAAGAACAACTCCTGTTCCCGCGCCGAAGCCCTGATGCGCCTGGTGCGCAGGCAGACCACGGCAGACATCACGCTAAACCTGTATCAAAGTACGGATCAGCCGGATGCCCAGATCTGGGCCGCGGGTGGCTGGGTCAGCTCAAAGGCCACGCAGAGATGGAAGGACCGCGTTACGCACGTCCAGTTCCCCGGTACGGCGAGCAACGAGGGCTACTCCCCCACACCTCTGGTGCGGGCCAGCGTGGAGGGCCGCGACGGAACCTGCCGCTTCCCGGGATGTTCGGTGCCCGCACACAAGTGCCAGCTGGACCACGTGCAGCGCTACGACCACGAAAACCCGCAGGCAGGAGGGCCAACGGCGACGTCAAACCTGCATTGCCTGTGCGCCAAGCACCACAACGCGAAGACGACTGGCTCCTGGGACGTCACCATCCATCCCGACGGCAACGAGACCTGGACGAGCCACGGCGACGGGCACACGGTGATGACGGCTCCCAACGGGCCACTGGGCCGGGAAACCTTCGCCCAGCGAGCGGAGAATCGTCGACGGGCAGCCTAGCGCGGCTCGTCGACTGGGACTCCCATGACGTCCAGCGCCGTAGCCAGACCGTCGTAGTTGGTGACTAGCATGACGAACGCAACCTGCTCCCGCTCGCTCAGCAGATCCCGCACGCGCCGGGCCATGTCGGCGGTCAGTCCACGGTCGCGGACTAGCTGCTCAGCGGCGTCCAGCAAGGTGCCGTGACGGCCGGTGAAGCCGTGGTCGGGTTGGAATAGGGCGTCAATATCCTTAACCCCAACCCTCGCCGCGAGGGCACGGTGCTGGTCGGCTTCGTAGGCGCTGCCGCGCAGGTAGGCGACGCGGAGGATGATCATTTCGGTTTCGACGCGCGAGAGGTAACCGAAGGGCATCATCGAGCCGCCGTAGAGCAGCCAGAAAAAGAACAACCGCGGGGCGCGGCCGATGGTGGCGAACACTCCGAGGTTCTTCTTCTTGGTTACGCGGGCCCCGATGCGCGTGGCGAAGGCACCGAACGGGCCGAGGCGGCGCAGGTGCTGCCTACGCGGTACAGGGCCGGGCCCCAGCGGTATAGTTTTGTCTCCCATACTTCTGGGAGGTTAGTCGGTCGACTTAGGACTCGCTGGGGATCGTGAGAACTTCGTAGCCATCTTCGGTGACCAGCAGCGTGTGCTCGAACTGCGCGGTCCACTGGCGGTCCTTGGTCTGGACGGTCCAGTCGTCGTCCCAGACTTCGTAGTCAAGGCCGCCGAGGTTGATCATCGGCTCGATTGTCAGGGTCATGCCCGGTTCCAGCAGGTCGGTGTACATGGTTGGGCGGTCGTAGTGCAGCACAACAAGGCCGTTGTGGAAGGTCGGACCAACGCCGTGGCCGGTGAAGTCCTCCACGACGTTGTAGCCGAAGCGCTTGGCGTAGCTCTCGATCACGCGGCCGATGATGTTGATCTGGCGGCCCGGCTTGACGGCCTTAATGCCGCGCCACATGGCCTTTTCGGTGCGTTCGACCAGCAGGCGGTGCTCTTCGGAGACGTCACCGGCTAGGAAGGTCGCGTTGGTATCGCCGTGCACGCCGTTCTTGTAGGCGGTGACGTCGATGTTGACGATATCGCCGTCCTGGATGACGGTGCTGTCGGGAATGCCGTGGCAGATAATCTCGTTGAGGCTCACGCAGCAGGACTTCGGGAAGTGCCGGTAGCCGAGGGTGGAGGGGTACGCGCCGTGGTCGCACATGTATTCGTGCGCCACGCGATCGATCTCGTCGGTGGTCACACCGGGGGCGACGGCAGCCCCGGCGGCGTGCAGTGCGTCGGCGGCGATGCGGCTAGCTTCACGCATCTTTTCGATCGTCTCGGGCGTCTGCACCCACGGCTCACCAATGTTTTCTTGAACGCTGTCCTTCCATGCGTACTCCGGGCGCTCAATATTGGCCGGCACGGTGCGGATGGGGGTGGGCTTTCCAGGGGTCAATGGTGCTCGAGTCATGTCGCACCATTCTACTCCGGGCGCTTGGCTCCTGACCCGTCGAGGTTCTTGAAGAAGTTGGACGTTACCGCCGTGGCATGTTCGGACCCGCCGCCCAGCACAACCAGAGTGGCGAAAGCCAGGTCACCGCGATAACCGGCAAGCCAACTGTGCGAACCCCCGTTGATTTCCGCCTCACCGGTCTTGGCGTACACCTCGCCGGCATCGGCTACGCCAGATCCAGAGCCGTTCGTGACCACGGCGCGCATCATCCGCCGCAGCTGTTCAATGACCTTGGGATCCAGCTTCTTTGTAGCATCCTTCTTGGCTTCTTCGTTCTGAGCCTTCGTGTGATGGTTCTCGCCACTGATCAGATAAGGGGTCGGAGCCCGCCCCGCAGACACGCTGGAGGCCACCATGGCCATACCAAACGGGCTGGCCAGGTCGAGACCCTGGCCATACCCCGCCTCAGTACGGTCGAGCATCTTTTCGCCCTCGGGCACGGAACCGGTGATGGTATCTAGCCCCTCAATGTCGTAATCGGCTCCCAGGCCAAACTGCGAGGCAACGTCCTTCAGTTCGCCAGGCTTCAGCTTGGTAGAGATATCCGCGAAGGTAGTGTTGCACGATTTAGCGAAAGCATTTTCCAGTGGCGTGCTTCCCAGAGAGAAACTGTTGTAGTTCGTCACGATACGCCCGCCAATATCCTGAGTGCCGGGGCAGCCGACAATGGAATCCGGGGTCAGGCCCTGCTTCTGCAGACCCGCATAGGCCGTGAGCATCTTGAACGTCGAACCCGGAGGATACTGTCCCATGAGGGCGACGTTTCCATCTTCGTCGGCCTTCTCCGACTGCGCGACGGCCAACACCTCGCCAGTGGAAGGACGCATGACAACCATCATCGTCTTCGAATCGGCGCGAGTATCCACTGCCTTCTGCGCTGCCTCCTGCACCTTGCGCGACAGAGAGACGTGCACGCTTGGAGAAGCCTTCGGGTCCTCTCCCCCGACCTTCGCAACTTCATTCCCCTCGCTGGTAGCAGCAACTACCTTCCAGCCATTTTCTCCCTGCAGGTCTTCTTCAACAACGCTGCGCACGCGGGCCATGATGTCCGGCGCAAAGGACGGATCCGGGCGCACCAGGGAAGGCTCTTCGTTCATCCGCACGCCCTCAACGCCACCAAGGGCACCTTCCAAACGCTTACCTTGGGCCTGATTGACCGTCAGTACCGAGTACTCACCATCTACGTCTTCGGCCTCGTCGGCCTTCTTCACTGGGTCGATACTCGGAACCGACTTATCGGCACCACGCAAAGCGTCGAGCTCGCCGGCAATGCGCCGCATAGTTCCGAGAACATCGGCTACCTTGTCCTTGTCGACAAGAATGCGGTACTGCGTACCAGGTTCCAACAGCACCGCACCATCGGACCCTACGACATTTGCCACTTTCGCCGGCACGCTACGCAGCTCCAGGTGTTGGTTCGCACCCAGCTCCGGGTGGAGAACCGCCGGCTGCCAGCGTACGAACCAATCGTTCCCCGTGCGAGTAAGAGTCATGGAGGACTCATAGGCGAACTTACGTCCGCCGGGCAGGTCCCAGCGCAGTTCGTACTGTGCGGTTGCCTGATTGTCCTGGGTGTTGACGCCCTTCAGTTCGGTCTGCAGGCCTTCGGCCTGCAGAGACGACCACGCCTGTGAGATAGCTTGCGTGGCCTTGTCGGGGTTATCGGTTTCCCCTCCCGCGGTGGAGGCCTCGCCGGGATTGGAAAGAGCCGCTAGGAAGGCCTGTGCGGCGTCATCAGCAACATCGGGTTTCGGGGTGCAGGCAGCAACGCCCAGAGCGAGCCCAGCCGTCGTGACGGCGGCGGTGATGGCGCGGCGAGGAGTCCAAGAGGTGGTGCGCATAGCCCCAGAGATTAACAGGGCTAATCGATAATTCCGCGCTCCCTCGCCACAGCAACCGCAGCTGTCCTATTTTTTACGTTGAGTTTGGAGAAAACATGCGCCATGTGGGACTTCACCGTTGCCTCGGTGAGGATCAAGCTCTTCGCAATTGCGCGGTTGGACAGGCCTTGGCTAGCAAGCGTAAGGACCTCCTGCTCGCGGTTCGTCAGGGACTCAAAGGGATTGGCCAGGCGACCCCGAAGCTTGCCGATGATGTTATTGTTCATCACTGTTTGTCCGCCAGCGGCCTGGCGGATGCCCTCGGCCAGTTCTTCTGGGGCACAGTCCTTAAGGAGGTAACCAACTGCGCCAGCGGAAATAGCGCCGAGCACGTCACTGTCCGTGGAGTAGTTGGTCAGAATCAACACCTGCGGGGCAGGTCTATTCTTGCGGATTGCACGGGTTGCCCACACTCCCCCGGACTCGGCGCCCTCACTGCCGGGGCCTTCGCCAAAACGCAGATCCATCAGCACAACATCGGGCTGCTCTGCGGCAGCAATTGCGACGGCTTGCTCGGGTTCACCGACAGAGCCGATGATCTCCACATCGCTCGCTCCCCGCAGCATAGCCTCGATCCCAGCGCGAACAACCGGGTGATCATCGCAGATCAGAACGCGAAGATTTCCTGGCATCCTCTACTCCTAACGGATCGGCATTTGGATAGACACGCCGCAGCCGGCGTCGGGCGCGCTTTCTACATGCATGGTCGCACCGATGAGGTTAGCGCGGCGGCGTACACCAGCTAGACCTACCGGCGAGAGGCTCAGCTTTTCAGCGGCGATCTTGCGAACCTGCTCCTCATCCATGCCACGACCATTGTCGACAACATCCAGGCTCAGCAGATCCTCCTGGTAGGTCAAGGTCACTCGCGCCTGCGTGGCCTCGGAGTGCTTCACCACATTGGAAACCAGCGATTGCGTAATACGCGTCAGCTCCTGTTCAGCCTTTTCATCCAGATCGTAGGGCGCCCCCTCGACCTCAAAGCTTAGGGATTCCCCCATCGGCGTACCGGAGCACACTCGAGCCAATGCGATAGGCAGGTCACCGCCGACCAGCGGGCCGGGCTGCAGGGCTGCGATAATGCGCCGAGTTTCCGCCAGGTTGTCCTCGGCAGTTGTGCGGGCGAGGCGAAGATCTTCCAGGATCTCCGGATCTTCCACCCGCTTTTCTACGGCCTGCAGAATCATGTGAATGGAGCTTAGGCCTTGTGCGACCGTATCGTGGATCTCCCCTGCCAGGCGCGTGCGCTCACCCATCTCCCCGGCATGTCGGCTCGCAGCCTCCCGGGCACTGGCCTCGTCGCGCAATTCCTTAAAGCCCAGGCCAACGACAGTGGCCACCACTGAGGCAACGATAGGCCCCAGGGCCTCGCCACTCTGGTAGATAGACAGGAACGTCACCACTACATTGCAGACGATTGCTGGCCACATTGGTAGCACACCAACGCATAGGAAGAACAGCGCAAACGCCATAAATGCCGCGCTCGGAGCAACTAGTAGTAGGCACGCCCAAGTGGCGATAACCAAAGTCAGCCACAGCCAAGTGGGGCGCAGCCACAGACCCATCACATAGATGAAGCACAGGGCAGCGGCATTCCACGACCAGCCGTCCCTAATGACGGTCACGGTCATCAGCAGCGCCATCAGCAGGTGTATGCCCACCCCCAGGTAGGACCACGCACGATTCAGCGCTACGACCTTGTTCGATTTAGCTTGGTGAATCATAATCGCTTCTAAGTTTAGCGAGCGCAGGGTGTAGCCCGCCTCCACCTAAAGTATGAGTCGAGGACTACTACTTTGCCCGATGTGCTTTTCTTATTGCCCGCGCAGAATTAGAAGCATGTTAAGCAATAAGTCGTTAACCCCAACCCGGGGATTCATGTTCCAAGGGATACGCGAACTGCGCGGTTCCCGCGGCAAGACGGCGCTCATCATCACCACCGTTTTGCTGATCACCGCTATGGTCACTCTGCTGAGCTCCCTGTCCGCAGGTCTGAGCTTCCAATCCGCCTCTGCACTGGAGTACAAGGTCGGTAGCAACCAACAGCTCGTGCTCAACGATGCTGGCGGCACTGTTTCCCTCAGCACTGGTTCACTTAGTGACGCCCAAGCCCGCGAGGTTGAAAGCCACGACGGCGAGGTCGTCACTATGGCCCGCTCGAAAGATTCAGATGGTCAGTCATTCATCGCCATGTCCGATAACGGCAACAAGCCCAGCGAAGAGCTTTACCTAGAGCACCAGCCCATCCACTGGATGAGCACCGAAGAGGTAGAAAAACTGCCCGGCAGCTCCACCTTTGGCGTGGTCTCCAGCGACGCGGAGCCAATCACCGGCACGGTCATGTTGAAGGGCAAGGAGGCGCTGAACGCCAGCGCATCCTACAAGGGCGAGCAGTCCTCCCTAAATCTGATGATCGTACTGCTCTACGTCATCTCCGCACTGGTGCTCGGCGCATTCTTCACGGTGTGGACAATGCAGCGCCTACGCGGCGTAGCGATCACCGTCGCCCTTGGTGGTACCCGCTCCAGCATCCTGACCGACGCCGTCGGCCAAGCATTGGTCGTCCTTATCGTCGGCATTTCCGCGGGCACCCTGCTCACCGTCGGTGTCGGTGGGTTCTTGGAGGGAATCCCCATGGATGTCTCCGTTAACACCACTCTTATTCCGGCCGCCATCCTGCTGCTTGCGGGTCTGCTCGGTGCCGGCCTATCGATCATCCCCGTAATGAAGGTCGATCCGCGAAAGGCAATGAACTCATGATCTTCCCAGCACTTGAAGTAAAGAACATCTCCCTCGAGATCACCGACGGCACCACAAAGCGCAACCTACTCACGGACGTTTCTTTCAACGTTGACCCCGGTGAGGTCGTAGGCATCACCGGTCCCTCCGGCTCCGGTAAATCTACCCTGCTGTCCATTATCGGCTGCCTGGAAACCGCTACCTCCGGCTCCGCCGTTCTGCATGGTGAAACCACTTTGGAACTTGGCACCGTCGCGGGGCGCCAGGCTGCGGAAATCCGTCGTCGCCACCTCGGCATCGTGTTCCAGCAGCCAAACCTGCTGCCGTCGCTGACGGCTAAGGAACAGCTCATGGTGATGAACCGTCTGGATAAGCCATTCGGTATCAGCGGGAAAAGGTGGCGTCAACAGGAAGAAAAGGCCGAGCGTTTGCTGAAGGAAGTGGGCCTGGAAGGGCGCGAGGATGCGAAAGTCTCCGAGCTTTCCGGCGGCCAGCAAGCTCGTGTAAACCTGGCTCGCGCGCTAATGAATGACCCCTCCCTGCTGCTGGTTGATGAGCCGACCGCGGCCCTGGATACCACCAATGCACAGCGAGTCACCGAATTGATCGTGGATCTGGCGCGCGAGCGAAACACGCCTGTGCTCTATGTCTCCCACGATCGGGAGCAGCTGGCCACGCTGAACCGCCGCATCGAGCTAGTCGACGGCAAGGTCCGCGAGGTAGAAATAGCGACTATTTAGTCACTCGTACATCGGCCTTCTGGCCTTCGACAGCCTCAAGGCCCTCCTCATCGGCGATGCGCATAGCTTCCTCGATGAGGGTTTCCACAATCTGATCCTCGGGCACGGTCTTAATGACCTCGCCCTTGACGAAAATTTGTCCCTTACCGTTGCCGGAGGCCACGCCCAGGTCGGCGTCACGGGCCTCGCCCGGGCCATTCACGACGCAGCCCATAACGGCCACACGCAGCGGGAACTCCATGCCCTCGAGGCCCGCAGTGACCTCGTCGGCCAACTTGTACACATCCACCTGGGCGCGGCCACAGGACGGGCAGGACACGATCTCCAGTTTGCGGGGGCGCAGGTTGAGCGACTGCAGGATCTGGTCGCCCACCTTGATCTCCTCCACAGGGTCGGCGGAGAGAGACACGCGGATCGTATCGCCGATACCCTCGGCCAGCAGCGCACCGAAAGCCACGGAGGACTTGATAGTTCCTTGGAAAGCCGGGCCTGCTTCCGTGACTCCCAAGTGCAGCGGGTAATCCGACTTAGCGGCAAGCTGGCGGTAGGCCTCCACCATCACGACCGGGTCGTTGTGCTTGACGGAAATCGCGATATCGCCGAAACCGTGCTCCTCAAACAGGCTGGCCTCCCACAGTGCAGACTCCACAAGAGCCTCGGGCGTGGCCTTTCCGTACTTTTCCATGATGCGCTTGTCCAGCGAGCCGGCGTTAACGCCAATGCGAATCGGAATGCCAGCGTCCCCAGCAGCCTTGGCAACTTCCTTAACTCGACCGTCAAATTCCTTGATATTGCCCGGGTTCACGCGCACCGCAGCACAACCAGCGTCGATAGCGCTGAAGATGTACTTCGGCTGGAAGTGAATATCCGCAATCACCGGGATCGGGGACTTCTTAGCAATAGCGGGCAGAGCCTCAGCGTCGACGGTCTTCGGGCACGCCACGCGAACAATATCGCAACCGGAAGCGGTCAGCTGAGCGATCTGCTGCAGTGTTGCGTTGACGTCGTGCGTCTTCGTCGTGGTCATCGACTGCACCGAGATAGGGTGATCGCTGCCGACCCCTACCCCGCCGACCATCAGTTGGCGCGTCTTGCGGCGCGGCGCCAAAACCGGAGGCGGACCGTCGGGGATACCCAGGGAAATACCAGACATGA
The DNA here is from genome assembly GCF_056388495.1 of Corynebacterium sp. TUM25020. NCBI lineage: Bacteria > Bacillati > Actinomycetota > Actinomycetes > Mycobacteriales > Corynebacteriaceae > Corynebacterium > Corynebacterium sp. TUM25020. The sequence continues at coordinate 339,050 of NZ_JBWJFG010000001.1, read as the reverse complement.
ACGAAGACAACCTTTCAGTCGTGAATGCCGTTAAACTGCCTTCCGATTCTACCGCGAGAATCTAGAAGATCCGGATTGGGTTCACTACATCGGCGATGATGACAATGATGCCGAATACCAACAAAACCGCTGTGGCCGCATAGGTCAGGGGCATGAGCTTGGTGTAGTCAGCAGGACCACCCGGCTGCTTACCGCGCAAACGGCGGAAGAAATCCCGAATCTTTTCGTAGATCACTACGGCAATATGACCGCCGTCCAGCGGGGGCAGCGGCACCAGGTTAAAGGCGGCGAGGAAGAGATTCAGGCTCGCCAAGGTCAAAAGGAAGCTCATCCACTGCTGGTACTGCACCAACTCTCCACCAACGCGAGAAGCACCCACCACACTCATGGGAGAATCATCGGCACGGTGGCCACCGAAGATGGATTCGACCACGCCGGGCACGCGCTGTGGCAGCTCAATGAGTCCGTGGAAAGTGTCATTGACCATTCCCCCGGTAAAGGCCAGGGTTCCGCCGACTGCGCTGGCGGGATTGTAGTGATTCATCACGAGCTGTGGACGCTTCGCCCGAATGCCGACAGCACCTGAGGTCATGGTGTTGCCCGCGGAGTTTACTCGCTCAACAAGTTGAATCTGGAGATCCAAATTCTTGTGCTGACCACCGCGATCGACGACTGCGGGGACGGTAATGCGATCCCCGACCTTCTTGCCGTCGTCGCTTGCGCGCTCGGCCTCGGTAGCAATGGCCTTGGTGAAGGCTTGGAAATCTTCTGTCTCTTCGCCGTTGACGGAAAGGAATGTATCGCCGGTCTTGACGCCCGACTCCGCCGCCGGACCGTCACCCGTACACTTCTGCAATGTGCCGTCCGCATTTTGCTTTGCCGGGGCGCACTGGGTGGATTCGACGGTGGGGGTGAAGACCACACTGCGATCCGGCAGTCCCCAGGCCAGAGCCACTCCATAGAGAATTCCCAGTGCCAGAAGGATGTTCATGATGATGCCGCCGAGCATCACGAAGATGCGACGGTGCGCCGGTTTGTCGTACATGGCGTACGGGCGCTCCTCGTCGGTCATTTCATCCAGCTTCGTCATGCCGGCGATGTCACAAAAGCCGCCGAGGGGTATGGCTTTCAGCCCGTACTCAGTGTGTCCCTTGCGGAAGCTAAAGAGCGTCGGGCCAAAGCCGATGAAGTAGCGCCTCACCCGCATGCCGGACATACGGGCGGCGATAAGGTGCCCTGCCTCGTGCAGGGCGATGGAAAGGGCAATGCCTAGAGCGAAGAGAAGTACCCCTAGTCCGAAAGCCACGTGGCCATCCTTTCGTGTGCCTTCGCCCGAGCTTCGCGCTCCGCGGCCAGCACATCCTCCAAGTCATTGGGTTCGGCGGACAGGTGCTGGCAGGCCTCCATGGTTGCTGCGACCGTATCCACGATGCGGGGGAAGCTAAGCCTGCCGTTTAGGAACTCGACAGCAGCTTCCTCGTTCGCTGCATTATAGACCGCAGGCATGGTGCCGCCGGAAGTGACTGCCTGGCGCGCCAACATCACGGCCGGGAAGACATCATCGTCCAAGGGCTCGAAGTGCCAGTCGGTGGCACCGGAAAAGTCCAGCTTGGGTTGGGCGTCGGCAATTCGATCCGGCCAGCCGAGAGCTAGCGAGATCGGCAGCTTCATCGATGGTGGGGAGGCCTGAGCGATGGTCGCACCATCGATGAAAGTAACCATGGAGTGCACGATCGACTGCGGGTGAACGGTCACTTCGATCTTTTCCGCGGGAATACCGAACAGCAGGCTTGCTTCAATGAGCTCCAGGCCCTTGTTCACCATGGTGGCCGAGTTCAGAGTATTCATTTGCCCCATAGACCAGGTGGGATGGTTGGCGGCCTGCAGCGGAGTGACGTCCTCCAACTGCGCACGCGTATAGCCACGGAACGGGCCGCCGGAAGCTGTCAGAACTAGGGAGTCCACTTCATCTACCCGCCCTGAACGGAGGCACTGAGCCATTGCAGAGTGTTCAGAATCCACGGGAATCAACTGATCCGAGTCCGCGGCTTTCAACACGAGCTGGCCGCCAGCGACGAGCGATTCTTTGTTAGCAAGGGCGAGTTTGGCCTGCGTGCCGAGTGTCGCCAACGTGGCGTCAAGCCCCAAAGAGCCGACGAGGGCATTAAGGATGACGTCGCTCTCCCCCAGCGTCGGGCCGATTTCCTCGACCAGCATGCGGGCGGAGTCCTTCCCGCGGATGCAACGGCTGCCGAATTCCCCGTCCAACCAATCCGCCGTGCGCGCCGAGGCCACAGCAACGCATTGCAGGTCCAGGCCAAACTCGCGCACCTGCTGCGCCAACACGTCGGGTTTGGAGCCGTGTGCGGAGATGCCTACAAGCTCGAATCGCTCCGGGTTATCCGCTATGACCTCTAGTGCCTGTGTGCCGATGGAACCGGTGCTGCCAAGGACTATTACTCGCTTTTTCACGCGGCCTATTCTATTTCTTTTCTTCTGGACGCCCCGCCTCCACACCTAAATTGGGTACTTTCCTGGGCACGCACACGTCCGGATAGGGAAAAACCGGGCGCGATGTGTCAAAATACGAGAGATAGATTTTTTTGACCTTCAGGAGGAAACGGTGGCGCACCACTCTAAGGAAGCTGAAGTTTACAACGGCGTATCCACCGCGGACGTTCCGTCTGCGGCTTGGGGCTGGAGCGAGCTTCCGCGTCGCGGAATCATCACCGCCGGTGTTATCGGCGGCCTGTTCTTGCTGGGCATGCTGTTCGGCAACCACAAGGGCAATGTGGAAAACATCTGGCTGATCGCCCTGGCAGTTGTGGTCTTTCTCGGTGTGGGTCTGTGGGCTGCTCGTCCGTCTTTGGGCAAGCCCCGCAAGACTGTGACCGCTCGCAACAAGCCCGAGGGGCACGTAGAGCCGGTATGGTCCGCTGACCAGCTGAACCTCACGGGCGCATACTCCAACCTGTCCGACGATGAGCTGCGTGCACAGAACATCGATCCGGCATCGGTAACCCGCTAGTTTTAGCTCCCCCCTTACACTGCGCAGGCTCCCAACAGCCTGCGCAGTTTTTTACCGTTCCTCTGCCGCTAGCTGGCCACAGGCAGCGGCAATTTCCTGCCCCTTGGTGTCACGCACCGTACAGGGCACACCTTGAGCCTCCACACGGCGGACGAACTCATCCTGCCTTTCCTTTGGCGAGGCATCCCACTTCGAGCCTGGAGTTGGGTTCAGTGGAATAACGTTCACATGCACCTTCGTGCCCAGCGCCCCACGCAATTTCTTGCCCAGTAGGTCGGCGCGCCAAGGCTGATCATTCATATCGCGGATCAAGGCGTACTCGATGGAAACGCGGCGCCCGGAGGTGTCGGCGTAATAACGGGCAGCATCCAGTACCTCCTCCACCGACCAACGGTTGTTGACGGGAACGAGTTCATCGCGCAGCTCGTCGTCCGGAGTGTGGAGCGAAACCGCCAGACGAACCTTCATCTGCTCGTCCGCCAATTTGCGAATTGCCGGGGCCAGCCCCACCGTCGAGACAGTGATGTTGCGCTGGGAAATGCCAAAGCCATCCGGAGCTGGAGCGGAGATCTTGTGGATAGTCTCGACCACGCGCTTATAGTTCGCCAGCGGCTCACCCATACCCATAAAAACAATATTGGAGAGGCGCCCGCCCTCGCCTTGCATTACCTCAGCGGCTGCGCGAGCCTGTTCCACCATTTCACCGATGGATAGGTTACGGTCCAGTCCGCCCTGCCCCGTCGCACAGAAGGGACAGGCCATACCGCAGCCGGCCTGAGAGGAAATGCACAACGTCGCCCGATCCGGGTAGCGCATGAGAACGCTTTCCAGCATCGTGCCATCGTGCAAGCGCCACAAGGTCTTCCGCGTCTCCCCGTCGTCGGCCTCCATGTTGCGGATGGGCTGCATGAGCTCTGGGAACAGCGCCTCCTTCACCGCTGCGCGCTTCGCCTCGGGCAGATCCGTCATCTTCATCGGGTCGCCTTGCAGGCGGCCGAAGTATTGACGCCGAATCTGATCTGCCCGGAACTTCGGCAAACCGAGCTCCTGGACCTTCTGCTGCAAGGTCTCCGAATCAAAATCCGCCATATGCGCCGGCGGCATTCCCCTTTTGGGTGCTGCAAACTGAAGTTTCACTGGTGTAGCCATTATGCGCCCCATTATTGCACGGGCCGGGGGTAACCCTCACATCGCCGAAATCTGAACCCAGGGTGCTTTTGCCGTTGAATGGTGGGTATGAACGAGAACCTAAATCAGCAGCCCGAGCCGACACCGCAGTCGGCGTCACCAGAAAAGACGCCAGAACCGGTACAACGACCAACGTCGGCACCGACCCCAACACCAACTCCAGCACCGGTACAAAAGCCAGAGCATCGCGAGGTTAAGAAGTCCCTGGCGGGCACCACGTGGGTCGGATTGATCGTCGGTGTGCTGCTGCTGATTGTGTTGCTCGTTTTCATCCTCCAGAATCAAGAATCCGCCGAACTGCAGCTCTTTGCATGGACGATGACCTTCCCAATTGGCGTGGGAATGCTGATCGCAGCGATCATCGGAGCACTGATTATGGCGCTGGTTGGAGGCGTGCGCATCGTACAGCTACGAAAGCAGGTTCGGGAGTAACTACACTTCCGCCTTCTACACACCGCTGAGCATATTCAGCACGACCCAGGTGATCATCGCCGATGGCAGCATGCCATCCAGGCGATCCATGAGGCCACCATGTCCCGGCAGCATTCCTGACATGTCCTTGATGCCGAGATCGCGCTTGAACTGCGACTCCACGAGGTCACCGAGCGTGGCGCAGCAGGCAAGGCCGGGCCCGAGTAACAAGCCGATCCAGAACGGGCCGGAAAGAAGCAAGGTCACACACGCCACGCCAATGGCGGTGGATAGAATAAGCGAACCGACGAAGCCCTCCCAGGACTTCTTCGGACTGACGGCAGGCGCCATTGGGTGGGATCCGAAGAGCACACCAGCGATATATCCACCCACGTCGGAGCCGACAACGCACAGCATGAATGTGACAATGAAAGCCCAACCGTCAATGTGATCGCGCTGCATTCTCGAGAGCATCGCGGCGAAGCTGCCGAACAGCGGGATCCAGGTCAGAACGAAAATGCCGACCGCGGTATCCCGCAGGTAGTTATGCGGTGGTGAGGAGCGCCCATAGTGGAAAAGACGCGTGACCATTACCATCAGCACACTGATAACAAAGCCCGCCAGGGCTCCCGTTGGTCCGAAAGGCCAGGATAGCCACACGATCACCTGTGCGCCTAGGAAGAGCACAGGAAGGTTCAGTACATACCCGCCCTCGTACAGACGTCGCCATACTTCGTAGACGGCCAGCGACATGGCAAGGGCGACCAGGGGGTACCACGCAAAGGGCGTGAACAGCCCCGCGATGGCAATGGCCCCTAGAAAAACTCCAACGGCTATAGCCTGCTTGAGGTCACGGCCGGGACCGTTCTTTGGTTTCGGGCGAGCAGAGATGGGTACAGAGCCTTTCTTGCGCGGGCACAAAAGAGTGCAGGAGAGCTAAACCTCCAGCAGTTCCTTTTCCTTGGCCTCAACCAGCTCGTCGACGCGCTCTACGTAGCTGTGGGTGATCTTTTCCAGATCCTTCTCGGCTGCGCGAACCTCGTCTTCGCCGGCCTCGCCGTCCTTCTGGATCTTCCCCAGCTGTTCCATGCCCTTGCGGCGGATATTACGGATGGCGATCTTTGCATCCTCGCCCTTGGACTTAGCCATCTTGACCATGTCCTTACGACGCTCCTCGGTAAGCTGCGGAATGGTCACACGCAGCACCTGGCCATCGTTGGTGGGGTTGACGCCCAAGTCGGAGTTGCGGATAGCGTTCTCGATCTCTCCCATGGTGGACTGCTCGTAGGGCTTGATCAGCAGCATGCGCGGCTCCGGCACACTAATGGTAGCCATCTGGGTGATCGGGGTGGGAACCCCGTAGTACTCAGCTACCACGCCGTTGAACATAGACGGGTTCGCGCGACCGGTACGAATGGTCGTCAGGTCTTCGCGGGCGTGCTCCACAGAGCTGGTCATGCGCTCTTCGGACTCAAGCAGAATATCGTCAATCATGTTTAAGAATTTACCAGCCTATGGTGGGGAAAGTGTTGAGGTGTCGGGATCGTGTTGGCACTAGTTTGCGCTGACATTGCTGTCGACGAGGGTGCCGATGCGCTCGCCGGCGACGGCACGGGCAATATTGCCCTCGGTCAGTAGATTGAACACCAGAATCGGCATCTTGTTGTCCATGCAAAGGGAGAACGCGGTGGCGTCGGCAACCTTTAGGCTCTTTTCGATAACCTCCCACGGAGTGATCTCGTGGAACAACTCCGCATCCGGGTTCGTGCGCGGATCGTCGCTGTATACGCCGTCGACAGCCTTGGCCATAAGCAGCACCTCACAACCGATCTCCAAGGCACGCTGAGCAGCGGTGGTGTCAGTGGAGAAGTACGGCATACCCATACCTGCACCGAAGATAACAACACGCCCCTTCTCCAGGTGACGAGATGCGCGCAACGGGAGGTACGGCTCCGCCACCTGCGTCATCTGGATAGCGGTCTGTACGCGGCAGTCCACGCCTTCTTGCTCCAGGAAATCCTGCAGAGCCAGGCAGTTCATGACCGTGCCGAGCATGCCCATGTAATCGGAGCGGGAACGATCCAGGCCCCGCTGCTGCAATTCAGCGCCACGGAAGAAGTTGCCACCGCCGATTACCACCGCTACTTCCACGCCGGACTTGGAGACCTCGGCGATCTGACGCGCGACATTCTGCACAACATCGGGATCGATGCCGACCTTGCCACCGCCGAACATCTCACCTCCCAGCTTCAGCATGACGCGCTTGTAGCCTTCACGGTTTTCGGCTGTAGTCACCGTAGTTGCTCCTTAGTTTCGACAGTTTCGATTTTTCGACGTGGTTCAAACTGGTGGCCAGTTTACCCCACCTCTACAACAGAAAAAGTCCCCGGCACCCTATCGGTGCGGGGACTTTTGTAGCTAAGCCTGGTGGCTATTTAAGCCTGGCCAACCTCGAAGCGCTTGAAGCCCTTCAGGGTCACGCCAGCCTCGTCCATAACCTGCTTAACAGACTTCTTGGACTCGGTGACAGACGGCTGATCCAGCAGGCAAACGTCCTTGAAGTAGCCCTTCAGGCGACCCTCGATGATGTTCGGCAGAGCCTTCTCCGGCTTGCCCTCCTCGCGAGCGGTAGCCTCAGCGATCTCGCGCTCCTTGGCGACGGTCTCGGCCGGAACTTCGTCGTTGCTCAGGAACTTAGCCTTCAGAGCGGCAACCTGCATAGCGGCAGCCTTAGCTGCGCCCTCGTCATCGCCCTCGTAGGAGACCAGTACGCCGACTGCCGGCGGCAGGTCTGCGGAACGGTGGTGCATGTAGACGGCAACCTTGTCACCCTCGATGGTGGTGGCGCGCTTCAGCTCCAGCTTCTCGCCGATCTTTGCGGACAGCTGCTGCAGGGCGTCGATTGCCTTCTGGCCATCAACCTCGACTGCCTCGAGCTCTTCGCGGGAGTTAGCCTTAGCCTCTGCAGCGGCAGCCGCGACCTTGTCGGCGAACTCGATGAACTCGGAGTTCTTAGCGACGAAGTCGGTCTCAGCGTTAACCTCGATCATGGTGTTGCCGGAAACGGCAATCAGACCCTCGGAAGCGGAGCGCTCTGCGCGCTTGCCGACGTCCTTAGCACCCTTGATGCGCAGGATCTCGATGGCCTTGTCGAAGTCGCCTGCGGCTTCTTCCAGGGCCTTCTTGCAGTCCATCATGCCGGCGCCGGTGATCTCGCGGAGCTTCTTTACGTCTGCAGCGGTGTAGTTCGCCATGTGGGGCGATCCTCCTTCTGGTGGAAGTGTTTCATAGTGGCTGAAATAACAGTTTTTAAAATCAGTCCTGTTTTCCAGCCTAGGTTACAAGTAACGCCCACGCCCGTCGGACACGGGTCTAAAACTGTGTCCCATACGGGGGTGGGCGCTATTCGCTGGCCAAAAGCAGCCTATGCCTCGGAAGACTCGGTCTTCTCAGCCTCTGCCTCGGTAGCCTCGGCCGGCGCCTTCTCGGCGTCGCCAGCAGCTTCCTTAGCAGCAGCCTCCTGGCGCTCAGCGCGAGCCTGGCGGCCAGCCTCAACAGCGGAGGAGATGATGCTGGTCAGCAAAGTTGCGGAACGGATTGCATCGTCGTTGCCCGGGATCGGGTAGTCGACAACGTCCGGGTCGCAGTTGGTGTCCAGGATGGCAACAACCGGGATGTTCAGCTTCTGTGCCTCGGAGACAGCGATGTGCTCCTTGTTGGTGTCGACGATCCACAGTGCGGACGGGGTCTTGGTCATGTCCGCGATACCGCCCAGAACGCGCTCCAGCTTGTTGCGCTCGCGGGTCAGCATCAGAACTTCCTTCTTGGTGCGGCCCTTGTAGCCGTCCTCAGCTGCGTCCATTGCCTGCAGCTCCTTGAGGCGGTGCAGACGCTTAGCAACAGTCTGGAAGTTGGTGAGCATACCGCCGAGCCAGCGGTGGTTGACATAAGGCATGCCCACGCGCTCTGCCTCGTTAGCAACGGCCTCCTGAGCCTGCTTCTTGGTGCCGACGTACAGGATGTTGCCGCCGTGGGCAACGGTCTCCTTGACGAACTCGTATGCCTCGTCGATGTAGGTCAGGGTCTGCTGCAGGTCGATGATGTAGATGCCGTTGCGGTCGGTGAAGATGAAGCGCTTCATCTTCGGGTTCCAACGACGGGTCTGGTGACCGAAGTGGACACCAGCGTCCAGCAGCTCGCGCATAGTAACAACAGCCATGGTGTTACAGGGGCGTATCTTCTTCTAGCCGACCATGTGGCCGGCGCCGCCCCTTCCTCGCTTTCAAAGTTTAGGGTTTGACGGTTTTCTTCACGATGCACTCGACACTCACTGTACGTGGGTGGCTTATGCACCATCCTGGCAGATATTCCCCGATGTAGCTGTGGCTCGCCATGTTCGCCCGCTTACGGGACCGTGCTGGTGAGCCATTGTGTGGGGTGCGAATTATCTACGCGTAGTCAGTAGCCTTGCTTCACCCCGCGGTCTTCGCGAAACCACTTGCACTTCCTTGAGCGGTGCAGAGACGAATCCGGACATACTGCGCTTGCAACACTACCCCCTTTCACGCAGCTAAAACAAGTCCACTACACCGCGCGTCGCACGCAATCTGTGGACAACTTTGACTTATCCACAAACTCGTTCGCTTACTCTTTCTTTTTGGTGACGCCCCCACACATCATCTATAACCATGACCCCTTGGTTCTCACGTGTCCTGTACAGCGCTTTTGCAACGGTTTCCCTGTTGTATGCCGCTCCCCTGTCTCCTGCCGTCCCCAGTGCTTCATTTCCGGAGCATTCCACCCAGATTGTGCGTTCTCATCGTCTACCCACTTCCAAGGATGCGACGGTACTCCGTGCTGCGGACATACCCGATCAGGCGTGGAAGCCCGGGCACCGGGGTGTGGATCTCCAGGCAACTCCCGGGCAGGTCATCGTGGCGAGCCGGGGCGGCATTGTAGCCTTTGCCGGCGTGGTGGCAGGCACTCCTGTGGTTTCCATTAGCCACTCGGACGGTATCCGCACGACGTATGAACCGGTGCTGGCTCGGGTAAAAGCAGGACAACAGGTACACCGGGGTGAGCCCATCGGCGTGCTTGCGGATGCCACAGCCCTGCCGGACTATGCCCGTACATCACCAGGACTGTCGTGGGGCGCGCGTATTGAGGGCAAGGAGCGAAAGTATATAGACCCGATGACGCTGCTCGGCAGTGTGCGCGTCAGGCTCTGGGATGTGCCTGGTTAAAAACAGCCTTCAAACGTTCGGTACCTACGTGGGTGTAAATCTGCGTGGTGGACATATTCGCATGCCCCAACAGTTCTTGGACGACGCGCAGATCAGCTCCGCCTTCAAGGATTGCAGTGGCTGCAGAATGTCGCAGACCGTGGGGGGAAAGTTTCGGACCGGGTCCTGCCTGAGTGACCCTGTTCACCACATTGCGAACCTGACGGGGGTCGATGCGCTTGCCGCGCACTCCGACAAAGAGCGCCGAAGTTTCTTTTGCCATTTCTTTGCGCACGGATAGCCACTGCTCCAGCGCTGACACCACTGTGGCTCCGAAAGGAACGACCCGCGTCTTTTTTCCCTTACCCGTGACACGCAGGAGGTTGTTGGAAAAGTCAAGGTCGTCGACATCACACCCTGTCAGCTCAGATACACGGATACCCGTGGCGTAGAGGAGCTCGACCATGGCCCAGTCGCGAATGCCGGTAGGTGTGGCATCTTCCGGCTCGGCGCGCAGCCCGTCGAGCAGCTCGGAGGCCTGGTCGGCGCGCAGTACTCGCGGGAGCGTTCGCTGCGGTTTCGGTGCTTTAAGCGCGGCAACGGGATTAGCGCTAACGAACCCACGGTGTGCCAGGAAGGCTCCAAAGCCCCGCATGCTGGAGGCGAGACGGGAAAGGCTTGCTCGACTTGCCCCGCTGTCTACCGCCCAGCCGAGAACATCACGAGCTCGGTCGAGATCAAACTCCTCGATCCGCTCCAGCCCCTCCAGGGCGTTATCAAGGTCTCGGCGATACGCGCGAATGGTGTTCTCGCTGCGCCCCACCACATGGCGGAGGTGCTGTTCATAATCGTCCAGTGCAGCACTCAACGATGCCTTGTTGCCGACGGGACGGGAGTTGCTCATGTGACTAATGTAGCCGGTCACTCAACCCTAATCCAGCAGTCCGCCTCTCTGCGAAGCCTGCCCATCGCTTCCAAGTCGCGTAGGCAGCGGATCACCGTACGAGCTGGCAAACCGGTGGCTTCCACCAATTGAGACAGCCGACCTTCGCTCCCCCGACCGGAGGGCAAACCTGCGGCGTCAAAAATGGCTGTCTGCTCCCAGCTCAGAAGAGACGAGCGATCTTCTTCGACAAACCCCAGACTCATCTGCTCCCCCAGGGGGCTTAGATCTTCAATCAAGTCTCGGGCGCTGACTGCCAGCGTGGCCCGCGAGGTGCGAATACGGTCGAGGCACCCCAATGACGCATGCGAGGTCACCGGCCCAGGCACCGCGAAAGTTGGTTTAACGAAGGCCTCCGCCCAGTTCAAAGTGTTGAGCGCCCCGCTCCTAAGGGGCGCCTCCACCACCAAAGTCGCCTGGCCAAGTGCTGCGGCGATGCGGTTACGAGTAAGGAAACGGTGGCGCGCAGGCGGAGTGCCAGGAGGATACTCACTGATCACCAGTCCCCCTGCGGCAATGATGTGCTCGAATAGCTCTGTGTGAGCCTTGGGATAAGGAATATCCAAACCGCAGGCCATCACCGCCACCGTAGGCGCTTTAGACTGCAGAGCCGCCCGGTGGACAAGTGCATCGATTCCCACCGCACCCCCGGAGATCAGGCTAAAACCCGCATCGGCCAGATCTCCAGTGAAAGACTGCGTGACCTGCTCGCCGTAGCGCGTCGCCGCGCGTGTGCCTACGACGGTGACGGAGCGTCGCACGGCAACATCCAGGCGAATATCTCCACGCACCCACAGCGCAAACGGCGCGGCGGCCTGTCCGCGCACGGAAGAATCATGGTCTGCACCTGAATTGGCCATGCGCATGAAGCTGGCGCTAAGTTCCTCCGGCCATTCATCGTCCTCGGGTGTGACAAGTCGCCAGCCGCGCGCAGCAGCCAGCTCAATGTCCTTTGATGGATCCTGTTCATATCGCTGTGAAGTCGCGTCGGCCAGTTCATCGGGCAGTCTGCCACCCCGGCGCGCCAATGCCTCGGCGACCACTTTAACCTGCGACGCCCCAGCCTTTTCCCATCCATCCGGCCAGAGCAAGTCCAGCACATCAGTCCGGGAAGCTTCCACGACGCGTCGCAGATAGGCCCACTCATAGAGATTGTCAGTGGTTGTCATGGCTTATGCCACCTCCGTTAGTTCCTGGTCTGCTCCGAAGAGTTCCACCGCGTCACTGATATGCCCCAGATGTGGCGCGGGTGCAGACTCCAGATCCGCGAGTGTCCACGCCACACGGATGGTGCGGTCAACGCCCCGCTGGGTGATAGTGCCTGTTCGAAGCATGTCCTCGAGCAGCAACTCACCGGCTTCATCTACTCCCACCTCCCGCAAATCCTTTCCGGGTACCAGGGCGTTGCTGGCTGTGCCCCATCGCTGACGCGCACGATCCCGCGCTGCAGCTACCCGCTCTGCCACCACCGCGGTGGACTCAGACGAGTTTTTAAGCCCCGCTATCTGCGGTCGCCCCGTAGTGCGGGCAAACACGTCCACCCGATCGCGAAGCGGGCCGGAAAGCTTCGCCTGATATCTGAGCCGGGTTCCGGAAGGACATGTGCAGTCAATGGCCAGCTCTGCCCCGCACGGACAGGGATTCGCGGCTAATACCAGCTGGAAATCCGCGGGAAAAGTCGAAATCCGTTGTGCACGCACAAGCTCTACCCGGCGCAGCTCCATGGGCACGCGCAGAGTGTCGAGGCAGTCCCGGCGCGCCTCACTGACCTCATCGAGAAATAGAACACCGTGGTGTGCGAGACTCACCGCTCCGGGAACTGGCACACGTCCTCCACCAATCAATGCCGCTGGAGTCACAGAATGGTGCGGGGCGATGAAAGGCCTTCGGCCAGCAAGCACCTCCGGAAGATTCCCCTTGACCCCCGCTAAAGAATGCACGATGGCAGCCTCCACGCGCTCGCTATCGCTCATTGGCGGCAAGATTCCTGGCAACCGCTCGGCCAGCATGGACTTGCCGCTTCCCGGAGGTCCAATAAGCAACAGGTTATGTCCGCCTGCCGCAGCAACCTCCACTGCCCGGCGTGCCGCCGGTTGTCCCAACACCTCCGCCAGATCCCCCACCTCACGGGGAGGCACCTGTTGCCCTGGTTGTGCTTCCGGTAAGTCTCCGCCTCTTAACCACTCGATAACGCTAGCGAGATTGCGGGCTATCAGCACCGTTACCGCAGACTCCGCTGCCTCCGCCGCAGCGGCAGCCTCTGCCTCATTGCCCGCCGGAACCACAACCGTGGAAAATCTCTCCATCGCCGCGGCCAATACGAGAGCAAACACCCCTTGTACTGGGCGAATCTGCCCATCGAGTCCCAGCTCCCCCACTAGGACAGTTGCAGACAATCTGCCAGCCACCACTGCGTCCTCCGCAACCGCGGAGAGCATCGCACACACCATCGCCAGGTCGTATCCCGCCCCCTGCTTCGGCAACCCAGCTGGTGACAGACTCATCACCGTCCTCGACCCCGGCCACGCCACGCCCGAGTTCTTTAACGCCGAGCGGATGCGATCCTTCGCCTGCACCACCGCGGTATCCCCCATACCCACAATCGAGATGCCGGGAAGCCCCCTGCTCACATCACATTCGACGGTAATAACCGTCCGCCGCGTCCCCTCCAACGCCAGCGCTTGCGCATGCCCTACGGCCATCGGTCACCACACCCCCTGGACATGCTCCCGCACGCCCTGCGGACCAACGTCGATCACATCCACGCGCATTCCCCCGGAAAAGCGCACCCCCTCGCGATTCTGTTCCAGCCACAGGCCAGCCACGGTGCGTATCCGCCGCAGCTTCCGCGGACCGACTGCTGCCACTCCGCCCCCATCGGAGTCCGAGGTGCGATACTTCACCTCGATAAAGGCGAGATCGCCCTCAGGCGTGCGTGCAACTATATCCAACTCCCCGTAACGAGTATGGAAATTGCGTTGCAGTACCTCATATCCCGCCCGCTGCAGATACTCCGCGGCTAGGTTTTCCCCTGCGTTACCCACCCGCCGCTTGTTCACCGTTGGCACTGTCGCTTCCCCTCACTTCCTCGCGTCCCCTACCTTTTCGATCGGCACCGGCTCTTTCACGGCCAGCACCTGGTTCACAAGTGTGGAGCATTATCCACGCGAGGGGGCGTCGCCAAACAAGAAGGGAAAAGCAAAAGCCCAGGGGTCTGTGGATAACCTCTGGGCTGTGAATAAGAAGGGAAAGTTACTGGTTAGTCTGGCAGTTGCAGCTCGGGCTTGTCGAGTTCCTCGATGTTGACGTCCTTGTAGGTAATGACGCGAACATAACGGACAAAGCGGGCAGGCCGGTACATATCCCACACCCAGGCATCGGACATGCGGACTTCGTAGTACACCTCGCCGCCGGAGTTACGGGGAATCAGCTCGACGGCGTTGGCCAGGTAGAAGCGGCGCTCGGTCTCCACCACATAGGAAAACTGGCTGACCACGTCGCGGTACTCGCGGTACATCGACAATTCGACGTTAGCTTCGTAGTCGTCTAGTTCCTCAGCGCTCACGGACTTACCCTCGATCCTTTCCCTCTAGCCACTGCCGATGCGCAGCGGCCACGTTCTTGTAACTGTAGCGGTGATAAGGGGTGCCACCATGCAGACTCACCGCGTTCATGTGTGCCTTGGTGCCATAGCCCTTGTGACTAGCCAAACCATACCCCGGGAACTCTTCGTCGAGGGTTCGCAACACTCGATCCCTGGAAACCTTTGCCAGCACGCTTGCCGCACTAATGCATTTCGCCATCTGGTCGCCTTTGATCACTGGCAGGTGTGGCATAGGAAGTCCCGGCACCTTGACCGCGTCGGTCAACACATACCCCGGCTGAACGTCCAATGCCGCGACTGCGCGACGCATGCCGGAAACATTGGCGTGCTGAATACCAAAACTGTCGATATCCGCGGCGCTGATGTGGATAATCGAATACGCCACGGCGACATCCTTGATGACCTCAAAGAGGAGCTCGCGGGTCTTCTCAGTCAGCTTCTTCGAATCGGTGAGCCGCTCCAGCCCCGCACCGTCTAAATCAGCGGGGAGGATGCACGCCGCAATGGAGATCGGCCCGCAGCAGGCGCCACGACCGGCCTCGTCCACCCCCGCTACGGGCCCCAGCCCCGCGGCTTCTAACTCGCGTTCCAAGGAGCTTTAGCCCTGGATCGGCAGGGAGTCCACGCCACCGATACGGTTAACTGGCAACAGAATGGACTCGACCTCGCCGACGATGTTTTCCACCGGGATGGTGCCCTGGTGCTCATCCCCCATGTGCGCGCGAGAATCCAGGGAGTTGGTGCGGTTATCGCCCATGACCCAGACGGCATCGTCTGGCACGGTAACCGGGCCGAAGTAGTTACCCTGGCATTCCTTAGATCCCATGGTGGGGTCGATCGGGTTGACGGGCGGATCCATCGTGTAAGAATCATCGACCTTCTTACCGTTGACCATGATTCCCGGGTCGCCCTCCTGGCACTGCACCGTCTGCCCACCGGTGGCAATTACGCGCTTGACCAGGGTATTTTCATCGGGAGCGACAATGCCGATGGTGGCGCCGAGGTTCTGCAGGCCACGCACGACACCATTGGAACTGCGACGGGAAGTGTATTCTTCATTCCACGACTCGGTGCCCACGAAGACAATTACGTCGCCCGGATCGGGCATCTTGTTGCCACGATAAGCCAGTTTGTTGACGAAGATGCGGTCGGGCGTACATCCCTGACAGCCGTGGAGAGTGGGTTCCATCGACTCGGAAGGAATCAAGTACATGCGGCCAACGAAGTTGTTGAACGCTCCTAGCACTAGCATCGTCACCAGGATGATGATCGGCATTTCGACCCACCATGGGTAGGTCTTCTTCTGCTTCTCTTTCTTCTTTTTGTTAGGTGACGCCCCATCCTCCGGCTGCGCAGCGGCCTTCGGTTCACCATTGGCGTCTTCCGGGGCTGGGCGCTGGGTGGGGTACTCGCCCGGCTGGCCAGGGAGCTGCTGGGGATCGTTCGGTTCCTGTCGATGAGTCACAAATAGCCAGGATACCAGTGGCAGGAAAAGCAAAAAACCCAGCCACGAAACTGTGGCTGGGTAGTTAGCACTTAGAGGGTAAGTACTAGCGGCGCTCCTTGATGCGGGCTGCCTTGCCGCGACGCTCGCGCAGGTAGTACAGCTTCGCACGGCGAACCTTACCGCGGGACAGAACGTCGATGTGGTCGATGTTCGGGGAGTGAACCGGGAAGGTACGCTCCACACCAATGCCGAAGGAGATCTTACGGATGGTGAAGGTCTCGCGGATGCCGGAGTTCTGACGACGGATTACAACGCCGCGGAAAACCTGCAGACGGGACTTGCTGCCCTCGATAACCTTGACGTGAACGTCCAGGGTGTCGCCAGGGCGGAAATCAGGAATGTCATCGCGCAGCTGAGCTGCGTCAACCTTGTCAAGAATGTGCATGGATAAAATCCTTTTGCTCGTCTGGATAGAGGATCCTCGCGGCTTTTCGCTTGTTCCACGCGCCTACGGGTTCGTACCCACAACAGAAATTAACTTGAGTAGTATGCCATCGATCAGCGGCGTTTACCAAATCCGGCGTTTTTTAGTGCAGCGGCCATGCTGCCCTGTGGCTGGCGCTTCTTTCTGCCCTGCTTGCCGCTGGCCTTTGGCTCATCCTGCAAGCGTAGGGAAAGCCCGATGCGGTTGCGGGGCACATCCACGTCGACCACGCGCACCTTTACAACCTCGCCAGAGCTCACCACGTCGTGTGGATCCTTGACGAATTGATTGCTCATTGCGGAGACGTGGACAAGGCCATCCTGGTGGACGCCGACATCCACGAATGCACCGAAGGCGGCAACATTCGTCACGGTGCCTTCCAGCACCATGCCGGGGCGTAGATCCTTGATGGTCTCAATCCCTTCGGCCAGCGTGGCGGTCTTAAACGTCGGGCGTGGATCGCGCCCGGGCTTGTCCAATTCCGCTAAAACGTCCGTGATTGTGGGAATTCCGAATGTGTCATCGGCGAAGTCTTTGGCGCGCAGTTTGCCTAGCACGGCGGTGTTGCCCACAAGCTGTGGCACCTGCACGCCCGTGGATTCAACAATGCGCCGAACCAATGGATAAGCCTCTGGGTGGACTGCCGACCCATCCAGCGGATCAGCCGCACCATTGATGCGGAGGAAGCCCGCGGCCTGCTCGAAAGCCTTCGGCCCCAGACGGGGAACCTTCAGCAACTCCTTGCGGGACTTAAACGCCCCGTATTCGTCCCTGTAGGCCACAATATTTTCGGCCAATGTGGGCGTAACACCTGCGACTCGGCTGAGCAACGGGGCGCTGGCAAGGTTGACATCCACACCCACGGAGTTCACTGCATCCTCCACCACGCTATCCAACCCGGCGGCCAGCAGAGCCTGGTTCACATCGTGCTGGTACTGCCCGACACCGATCGACTTCGGGTCGATCTTCACCAATTCCGCCAAGGGATCCTGCAGACGTCGAGCGATGGAGACAGCCCCACGGAGGGAGACATCCATATCGGGGAACTCCTGTGCGGCCACCTCTGAGGCGGAGTACACCGATGCGCCGGCTTCGGAGATGACGACCGTCTGGGGCTTCGTTCCCTCGGCCAGCCCGGCAATTTCCTTTGCCAATTTCTCGGTTTCGCGGCTGGCAGTGCCATTGCCCACGGCTAGCAGTTCCACGCCGTGCTTGTTCACGAGGGCGCTCAAAATGGTGCGAGCTTTATCCCACTGTCCGGAGTGTGGATAGACCACAACCGTATCTAAAACCTTGCCGGTGCTGTCCACGACGGCGCATTTCACTCCATTGCGATAGCCCGGATCGAGCCCTAAGGTCGCGCGGTGGCCAGCAGGTGCCGCCAAGAGCAGATCCTTCAGGTTCTTGGAAAAAACATTGACTGCCGCTTCGTCTGCTTTTTCCTTAAGGCGCATCCGCGCATCCACCGCAGAGCTCACGGCCAGCTTGGTGCGCCAGCCGAAGCGAACACACTCTGCACGGAACTTATCCGCCGCGTCCCCCTGCGCCCCCAACCCAGTGCGGTCAGCGATGATTCCCTGGTAGAACTCGTCGCTCTCCCCCGGGGCGAAGTTAACACGCAGCACGCCCTCGTTTTCGCCGCGCAGCAGTGCTAGCACGCGGTGGCTTGGCAAATCCCCGAAAGGCTCGTTGAACTCAAAGTAATCGCGGTACTTCTGGCCTTCCTCCTCCTTGCCCTCGATGACCGCGGATTCAGCGCGGCCCCGGCGGAAGTACTCCTCGCGAATCTCCCCCACCACATCGGCGTCGGTGGAAATGTCCTCAACCACGATGGCTCTGGCGCCCGCCATCACTGCGGCGGTGTCATCAAAACCTTCTTGAACATAGCTTTCCGCCAGTTCGGGACTACCGCCGGTGAGGAGCTTTTCGACCAGTTCCCCAAGCCCCGCCTCCCGCGCGATGGCGGCCTTGGTGCGACGGGACTTCTTGAACGGCAGGTAGAGGTCCTCGAGTCTTGCTTTCGTGTCCACTTCCAAAATTTTTTGCCGCAGCTCATCGGTCAGCTTGCCCTGCTCGTCAATGCTCTTCAGAACTGTTTCCTTGCGCGCGGCCAGCTCGCGCAGGTAATCGAGGCGCTGCTCAAGCTGGCGCAACTGGCCATCATCCATGCCACCGGTGATTTCCTTACGGTAGCGGGCGATGAAAGGCACGGTCGCCCCACCGTCGAGCAAATCGATGGTCGCTTGGACGCGAGAAACTTCCGCCCCAAGTTCGTGGGCAATGCTGCTAGCGATGCTATCGGTCATTCCCCACATTCTAGAGGGGCTACTGCTTGCCGAAGTCCTCGCCCCACTCCGGGGCGTCGTTGGTGAACTCAGTCAGCTCCGGCTGCAGACCCTATCCTTTAAACCACCCCGTTACCGCAGGGGCGATATTCGTGTAAACGTGCTTGTGCTCTTGGTACTCGGCCAGTCCGGTGGGGCCAAGTTCTCGGCCATTGCCGGACTGCTTCATTCCGCCCCACTCTGCCTGGGGCAGGTAGGGGTGGAAATCATTAATCCAAATGGTACCGTGACGCAGCTTGCGCGCGACCCGTTCAGCCTTTCCGCCATCCGTGGTCCACACGGCGCCAGCCAGGCCGTACTCCGTGTCATTGGCAATGGCGACGGCCTCGTCCTCAGTGGTGAAGGTCTCGATGGTCACGGTGGGGCCGAAGGCTTCATCGTGAACGCAGTCCATCTCCTGAGTGCAGCCATCAATGATCGTCGGCAGGTAGAACACGCCCTTGGTCAGGTCGGTGTTGCCCGTCGCGTGGCTACCCTCGTTGTCCTCAGCAGTCGGGATCCGGCCACCGCAGAGAATGTTGGCGCCCTGCTCACGTGCATGATCGACGTAAGCGGCGACCTTGTCCCGGTGGTCGGCAGAAATCAAGGCGCCGGTCTCGGCAGCCTCATCCAGCGGGCCACCGATCTTGATCTGCTCAGCCTTGGCCACGAGTGCCTTGACGAATTCGTCGTGGATGGACTCCTCCACCACGATGCGAGAACCCGCGGAGCACACCTGGCCCGAGTGCACGAATGCACCGTTGAGCGCGTTATCCACTGCCGCGTCGAAGTCTGAGTCGGCAAAAATGACATTCGGGTTCTTGCCGCCCAGCTCCAAAGCCACGCGCTTGACGGTCTCCGCCGCATTCCGGGCGATTAGCTTGCCGGTAACAAGGCCACCGGTGAAGCTGACCATGTCCACGTCCGGGCTTTGCGAGAGGGGGTTGCCGCAATTGGCGCCCGCGCCGGTGATCAGGTTCGCCACGCCTGCGGGCAGTCCCACCTGATTCAGAACTGTCATCAGCATCATCGCGGTGTGTGGCGTCAGTTCCGCCTGCTTCAGCACAAAGGAGTTACCCGCCGCCAATGCCGGTGCAACCTTCCAGGCCACCTGCAGCAGTGGATAGTTCCACGGAGTGATCAGGCCGCACACGCCGACGGGTTCGGCGTCGATACGAGAGCGAACATTCGCATCACCCGGATCGACCACACGACCCGCCTGGTGCTGGACGAGAGTGCCAAAGAACTCAAAAGAGTTGGCAATGTCATCCATGTCGATCTCTGCTTCGGCCAGGCGCTTGCCGGTGTCGGCTGCTTCTGCACGGGCGAAGTCATCTTTGTTCTCGCGGATCTTCTCAGCGACCTTCAGCAGCAACTTGCCACGCTCGACAGCGGGAACATCCGCCCATACACCGGAATCGAAGGCAGCGCGGGCGGCAGCGATGGCCTTGTTCGTATCTTCGTCGGAGGCCTCGGAGACCACTCCTACCGTGGTGTTATCAGCGGGGTTGATGATGGTGCGGGTCTCACCGTTGTTGGCTGGCACCCACTTGCCGTTGATAAACAGCGAAGCGGGGGCGCCTTCATTGTGGTGTACCCCGGCCAGCAGATCGCAGGTAGTCGGGTCGAAGAGTGCAGCGTTCATATTTGAGGTTCTCGCTTTCCGATTGTTCTTACAGTCGAGTGAAAGGTTTTAGTCTTCGGTCCAGGCACGCACGGGGTCGGCACCGTCGGACATGTCCGAGGTACCTGGCAAGTCGCGCTGCATGTGCAGGAACTCTAGGTGACGCTCGTAGAGATCCAGGACGTTATCGATCAATTGCTCGGTCGTGTAGCCGTAAATGTCGTAGCCGAGGGAGCCCGTGTTATCGAAGACCTCCAAGCGGTAGTAGTTCTCCCCATTGCTAGTGCTGCGAGTAAAGCTCGGCACCGGATGTTCCATTGGGTAGATCTGGTAGCGGAAATCTTGTTCTTCGCCCAGGTGCAGGGTGAGATCCAGCTGGTTTACCGGCAGGTTGGGCACTTCGGCAGCCACCAGCGTAGTCTCGATTCCCTTGTCATTCAGTTCGCGGGCGACGGATGCCAAAGCGGGCTGGGCGACGTTGACCAGATATTCATTGGCCTTGGAAGCGCTGGGCCACGTGGAGGCTCGCGAGAGGCGCTTGCGCCAAGACTGATTGTCCCCAGATCCACTCGAGCGGCCGGACATGGCGCTGTGCAGGGAAACGCTGCGGGCTTCTGTCGCGTAGCTCTCCAGGCGCAGCGAGCGCCATAGTCCAAGCATGATGAGGTAGATCACGATGGTGAACGGAAGCCCCATCACGATGGTTGCGTACTGCACTGTTTCGACGCCATTAACTTGCAACATGACAAGCGTCAGTACACCGACCAATACAGCCCAGAAAATGCGGGACCACTTCGCCCCGTCCTGGCGGGAATCTTCGATCTTGGAGGTGAAGTTGGCGGTCACTAGAGCGCCGGAGTCGGCAGAGGTGATGTACAGCAGCAGGCCGATCAGTGTGGAGAGAACGATCAGTACCGTGCCGCCACCCATGTCCTGCAGCAAGGCATAGAAACCTTGTTCCGGATACTCCATCGTGTTGTTGGCGAAGTCCATATCTCCGCTGATAACGCGACGCAAAGCGGTATTACCAAACAGGCTCATCCACAGCAGGATGAATAGGAAGGGAATGGTCAGCACGCCGACGACGAACTGTCGCAGGGTGCGGCCACGGGAGATGCGGGCCAGGAATAGACCGACAAAGGGAGCCCATGCCACCCACCAGGCCCAGAAGAACAGGGTCCAGGCGCCCATCCAGGCCTTGGTGGATTCCGGATCCTCGGAGAAAGCAAACGTGTCCATGGTCATGCCTGGGAATGACGAGACATAGTCACCGATATTCATGACGAGGGCGTCAAGAAGGAAGGCAGTCTGGCCGGTCACCGTGACGTAAACGACCAAGCCAATGGCGAGCAACACATTGATTTCGCTCAGTCGCTTGATGCCCTTGTCCACGCCAGAGACCGCAGAGAGAGTGGCCACGCCGACGGCGAAAATGATCAGGCCGGATTGTACGACGACACCTTCGTCCCAGCCGAAGATGAGGTGCAGGCCATAGGTCAGCTGCACCACGCCGATACCGAGAGAGGCGGCGATGCCGAAGACGGTGCCCAGAACTGCGGCAATGTCCACCGCACCTCCGATGGGACCGTGGATGCGCTTGCCGATCAACGGGTACAGGGCGCTACGGATAGCTAGAGGCATGTTCAGGCGGTAGGCGTAGTAGCCGAAGGCCATGCCCATCAGGGCGTAGAGAGCCCAACCGGTGATGCCGTAGTGGAAGAGAGCCCACACGACGGCTTGCTCGGCAGCTTCCCGGGTTTGTCCATCGCCGACGGGCGGAGCCATGTACTGAGTGACAGGCTCGGCTACGGCGAAAAACATCAGGTCTACACCGATACCAGCGGCGAAGAGCATCGCCGACCAGGAGAATAGGCGGAATTGCGGGCGAGAGTGGTCTGGCCCAAGGCGGATCGAACCGGACTTGGAAAAGGCGACCACGAGGACGAAGATCACAGCGACTGTTGCGGTGACGATGTAAAACCAGCCGAGGTTGGTGGAGATCCAGCCAGTCACCGACGCCAAAGTGTCCTTGGCTTGCTCCCGCCCCACGAAGGCATAGAGCGCAACTGCGAGGATGCCCAAGGCGGAGATGATGAACACAGGCCAATTGGTCTTAGGGGGCGTTACTTCACCGGGCGAATAGCTATCGCGGTCATTAACATCAAAAGAGCCGACAATGACACGCGGACCGGAGGCCTTCTTCCTTCCCACGATGCGCCGGGCTTTGAGGTCGTTTTGTGCAGGCGGCCCGGTGCTTGTGGCACCGTCAGTCGATTCGGGCCGGGAGTCGTTGTCGGAATTGGTCATGTAATTCTCCTCGATTACTTCCCGCCAAAGGGAGTTCATTTTCTAAGAAATACAATTTTCTAGACTACACAGCTATTTCTAATATGCCAGCCGAACCCCTCATATAGGTGCCATTCTCACCTCACTAGCGAGGTGTGCCAAAATTAGGCTTTACCTGCTGCCTAGAAATCCTATTAAGAAACTGGCATACTAGATTTTGTTCAGTCATTTAACTAGGAGGTAAGTGAATAGATGGGCTTCATCGACAAGCTGATTCCAGGTAAGAAGAACGACACCGAAGGCCAGGTCGTCGAAGATCGTCGTCGCGATATTGTCATCGTCGGCGGCGGATCCGCAGGTTCGGTTTTGGCCAACCGACTTTCCGAAGACTCCACCAAGGACGTCATGGTTCTAGAGGCCGGACGCCCCGACTCCCTGTGGGATCTGTTCATCCATATGCCCGCCGCATTCTCCTTCCCTATCGGCGACAAGCACTACGACTGGGAGTACGAGTCCGAGCCGGAGCCAGAGATGAACGGTCGCCGTATCTACCACGCCCGCGGCAAGGTGCTGGGTGGCTCCTCCTCCATCAACGGCATGATCTTCCAGCGCGGCAACCCGATGGATTACGAAAAGTGGGGCAACCTGCCAGGCATGTCCAACTGGGGCTGGAGCCACGTCCTGCCCTACTTCAACAAGATGGAAACCGCGCTGGCCGCTGACCCTGATGACCCACGTCGTGGCCACAACGGTCCGCTGAAGCTGACCCGTGGCCCGGCAACCAGCCCACTATTCCAGGCCTTCTTTAAGTCCGTCCAGGAAGCCGGCTACAACCTGACCAACGATGTAAATGGCTACCGACAGGAGGGCTTCGCACCCTTCGACCGCAACATCTTCGAGGGCAAGCGCCTCTCCGCGGCTCGTGCGTACCTGCACCCGGTAATGAACCGCAAGAACCTCGACGTGCGCACCCGCGCATTCACCACCCAAGTAATCATTGAAAACGGCAAGGCCGTGGGCGTGGAATACCAGTGGAAGGGTCAGACCCACCGTGTCTTCGCCGACAAGGTCATCCTTTGCGGCGGCGCCTTCAACACCCCGCAGCTACTTGAGCTATCCGGCATCGGCGACCGCGCAGTGCTGGAGAAGGCAGGCGTCGAGGTCAAGAAGCACCTGCCCGGTGTGGGTAACAACCTGCAGGACCACCTCGAGGTCTACGTGCAGTACAACTGCACCCAGCCGGTCAGCTCCCAGCCCTACTACAAGATGATCAACCGCCCGTTCATCGGTCTGCAGTGGCTGCTGACCCGCCGTGGCCCGGTTGCTTCCTCCCACTTCGAGGCCGGTGGCTTCGCCCGCTCCAACGACGACGAGGCCTACCCGAATCTGATGTTCCACTTCCTGCCGATGGCGATCCGCTACGACGGCTCCCAGCCGGAAGGCGAGCACGGCTTCCAGTTCCACGTCGGCCCGATGTACTCCGATACCCTGGGGCACGTACACATCAAGTCCAATGACCCGAAGGAAAAGCCGGAGATCCTGTTTAACTACCTGGCCACCGAGCAAGATCGCCGCGAGTGGGTCGAGGCAGTGCGTACCTCCCGCAAGCTGCTTGATACCCCGGCAATGAAGGAGTTCACCGACGGCGAGATCTCCCCCGGCGCTGCTGTGCAGACCGATGAGGAGATCCTGGAGTGGGTTCGCAATGACGCAGAGACTGCCCTGCACCCCTCCTGTACCGCCAAGATGGGCCCGGCAGACGACGAGATGGCCGTTGTCGACCCGGAGACCATGCAGGTGCACGGCGTTGACGGCCTGTACATTGCCGATGCATCGGTCATGCCGATCATTACCAACGGCAACATCTACGCTCCTGTCGTCATGTTGGCGGAAAAGGCTGCCGACCTGATCAAGGGTGAAAAGCCACTGGATCCGATCGACGCTCCCTTCTACCGCGCCAAGCAGGACATGCCGCTGTACGCGGAAGGCGAGAAGGTTCGCGACCACGTCAACGCCATCCCCGGCGCTGACCACTAGGAGCGTTTAGCCTTCTAGGCCGTCAAGGTACGCCCGGTCTGCTTCGGATAGCTCCACGCTACCCAGCAAGTCAGGGCGTATTTTTTTGGTCCTGGCGAGGGATTGCTCCCGGCGCCATTGGGCGATCTTGGCATGGTTGCCGCTAAACAATACGTCGGGCACGTCCAGACCACGCCACTGCCTGGGACGCGTGTAGCTAGGCCCTTCTAAGAGACCATCTTGGAAGGAATCCTCCTGGTGGCTAGCTTGGTTACCCAACACGCCAGGGATCAGCCTCACCATGGCTTCCGCCATGACGAGCACCGCTACCTCGCCGCCAATCAGTACATAGTCACCGATGCTGACTTCCTCCACGCGATAGCGGTTCTGTGCATCCTCCACTACGCGCTGGTCAATGCCCTCATAGCGGCCGCAGGCAAACACGACATGCTCTTCCCTACTCCACCGTTCAGCCATGTCTTGGGTAAACGGTCGCCCTGCCGGTGTGGGCACGATAAGCAGCGGTTTTGTGACGCCACCTTTTCCCCCGCTTGCCACCTCAGCATCGATCTCGGGGGTTGCGGACAGCAGGTTGCGTTTGTGTTCCGCGGAGGTTTCCAGGTCGGCTGTGGCAGCTGCCGGACCGGTTCCCGCCGCCACATCATCAAGTGCTGGCCCCCACACCTCGGGCTTCATCACCATGCCCGGGCCACCGCCGCAGGGGGTGGAGTCCACCGACTGGTGTACGTCGTTGGTCCAGGCCCGCAGGTTGTGCACGCCGACGCTTAAGATTCCCTGCTCGATGGCCTTGCCCAGCAGAGCATGGCGCAGAGGTTCGAGGTACTCAGGGAAGATCGTTACAACATCCAGGCGCAAAGCTAACTCAGCTCCAAAAGCCCCTCTGGCGGGGTCAGTACGATTACTTCTTCTTCCAGATCCACCACCGGGACGATCTCATGCCGGAAGGGTACGAGCACTTGCTTTCCAGCTGTGGGCAGCTGGGATTCGGCGTCAATAAGAATAGCGAGCAACTGCCCGGCTGGGGTGTGCTCGACGCCGACGACCTCGCCGACCAGATCCCCGAGCTCGATCTCTTCTCCTTCGGCATCCGTGCCGGGCGCGAGAAGATAGGCGGTCAACCCCTCGAGTTCGTGGTCGTAGAAACCGTCATCATCCTCGTCGTGGATCGGAGCGGCAAAGAAGCGTACGCCGCGTAGCGATTCGGCGGTGGTGCGGTCAGTGATCTCCTCGAACGTGACCAGGAGGCGCCCCTGGTGAGGGCGATAGGTTCGCACGGTGAGCTTCAGCTCTTTACCCGCCTGCTTACCTGTGAGGACCTCGCCGGTGGCGAAACGCTGAGCCGGTGTGTCCGTCGTGGGATCGACAACGACCTCTCCACGCACTCCATGGGGTTTAATTACCCGACCGATCTGCAGCTCCATTGGCTAGATGACGCCCTGGGCGAGCATAGCGTCTGCCACCTTACGGAAGCCGGCAATGTTAGCGCCGATGATGTAGTCGTCTTCCTTGTCGTATTCCTTGGCTGTGATGTCGCAGGACTTGAAGATGCCGCGCATGATGTCGCGCAGTCGCTTATCCGTGTAGTCGAAACTCCAGGAATCGCGGGAGGCATTCTGCTGCATCTCCAGTGCGGAGGTTGCGACACCACCAGCGTTGGCTGCCTTGCCCGGGGCAAAGAAGATCTTGCGCTTGCGGAATACCTCAATGGCTTCCGGAGTGCAGGGCATATTTGCGCCCTCGGCAACATAGCGGCAGCCGTTGTCCGCCAATATCTTTGCGGCTTCACCGTCCAGCTCATTCTGGGTGGCACATGGTAGGGCTACGTCTGCCTCGACCTCCCAGATATTGCCGCCAGCGTGGTAGGTCACGCCATCGGTCTCCTTGGCGTAATCGGACAAGCGGGCGCGACGAACCTCCTTCACGTCCTTCAGCAGCTCGATGTCCACGCCCTCCGGGGTGAATACATATCCAGAGGAATCGGACATAGCCACGACGGTCGCACCAAGCTCCTGAGCCTTCTGAGCTGCGTAGATCGCAACATTACCGGAACCGGAAACAATCACCTTCGCACCGTCGAAGCGATCACCGTGGGCACCCATCATCTCCTGAGTGAAGTACACGGTGCCGAAGCCGGTAGCTTCAGTACGCACGAGGGATCCACCCCAAGTCAGCCCCTTGCCGGTGAGTACGCCGGACTCGTGACGGTTCGTCATGCGACGGTATTGGCCAAACAGGTAGCCGATTTCCCGGCCGCCCACGCCGATATCGCCGGCAGGAACGTCCACTTCTTCGCCGATATGATTGTGCAACTCCGTCATAAAGGACTGGCAGAACGACATGATCTCGCGGTTCGACTTTCCCTTCGGGTCGAAGTCGGAACCGCCCTTGCCGCCACCGATGGGCAGTCCGGTGAGGGAGTTCTTAAAGATTTGCTCGAATCCCAGGAACTTGATGATGCCCAGGTTTACAGACGGGTGAAACCGCAGGCCGCCCTTGTAGGGCCCCAGCACGGAGTTAAACTGCACGCGGAAGCCGCGGTTGACGCGAACTTCACCCTCGTCGGTGATCCACGGCACGCGGAAGATGACCTGGCGCTCTGGCTCGCACATGCGCTCAATCAGCGCGTAGTCAGCGTAGTGGTCGTCCTTCTTCAGCACATACGTCAGGCTGTCCAGCACCTCGGCGACAGCCTGGTGAAATTCGGGTTCACCAGCGTTGCGCTGGATGATCTGCTGGTAGTAACCACTGACGGTTTCTTCGACGTTCATTGAGGGATGCCTTCTTTGCCTCTAGCGAAAACTCCACATCCGGGCTTGCAGCCGTTTCTGTGATGACAGTCATTGAGTCTACTCCCCATGACCGACAACACATTCAAGCGGTAGTTATGGGGGCACTACCTTCGGCCAAGATCAAAGAAAAGCCCAAGAGAAAACCCCAGGCGAGCAATGAATGCTCATACCTGGGGTGAAAAAGCGATTGGCGGCAGAATCGCCTGCGCTTTTACTCTGCGGACTCAGCCTCAGCTTCGCCCTCGGAGTCAGCAGCCTCAGCCTTCTCGGCCTCCTCAGCTTCCTTAGCAGCAGCCTCTTCAGCAGCGGCAGCCTCGGCAGCAGCCTTGGCCTCTGCTTCTTCCTTAGCCTTGCGCTTCTTCTCGGTGATAGCCTCTGCGGTCGGGCCATCGGCAGCCTCAGCCAGAGCCTCGTTGAATAGATCCAGCTTGGACTTCTTCTCCTCGGCCACCTTCAGGGTGCCCTCTGCACCCTCGATGCCCTTGAACTTCTGCCAATCACCGGTGACCTTCAACAGAGCCAGAACAGGCTCGGTCGGCTGAGCACCAACGCCCAGCCAGTACTGTGCACGCTCGGAGTCGATGCGGATCAGGGAAGGCTCCTGGGTCGGCTGGTAGATGCCCAGGTTCTCAATAACCTTGCCGGAACGCTTGGTGCGGGAATCCTGAACAACGACGCGGTACTCCGGGGTACGGATCTTACCCAGGCGCTGCAGCTTAATCTTGACGGCCATGTGATGGCTCCTTTTCTTCTAGTTGGTCACTGGGCAGTTCAGACACTCCGTCAATGTCAACGGAGCCGGTTCAACCCTTGGTATTTTTGCTGCGCGTGACCACCGGCCGACCGTGGTCGGGGACGGTGTTACACAGACAACCCGGATAAGTGTAGTAGCGGTTACCGACTGGAACCAAATCCGTCTAGTGCCCCTTTACTGTCTGCTTCTTCCAGCCGAGTGCGATAAACTCCCGGCGATCTCCAGCGACATAGTGCTCGACCAGTCTCAGTGCTTCGTCGAGGCTCTTGGTCTTCCGCTGAAAGTTTTCGATCTGTCCGAAATCGTGGCCCCATCCGACAATAAAGCTGGTACGAAACCTTCCACCGTCGTTGTAAACTCGAATGTAATCGCCCTCTACCTGCGAATCGAGCACCTGGATAAAATCGCCGTTCTTTCGCAGCTTCACAGCCCGCAGAACGTGAAGGTTCTCTGGACCAAGGGGAACAGGCTCGAAGAGGTTCGACTGCATTTCGAAACGCGTGTTCCCCTGCCACGGTACCGGGGATTGGCCAAAGCCATGCCATTTCACAGAGCCTAGAAGTGCCGACGGCGCTTGGATAAAGATCTCAAAGGCCGCACAAGTCTCTCCATCCGTCAGACCATTCACCGCGTAGTTCATTCCACCCGGCACCTCATAAGTCAGCCGGTACCCTTTTCTACTTTTCTTCACGGTAAGTGCAAATTCTTGAAGCGCGGCGTTGGCCTCTACAGCTGGCGTTCCTGCCGCCATTTGGATGTGCTTGCTCACCTCCACCACTTCGTCGAGTGCCAGGTTCCTTACTGATTCCGCGAACGCCGCGCCCGATGGTTGTACCCAAATCTGGGTAACGGAGCTATGGTTCGATTTCATCATCATGCTGTATTCCAAGGAATCTGTCCCGGTTCGAGCATGATTCAAGAAGACATGCCTGCCGTTAAGAACGACGGATATCCCGTACTTCATTGCAAGGTGCAGAATCGTGGCAAAGGTTCCGACAAACACCGCCCGCTCCACCCACACGCGCGTCACGGCAAACGACTCTAAAGCGGCGCCCTGCGGCCCTGAGAATCGCACGCTGTCAGACCGCTCTGCCTGCAGGGCATAGACAAATGCCTCCATGTCGCCGGACGTTAAATGATTGTTCTGCGCTAGCCACCTCTGAAAGTGCAGAACGGTCGAATCTGCCCAGGGTGCTTCGCGTTCCGGTAGCACCAAGAGGCTCACCTCAGCCACGCCTTGTGGAGCAAAACGCTCCTCCATGGACGGCACGAATGCCTGGAAGGCACTATTCACTGCGGCTGCATCGGCAGCCACGTACCAACGGGCAAACTCGACTGTTTCCTGTCCACTAGTGAATGTTCGAGTCGCAGCAAAACCGTTGTCCCGGCTCAATGTGGCGAGCCATTGACCCTGATGGGTTTGGCCGAATGTCAAGCGCTCCCCAGGCTTATCCTGCAGTGGCATCATGGTTCCCCGCGGAAGTTCGATCACGGCGTCGAAGCGGCGAAGCGGCAAAGCCTGTCGCTTTTCTAGAGTTACTTTCTCCATCGCGCCTACTGCTTCGTCCTCACGCCAAGGGAGCTGACCGAGGTATGGGCTGCGATCCGCGAATGCGAGCAACAGCTCTTGTGCTTCGTCAAAGTTCCGGGCACGAAGCTCGAGGTTCTTTTTAGGGTCGCCAAGGACGGGCTTCGCAAACTGCCACTTTAGCAACCAACTGCCGTCGTGCTGGAGCTGGGCGGACAACGCTTGACTAGGACGGAAGAAACTCCGCCCGATTTCAACTCTCAGCCATGCGTCATTCAGATGGGGGCTCCGCAGGGCATCTTCAAAAGCTATGTCCAAGGTTCTTGGCGAGACCTCACGCCAGTAACTGCCGAGCGAGTTCGTTAATCTTGCTCCACTTCCGACCTGAATGTCGGAGCCGACACCATTAGCAAGTAGTCCTCCATCGGCATCGAATACAAGCGCATGGTGCTTCAATGCGATTTTGCAGATGCCTCGGATACGTTCCGTATCAAGCGGATCTACCGGAACCTCTACTCGTAGCTGTGACACAAACTTCTGTTTAAAGAGCTCTTCGAGATCTCGGCAAATGTCCTCCATCTCTGATGGCGGAACACGCAGATCCATTTGATCGTTGGCATTGAACTCTTGGACAAGCTCGTGGTGATTTTTGTGTGTCTGGGGCTTGGGGAGATAGACAAAAAGCGGGGTTTGTGCCCTCCTAGGCTCTACCCGAATTTTCCTCTTTTCCAGCATTGTCCAGTGATCGCCGACGAACTCCTTGTAGATCTGGGTGGTCTCGTCGACATCGCTGGCGTAGACAGCGCCGCGTTCGGTTTCGCCGTTGTTGTAACCCCATGTCGTCATGACCCAGCCGGGGTTATCGGCATGCTCGATCCTTAGGAAGTCTCCGGGAGTGCGCACATCCGTTATCTCGATCCAGCCGCCTGGGTCATTAGACGCAAACTCTTTAAGCGACTGAGAGAACTTTCGGTCATCCAAGCGGATGGGGTGGTTCAGGGTCGGGGTGCTGATCTCGAATGGAAGGTTACTAGCACTCCTTATATCCCCGGAATGTATGTCCCAGTCAATGAACTCGTCAAGCTCTAGCGGTTGCTTCGTTACCTGCTCGAAAAGGTCGAGGACTTGTCCTTGCGACAGCTCTTTAGCTTCCTTCAAAGACCAGCCATGAAAACGCCCTTCCTCTACAATCTCGGATGTATAGGCCTTAATGCTGAAGTTGTCGAGAATCTGGCTGTCCGGCTCAACAATGAGAATTTGCCGACACCCAGGGTGTTCTTCGGATGTGTAGGTTAGCCGCAGTTGCCAATCCGAGTAGCTCAGTGTCATTGCTTCTTCCATCGCCTGCAGTGTGGCGATTTCCCACCGGTTTCGGCACTGGCTCGACCCGAAAAGTTCTGCTGTACTTCGCCACTCCCCTTCACCGCGCCGTCCGGACGGATTGAGCAATACCCAATTCCCATCAACAACCAGAGAAACACCGTGCCGCATGGCGACGGCCGTCAGAAGGTCGAAGGTACGAGCCGATTCCTCTTGTGGAACCTTCATCATGATCTGCCCACGCTCTGCAGTTTCTGGGTCGATGACTTCAAACCACGAAGCAAAGTCCCGCATTATCTCCTGCAGAAAACTCTCCACGGAGCCGACAGCTTGAAAGCTACGGCTCATCGCAAACTCATGGATTCTGCAGACTGAGGAGTTGGTCCACGGCTCATCACGTTCTGGAAGAACCACCGCACTCACAGTGTGCATCGGCGGTTCAGGTATCTCGGCGGTCTCTGGAAAGTAGTCAAGGAACATGCCTCGCTCATTGCGGGTATAGGCCTCCGCGATCTCCAACAAAGTTTCGGAGTTATCAAAGGTCTTTTCCAAGCCACCTGACGTAGACCGTTTCAGAGCCGCACGCCATTTTCCTTCAGGGGCTCTTCCCAGCTCCAGCGAAAACTCGGGCTGGTCATGAAGACACAGCATGGATTTTTCGGGAAGATCGCGGAATGCCCCGAGCCGTCGCAGTCTGTATTGCATGCGCTGCTTAAGGTCGCATGTCGCAATACATAGTTCAGGTCTCAGCACACTCCTCAATCGCTGCGAAGGAACCGACCAGTAATGCTGGAGAATTGTCGGGCAGCGATCCGCGAAGGCGAGGAGCATCGCGCGCGCATCCACATACCCGCCAGCCCGACGCCATTGCACATCAACAAGCTCACTGCTGGTTTTTGCCCATACCACTTCGATCTCGCCGTTTTCCAGCAGGTGAAAACGCATCGAATGCCCGAATTCATCGGGGCGGGGCTCATAACTGGTGACTCTCACCCATACCCCCTCGGTGGTGCTGGCACGCAACGCATCTGCGAAAGCACGATCCACGGTGTGCTCGCTGATCTGAGTCCACACCGTGCCCAGGGAGTTCGTCAGATAAAACTCTGGAGCAATTGCACCGTTGATACCGCTGGCGTCGACGAGAAGATCTCTGGTACCCACATAGGCATTTACGCGGTGCTTAACCGCTGCGAGTCGAATGTCGTGTACCGCGAATGGATGTTCGGTATCTACGGTGGCGCTGATCACCCGGCGGGCTGGGAAGTCTGCTTCCAGGATGTCCCCCAAATCCTGGGCAAAGTGCTTCATTGCTGGATCCGGCGTGCGTCGCAGTTCCTCGAGATCTGCGTCCTGCAACAACGCCGCCTGAACTTCGTGGTTGTTGGCGATGCGCGAAGGGGGCCGGATGAAATGAAGCTCAAATTCCATGTAGCCCAAGTTACCGACTTAGGCGATATCCCACCGGGCTAATGAACCGCTACTTCTTGGGGAAGTTCATCTTCGACAGATCGATCCCCTCGAAGCCTGGGGGCAGCTGCTCCTGCATCTTTTCCAGATCCTTCATGCTGGGCATGCCGCCACCCATACCCGGCATTCCACCCATTCCCGGCATTCCAGGCATTCCGCCGCCCATGCCCTTGCGCATGTTCTGCTTCTTCTTTTTGGCGTTCTTGCCCTTTTTGCCCTTGCGGTGCACCTTTTGCTTCTTGGTTGCAGACCGGCCGCCCATGCCGAACTGGCCAGCCATTTTGCCCATCATCTTCTTGGCCTCAAAGAAGCGCTCCACCAGCTTGTTCACGTCGGAAACGCTCACGCCAGAACCGTTGGCGATGCGCTTACGGCGGGAGGCGTTCAGGATCTTCGGGTCCTGGCGCTCGGCCGGGGTCATGCCGCGGATGATGGCCTGGATGCGGTCCAGTTCCTTTTCATCCACCATGTCGGCCATCTTCGACATCTGGGAGCCACCGGGCATCATCTTCAGGATGTTGCCCAAGGGACCCATCTTGCGGATCATCAACATTTGCTCGAGGAAGTCCTCGAGCGTCAGGTCGCCGGAGGCCATGCGCATGGCAGAGTCTTCGGCCTTTTCGGCGTCCAATACCTGCTCGGCCTGCTCAATCAGGGTGAGCACGTCACCCATGCCGAGGATGCGGTTGGCCATGCGGTCCGGGTGGAAGACGTCGAAGTCTTCCTGCTTCTCGCCGGTGGAGGCGAACAGGATCGGCTTGCCGGTGACCTCGCGGATAGACAGGGCGGCACCACCGCGGGCGTCACCGTCCAGCTTCGTCAGGACGACACCCGTGAAGTCCACGCCGTCGCGGAATGCCTCGGCCGTCGTAACGGCATCCTGGCCGATCATGGCGTCAATAACAAAGAGCACCTCGTCGGGCTCCACCGCATCGCGAATATTGCGCGCCTGGCGCATGAGCTCCTCGTCAATGCCCAAGCGACCCGCGGTATCGATGATGACGATGTCGTGCTGGCTGCGATAAGCCTCTTCGATACCGCGCTGGGCAACGTCGACGGGATCGCCGTGGCTGGTGCCCATCTCGTGCTCGTGAGAATCCAAGCTGGTTCCCGGATCCGGGGCGAAAGTCTTTACTCCGGCGCGCTCACCGACGATCTGCAGCTGCTGCACCGCACCTGGACGCTGCAGGTCACAAGCCACAAGCATCGGAGTGTGGCCCTGCTTGGCTAGGTGCAGAGCTAGCTTACCGGCCAGGGTCGTCTTACCAGCGCCCTGCAGACCCGCCAGCATAATGACTGTCGGCGGGTGCTTGGCCAGGTTCAAGCGACGGGTTTCGCCGCCTAGGATCTCCTTGAGCTCCTCGTTGACGATCTTGATGACCTGCTGGGCGGGGTTGAGAGCCTCGGATACCTCTGCCCCCGCGGCGCGTTCCTTAATGCGCTTAATAAAGGCACGCACCACCGGTAGGGATACGTCTGCCTCCAACAGCGCAAGGCGGATCTCGCGAGCGGTGGCATTGATATCAGCCTCGGACAACTTGCCCTTGCCACGAAGGCCCTTCATGACAGATTGCAAGCGGTCTGACAAAGACTCAAACACTAGTGAGTGCTCCCTTGTAGGTATCGAAAGGTGGCTTTTAACTCTCCCAGCTTAGCCAGAGGCCAACGGAACAGTCACATTCAGCCGGCCATGTTACCCGTCGAGACCAAACCCGCGGCAGCGCCGGAGGCGATGCCCAAGGTTCTAGCCCAAGAGTGCGTCCACGAAGCTTTCCACTTCGAAGGGGGCAAGGTCGTCCGCGCCCTCGCCGAGACCCACCATCTTCACGGGCACGCCGAGCTCTTCCTGCACCTGGAAGACAATGCCGCCCTTGGCAGTGCCGTCGAGCTTGGTGAGAACCACGCCGGAGATGTCCACAACCTCGCGGAACGTGCGTGCCTGCATGAGGCCGTTCTGGCCGACAGTTGCATCCAGCACCAGCAGTACCTCGTCGACCTTGGCCTTCTTTTCCACAACGCGCTTGACCTTGCCCAGTTGATCCATCAGGCCAACGCTGGTGTGCAGACGACCTGCGGTATCGACAAGTACGACGTCTACGCCCGCGTCGATGCCCTTCGCCACTGCGTCGAAGGCCACGGATGCGGGGTCTGCGCCCTCGGCGCCACGGACTGTTTCTGCCCCAACTCGACGCCCCCACGTCTCTAGCTGATCAGCTGCAGCCGCACGGAACGTATCGGCCGCGCCCAGAAGCACCTTGTGTCCCATGCCAATGAGCACGCGCGACAGCTTGCCTGTGGTGGTGGTCTTGCCAGTTCCGTTGACGCCCACCACCATGATCACAGCTGGTTTGCCGT
Source organism: Corynebacterium sp. TUM25020 (assembly GCF_056388495.1). Classification (NCBI taxonomy): domain Bacteria; kingdom Bacillati; phylum Actinomycetota; class Actinomycetes; order Mycobacteriales; family Corynebacteriaceae; genus Corynebacterium; species Corynebacterium sp. TUM25020. Next base: position 304,239 of record NZ_JBWJFG010000001.1, on the reverse strand, counting down.
CGTAGGGCATGGCCTTAATGGAGCGATCCATGTCCGGCTTACAGGCATCAATGAGCGCTTCACGGAGCATGGCGCGAGCTTCCTGCTCGCTGGATACGCCATTGATTGCGATGCGCTCGCGGAGGTCGTCAACAACCTTCATGGTCGTCGGGGTACCTAAGTCGGCCATAAGGAGGGTGTCTTCAATTTCCTCCCATGCGTCTTCGTCTAGGTCACCGGCGCTCAAGATACCCAGCACGCCACGACCGATGACGTTCTGGGACTTGGACATGCGGCCACGCAGCTTGCCCAGGCGCCCCTGCACTGGGGCGATCTCCTCGCGCTGCTCCGCTGGTGCGGGTTCTTCTGGTGTGGTTTCTTCCACCGGCTTCGGTTCTGGCACCGGTTCCGGCTCGGGCGTTTCTACTGGTTCCTCAGTGGGTTCTGGTTCCTTAGTAGGCTCCGGCTCTTCAGTTGGCTCAGGTTCTGCCACAGGTGCCGGGGTGGGCACCGACTTCGGAGCTTCCGGTTCTGGGGTTGGCTCAGGTTCTGGGGTTGGTTCCGGTTCGGGGGTTGGTTCCGGAGTTGGTGCCGACTGCTTCAGCTCCTGGTCAGGCCGCAACTCCGGCTGCTTCTCCGGCGGCTTGGCTTCCCCACCACCAGCGGTGAAGTTGAAGCCACCCTGCGCCTTGTAATCGCCGCTGCTTGGCTTCTTCTGCTCGATCTCCTCCTTCTTTTCAAAGGAGACCTGCTTCGCCTTCTTCCGGCGTAGCCCCAGAACAACGAGAATCGCCACGATAATGGCAAGAACCAAAAGTCCAATAAGGACCCACATCACAACAGTATTCATAGCCTCCAGTGAATCAGAACTTCAGCATCGATGCCGACTCATATCTTGTTTTTCCGCTTTCGGTCTAAGATGTGACTTCGTGCCTGAGTATGTTCGCAGCATCCCCCTCACCGGAACCTGGCCGGAAGTAATCACTTGGTTCCTGATTCTCAGTACCCTCATTGCGCTTCACTTTTCGCTTCCCGACGATCCCCCGGGACGTCGCAAGAGGGCAATTATCTGGTCCATTATCGTGACCGTAGTTCTGACCTGTGGCGGCCTCGCGGCGTTACTGTGGGGCACCACCACTCCGTGGTCAGAAATAGGAATACGCCTCGTGCTAGGCGCAGCCGCCATCATCCTTGCTGGAAACATGGCCGCATGGTGCGTAAAGGCGTCAATAAAAAAGATCTGGACGCTATTGCTCGTCGCGGTACTCGCCGTCGGCGGCGCGGCAGTGGCAAATCAGTCCTATGAACTCTATCCAGACGTCGGAGAGGTAGACCCAGTCGAGCTGCGAACCTTTAATAGCGTGGACGAACTCCCGAAAGCGCAGTCAATCCCGCTGAAGGAATGGCTCAAGGCACGGCATGACAACCTCCCTACGGAGGGCAGCATGCTCAACGTCTCGGCGCCGAAGGAAAAATCTCAGTTTCACGCACGCGACATGCGCGTGTACCTGCCACCGGCCTGGTTCAGCTCCCCGCGGCCGCAACTGCCTGTGCTCGTGCTGCTGGCGGGCATTCCAGGAGATCCCGACCAATGGTTCGACACCGGTGACGCCAACACCGTCGCCCGCAAATACCACCAACAGCACGGTGGTGTGGCACCGATCATCATTTCTGCCGATGCGACGGGTGGAACATGGGAAAATCCAGTGTGCACCGACTCGAACAAGGGCAAAGTGCAAACCTACCTGACGGTGGATCTGCCCCACTGGATCCAACAGAACCTCTCCCCCAACCCCGACCAGCACACCTGGACCCTCGGTGGGCTTTCCTACGGGGGAACCTGCTCATTGCAGGTCATAACAAACCACCCGGATGTCTACGGCAGTTTCGTCGACATCTCCGGCGAGCGGACTCCCGACGACGGGATCGGACACGACTCCACTGTGCAGGACTTCTTCGGTGGATCGGAAGTGAAGTTCAAGGCGCACAACCCCGAAGACCTCATGAAGAAACGCAAGTACCCGCGCACCGCGGGCATGTTTATTGCCGGGCGCGCCGACTCGGAGGCCACCAGCGACCTCAAGCACCTTCACAAAGTGGCAGTGAACGCGGGAATGAAAGTGAGCTACAGCGAGGTCGATGGCGGGCATAACTTCAAGACCTGGCGATCCGGCCTCAAACTAGCCTTTCCGTTTATTGTCCGCCGGGGTGGGCTGGAAAGCTAAGCACTCCGCGGATCGGGCGGCCGGTCAGCAGCATGATAAGCCGGTCCACGCCCAGACCCAGGCCACCAGTTGGTGGCATGCCGTTTTCTAGAGCATCCAGGAAGGCCTCATCGACTTCCATCGCCTCCGGGTCGCCACCTGCTGCCTTCAATGACTGAGCTTCCAGGCGATCGCGTTGTTCCAGCGGGTCGGTGAGCTCCGAATACGCTGTGCCAAGTTCCACTCCCCAGGCCACCAAATCCCAGCGCTCGGCCACGCCAGGCTGGCTGCGGTGCTGGCGAGTCAATGGGGATACACTCGTCGGAAAATCCGTGTAAAACGTCGGCGTAGTGGTTGTGCACTCCACCAACTGTTCATAGATTTCCTGCACAATCTCGCCTGCATCCCACCCCGGTTGGGTGGCAATGTCATGGGCCGCACAGAGCTCCAACAGCGTCTCGAACTCAGTATCCGGGGTGACAATCTGGCCGACTTTTTCGCTAATAGCCCCGTAGACAGTCTTCACTGGGAAGTCCCCAGCGATACTCACCACATTGCCCTGCGGATCCATCACCACTGGCTCGCCCCGGTAGGCAGTCGCGGCGGCTTGGATGATCCGCTGGGCCACCACCCGCATCGTCTCATAGTCACCGTGCGCCTCATACGCCTCCACCGTGGTGAACTCCGGGTTGTGCGTTGCATCCACCCCTTCGTTACGGAACACGCGCCCCAGCTCGTATACCCTCTCCGCCCCCTGGGTCAGCAACCGCTTCAAATACAACTCCGGTGCAATGCGCAGATAAAGATCCTGGTTGGCCGCATTACTACGAGTCTTAAAAGGCCGCGCATTGGCACCACCGTGGACACGCTGCAGGATCGGCGTTTCCACCTCCACAAAACCCAGCCCATCCAAGGTACTGCGGATCGCGGCATTCACCACGCTGCGAGCACGCAGACGCTCATTGACCTCCACAATGCCAGCGCCCCGGCGCTGCAAGGGGTGCAGCCCCTTTGCCTCAATGTCGATACTGCGCACCAGCAGCGAAGGCTCACCGGAACGCGACTGCCCGCGAGTACCCGTCGCCGCAATCAGGTCACCTAGATCCAGTGCCCGGACACGTGCGCTGAGTGTCTCCTCCGGCGCCTCCACAATGATCTGGCACTTCCCCGACGCATCACGTAGGTCGATAAATGTCAGCGCACCGAAGTCGCGCTTCGCCACGATCCTTCCTGCCACCCGCAATTCCCCGGCACCGGTGGCGTCACTACCTTCGGCAACCTCGACACACCGGGTAAGGGCAAGGGCAGAACCATCATCGGCCCGCTCCGCGACAGGCCACGGCTCCGCGCCTGCCACCCGCAACGCCATGGCCTTCCTGATACGCACCGCAGTTTGCTCACTGGCGGACTTTTTATTGGCATCCGTGAGCTGCTCCACGTAGTTCAACGCCTGGGCAGCCTCCGGTTGGCCGGTGGCCGTCTGCTCACGGTGTGTCCCTTCATCGCGGCCAAAGAGTGCACCCACCGTCGGCACGAAGCCCTCGGCAATGCCGGAGGCGAAACCGACGCGCGCCATCGACAGCGAATCCGGATAACACACATAACGTGGAATCCAGACGGGCTTGTACTTCTGGTTAGAGCGGTACAGCGTTTCCATCTGCCACCACTTCGACAAATACGACAGCGCCCGACGCGCTTGCCTGCGAATCGGCCCCACGGCCACGGCATCTTCGCTGGCGAACAGCTCACGGAAAACAGCAAAGTTAAGAGAGAGCTTCTGCAGGTTCGCCTCTGTACACAACGCGACGATCATTGCCTCGACCGTGCCATTCGGTGCCTTAGGACTGCGGCGCATAAGGTCCAGCGAGGCACCGCTTAGACCCCACGGGATGAACGAGAGCACCGCCACTGTTTCTTCGCCCACCAGCGCCTCGGCCAACAGGCAGTCTTTATCCTGCGGATCGCCTAACCTTCCCAGCGCCATAGAGAAACCACGTTCGTCGGTGGTGTCGCGCCATTTGTCGGCAAGTTCTTCGACGTGCTGCATCTCTTCGGTGCTGAGCTCGCCGTGGCGGCGAATCCGCACGCGCACCCCAGCCTTGTGCGCGTGCGCCCGCGCTTGCCGAACCTCACGCAGTTCGGATAGGTGGAAGTGCTGTGTATCGATGACGGCCTCGTCCCCCAGGTGGATCGAGCTCAGCCCGTGTCTTTCGTAGGCTCTGGTTCCTGGTTCGGACGCCCCCATCACAGCGGGCACCCATCCAAATGACCGTGCGCGTTCCAACCAGGCGACGATTGCCTCATCCCAGTACCTGGGATCGCCAATCGGGTCGGCTGACGCCAAGCAGACGCCAGCCTCGATGCGGTACGTCACCGCTGCCCGGCCTTTAGGCTCATACACAACTGACTTATCGCGCCGGGTGGCGAAGTATGCAAGGGAGTCGTTGGCGTTGAAGCGTCGAATGAGGGCGCGTATGGCTTTTTCATCCTCGGCGCTAATACCGAACTCGTCGCGGTGCGAACGCAGCAACAGCAGCCCAGCCACTAGCAACACCAGTGCCGCGAGGGCGGAAACGAGGAAGCTCACGAACTTCGGCGGATGCCCGACTACGTAGGTGTGGTTGAACAGGGAGAAACCGGCGGAGTGGTTCAAAGCCCACAGTGCGCTCCATTCCGGTGCTAGGTCGCCGTGGAAGAAGTGCACCAACACCAGGGCAATAAGGAAAACCGCAACAGTGCCTCCGAGCCACACCAGAAACGCAGTGAGGATTGCTCCCTTCACGGTGTGAGTGTAGAAGTCCCTGCGCTGCCGCAGCATCAAAAGCAGCAGCAGGAGCTGCACGCCCATGCCGGTAATAAACAGCGAGTGCGCCCACTGTGGGCCTTCGTCGAAGTACTGCGGCAGGCACAGGAGGATGACGTTACTAACGTTGAGGACCAGCAGCGCGGCAACCGTCACCATCCAGGCAGCGCGCTTTGCTTTGTATAGCCCGACTCCCAGCACCAATAGTGCGGCGGACCATGCGACGGAGGGCACCGGTACGGGGAGAAAGACGTTGTCCATCACCACCAGCAGGTGGCGGACGTGCACGCGCGCTGCTGTGGATATGCTGAGCACCAGTGCTATCAGGGCATAGGCGCACAGGATGGTGCCGATAAAACGCGGGAAGAACTCCGGGGTTGCTGCGTCAACCTGTGTTCTATCGCTTCTCCATTGAGCGTTTCTGCGATAAACATTCACTCAACGAATTATGCACTTCCACCTATACGGTTGGGCCAAACACGCCGCGAACCATCGCATCTGCCATCACAATATCTCCGGTTACCAGGTCCGGAACCAAGCGCGCCATGGCGGCCCACCCGGGGTAGGCACTGAGCAGCTTGCCGAGGCTGGACATCTTCTTGTGTGCGTACATGCGCGTAGCCAGAGCGAACACCATGGAAATCACGGGAGCCAATGCCCAACGGTTTTCCGGGTTGTCGGTATCTACTCCGTCGAGTTTGTCGAAGCGCACGCGTGCAGACAAGTACAGCTGGCGGTTGGCTGCCTTGACCTTACGCAGCAGGGTTACGGCGGTCTTCATGAGCTCCGGGTCACCCAGCAGCTCGGAGAGCTCCTGCCGCTTATTGAAAGTCTCAAACACAGCGATCAGGCGACTATTTTCTTCACTCAAAGCTCCAGGCACCACACCGGCCTTACCGAAGAACATATCCAGCACGGCCTTTTGCTGCGCGGGATCCATGTGCGCGATCTGTACGGTCGTGTTGTCGATGCAGGCTGTATCCAGGGACACATCGCGGCCGGTATCCACCGTTTGCACTACAGGTTGCCCGGCGATCTTCTTAAGCTCTTCTTTTAGGCGCTTGTCTTGTTCTTTCTCTTCTGACGCCCCCTCGGTATCCACCAGCGATAGGTCGCCTAAAACCTCAAGGGCTGCGATCCACGGGGTGTTCGAGCGTTCTACGTCGGCTCCCACCAGGGTGGAGTGAACTAGCCCGGACAGGATGAACTGGGCGGGACGATCCGCCGCGGACACGAGGGATTGGGACATGGCGTGGACGGACTCGCGGGGATTATTCGTCAGCGCCGTACGCAGCTTATCCAGCACGTCGAAGCGTCCGCGCAGCCAGCCGGCCTGTACGTCCCACAGTGTGGACAAGGTGGCTGCGTCGCAGGGAAGCTGGTCGGACTCCCCCGCCAGGAAGGCAGAGAGCTGCACCCACGGATCAGTTTCGCCATCTAGTCCACTGCCTTCGGCGCCAGCACCGTAGTAGCCCTCGGCCTCGGCAACTGCACTGTGCGGGCCGGCGGCGACGGGTGCGCGAAGGTAGTTAAAGCGATCCCGGCCGAATAGCTGCACGCTCAAAGGACCTGCGCCCACTAGATCTGCGGGAAGCTCGCCGTGTGCGATGGCCGCGCTCCCCTTGGGGGCGGCAGTCAGTTCCACGAAGGATGCCGCTTGCCAGGGGGCGGTGTTTGGCCACACCCAAGCTCCAGCACCTGGGGCGCCGAATTGCACAGGCACGTCCTCGGAATCACTCAGAATACGCAGCGTGGAGCCATCGACGTCGGCGGTGTAGTCGAAGGCAGGCACGATGCGCGCCAAACGCACACTCACGCGACGGTCTTCGACAAACTCCAGTTCGATGGATCCAGAAGCCATCGTGGCTAGGGAGGCTTCTGCACTGGCGAGGTCTACTAACCAGGTCACCTCGTCGATGGTTTGTAGTTTCAGGGTGCGCACCGGCGCGCCGTGGTGGTTGCGGATCACTACGCGTGCGTCCCCCATGAGAGCCAGGTTTTCCGCCTTCGAACCCATGCCTGGGCGCAACCCGGGGCGCACGCGGAACCGGGTTTGGGTGTCGATCGCACGGGCGGAGATTTCAATGGGATCGGTGCGCCACATCGGGGCTTCGCCCCGCATCGTCAGTTGGTAGCGCAGTCGGGAAGGCTTGACGATGACGGGTAACGCATCGCCAGCCTCGGTCTCCACGACGGTCGTGCTAAAGCGATCCGTGGGGCCGAGTTTCTGCGGCGAAATTTTCTCGAAGGACTTTTCCCCTGGCATCAAGCGCACTGTCACAGGGCTTAAGCCTCCAGCCATGGGCAGGCGGGTTTGGGTGCTGGGGCCGCCGAACTCCATCTCCAGGGAAAGCCCCTCCACCAGGGCGTATTCGTGACGGAAGGATTCGTTGCGGGGGCCACGCAGACGCACCAGGTACTCGCCCACCCAAGGGCTATCCCACGCCTCGGGGTCGAAGACGTCGAATACGCCGCCTTCCGCTGGCACTTCCAGCGGTTCTTCCTCAGACACCGCCTCGCCGGTTTCGCCTGGTCCCGCATAAGACGATACCGACAGGTACCAGATCTCCTCCGCACCGGAAATTGTCGGTGGGAACTCTACCTGCAGGCTTTCGGAGTGGATGACCTTACCGCTAGTGGTCTCCACGCCACCGACCACGTCATCGGGCTCCACGAACTGGGCGCGCTGGCGCGGATCCACCGCACGCACTCCAGCCATGGAGGGGCTATGTTCACCGGGCTTAGCGATGTGCAGGCTCAGGCATTCGCTGAGGTCCAGCAGGCGAATAACCCAGCCGCTCCAACTCTTCATGGGTTGTTCTTCCAATACCGGGATGTCCGCCCCGGTCACCGGATCCACCGCCGTGGTCTCGGCGGGCACGACTACATAGACCTGTTGGTGGTGCAGGGACACGCGCCCTGTCAGGTCCGCGCCGCGAATGGTGAATACCAGTACTGGATCTTCGGTATCGACCAGCGGCAGCTGCCAGTGCTGGCCGTCGTTGGCGTTGCGAACGCTCACCTTGCGCAGCGGCTGGCGGACGGGAATATCCAGGATCTCGGAAACCGCCCTCCCGGCATTGTCGGCGTGCATCGTGCGGAACGCCGCTGGCACACCATCGAAGTCGACTCGCCAACGCACCTCAGTGTGTACCTGTCCCCCGGTTTCCAGGGACTGTGCGGGAAGTCGCAGCACAACGCGCTGTCGAAGTGTGTCTAGCTGTAGGCGCGGCTGATCTTCGCGGTGCGCCACTCCCACGCTATGACGCCGATCCTGCGTGCCTACCGGCCTTTCCCGCAGCTCCTCAATTACATCCTCCTGGATGAGTGCCGGTAGCTCCACCGGCGGGAGGGTGTATTCCCAAGTATCGGGGTGAGTGGCGGCATGGGAGACGATCTCCACGATCGGAGCGATCAGTTTCTCTGCGGTCTGAGGCAGCGTAGCGCACAGTGGACCAACTTGGCGGGGTTCGTCGGCCAACTCAGCGACGATCCCCTCGGCGATGCGGGAAGGGGTTGCATCGGTGCCTTCCGCCCGTCGATTTTCCACCAGCTCGATCAACTCGGGCACCCAGTCCGAGGCGATGCCAACGTGAGCGAACAAACGTCCGAGTTCGCCATCTGGCCCTCCGGATACGGCATCCATCGGATCCAGCCCGGCGGCGGAAAGCAGCTCCGCGAAGCGTCCCTCAATCAGTTGGGTACGTGTGGGCGTCGGCTCCAAACCAAGGCCGTACCAGTACTCCGCGGGCAGCTCCGAGACCTCATTGAACCGCGCGGCGCGAGACAGCAACGTGGCAATCGTCAGCGCGGGACATGCCTGCAGCAAAGCCTCTTCGGTGGAACCAGCAGCGACCTGGCGGGCGATAAACGTGCCAAAGAAGCGACTCAGTCGCTCCAGCTCGTCGCCGTCGATATCCAGTTCTACGAAGAGTTCGACCTCCGCCAGCTTCCCGGCGAGAGCCGCCTCGGTAGACGAGGCCCATGGCAAGAGGGAATCTTGTAGGTCGGAGATTGGACTGGCTGGAATCTTCTCACTGGAACTCACGCGACCATCCTACGCGAGGGCTCAGCCGGTCTTCTCGGGAGCCATCCTCTGCGAAATCACCCTGGTCACACCGTCGCCGCGCATGGTCACGCCATAGAGAACATTCGCCACATCCATGGTGGGCTTTTGGTGGGTAATGACAATCAGCTGCGAATCCTTCCGCAGCTCCTCGAACAGCGCGATCAAACGGCGCAAGTTCACGTCATCCAGGGCGGCCTCGACCTCATCCATCACATAGAACGGGCTCGGACGCGCCTTGAAGATGGCCACCAACATCGCCAGTGCCGTCAGAGACTTCTCACCGCCAGAGAGAAGCGATAGTCGCTTGACCTTCTTGCCCGGCGGCCGAGCCTCGACCGCGATGCCGGTAGTCAGCATGTCATCCGGGTCGGTCAGCACCAACCGGCCTGCGCCACCCGGGAACAGGGTGCTGAATACCTGCGGGAAGGCCACCTCAACGTCGTTCCATGCTTCGGTGAACAGTTGCAGAATGGTCGCATCGACATCTGCGATCACCTCGTGCAGATCGTTGCGGGCACGCTCGACGTCATCTAGCTGCTGGGCGAGGAAGTTGTAGCGTTCCTCCAATGCCTTGAACTCCTCTAGCGCCAGGGGGTTCACCTTGCCCAGCGAGTTCAGCGCCTTCTCCGCCTTCTTTAGCTCGGCCTTGGTGGCGGTCGCGTCGAAATCTTCCGGCAGTTCTTCGGCCAGTAGCTGCTCGGCGGTAAGCCCCAGCTGCTCCATTGCACCCGCCACGGCTTGCTCGATCTTCACCTGCGCCTGAGTGCGCGCCAGCTCGGCGGTGTGCGCGTTGTCGTTCATTCGCCCCAGCTGCGCGGTCAGGGCAGAGACCTTGTCGCGCTGCTGTGCCATCGTGGTCTGCCACTGCTTGTGCGCTTGCTCGGTGTGCGAGCGGTTGGTCTCGGCGGTGGCCAGTGCGTCGCTGATTCGGTCAGCGATTCGCTGCGCCTGCTCACGCACGCAAGTGGCCATTTCGCGCGCGGCGGCACGGCGTGCTTGTTGCTGTTGGTGGTGCTTGCGCGCGGCCTCTTCCGCCCGGGCTTGCCGCCGTAGGTTCTCAGCCTTGCCGCGAGTGGACTGGGCGCGCTCCTCCGCCGTGCGCTGTGCTAAGCGCGCCTCCATTTCCATTGCCTTGACCTGCGATAGATGCAATGCGGCGGCATCGCGCTCAGCCGACGAGGGTTCGGTGGTGTGTTCCTCGTCGTCCACGCGCGCCACGCGGTCGGCCAGCTCGTCGAGTTCCTCGGTGGCCTTCGCCAAGCGCTGCTCGGCCGATTGCTGTTCGGCGGTACTGCGCTCGAGTTGCCTCTGTGCCGCGTCGCCCTGCTTTTGCAGCGTGCCCAGGCGCTTGGCTGCCGCGTCGCGCAGAGCCCGGTGTTCCTGCTCCGCCGCGCGCGCCGCAGCCGCGGCAGTACGTAAATCACTTGCCGCATCGAGTGCGCCAGACAGCGCTGCCTGCAGGTCGTCTAGTTCCTTCTTTTTCTTGGTGACGCCCTCTGTTTCCGCCGCGATTCTATCGGCCAACTCGACAGGGGTCGTGCCGCCGGAGCCGCTGGCGACCCAGCCGGCGCCGTAGACGGAACCGTCCTTCGTCACGGCTCGCAGGCGCGGGTCCGCGGCCACGACCTTCCTGACTTCCGCCGCACTGTCCACGGCCACAACGTCCACCAGCAGGGCGGTCAGGGGGCGCAGCAAGTCGGCGGGCACGTCCATCAAGTCCAGCAGCCACTTACCCGCAGAAACGTCCGTATCCAGGCGGAACGTCGCGCTCGCATCCCCTTCCGGAGCCGTCGGGTCCAACAGCACCGCGCGACCTTCACGGGCATCGGTGAGAGCGGAGATGAGGGCGTCAGAAAGAGGGGCAACAATTCCCGAGCTCGCCGCATCGCCCAACACTGCGGCCGCGGCGGCGCCCCATCCGTCGCGAATATGCAGCTGCTCGGCTAGGCGGCGGGTGGCAATGCCCGCCTTGTCGGCGGCGCGGACGACCACCGCAGCACCGTCAGTGGGGGTCAGTCGGTCCTGCCAGGCGGCAATGGTGGCCTCGGCGGTGGCGATGTCGCGCTCTAGTTGGAGCTGCTCGGCGCGGAGTTGTTCGGCACGCTCTTCTGCTCCGGCGGCCTCGCGGTCGGCCTGGGTGCGGGTTTCCTCCAGGTCGCCCCCGGAGGCCTCGGTTTCGCGCAGAGCTTCCTCGGCTTCCGTGATGTCTTCTAGCAACCCGTCGAGAGTTTCCTGTTGCTCGGCGGCGCTATCCTGCAGTCGCTCGACCTCCGCGGCGGCGTTGTCGCGCTGAGTAGCGGCGGCCTCGTGCTGAGCCAGCAGGCGAACCACGCCCTCGCGTCGATCGGCGATGGCGCGGACTTGTGCAAAGTGTTCTTGCTCGGCAGCGCGGGCTGCTTCCTCGGCTTCGGCGACCTGTTCGGCGATGGTTTCCAGTTTTTCGGCCGCGATCTCGACGTTCTCTTCAAGCTCCGCCTGTTCTTCGGCGGCGCGCTCGGCGCGTTCCAGCAGCTCTTGCGGGTCCGGGCCGGACCATTCGGCGACCTGTGCCTGTTCCGCACGGTCGGTGGCGATGCGCAAGGTGGCGGAGTTCTTCTCCTGCACTGCGGACAGCCGGTACCAGAGGTTTTTCGCCGCCTCGGCTTCCTCCAGGGCTGTGCGTAGTTCCTCTTCCGTCACGGCGAGTGTTTCGCTGTGTTCCTCCAGCTCCGCCTGTACTTCGGCGCGCTGTTCGGCCAGTAGCTCACTGCGGCGCGTGGAATCGTTGAGTTCCTCTGATAGCTGCTTGACGTTATGCGCGGCCAGCTGCACGCGCGTACTGCGGATGGTGGCCTGCACTGCGGAGGCCTTCTGTGCGGCCTCTGCCTGCCGCGCGAGTGGCCCGAGCTGTTTGCGCAGCTCATCGGTCAGGTCGTGCAGGCGGTCGAGGTTGGCCTGCATGTTAACGAGCTTGCGCTGCGCCTTTTCTTTTCGACGCCGATGCTTCAGCACACCCGCGGCCTCCTCGATGAAGGCACGGCGCTCTTCAGGGCGGGATTCTAGGATCTGCGATAGTCGGCCTTGTCCGACAATCACGTGCATTTCTCGGCCGATACCGGAATCGCTGAGTAGCTCCTGGATGTCCATCAAACGGGCTTTAGCTCCGTTGATCTCATACTCCGAGGCCCCGTCGCGGAACATGCGACGGGTGATTGAGACCTCCGAATATTCGATAGGCAGCTTGCCATCGGAGTTGTCGATAGTCAGCGTGACTTCCGCGCGCCCCAGTGGTTTGCGGTCCCCCGTTCCAGCGAAGATGACGTCTTCCATCTTCCCGCCGCGCAGGGTCTTCGCCCCCTGCTCCCCCATGACCCATGCCAAGGCATCCACGACATTGGATTTTCCGGAGCCATTTGGCCCCACCACGGCGCAAATGCCTGGCTCTAGTTTCAGGGTCGTCGCGGACGCGAAGGACTTGAATCCTTTGAGCGTCAACGACTTTAAGTGCATTGCTTGATGCTATCAGAGCGCTAGGCGGTTGCTCCGTTATGAGCCTCGGCGCGCTGGCACTCCGGGTCCGTGCCATCCCAGCACTCGACGTTCTTAAGCTCCGGCAGGCTGTCGCGGTGGAAGATCGGATCCAGGCCTGCCGCCTTCTGCTGCGAGAAGTCGCGCAGTAGCTTAATGGCCACACCACCCAGCGGAACGATTGCGCAGAGGTTAATCAGGACCATCGTGGCCGCAAAAGTGTCAGCCAAGGACCACACCAGCGGCACCGTGCCGATGGCACCGCCGAAGACACAGAGGACAACAAGCACACGGAAGGTATTCAGCTTCGCCTTGGACTTGGTGAAGTACTCCACGTTGGCCTGGGCAAGGTAGTAGTTGCCCAGCACAGAGGAAAACGCCAGGAAGAACAGAATGATCGTGATGAAGTGAGTACCCCACTCGCCTACCTCGGCGGACAGTGCACTCTGGGTCAAGTTGGCCGTCTGCACGCCCTCGCCATAGGCCGGGTTGGACAGCAGAATGATGAAGGCCGTGATGGTACAAACCACCAGAGTGTCGAAATATACGCCCAGGGTCTGCACCAGGCCTTGCTTGACCGGGTGCGATACCGCTGCGGTGGCGGCTGCATTCGGGGCGGAGCCCTGGCCGGCCTCATTGGAGAACAGACCACGACGCATGCCGTTCATGAAGGCCGCCCCCAGGGTGGCACCGGCGATCTCCTTGATGCCCAACGCGTGCTCGACGATCGTTCCGAACATGCCCGGAACCTCAGTGATATTCATGGACAGCACCACCACACCCAGCAGAATGTAAGCAGTAGCCATCAGCGGAACGATCACCTGGGTGGCGTTGGCGATACGCTTCACACCACCGAAGATCACCATGGCGGTCAGTGCTGCAACCACCAGGCCAACGGTCACCTTGAGCCAGGTAGCGTCAGCGGCGATACTCGGGTTGAGGGAGTGCAGCGAGGAGCCCGCGGCCTCTGCGATGGAGTTGGTCTGCACCGCGTTGTACACAAAGCCGTAGGTGATGGTGATGGCGATGCCGAAGATCAGCGCCAGCGGCTTCGCTCCCAGCCCCTTCGTCATGTAGTACGCCGGGCCACCGACATACCCCTCCTTGTCGCGGGACTTCCACAGCTGAGCCAAAGTGGCCTCAACAAAAGCGGTTGCGCCGCCGACCAGGGCGACTATCCACATCCAGAACACTGCACCCGGTCCGCCGAGGGTGATCGCGATGGCCACACCCACCACATTGCCTGTACCCACGCGAGACGCCGCAGAGATACTGAATGCCTGGAAAGCAGAGATGTTCTCTCCACTCTTGCCCACCGCCGGTTCCTTGACTGAGCGGAACATGTCCGGAACCATGCGGATTTGCACTACCAGAGTGCGGATGCCGAAGTACGCGCCGGCTGCGAGGAGGAAGACGGGGATGATCTTCCACACATTTTCGTTGAGCGTATTCGCCACGAAATTTTCAATTGTTTCCATGGCGAGAAATTTACCTGAAACGAGTGCCAAAAATAAATGCACGCGCCTACTTTTCCACCCATCACCGCAGTTCAGGAAGTTCTAAGTTTCGCCAGTCCCCTAGGTCTGACATGCCGCACAATAGTGTGTGGAACGCCCACCGACGACCACGCGCTTGATCGGCGCCCCACACTTCCTGCACGGTTTACCGCCGCGGCCATAGACATTCAATGAGCGCGAAAAGTACCCCGACGCACCGTTAACGTTCACATACAGCGCATCAAAGCTGGTTCCGCCCTGTTCAAGGGCACGTTCCATCACTTCTGCTGCTGCATTGAGAATGCGGTGCAGTGTCGGTCGGCTAAGCAGCGCGGCACTGCGTCGGGGCCGCACTCCAGCCAGAAACAGCGCCTCGTCCGCGTAGATATTGCCGATTCCCGAGACGACCTCTTGGTTAAGCAACACCGTCTTAATAGCCGCGCGTTTGGCCTTCATCCGTTCCACCGCCAGCGCGGCATCGAACGCAGGTTCCAAAGGATCTGCGGCGATGTGGCGGACGTTGTGGGGTAAAAATTTTTTGGACGCCCCCTCGACTCCCACTCCCCACGGATCCGGCACGGCCTTTTCCAGCCGCCACTCGCCGAAAGTGCGCTGATCCACGAAGCACAGTTCGCGCCCATCGGATAGGCCAGCCCGGATGCGCACATGCGGGGACTGCACCTGGCCGGGCTCGGCCACGAGCATCTGGCCGCTCATGCCCAGGTGCACTTGTACGAGGAGATCTTGGCCAAAATCCAGCCACAAAAATTTTCCGCGGCGGTGAACGGCGGTACAGGTGGCGTCACGAAGAAAAGAAACAAGCACATCCGGGTCGCCGGAGCGAACGGCGCGCGGGTGACAGACCTCGACGTCGGTAAAGCGACGGTCGACGAGGTGCTCTTCGAGGCCGCGGCGGACGACCTCAACCTCGGGTAGCTCAGGCACGCTCTTTAAGCTTCTGCACGGCCTGCTTGGCGGCGGCGTGCTCGGCGACCTTCTTGGTGTGGCCTTCGCCGTGGGCAACCAGGTCGTCGATGGTGACGGTGGCGAAGAAGGTCTTGTCGTGCTCCGGGCCTTCGCCACGCACCTCGTAGGTGGGCAGGGGCAGCTTCATGTCGGAGAGCTTCTCCAGCAGCACGGTCTTCCAGTCCATGTTCAGGCCAGTCGTGGGGGCCTCGGTAATCATGTCGGAGAAAATACGCAGCACTGTGGCGCGGGCGACTTCGAAGCCGTGGTGCAGGTAGATCGCGCCGAGCATGGACTCTACGGAGTCCGCCAAAATGGAGTGCTTGTCCTTTCCTCCGGTCAGCATTTCGCCTCGTCCGAGCAGGATGTACTCACCCATTCCCAGGCGGCGGGCCACACCGGCCAAGGCGTACATGTTGACCACTCCGGAGCGCATCTTGGAGATGTCGGATTCCGAGCGATCGGGGAACTGACGGTACAGCTGCTCCGCAACGGCCAGGCCAAGCACGGCATCGCCCAAGAATTCCAGACGCTCATTGTTGGGCAGGTTACCGTTTTCGTTGGCGAAGGAACGGTGCGTCAGCGCCAGGCACAAAAGGTCATCCGGAAGATCTACACCCCAGGCTGCAAGCAGCGGGGTGTGGTCGGACTTGCCGTAGGCGGCGTTGAGGGCGGCTTCGCCGGTTAGTCGGCGTTTACGAGCCATGTGGTTTTAGATTGCCTTTCTCGATGCTTTAGAGGTTCTTGAATTTTTCCAGCCCGGCCCAGCGCGGGTCCGGACGATCCTCTTCCTCAGCTTCCTCGCTGATGCCATCCGGTGCCGGGGTATCCTCACGGCATTCGGCGCCAAAGTCCGTGCACACGGGGCTAAAGGGTGCATTTAAGCCAGCTTCGTCGATCACCAGCTGAGAGATATCGATGGCATTGTCGTGCACTAGCAGCGGCTCGTCGACCTCGTCCTCATCATCGGAGCTGTCGTCGGTGGTGATGAAGTCCGGGGTAAGGCCGAACACATCGCTGATGGAATATTCCAGGGTGGTGGAAAGCTTCTGCAGGCAACGGGAGCACGTGCCCGTAGCTTCACCGCTTACCTGCAAGGTGGCCATAATCGCCTCGCCCAAGTTCGCCAGGGTTCCATGAACTTCGACGGGCGCACCCTCGGCTACGCCCAGCATGTTGCCGCCCCACGGTACTGGTGACGCCCCCTGGGCGTCGACCGGCTCGCTGAGTCCAGTTGGGATGTCGCCGACTGCAAGAACGAAGGGGTTACTCATACCCCTATTTCTACCCGTCTAAAGCTGTTGACGGTAACCATGGGGGTCGCCGTCGTTCTGATAACCGGAGGCGCCGGCGCCCTTGCGCAAGGCGGAGCGGTCACGATTGACGGTGCGCAGTGTGGTGGTGAGGGTCTCCTCGAAGTCTGCCAGGGTGGAATCGACGTAGCGGTCGCATTCGGTGCGCAGGCGGTCGGAGTCCGCGTGGGCGGATTCAATGATGCGCTTGGCTTCGGCCTGTGCATTGCGCACGACTTCCGACTCGGAAACCAAGCGACGCTGCTCGGCCAGGCCTTCGTCGACGGAGCGTTGGTAGCTGGCGTTACCTTCGCTGACCAGGCGCTCGGCCTCGTCGGCGGCACGGCTGGTTACCTGGTCATACTCGCGACGGGCATCGCTAACAAGGCGATCTGCCTGATCCTCAGCCTGCGCGACGGTGTTGGTAGCGCGTGTCTGGGCGTCGTTGAGAATCTGATCAGCCTGATCCTGGGAGTCCTGGACGATGGCATTAGCTTCGGAGTTGGCGTCGGCGATAGTCGCATCGGCTTGGTCGCGGGCGTCGGCGATGATGTCATCGCGGTGGTCGAGGACGTCCTGCGCATCATCCATTTCGATGGGGATTGCGTTGCGCATTTCGTCGAGAATGTCCAGCACCTCGCGGCGCGGAACCATGCAGTTAGAGGTCATGGGCACGCCATAGGCCTGCTCCACCATTTGCTGTAGGTCATCCATACCCTGGAATGTCTTGTACATGGCCTCCACTGTGCCATCACTTGACCTCAAGTACAGGTTTAGACACGGCTTTGCGTGCGTTAGCCGCGGAACTTCTCCTCCACCGCAGAAACCACCGGCTCGGGCAGCAGACCGGAAACATCACCGCCGTACTTCGCCACTTCCTTGCACAAGGTGGACGAAACATACCCATACTCCGGGGAGGTCAGCAGAAAGTACGTCTCCGCCCCAGAAAGGCGCTGGTTCATCTGCGCCATCGGCAGCTCGTACTCGTAATCCAGGGAGCTGCGCAGCCCCTTGACCATCGCCTGAATATTGTTTTCCTTTAGGTAATCCACCAGCAATTTGTCCCAGGTATCCACAGTGATGTTCCGCGGGCCGTTCGGGATAGCGGCGATCGATTTTTCGATCAACTCGATACGCTCTTCAGCGGTGAACAGGCCGTTCTTGTTCGGGTTATATGTCACCAGAACAACGACCTCTTCCCAGTTGGCCGCAGCACGGGTGAAGATATCCAGGTGGCCCAGCGTGATGGGGTCGAAAGATCCAGGGCAAACTACTCGCATGGCACCTAACCTAACCCTCGCCCCGCCAAATCGCCATGTCGAAGCGGGCAATGCCATAGGTACGCTTCTTCAACTTCTGCCCAGTCGGCTCAAAACCCTCCGGCCACGCGGTCTCTGGTGAGGCACTATTGCGTTCGACCACCACCACGGCGTCCTTAGTAAGAACCGGAATGAGAGCCTCCACCATCTCGGCGACGGCCTCATCGGCGAGCTCGTAGGGCGGGTCGGCCAGCACCATGGTGTAGTGATTGCGCGGTGCTGCGGCTAGGAAGGATGACGCCTTCGCCTCCACTACCTGCAGCTTCGCCTCAGGCACGACGTGCGCATTGTCCTTGATCACCTTGACCGCCGCGGCGCTACTATCCACCAGCGTGACCTCCTTGGCTCCACGGCTGGCAGCCTCCAAACCGAGGGCACCGGAACCGGCGAAAAGATCCAGCACTACTTCATCAACAAAGCCGAAGCGAACCTGCAGGGAGGAAAACAGGCCTTCGCGGGCGCGGTCGGAGGTGGGGCGCGTGCCCGCCGGAGGAACCTTGATGCTGCGTCCGCGAGCCGTTCCAGAGATGATGCGTGTCATTGCTTTGCGTTCAACCTGCCTATTTGCTTACTGCTGTGTCTTCTGGCGCTTCAACCCTTAACAGGACGTCCCCGCCGTGCACGTCCACATAGTCCTGCGAGTTGCTTCTGCGCACCACGCCAGGCCCCGGCGCGAGGACGGGCGCTTCCAGCTTTAGCGATTCCACCGTGCACAAAACATCACCCGTGGCGACGGCATCACCGTCGGCGACGAGGAAGTGCACGACTCCCGCAAATGGGGCACAGATTTCCATGCCCCAGAGTCTAGCAATTGGGGTGACTAGTTCCTTTCGATGAAGTCCTGATCGTCGATCTCGATGTCCACCACCAAGGAGCGCGCTAATTGTTCGTCGTAAGCCACCAATGCTTCGGCGTAGTCGCGGGCCGACTCAATCACCTCGCCGTCGGTGCTGAGGTCTAGCAGACGCGCCCTCCGCGCCGAGCGTCCCGACTGATCCTGGCCGAGGATATCCCCCTCGGTGCGCATCTTGAGGTCCTCTTCGGCAAGGCGGAATCCATCATTACTGTCGGCCACCACCTGCAGGCGATGGAAGGAAGGACTATCCGGTGCGGCGGTGGTGTGCAGCAAACACAGCGAATCCCGCCGTCCACGGCCGATTCGCCCGCGTAGCTGGTGGAGTTGGGAGAAGCCGAAGTTCTCGGCCTCCAGAATCATCATCATGGAGGCATTGGGCACGTCCACGCCGACTTCAATGACTGTGGTAGCAACCAGAACGTCGATCTTCCCGGCAGCGAAGTCCTGCATGACCTCGTCCTTGTCGGCCGCGTCCATTTTGCCGTGCAGCATTGCCACGCTGCAGCCAGGCAGCTCTTGCGTAGCGATGCGCTCGCACCACTGTTCCACGCCAGCGGGACCATCGATTCGGGGTGCCACTACATAGGCCTGCCCTCCGGCTTGGATTTCCTCCCCCATGCGCTCCCAGGAGCGACGCACCCAACGCGCTTTGTCAGCGGGCACCACTACGGTTTCAATATCACCCCGACCACCGGGTTTGCCCACCAAGGTAATGGGAGTCAGATCGCCGAACATCGTCATACCCACCGACCGCGGGATCGGAGTCGCGGTCATCACCATCATGTGTGGAGTCGCATCCACCGGCGCTGATTCCCGCAGTTTGTTGCGCTGCTGCACGCCGAAGCGGTGCTGCTCATCCACCACGACCATGCCAAGCCGATAGAACTCCACGGAGTCCTGAATCACCGCATGGGTACCGACCACAATGTCCGTTTGCCCCGAAACCAGGTCCAGCAAAGTGCGTTGTTTATCGGCCTGCTTCTGGGAGCCAACCAACACGGATACTCGCACATCGGTGTTCTCCAGCATCTTCACCAGGTTGCGGGCATGCTGCACGGCCAGAATTTCCGTCGGGGCAACGAAGGCGCACTGATAGCCGGAATCCACCGCCCACAGCATGCTGATCAGCGCCACCATTGTCTTGCCGGAACCGACCTCTCCGTGCAGTAGCAGGTTTGCCGGGGTGGTTCCGCCAAGGCGGGAGCCGATATCCTCCAGCGCCATTTTCTGTCCCGCACTGAGGTCAAATGGCAGCCCTGCAATCAGCTTTTTCACGTTCTCGCCCGGCGCGAGCGCCATGCCGGTGCGCTTGGTGGCGTCATTGCGCCGTAGAGCCATGACCAGCTGCAGTTCCAGCGCCTCGTTGAATTTCAACCTTCTCCGGGCCGGTGCGGGGCCGGCCTCACTGGGTTGGTGAATCTGCCGGAGCGCATCCGCGAAGCTAATCAGCGGGCGCCCCTTTCCGTCGACGGGCCAGGCAGGCGCGCCGGGGTTACGTCGTGGCAGCGGCAGGAATTCGCCGGGTTCGTCCATCACCCGCAGCACGTGATCCATCACCCCCAGCATCTCTGCGGTGGACGTACCGGGGCGGCGCTTGTAGCCCGGCATCCACGGCTTGGCCAAGAGCTCCTGCGCAGCGGTTTCGGAGCCCATGACATCCACGATGGTCTTCAGCGGCCCAAACATGCCGAATTCGGCATCCATTGCGGGGAGGATGGAGACATAGCTGGGGTTTTTCAGCTCCCACTGTCCATTGAACTCGGAGAGCTTGCCGTGTAGGAGCAGCATCGAACCATTTTTTATGCGGCTGCGGTGGTAGGCCACGTTCCCAAATAGTGCAGAGCGGAAATGCCTGCTGCCGTCGGTAAAGGTAAAGGCCAGGTATTTCCGCGGCCCACGCCCGGAGTGGTTGTCCTTTTCCTCCACGCTGAGGATCTCCCCAGCGCAGGTGTACTTCTCCCCTACTCGCAACTCGTCCAGCCCTTGAGGTGAGCCGAGGCGTGCGTAGGTGACGGGGAAGTTTAGGACCGCGTCGGCGATGGTTTTGATGCCAGGTTTATCGGCTAGCCGCTTCGCGCGGTCGTTGGAGATCGCAACCGACAGCGGGCGCGAGTCCTGCCATCCCAGCATGGGCTACTCCACTCCGATCTGCACCAGGCACGGGTCGTGGTCGTTGCCTTGTAGCTCGATGTGGTGATCGTCGATCTGCACGTCCGGGTATAGCTCGGCGAAGGTGGCTTTCAGCCCATCGACGGCAGCTTGGTTGGTTGCCGGGTCGCTCCACAGCAGGGTCACCAGCTCGCCACCGTCGGCCAGCATGGCGCTGAGGGTATCGACCATCGTGTCGGGCGGGCAGGTGGCGAAACGCTGAGCTTCGACCGCGTCGATCATTTCTTCGACGTTATCGTCCCAGTCCACGGTGGGGTCGTTCACCGCTAGTGCCGCTAACCCACCAACCAGCGATTTCGTGTCGATAATGTCGACTTCCCGCGCCCCGTCCAAACCTTGTAGGGCGGCGACATCCTGTCCGTTGGTCAGCACGGCTATCGGCCCTGCGCCCAGCCCCTGCACTGCTTCGCCCAGGGTTTTATTGTTTGGTGACGCCACCGCCACTGCCCCCGCAGCCTCGAAAAGTCGCGCGACCCCGCCGGTGGGCGTGAGCGCCACGATGAACGGCCCCTGGTCTTCCGCCTTAGGCTCACCGGTCGTCGGAACAGGCGTGCCCTGAATTCCGGGGTGGCTGGGTTCCCCGTCGGCCGGCAGAACCTCGATGCGCAAGTCGGTGACAGTTCCCAGGGAGAAGGCCTTCTCGATGACTTCGCCGGCTCGGTTGGTGTGCACGTGCGCGGTGCCGGACTCTGGCCCCAGGGGTCCTACGATCACCGAATTGCCATGAGCCTCCAGCAGCTCCCGCAGGGCGGCCAGATTCCCTTCGAAGAAGAACATCACTTCGACTTCTTGCTGGGTTCGGTCGTGGTCTGGCGTGGGGGCGTCATCAACGAGACCCGCCCCGTCCAGAACATCGACCAGGGCCTGCAGGATCACCACGAGGCCTTGGCCGCCCGCGTCCACGACACCAGCTTCGGCGAGAACGGGCAGCTGGTTGGGTGTGTTGGCCAGGGCTTCCTCGGCGGCGTGGAGGGCGCGGGTGGCGACGTCGGCGAGGTTCGGCTCGGCTTCGTGCGCGGCGGTGGCGGCGGCATCGAGCACGCTGATGACGGTGCCCTCGACGGGCGTGGAGATTGCAGTGCAGACGAAACCCACCGACTGCGAAAGGGTGTCCGCCACGGCGGGACCATCGATGTGCCCCTGCGAAGCTGCTTCGGCGAGCGCGCGCAATACCTGACTGAGCACCAGGCCGGAGTTTCCACGGGCGCCACGAACCGCGCCGGTGGCCAGGGCGATGGTGACCTCGGGGAGGCTTGCGCCTTCCTCCAGCGCATCGACCGCCGAAACTGCGGTGGTCATGGTGTGCGCCATGTTGGAGCCAGTATCGGAATCCGGGATTGGGAAGACGTTCAGGGCGTTGATTGCCTGGCTCTGCTCGCGCAGCCGGCTGGCCGAAAGGCGAGCCCACTGGGCGACAATGCGCGCGTCGAGCTGAGCGGGCGCCTGATTGGCCGGTTGTGCTTCTGCCACCGGTTGCGCCTCTGCCTTCCTGGATTTCACTCCCACTACCCTAGCGAACCAGCCGGACAGCAGGGCGGTTTACGGGATCGTGGCGCGTTATTCCTTCCGTGCCAGTGATGTAGATCTCCCGCATCCAACGCGAATCCAGGTGGGGGGTGTCCCTATGTTTTTGTCAAGTGTCGGGCCGATGTTGGCGAGTACAGTCTTGGGAGTAGTTTCTTAGGCGTGCCTAGGAGCCGGCCAGGGTGTGCTGGTCGGCTTCGTCTTTGGGCTTTATGCGGCGACGGGGCGTGGCGGGATTTCGCGGAAGAACTCCTTGTTTTTCAGCATCGCGTAGATGACATTGCATCGGCGTCGTGCCAGGCAGATGACTGCTGCGTTGTGGCGTTTTCCTTCAGCGCGTTTGCGTTCGTAATACCGCCGTGACGGTTCGTGGCTGCGGATAACCGCGAATGCGGAGTAGAACAAGGCGTTTTTCAGTCGTTTATTGCCTGACCGTGCTGGGAACTCACCTCTGATCGACGAACCGGATCGTCTAGTCACGGGTGCTATTCCAGCATAAGCAGCTAAGTGGCCAGCACTATCGAAGTCGGAGCCATCACCGATCGTAAGGAGGATCTGCGCTGCGGTCTTGATGCCGACTCCGGGCATACTCGATCCAAGACCTCACAAAGAGGGAAATCAGCGAGCATCTCTTCAACCTGCTCAGCAATGGTGTTTCGTTGCTCTTTGAGGGCCTTGATGTTTGCAGCCAGTTGAGGAATTACTAACTCGGCGGCATCGCTTCCAGGCACGGTGACTGTTTGAGCTTTCAGCGCTGCAAAAATGTCGTCTACCAGCGGGGTGGGGTCTTTACGTGTGTGCTTGATCATCCAGTTCAACACTCGTTGGTATCCGGCTCTTTTTAGCCCCTGCGGTCCCTTGTAATGGATCAATAATTCCAGGATCGGCGTGCGAGTCAGGGTGCTACCAGTAAAAACTCGTTCCAGGCTGGGGTAGATCTGGGTGAGGATACTGCGAAGCCGATTGACAGTGCGAGTGCAATCGCGGGCGATGTCATCATCGAAGCCGGACAGCATCTTTAGGGCGGAGAGTACCTCATCATTGCGGTCGACGGCACGTAGCGTGTGGGGCATTGTGCGGGCGGTGTCGGCGATGATGAATGCGTCGCGTTTGTCTGTTTTTGCACGTCCGGGATAGAGATCTGCAGCTTTGCGCATCGCAAGACCTGGCAGGTATCCGACTTCGCAACTGCAGTCCCGGGCTACAGCAATCGGTAGTGCGCCGATGGTGTTGGGTTGGTCGACGATTACGAGTACGGTGCCAAGCTTTTGTAGCTGGTGAAAAACGCCTGCTAGTTCGGATTCGAGTTGAGGCAACGGTTTGTCGAAAATCTTGTTGCCATCACGGTCTAAGGCGCAGGCGTGGTGTTCAGATTTGCCGACGTCTAGACCAAGGAATATGTCGATGGAATGCTCCGGAGACATGATGAGCTCCTAGAAAACGAGATGGGTATGGCGTTGTTCCAGTCGCTGGTGTCATGACCTTCGTTGCAAGCACCCACGTTACAAAGAGACCTAGTTTGAAACTGGCCGTGTCCCTATCAGCTGTCATCGAAAGTCCTGGAACCCGGCGGCAACACCCCCCGGATTATGGAAACTACAGGGCAGGTAAGCCATACCGGGACCAGCGACTATCCCCATTATCAGGGACACTCACAAGGTAACGGGTTGACTTGTTTATCGTTCACCCAGAGAGCACATAGTCTCCATGAGAGTGCTGTAGACGGCACTCGGCTCGCTATCGTGCCACTCGGTGTCACTGTCGCGCTCGTCCTGGTTTTGCGGTTGAGCCGTCGGCTCGTAGAGCCACCAGAGGTTTTGCCACGGATCAAGAAGTCTTGCGAGACGATAGCCACCGTAGAAATCGCTAGTTGGAGTGACGACGCGGCCTCCTTCCTTTACAGCCCTATCAAGGCACGCCTGGGCGTCAGGAACGTAGACCTGCAGGAGGGCTGGCGTGAACGGCCAATCTTGCTTTCGATCACAAAGCATGATTGTGGCATCTCCAACCATTACTTCCGCATGGATGATCGAACCATCTCGATCCGGCGTGCGAACATGCGCTGCTTCTCGACCATCGAAAACTGTTTCCACGAAGTGGATGAAGCTCACGGAGTCGGGGACGATAGCGAAGGGATTTACTGTGTTGTGTCCAGTCGGGATTTTCAACGAAGTCATGTATACATAAAATATGAATAATTCGAGCAAAGTCAAGTACCGCCAAGGCGCTAGTTTCCTGTTGGCCACACTTGGACGCCGCGCCGAGAGAGCATGGGCAGCTCTCCTCACAGAGCAGGGAATTACCACCGCGCAGTTCACAGCCATGGCGGCGATCGCGGAAGGCGAACGAACGCAAAACGACGTAGCAATGGTTACAGCCGTTGACCCGCGAAACATCGGCGCCACAATCAAAAAGCTCACGGCGGTGGGGTGGGTTCAAGCTCGATCAAACCCCGCCGATGCGAGATCACGACTCCTCTGTTTGACACCCGCTGGCCAGCAGTGGTGGGACGATGTTCAGCCTGCCCTACGTCAAGGACGTGACTCATTTTTCCAGGGACTCACCCATAGAGAGTTGACCAACTTGGAAGAACTCCTCGGAAAACTCGAGGCCGCACAATCCGACAAAGAAGCGAACGGACCCGGCCATCGTCGCTAGAGCCGCCAGTCGACGGGCGCGCCGCCGGAAGCCTGGAGGATCGCATTTGCCCTGCTGAAGGGACGCGAACCAAAGAAGCCTCGATAGGCGGACAGCGGCGAGGGATGCGGGGACATCACGCAGCGCTCCGCGCCGATCAGCGGAGCGAGCTGCTGGGCCTGCTTGCCCCACAGGATGGCGGCGAAGTGCGGGTTGGCGGCAACCTGGCGGACAGCGGCCTCGGTGATGGCCTCCCAGCCGCGACCGCGGTGGCTACCGGCATTGCCCGCCTGCACAGTGAGCACGCGGTTAAGCAGCAGCACCCCACGGTCGGCCCACGGGGAAAGATCCCCGTTGGAAGGGGCTGGCAGGCCGAGGTCGTCTGTGTACTCGGTGTAGATATTCTTCAGCGACTTCGGCAGTGGCTCGCCCGCGGGCAGCTCCGCAGAGAACGCCAGCCCCACGGAATGTCCGGGCGTGGGGTACGGATCCTGCCCAACGATCAGCACTTTCACCTGGGTAGGGTCGGACTCGAAAGCCCGCAAAATTTTTTCGGGCGCGGGCAGGACCTGCGCTCGTTGTCCCGCCTGCACCTGCTGGGCCACCAGCTGCCCCTCAGCCAGCGCACCCTCCAGCACCGACTGCAGCCCCGGCAGGTACCACGCCGGGTGGATGCGCTCGATCAGCTGGTGCGCTTGTTCTCGTACGGAATTCATGCCTGCTCCTTACACCGACTGCCAGCCAGATGAAAACGGCGGGCGGCCGCCGTCGACCAGCACGTAGTCCACCCCGCCAGGCGAGTCCTCCCCAACCTCATCCGAGAGGCTGCGAACAGTCCCGATGCGGCGGTAGCCACTGGGCATGCGGGCGTCCGTAGTTCCAAGGAGAGTATGGTCCTCACCGCCGGTGTAAATCCACTCCAGAGGATTCTTGCCAGTCATCTGAGCTGCATGCCGCAGCTTCTCATCGGGTACCAGCGCCGCCCCGTCCAGGTCCAGGCACACCCCGGAGCGCTCCGCGATGGCACACAGGTCCACGATCAAGCCATCGGAATTATCCGTCATGGCGCTCGCACCCGTAGCGCGGGCGACGGATCCGCGGCCTGGCTCCAGACGCGGAGCACAGTGCCAATCTGCCAGTTCGTTGAGGATCGGATCGTTTGCCGGGATCGCCTTGCGCGAGCCGTAGTGGCGCAGGATCGCCAGGCCCGCCGCGCTGTAGCCGATTGGCCCACTGGCGATAATCCGCTGCCCCACGCCCGCGCCGTCCAAAGTCAGAGCCGCGGCAGGCCCGGAAATCTCACCCAAGGCGGTGATGGAGATCACCAAATCCTTGCTGGTCACAACGTCTCCACCGACAAGTTCCGCGGCCCACGGCGAAGCCCCCTCGTCGATGCCGCGCGCGATATCCGCCACCGTCTGCAGCGGCAAATCCCCTGGCGTGGCGATCGCCATTAGGATCGCGGTGGGGCGTGCTCCCATCGCCTGAATGTCCGCGAAGTTCTGTGTCACAGCTTTCACCCCGACCTCCCACGGAGTTGAGTAGTCGAAGGTGAAGTGTCGGCCCTGCACGAGGATGTCCGTCGAGCACACATGACGTGAATTTGTGCCTGTTGGCTCCAACACTGCGGCGTCATCGCCATTAAGAGAACTCGGCGCGGCGTTGCGGATCGCCGCGATGGTAGCGGCCTCGCCTGCCTCGGCGACAGTGAGTTGAGTACGCATGCGGACCTTTCCGTGGTTGCGGTGATGCTTGGGTTCCAATGTTTGGTTCCAATGCTTGGGTTCCCGCGCTTAGTCTAATTAAGATGGTGCGCTATGAGTGACGAAGCCTCCTCCCCCGTCTCCACCCCGCGGTACCTGATCATTCTGTCGACGGTGCTTGCCGTGGTGCTGATTATTGCGGTGATCACCGCTGCGAAGATCACGGTGGATCGGAAGGTGTACGCGCCTGTGGCGCTGGGGCCGGTGGATGCGCCGGAGGCGTCGTCGCAGGTCTGCTCCGATTTCGTGGCTGGGTTGCCGGAGAAGATGGATCGCTTCCGTGCCGTTGAGGTGCGGGATCCTAGGCCGGACGGCACGGCGGCGTACCGCGATTCTTCGGGTTCGGAGCTTTCTGTGCGCTGTGGGGTGAACGTGCCCGACCAGTACTCGGAGTTGTCGCCCGTGGTGTCGGAAGGCGATACGCGCTGGACCGCCGTCTCGGATGCTACTCCTGGGTCTGACCTGCGGACGTGGTACGCGGTCGGCGGTTCGCCTGCGGTTGCGGTGACTGCGTCGGCGGATGTCGGCGATGCCCTCGGTGCGGTGGGGTCTGCTCTTTCCTCTGTTTATGACGCCAACTCTCCAGCAAAGCCCGCCCCCTACCCACTATCCGATGCTGCGGTGGCTGGCGGTTCCACTTCCGGCGAGGCTGACGGTTCCACTTCCGGTGGCGCGACCGAGTCCCCTGCATGCCATAAGTTCCTGGGATCTCTGCCGGAGGCACTGGGCGACTGGCGTTTGGTCCACAGATCCGCTGGAGGATCGGAAAAGAGCGCTGACCAGGACAAGCAGGGTACTGACCTGGTGAAGCCTGATCTCCTTCCCGATGGAGTAGACCGGTCTGTGTTGGATAAGGCTCCCAGCGGATCGGCTACCTATCTCGCCGAGGAGCAAGAACCTGTGGTGATTCGCTGTGGTCTGGCTATGCCTAAGTCCTATGCGCCTGGTGCACAGTTAACGCAGGTAAACAAAGTTCCCTGGTTCTCTGATCCATCTCTTTCCCGCGGGTCGACTATGGGGCGTTGGTTTGCCCTGGGCCACGAGCAGGTCATCGGCCTAGCCATGCCGCAATCTGCTGGCAACGAGGTGATCTCTTCCGTTTCAAGTGCGATCTCTACATCCCTGAAGAATACGGAGAAGGCTGGGAGCTCTGCTCAGTCGCGCTAACCTCTTTCCCTTTCAGCGACACCGGCCCCTCAGGAGTGGGTGCCCCAGGGGGATGTCGCTAAAACGGGAAAGTGCCCACGCGCCGATAAGTAGCCCACCAAACCGCAAACCCCTGAACTGGGCTTTTATTTTATGGACAACCATTACCAGTAACAGATTCCCGATCTAGCGACATTCGGAACTCGTGAGCAGGTTAAAAGGAGCCCGCCACAAGGTTCCCCTGGCCTAAGCCAGCGCCCGGGCAATCAGCGCGCTGACCAGGTCGCCGAAGCTGATCCCCTCAGCCGCGAACATCTTCGGATACATCGAGATCGGCGTAAATCCAGGCATGGTGTTGATTTCGTTCAGCACGGGCCCGTTCTCCGTGGCAAAGAAGTCCACGCGCGCGATGCCATCACACCCCAACGCATTGAACGTGCGAATCGCCAGTTTGCGCACCTCCGTCACAACGTCCGCAGGTAGCGGCGCCGGGATGGTGGCGGAGACGGTCGAATCGACATACTTGGCGTCAAAACCATAGAACCCTTCGGCGCCATCCTCGGTGCCGTTCAGCATGGCAGGAACCGACGAGACGATCGAACCATCCGCATACTGCAGCACACCGCACTCGACCTCGGCTCCGTGAATCATCGCCTCCACAATCACCTTGTTGTCATGGGAAAAGGCCAGGTCAATAGCTGGGTCTAGTTCTTCCCAGCTATCCACCTTAGAAATGCCAATGCTCGACCCGCCGCGCGCCGGCTTCACAAACACCGGCAGCCCGAGCCGCTGCTTTTCTTCAGCGGCCAGATCGCGGGGCTGGGATAGAATCAGCTCCTCGCCCACCGGAATCCCAGCTTCGCGTGCCAGCCGCTTGGTGAAGTCCTTATCCATGCCCGCAGCGGAAGCTAGCACGCCATTGCCGACGTACCGCACGCCCGCCAGATCCAGCACGCCCTGCACGGTTCCGTCTTCGCCATTCTGGCCGTGCAGTACCGGGAACACCACATCTACGTTCGCAAATACCTCGCCAGCCTGCGGGCCGGTCACGTAGCGCATCTCCCCCGCGGCAGCCGAGCCAGCCCCACCGAATGTCAGCTGCACGTGTACGCCGGAATCCTCTACACGTGGCATCTCGCGCCCATTGGCTCGCAGCCGGGAAGTATCGGTCGTCCCCGGCACCCACGCGCCCGCCTCAGTGATCCCTACCGGCAGGACCTCGTAAATCTCCGGATCCAGGTGGTCGATCACCGCGCCTGCACTAATGCAGGAGACGGAGTGCTCAGTCGACTGCCCTCCGTACAGTACGGCGACAGTGGTACGTGCGTGCTTCTTGGCTTGGTTACTCACGGTGTTTTACCTTAGCTGTTTTTCTGACGCCGCATTCCCACCGCCCCGCCACTTCGACCCGACTGCCAGTCTGCCTGTGGCTTACTCGGCCTTCCGACTGCGGCCGAGCAACCCCATCATCACCTGCTGCACGTCTGCACCTTCGTGGCACACTCCCACCACGGCTTCGGTGATCGGCATTTCCACGCCGACCTTCCCCGCCAGCTCGAACACGGACTGACTACTGACCACACCTTCAGCGACTTGTCCCTTGGTGGCTTTGGCGGCCTCTTCCAGGCTTTCGCCCTTGCCGAGTCGCTCGCCGAAGCTGCGGTTGCGCGAGAGCTTAGACGTACACGTGGCCACCAGGTCCCCCATGCCCGCCAGACCGCTGAGCGTGCGCGCGTCGGCGCCGACCTCCAACGCTAAACGGGTGGTCTCCGCCAGGCCGCGGGTGATCACGGTGGCGGCGGTGTTATCGCCGAATCCCATACCAGCGGCAATGCCCGCCGCCAGAGCGATGACGTTCTTGCACGTGCCGGCAATTTCGCAGCCGATGACGTCCGTGTTGGTGTACGGGCGGAAGTACGGCGCCGCCACGGCGGCCTGGATCAACTTCGCGCGGTCCATATCCGAACATGCCACTACGGTCGCAGCGGGTTGTTGTTCGGCAACTTCGCGCGCCAGGTTCGGGCCGGTCAGCACAGCCACGCGTTCGCTGGGCACGTCCGCTACCTCGGAGACCAGCTGGCTCATGCGCAGCCCGCTGGAGTGCTCGATGCCTTTGGCCAGGCTCACCAGGGAGGTATCCGCGCCGATGAGATCCTGCTCTTTCCATTTCTGCAGGTTCCCGCGCAGTGACTGTGAGGGCACGCCCAGCACCACGATCTCCGCGCCGTCTAGAGCTTCGGCGGGGTCACTGGTGCCGGTCAGCGCGTCGGGCAGCACAATGTCTCCCAGGTATGCACTGTTGCGGTGGTTGTCGCGCACGTCATCTGCGACTTCGTCGCGCCGTGCCCAGAGACGGACTTCGTTGCCGGCGTCGGCAAAAACCTTGGCAACAGTCGTGCCCCAGGATCCCGCACCCATCACCGCTACTTGCACCATGTCGCTTTGTTGCCTTCCCGTCTGCTGTGGCTTCAGTTCGAAATAATTTTTGGGTTCGTTATACGATTGTCGGCAATAGTCTATCGAAAGGGATCCCTTTAAAAGTGATCACTCACACAGGAACTGGCGATCTTTCTACGTCCCTGGCCATGTCGCGGCACGATCAGGGGCATGTGACCCGCATCGGATCCCGTCCCAGCGAAGAGTTCGCTCGCCCCACCTTCGCCGCCGGCGCGGTTATTTGGCGCTTTTCCGGTGACGCCGCGGACTCCACTCCTTCCGCCCCCGAGTCCACGGACGTGGAGATCGCGCTGATTCACCGTCCTCGCTACGACGACTGGTCTTTGCCGAAGGGCAAGGTTGATCCGGGTGAGAATCTGCCGGGTACCGCCATGCGCGAGATTTTGGAGGAGACTGGCTTTGAGGTGCGTTTGGGCTGGCTGTTGGGCTATGTCCACTACCCTGTGGGTTCCCGCACGAAGGTGGTTTATTACTGGACTGCCCAGCACCTTTCCGGTGAGTTCGAGGCCAATGATGAGTCCGATGAGCTGCGTTGGGTTTCCCCCGCCGACGCGAAGGAGCTGCTGAGCTATGAGGCGGATCTGAAGGTCGTGGATGCGGCTATGGGTCTGCTGCAGTTGGGCTGCGATCGTCGAGTGCTATATGTCCGCCATGCGAAGGCGCATGCGCGTGAAGGGTGGGCTGGTGACGATGATCTGCGTCCTTTGAGCAAGAAGGGCCGTCGCCAGGCGGAGCTGCTGGTTTCCGGGTTGTCGGGTTACCGCCCGGAGGCGATTTCCTCTGCCGTGCCGGTGCGTTGTGAGCACACGGCTGCGCCTATTGCTGAGGACTTGGGGCTGGATGTTACTTCTGACGCCAACCTGGGCGATGCCGGTTGGGCTGCCGATTCGGATGCAGCGGTGGATGCGTTCCACGCCGCCACGACCGCGCCTGTGTCGATGGTTGTTGGCCAGGGGACGGTGATCCCGGGTGTGCTGGCCCGCGTGGCGGGCGAGCACGGCGTGGAGATTGAGGATATGCGGGTGAAGAAGTCCAGCACGTGGGTACTGCACTTCGTCGGCGATAAGTTGCTGGGGCTGGACTACTTGGCCAGCCCGTTGGCTGTGAAGTAAGCGCTAGCTGGCGGGCAGGGTGCGTGGCTTGAAGCTGGCGCGC
The DNA here is from genome assembly GCF_056388495.1 of Corynebacterium sp. TUM25020. Classification (NCBI taxonomy): domain Bacteria; kingdom Bacillati; phylum Actinomycetota; class Actinomycetes; order Mycobacteriales; family Corynebacteriaceae; genus Corynebacterium; species Corynebacterium sp. TUM25020. The sequence continues at coordinate 272,897 of NZ_JBWJFG010000001.1, read as the reverse complement.
TGGGATTCGAAAGCCTCGATGGCCTCTTCGTTGCGCAGGGTCAGGCCGATGTCATCCAGGCCTTCCATAAGGCGCCAGCGGGTGTAATCGTCCACGTCGAAGCCGAAGGTGTGGGTGCCGAGGGTGACGGTGCGGTCTTCCAAGTTCACGGCGATTTCCGCCCCTGGCTGCTGTTCCAGCAGCTTCCAAATCAGTTCAATGTCTGACTGCTCCATCTGCGCGGCCAACAGACCCGCCTTGCCCGAGTTACCGCGGAAGATATCGGCGAAGCGGGAGGAAAGAACCACGCGGAAACCGTAATCCATCAGCGCCCAGACGGCGTGCTCGCGGGAGGAGCCAGTGCCGAAGTCGGGGCCTGCCACCAGGATGGAGGCGTTCTTGTAGGGCTCCTGGTTCAGAATAAACTCTGGATCCTTGCGCCAGCCGGCGAACAGGCCGTCCTCGAAGCCGGTGCGGGTCACGCGCTTCAGGTAGACGGCGGGGATGATCTGGTCGGTGTCGACGTTCGAGCGGTTCAGGGGGGCCGCCACGCCAGTGTGAGTGTTGAACTTTTCCATGGTGCTCTTCTCTGCTTTCTGCTCCCCCACCTGCTGTCTAGGTCGCTGGCGGGGAGGCTCGAAAAAATTTTTGGGCAGGTCTTGTGCGGGTATCTAGCGGTCGTTTTACAGATCCGCTGGGCCTGCGAGGTGGCCCGTCACAGCGGTGGCGGCGGCGACTGGCGGGGAGACCAGGTGTGTGCGCCCGCCCTTACCCTGGCGGCCTTCGAAGTTTCGGTTGGACGTGGAGGCCGAGCGCTCGCCGGGGGCAAGTTGGTCGGGGTTCATTCCAAGGCACATGGAACAACCTGCGGTGCGCCACTCCGCCCCGGCGTCGATAAAGATCTGGTCGAGGCCTTCATCCTCTCCTTGCATCTTCACCCGCGTGGAGGAAGGCACAACGATCATGCGCGTGCCGTCGGCAACTGTGCGGCCTTTGATGACTTCCGCGGCGGCGCGCAGGTCTTCGATGCGGGAGTTGGTGCAGGAGCCGAGGAAGACCGTGTCGATCTTGATGTCGCGCAGCGGGGTGCCTGGCTTGAGGTCCATGTACTCCATGGCGCGCTCGGCGGCGAGGCGGTCGTTGTCGTTGGTGAAGTCCTCCAGCTGTGGGATTGCCTCCGCCAGCGGCAGGCCCTGGCCGGGGTTGGTGCCCCAGGTGACGAAGGGGGTCAGCGCGGAGCCGTCGATGTGGACGACTGTGTCGAATTCTGCGTCGTCGTCAGTGCGCAGGGACTTCCAGTACTCCACGGCTGCGTCCCAGTCCGCGCCCTGTGGTGCGTGTGGGCGGTCTTCGAGGTAGTCGAAAGTCACCTGGTCGGGGGCGATCATGCCCGCGCGGGCGCCGGCCTCGATGGACATGTTGCACATGGTCATGCGGGCTTCCATGGACAGCTTTTCGATAGCCTCGCCGCGGTATTCGATGATGTGCCCCTGGCCGCCACCGGTGCCGATCTTGGCAATGATGGCCAGAATCAGGTCCTTGGAGGTCACGCCTGGCTGCAGTTCGCCGGAAACCTCGATGGCCAAGGTCTTGAAGGGCTTCAGTGGCAGGGTTTGGGTGGCCAGCACGTGCTCGACCTCGCTGGTGCCGATGCCCATGGCGATGGAGCCGAAGGCGCCGTGGGTGGAGGTGTGCGAGTCGCCGCAGACCACCGTCATGCCGGGCTGGGTCAGGCCCAGCTGTGGGCCAACGGTGTGGACGATGCCCTGTTCAATGTCGCCCATGGAGTGCAGACGGATGCCAAACTCTTCGGCATTGTCGCGCAGGGTGGAGACCTGCAGGCGGCTGGTGGGTTCCTGAATCTCGGTCAGTTGACCCGTCTTCACGCCAACGGTGGGAACGTTGTGGTCCTCCGTGGCGATGGTCAGATCTGGTCGGCGGACTTTGCGCCCGGCCTGTCGCAGGCCGTCGAATGCCTGAGGGGAGGTAACCTCGTGTACCAGGTGCAGGTCGATGTACAGCAGGTCGGGGCCGCCATTTTCTCCGGCTTCGACGACGTGGTCGCGCCAGACTTTTTCCGCGAGGGTTAAGGGTTGGTTCGTCACGGTCTCTCCTCTGTGTCCGCTATACAGTTCCACTGGATGGAATGTATAGTATCAAATCATGGGACACAATACGGAAATTCCCGCAACTAGCGGTATTCAAGTTTTGGACCGAGCGATCTTCATCCTATCGGTCATCGCAGCAGAACCTCGCAATCTTTCCGACCTGTGCGCCATCACCGGCCTGCCGCGCGCCACGGCGCATCGCATCGCCGTCGCGTTAGAGAAACACAGATTGATCGAGCGCGGGGTGGACGGTGCGTGGGTCACTGGTCCAGCCTTGGCCGAGATGGCGCCGTCTACCTCTTCCCGTCTGGAGGCCGCCGCAGAGTTCATCCTCCCCGACCTCATGGCAAAGACTGGCGAGTCCGTGCAGCTATATCGCCTTTCCGGAATGGAACGCGTGTGCATCGCCAACGCCGAACCCGCCACAGGTCTGCGGGACACGGTTCCGGTGGGCCACCGGATGACGTTGAACGCGGGCTCTGCAGCCAAGCTGTTGGTTGCCTATGCGCCGGAGGCATTCCAGAATCAGGTGCTCCCCCATGCCGCCTACTCCCGCAAGGATCTAGAGCAGATCGCTGCCGATGGCATTGCGGAATCCTCCGCCGAGCGCGACCCCTCCCTCGCTTCGGCCTCTGTGCCGGTCTTCGGGGCGGACGCGCAAAACCGAACGGTGATTGCCTGCCTTTCCATCTCTGGCCCCGTGGCCCGCATGGGCGAACACCCGGCTGAGAAATTCGGCGCGGATCTCAAGGAAGCCGCCCGACTGCTGGAGGACCTACTGCGAAAGTAGCCATTGGCTGCCAGCAAAAAATTTTTGTACAACACGCTCGCCCGCACATTGAAGGAGAAACTGACGCCATGACCAGAGACGATTCCGCAAGAACAAACCCGGCCACAAACGACAAGCGCTACGACGCAGGCATTCAAGTCCGCCGGGAGGTCATGGGTGATGCCTTCGTCGATGTCGCCCTGGAACGTAACGCGGGCTCTGATGGCGAGGCACTGCAGAAGCATGTCACCGAAACCGTCTGGGGTTCTGTGTGGACGCGCGACGGCCTGGCCCGCCGCGACCGCAGCCTGTTGAACATCGGCATGCTGGTGGCATTGCGCGCGACTGAGGAGTTGCGCGGGCACGTCCGCGGTGCGTTGGAAAATGGTCTGACTCGCACGGAGATCACGGAGGCGATCATCCATGCCTCGGGCTACTGCGGAGCCCCGGCGGCACTGTCGGCCATGAAGGTTGCCCAGGAGGTGCTGGTGGCGGAGCTCGGCCCGCTGGAGGGAGACGACAACTAGCCGTGCGCTAGGTACGCGGCAGCTCCCGCCACTCCACCGTCAGCTCGGAATCCAGCTCGTCGGCACGGGAGGCCAGGAAGTTGTAGAGGTTCTCCGTGCCGTCCTCGATGCCATCGGCGACATCCTCGCCCGCGGAGGTGATGTCCACCATCGCCGATTCATCCGTCGCGCCAGCGTTGGCGAGCTCGGCACCCCAGCCGCCCTCACCACGCCGGCCGTCTTCATCCGCCGATAGGGTACGGAGCCAGGCTTCGGCTGACGTGTGGGCGTCCACACCAAAAAGAACGGCGCGAACCGTGGCGGGCGTGCCGTCGTTGCCGGGCGGGGTGCCCCAGAGCCAGTCCAGGTTTACGCGATATGGGGAGAGAATGGGAGCCTCCTGACGTAGGGTGAATCTATGAGCGATTATAAGGACAAGCGCTGCACTGACCAGGAGCGTTCTGCCACTGTGGGGGCGCTGTCCGAAGCGATGGCCAATGGGCAGCTGAGCATCTCGGAGTTCGACGAGCGCTCGGGCAAGGCGCATGCTGCGATCCAGCGTAGCGAGTTGGTGGATCTTCTGGATGATTTGGTGGACGAGCCTGCAGCGGTGCTCTTTGGGGCGGGTGCGGTTGAGCGCCGCGCGACCGGTGACGTCGCCGAAACTGGCGAGAGTTCGGACGCCCAACGCCACCGTGAGCTTGTGCTTGCGCAGGCGCAGAACATCGTGACTGGCGAGGGGTCCGAGACGGGCTTCAGCCTTACTATTTTCGGTGGAACAGAAAAGTCTGCAGGGGTGTTGCCGAAGAACCACTGGAACTTCACTGTGTTCGGCGGGACTGATTTTGACCTCCGCCACTGCAGATTTAGCGATCCCGTGACCACGCTGTGGCTGAACTCCACCTTTGGTGGTGTGGACGTTGTGGTGCCGGAGGGCGTGCGCGTGGATATGGGCAACCTGGGCATTTTCGGCGGTTCAGAGCTGATCGTGGAAAGCGGCGCGATCCACCCCGGCAGTCTGCCTGCGAACGCTCCCCTGCTAAAGATCCGTGGACTTTCGGTCTTCGGCGGTGTGACCGTGAAGGTTGTGCGGGGTTAGGAGCAAAATATGCGAAAGCAGCCCGGAACAAGAGCAACCTACCAAGAAATCCGTTTCAGCGAGGCAGGCGTTCAGCAGCTAAAGGCCTATCGTGAAGAAAATGACCATTTAGCAGCTTATCGAGATCAAAAGATCAAAACCGACGATGACCTTCTTTACAATTTTCCGGTCGTATATGTCATCAAGAATGAAGAAAAGACACATGCGAAACCTTATACCGCATATGTAGGTGAAACCACAGATATTATCCAACGCACCACGTCGCATCTTAAAAATACACGCAAGGATGATGCTGACTGGACAAAGCTCAAGGATTCTAAAAATAGTAGCCTCATCATTCTCGGGCATGAACTTTTCAATAAATCATTGACACTCGACGTGGAGAATCGTCTAATGCTGATGCTCTCGAGCGTCGAATCTGTAAAAAAGCTCGAGAACCGGCGAAGTAATGACCAGCTGGACTATTACACTAAAGAGCGCTTTGACGAGGTATTCCATGAAATTTGGGGACAGCTACAGACTGTTGATCAAAATTTGTTTCCGGAACTGGAGAAGATTTACGACTCCGCTCTTTACAAGGCCTCTCCTTTCCACAGCTTGACCGAAGAACAGATCAAGGCCAAGCGTGAAATCATGGAGGTTCTCTACGACAAGATTCACACAGGCTCTCGTGGCAATCTTGTCATGGTCGAAGGTGAGGCAGGAGCCGGAAAAACCGTGCTGCTTAGTAGTCTTTTCTACGACATTATGCAAAACCCGGTCATCACCAAATCTGGTGAGGAACGCCAACTAAATTGCTATCTGATTGTTAACCACGACGAACAGGTGAATGTCTACACTCAAATTGCTGAAAAGCTAGGACTCCACTCGAAAGCCAACGAAACCGTTTTAAAACCGACGAGGTTTATCGAGCAACACTCTCCTGACGAAAAGATTGACCTGGCACTGATCGACGAAGCACACCTGTTGTGGACTCAAGGTAAGCAAAGCTACCGAGGCGATCACCAACTACTAGATATCATCGAACGCGCAAAGGTAACCATCGCAGTCTATGATGCACGTCAGGTTCTGCAGGCTAATCAATGGTGGGAGAAAGAACCTCACGAACTTGTCCCGGAAGATAGGTACTCAAAGATTCTTCTGAAGAATCAAATGCGTATGTCTGCCTCCCAGGAAACTCTCAACTGGTTCAAATCCTTTTTCGAGAACCGTACGATTTCTAACCTCTCGCTAGACACCAATTATCGAGATCGTGAGGGTTACCATGTTCGCTTTTTCACAGATGTGAAGGATATGCGAGATGCAATCGTCAGAAAAGCATCCAAGACCGATCGCGGCTTAAGCAGAATGGTCGCAACTTACGACTGGCCATACCATTCTAAAAAGAAGCCCGATGGTACTGGTTTATGGAGCGTAACCATAGGTGACTTCTCTATGCCTTGGAATAGAGAAATCACGGTTGATGCCAAGGTGAAGAAAAAGAATCTTTCTTGGGCAGAACAGCCTCAAACGATTAACGAAGTTGGCTCGGTATACACCATTCAGGGCTTCGACCTGAATTACGTAGGAGTGATCATTGGCCCCTCGGTGAAGCTACGAGATGGACAGATTGTAATTTCTCCAGATGAGAGTTACTTCCGAGCAGCAACGAATAGGCGAACGTTGAGCGATGGCTCCGGCAAAGGAATTTTCTCAGATACACTCCTATGGAATCAGTTATATGTGCTGATGACTCGAGGTGTTCATGGCCTCTTTGTCTACGCCTGCGACGACGAGCTTCGCGAAGCCCTGTTGAAGGCTCAGAGACTCACCCCAGGCGCGTACCCTGGGTGCCATGAGTGAATTTTTCCCAGTCGAAACGTTTAGCAAGCGCCTCGCCACCGTCCGCGATATCGCCGCGCAAGCCGGCCTGGACGGCGTCATCGCCACGCCCGGCCCCGACATGGAGTACCTGATCTCGTCGAAGATCAGCACCCACGAGCGGTTCACGGCTCTGGTTCTTACTAATGACGCCACCCGCATCATCGTCCCCGGCGTGGACGTCGCTGACTTGAAGAAGTCCGTCGCCGGCAAGCTCGGCATCGAGATCATCGGGTGGAACGACGGCGAAGACCCCTACGGCCATATCTCCGAAGGTTCCTACGCTGTCAGCGCTGCCATGACCGCCGATCATCTGCTGGAACTGCAGTCCCGCGGCATCTCCACTGTCAACGCCACCCAGGTGCTCGCCCAGGCATTCATCCGCAAGGATGCCGAAGAACTTTCCGAGCTACGCCGCGCCAGTGCTGCCATCGACGAAGTCCACCGCCAGGTCCCGAACCTGCTACGCGCAGGCGTGACTGAGAACGACGTTGCGAAGCAGCTGGAACGCCTCATCCTCGAAGAGCACGAGGTGGTGGACTTCATCATCGTCGGCTCCGGCCCCCACGGCGCTGATCCGCACCACGACCATTCCGATCGCGTCATCGAAGATGGCGACGTGGTGGTTGTCGACATCGGCGGCACCCTGGCCAGCGGCTACCACTCCGACTGCACCCGTACCTATGTAGTCGGCGAGCCCACGGACGAGCAGCAGGAGATTTATGACGTCCTGCAGCGCGCCCAGGAAGCCGGGCTGGAGTTCGCCAAGCCGGGTGTCACCGCCGGCGAGGTGGACAAGGTCGTCCGCGACATTATCGACGAGGCCGGCTACGGCGAGTACTACATCCACCGCACCGGCCACGGAATCGGCCTATCCTGCCACGAAGAGCCGTACATCATCGCCGGCAACGACTTCGTAATCGAGGAGGGCATGGCCTTCTCCATCGAACCGGGCATCTACATCCCCGGTAAGTGGGGCGCACGCATCGAAGACATTGTGATTGTGGCGTCCAAAAACGTAGAGCCCATCAACAAAACACCCCACGAGCTAGTGCGCGTGGGGTGAGAGGGGGAAAACCTAGTTGGAAGTTAGTGGACGTCCACGAACTTCTTAACGATCCACTTCCGCGCCAGGAAGATGAGCGCGCCGAGGGCAATCATGACCGCGAACATCGCGAGGAAGTAGGTGCGCTCCGCGGAGGCGTCGTCCGGGTTGTAGAAGCCCGCCAGGCTGCCCGAAAGAGCAGTACCCAGGCTGATAGATAGCTGCCACAGGCCGAACATACGGGTGGGGAACGCCTTCGGCGCCAAACGGGTGGCCATGGAGTTACCCACCGGGCTCAGCATCAGCTCGCCCATGGTGAACAGGAACAGAATCAGCACCATCACCCACATCGGCGTGGAGTTCGCGCCACCACCGGCAAACGGGATGAACAGCAGCAGCGCCACGCCAATCAGGCCAAGGGCCATGGAGAACTTCACTGCGTAGGAAGGCTGCTTGTCCCCCAGCTTCGTCCACAAAGCGCCGAACACAGCGGCGAACAAAATAATGAACAGCGGGTTGATGGACTGCACCATGCCCGGAGGAACCTCGATGCCGAACAGGTTGCGGTTCAGGCGCTCGTCGGAGTACAGCGCAATCACGGTGAACTGCTGCTGGAACAGCGACCAGAACGCGACGGATGCCACGAACATAGGGACAAAACCAACGAGGCGGGAACGTTCAATATCCGTGGTCAGAGGGGAACGGTACATCTGAATCCACAGGACAATGGCGATAACCGCGGCGAGCAGAGCCGCAATGTTGGACAGCTGCGCTACCTTCAGCACGCCCGTGACGAACAGCAGAACGAAAGCAGCCACCGCTACAACAGCACCGAGGAAGACCGGGAGGTACTTCTTGTGCGGCAGCGGGTTCACTACATCGTGGCCCGCATCGCGGATGGTCTGCTTTCGCAGAGCGGTGTACTGGATCAAGCCGATGGCCATCATCACGGCGGCGACACCGAAGCCCCAGTGGAAGCCCTTCCAGCCCCACAGCGCGTTGGTGATCAGCGGGCCGAGCAGGCCACCGATGTTCACGCCCATGTAGTAGATAGAGAAACCGCCGTCGCGACGGGGATCATCGTGCGAGTACAGAGAACCGAGGACCACCTGGGAGGTCGTCTTGAGAGCACCGGAGCCAACGGCGATGAACACCAGGCCGAGGGTGACGCCGACATAGCCCGGCAATAGCGCCAAGCTGATGTGGCCCAACATCACTAGCACTGCGGAGTAGAACAGCGTGCGTTCCGCGGAGAGGATACGGTCGGCCACCCAGGCGCCCGCCACGCCGGTCAGGTACACCAAGCCACCGTAGGCACCGACGATAGAGAGGGCGGTGGACTTTTCCATCCCCAGGCCACCGTCAGCAACGGTGTAGTACAGGTAGTACGCCAGCAGCGCCTGGAGGCCGTAGAAGCTGAAGCGCTCCCACATCTCCACGCCCGAGAGGTTTGCTAGACCGAAGGGGTGGCCGAAGAACGTCCGTTCGTTCTGGTGCGCGCTAGAAGAATGCGCGGTTGCTGTGGAGGCTCCGTCTGGTGCGGGAGAATCCTCCGGGTTTGCTTGAGAAGTCATTCGTTAATTCCATCACACCGATTGCGGATTAACGAAGCCATCGGCAAAAAATTTGGGGAAGATTGCTGCGCGAAAACGGTTTTACCGCCCACCGTCCCACAAAAGGAAAAAGCACGACCCGTAAGCCGTGCTAAAATGTTGTACCCCGTACGGGATTTGAACCCGTGTTACCGGCGTGAGAGGCCGGCGTCCTAGGCCGCTAGACGAACGGGGCGCGTGTGCCACAAAACTGGCACGCGTGCTTCTTCAAGCAGCAGGGAGAACTCTACACAACGCAGTGCCAATCCACCTAATCCCTGCTCGTACCTGCTAGTTTGTTCGTTGATGCACTCTTCAACCACGCCTTCGAACTCCCCTGCCCACGCGCTCGGCGATGCCCCACGCGCGATTGCGCAGGGCGCAGAGGATACTGGGGGCGCGGGTGGCGTCATTAAGAAGGTGCGGGAAAAGAAACACACCCCGCGACGCATCGTCAGCGCCGAAGGCGGCGAGGGCATCGTGGCGCTGAGCCGTGCGGAGTACCGCGAAAAGGTCACCAGCAAGAACCGGTTTGTCGGCCCGAAGGCATGGCCGCTTATCGCCAAGCGCCTGTACTTCGAGTTTTTCTTCCGCGCCATGATGGATCGGGGTGCGGTCTTGAGCTTCTTTACGTTGCTGACGGCGATCCCGACTCTCACCGCGTTCTACTCCATCACCACCCTGGTGCTGGATCAGAACCGCAAACAGGTTACTGACCTCACCGACCAATTCATCGACGAGAACGTCCCCGAAACTTTCGCCGACAACGCGCGCACAATCGTGGACGTCATTATCGGTTCCACCCAACAATCAGTTGTCACACTGACGGTGAGTGTGATTATCGCCCTGTTCTCCTCCTCGGCCTATGTCCGCGCATTTTCGCGCAGTGCCAACGGCCTCTACGGACGGCGAGAGGGCCGCAATATCGTGCGCACATGGCTGGCCATGTGGGGCCTGACGTTTCTTCTGGTTCTGGGACTCGTACTTGTTGCGGTGGCTTTCTTCTTCCGCGGTGACCTATTGACGCCACTTTTCGACCGCTTTGCCGAACCCCTGCACCTGAAGTGGCTGGAGCGTTTTATTGTCCAGGACTTCCTTCCGATCTGGGGCTACCTTCGGTGGCCGGTGATCGCCATACTGTCGACCTTCCTCATCGCCGCGCTCTACCACGTGGCGCCGAACGTGAGCTATGGGCGCTTCCGCTGGCTCACAGTCGGCTCGGTGTTCGCCTTTGTTGGAATCATCCTGGTGGCGCTGGTCGTAAAGCTGTACCTGAATGGCTTTCTGCACTTCGGCATGTATGGCGCTTTGGGCGGCCTCATCGCAGGGTTCCTAGGGTTGATCGTGGCCAATACCCTGCTGCTGATGGGGTTGAAGCTGGATGCGGAGATCACGCGCGCCCGTGAGCTGCAAGCTGGGCTAGATTCCAGCGAGATTATCCAGGCTCCCCCGACATCGGACGAATCGGTGGATGGGTTCAACCGGCTGCAGGACTCGCTTCGGCAAGATGCGCGGAGGTTCCTGGAGCACTAGCCCCCTGCCCTATTCCCGACCAGCGAGTTCCCCTCCGGCACCATAGAATCAGTACCTATGAGCCACGAACTAAACTCCACTGCCATTGGCGGCCACGTCCGCGCTGCCGCAGGTACACCGCCCCAGCAAGCATCCACCCGCAAGTTCTGGACGGGACTCTCCCGCAGCATCCAGGAGCGCATCGCCGACGATTGGGAGCGCACCCGCTCTGCCTATGCTGCAACCCGCCAGCAGCACTATTTCTCCGCCGAGTTCCTGATGGGTCGCGCGCTGTTAAATAACCTCACCAACCTCGGTCTCGTCGAGGAGGCACAGGCCGCTACCCGTGAGCTGGGCCACGAACTGGCTGACGTGCTGGAGGTAGAAAACGACGCAGCCCTAGGAAACGGTGGCTTGGGTCGCCTGGCGGCCTGTTTCCTGGATTCCGCCGTCACTCAGGACTACCCCGTCACCGGCTACGGCATCCTCTACCGCTACGGACTATTCCGTCAGTCCTTCGACAATGGCTTCCAGGTGGAGCGCCCGGATCCATGGCGCGAGGAGGAGTATCCCTTCACCATCCGCCGTGCCTCCGACCAGTTGGTCGTGCACTTCGATGATATGAAGGTCCGCGCGATTCCCTATGACATGCCCATCACCGGCTACGGGACTCGCAACGTCGGCACCCTGCGCTTGTGGAAGTCTGAACCGTGGGAAGAGTTCGATTACGACGCTTTCAATTCCCAGCGTTTTACCGACGCCATCATCGAGCGCGAACGCGTCAGCGATATCTGCCGCGTGCTGTACCCGAACGACACCACCTACGAGGGCAAGAAGCTGCGCGTGCGCCAGCAGTACTTCTTCACCTCTGCCTCCCTGCAGGCGATGATTCGCAGCCACCTGGCTCAGCACGGTGACCTGAAGAACTTCGCAGATTTCCACTCCGTGCAGCTCAACGACACTCACCCGGTGCTGGCCATTCCGGAGCTCATGCGTCTGCTGATGGACGAGCACGGCATGGGCTGGGAGGAATCCTGGGAGATCGTTTCCAACACCTTCGCCTACACCAACCACACCGTCCTCACCGAGGCTCTGGAGCAGTGGGATCAGCAGATCTTCCAACAGCTGTTCTGGCGTGTGTGGGAGATCATCGCCGAGATCGACCGTCGCTTCCGCATCGAGCGCTCGGCGGAGGGAATGGATAGCGTCACCATCCAAAGAATGGCCCCCATCCAACACGGTGTGGTGCACATGGCGTGGATCGCCTGCTACGCCGCGTACTCCATCAACGGCGTGGCCGCACTCCACACGGAGATCATCAAGCGCGAAACCCTCGGCGATTGGTTTGCGCTGTGGCCTGAGAAGTTCAACAACAAGACCAATGGTGTAACACCGCGTCGCTGGCTGCGGATGATTAACCCGCGCCTGTCTGCGCTGCTTACTCGCCTTTCGGGTAGTGACGCCTGGGTCACCGACCTCGACAAGCTCAAGGAATTGCGCAGCTACTCCTCCGACCCGGCGGTCATGCAGGAGCTCCGCGAGATCAAGGCTGCCAACAAGCACGACTTCGCCGAGTGGATCGCCGAGCGCCAGGGCGTGGTCGTCGACCCGAACTCCATCTTCGATGTACAGATCAAGCGCCTGCACGAATACAAGCGCCAGCTCCTCAACGCGCTGTACGTGCTGGATCTGTACTTCCGTATCAAGGAGGATCACCAGCGCGACCTGCCGCCGCGCACGGTGATCTTCGGCGCGAAGGCCGCGCCGGGTTATACGCGGGCGAAGGCGATCATCAAGCTCATCAACGCGATCGCGGATCTAGTAAACAACGACCCGGTGGTCTCCCCGCTGCTCAAGATCGTGTTCGTCGAGAACTACAATGTCTCCCCCGCCGAGCACATCCTGCCGGCCTCCGATGTGTCGGAGCAGATTTCTACGGCGGGTAAGGAAGCCTCCGGCACCTCCAATATGAAGTTCATGATGAACGGTGCGCTGACGCTGGGCACCATGGACGGCGCGAACGTGGAGATCGTGGACTCGGTCGGTGAAGAAAACGCCTACATCTTCGGCGCCCGCGAAGAGGAGCTGCCGGAGCTGCGCGCCGAATACAAGCCCTATGAGCTCTACGAGTCCGTGCCGGGGCTGAAACGCACCCTCGATGCGCTGGATAACGGCACCCTGCACGATGACTACACGGGATGGTTCTACGATCTGAAGCAGTCGCTGATCCACGGCTTCGGCGAGGACGCATCCGATACCTATTACGTGCTGGGCGACTTCGCAGACTACCGCGATGTTCGCGACCGCATGGCCGCTGACTACGCTGCGAACCCACAGGGTTGGGCACAAAAGGCATGGGTGAATATCTGCGAATCGGGACGGTTCTCCTCTGACCGGACGATCCGTGACTACGCCACTGAGGTCTGGAAGCTGCAACCTACGCCAATCGCTGGCGAATAATCATCCGCCGGCACCGGCGCAGGTCGGGGCGTCAAAAGGCGGTGTTAAGGAGGGGCGTTAAGAAAGCGTAAAGAGTCATAAGCATGGGGTGACAACAGTGTTGTTATATTCCCATGCTTTTTGACTTTGTAATGGTTGCAGTAACCTGCGCGCTGTTCGGCGCAATGGGTGCCGCCTTGAAGGCGGTGGATAAGCTATGAGCTGGGAACTGATCGTCGGTGGGGTCCTGGGGATCCTTGCCATCATCTACCTTTTGGTTGCCCTGTTGAACCCGGAGAAGTTCTCATGAGTGGCAGCATCACAGGGTGGATCCCTGTCATCACGGTCATTATTGCCCTCGCAGCGTTCTATGTGCCGCTGGGCAACTACATGGCCACCACGTTCACTGCTAAGAAGCACAATGGCTTCGAGCGTGGCTTCTACCGACTCATCGGTGTAAACCCCGACGGCCAGCAGAAGTGGACTCGCTACTGTGCAAGCCTGCTGGCGTTTTCCGCTATCAGCGTCGTGTTCGTCTACCTGTTGCAGCGCGTGCAGCAGTGGCTTCCCCTGAACCACGGTAAGGAACCCGTGCACTGGGATCAGGCGTGGAACACCGCTGTTTCCTTCACGACTAACACCAACTGGCAGTCTTACTCCGGTGAGGAAGCCATGACCATCCTCACCCAGATGGCTGGCCTGGCTGTACAGAACTTCGTTTCCGCCGCGGTAGGCATTACCGTGGCCATCGCACTGATCCGTGGCCTGGCCAACCGCATGGGCAACGGCCAGATCGGCAACTTCTGGGTGGATCTGACCCGTGCTGTGTTCCGCATCCTGCTGCCGATGGCAATCATCGGTGCGATCCTGCTGATCTCTCAGGGTGCGATCCAGAACTTCCACGCCCCGACCACCGTCGAGACGATTACGGGTGGCCAGCAGACCATCCCGGGCGGTGCAGTGGCATCGCAGGAGGTCATTAAGGAGCTGGGCACCAACGGTGGCGGCTACTTCAACGCCAACTCCGCTCACCCGTTCGAGAACCCGAATGCATGGACCAACATGCTGGAGATCTTCCTCATCCTGGTGATCCCGGTTAGCCTGACCCGCACCTTCGGCAAGATGGTGAACGACACTCGTCAGGGCTGGGCCGTTCTCGCAGCCATGGCTGTGCTGTACTTCTCCTCCCTGGCAGTCGTGATGTCCAGCGAGACCTCCCTGGCCGCATTCCAGGGTGGCGGTATGGAAGGTAAGGAATACCGCCTGGGCGTGCTGCCTTCCTCCTTCTTCGCGGTCACCACCACGATGACGTCCACGGGCGCGGTGGACTCCTTCCACTCGAGTTACCACCCACTCGCGGGCGGCATGCTGATCCTGGACATGATGCTGGGCGAGATCTCCCCCGGCGGCGTGGGCACCGGCCTCTACGGCATGCTCATGATCGCCCTGCTCAGCGTGTTCGTCGCCGGCCTGATGGTTGGCCGTACCCCGGAGTATCTGGGCAAGCGCATCGGCGTTTCCGAGATCACCAAGGTGAGCCTGTACATCCTGGTTATGCCAACGTTGGTGCTGGCAGGCGTAGGTATTTCCGCCATGCTGCCAGACACCCGCGAGTCGATTTCTGCCGATGGACCGCACGGCTTTAGCGACATTGTGTACGCCTACACATCGGCCTCCAACAACAACGGTTCCGCATTCGCCGGCTTCGGTGCCGATACCCCGTGGTTCAACATCACCCTGGGTCTGTGCATGTTGCTGGGACGCTTCCTGCCGATCGTGATGGCTCTGGCCTTGGCAGGAGATTTCGCTAAGCAAAAGCCGGCTGCTGAAAACGCCGGTACCCTACCCACCCACCGCCCGCAGTTCGTGGGAGTGATGGTCGGCATCGCCATCATCGTTGGTGCCCTGACCTTCCTGCCCACCCTGGTTCTCGGCCCGTTGACGGAGGCCCTGTCATGACAACCCTCAATGCCCCTTCCCGCTCCACCGCGAAGCGTGCCTCGGCTCCAGCCAAGCACAACAAGAAGAACGAAGGTGCGTTCTCCGCAGCCCAGCTAAAGCAGGCTCTGCCGCTGGCGCTGAAGAAGATGGACCCGCGCCTGCTGTACAAGACTCCAGTGATGTTCCTGGTAGAAGTCGGCGCGCTTTTCACCCTCATTTTGGCGATCGCGCACCCCTCACTGTTTACCTGGTCAATCACAGTGTGGCTGTGGCTGACCGTGTTGTTCGCCACCCTCGCCGAAGCCGTTGCCGAAGGCCGCGGTAAGGCACAGGCGGACGCCCTTCGTTCCACTCGCACCCAATCCAATGCACTTAAGTTCGGCGGTTCCGACGTCAACGACCCCCATCTGGCTCGCGCACTCGAGGACTCCGGCGCAGGCATTAAAGACGTCAGCGAAGAGGTCTCCAGCGAGTCCCTCTTGCCGGGCGATATTGTTCTGGTGAACGCAGGTAACGTGATCCCTGCCGACGGCGACGTCATCATGGGCGCCGCCAGCGTCGACGAGTCCGCTGTTACCGGCGAATCCGCACCCGTTATCCGGGAATCCGGCGGTGACCGCTCCGCCGTGACCGGTGGTACCCGCGTGCTCTCCGATGCCATCGCTATCCGCGTCACCAGCAAGCCGGGCGAGTCCTTTATGGATCGCATGATCGGCCTCGTCGAAGGCGCAGAGCGCAAGAAGACTCCGAACGAATTGGCTCTGGGCACCCTGCTGATCGTGCTGACCATCATCTTCATGATCGTGGTTCTGGCGCTTGCTCCTATGGCTGCTTTCAACGGCGCAGAACAGTCCCCGGTGGTGCTGGTTGCCCTGCTTGTCTGCCTCATCCCCACCACCATCGGTGCGCTGCTATCCGCCATCGGCATCGCAGGTATGGACCGCCTGGTGCAGCACAATGTGCTGGCCATGTCCGGCCGAGCCGTCGAGGCAGCAGGTGACGTTGCCACCCTGCTGTTGGATAAGACCGGCACCATCACCATCGGTGACCGCCAGGCCAGCGAGTTCGTCGCCATGGAAGGCATCGACCAGAAAGAGCTCGTCTACGCCTGCCAGTTGTCCTCGCTGGCCGACGAAACTCCAGAAGGCCGCTCCATCGTGCAGCTCGCCGAGAAGCAATCTGGATTTGTCATTCCCGAAGAAACCTTCCGCGAGGCCGAGTTCATCCCCTTCACCGCTCAGACCCGCATGAGTGGCATTCAGCTACCCGCTGGCGCTGGGGAGCACACGGAATGGTCCGCCCGCAGCAATGCCACGAGCCGCAGGATCGTTAAGGGTGCTGCGTCCGAGGTTGCCAAGCTCGTCACCAACCTGGGCGGTGACGTCCCGCCTTCCATCACCGACGTCGTCAACGACATCTCCAACAGTGGTGGCACCGCGCTGGTTGTCGCCGAAATCGCCCTTGGTTCCCAGGGTGAAGACCTCACCGGCCGAGTTTTGGGCGTCATTCACCTGAAAGACGTAGTAAAGCCCGGCATGACCGAGCGCTTCGAGCAGCTACGCAAGATGGGCATTCGCACCGTCATGGTCACCGGCGATAATGCGCTGACCGCGAAGGCCATCGCTGCCGAGGCCGGTGTGGACGACGTGCTGGCGGAAGCCACCCCGGAGCAGAAACTAGAGCTGATCCGCAAGGAACAAGCTAAAGGTCGCCTAGTAGCTATGACCGGCGACGGCACTAACGACGCTCCTGCCCTGGCTCAAGCCGACGTGGGCGTGGCCATGAACACCGGCACCACCGCCGCCAAGGAGGCCGGCAACATGGTGGATCTGGATTCTGACCCGACGAAACTGATCGACGTGGTGGCCATCGGCAAGCAGCTGCTGATTACCCGTGGTGCGCTGACCACCTTCAGTATCGCCAACGATATTGCGAAATACTTCGCCATCATCCCGGCGATGTTTGTGGTTGCCTTCCCCGGCCTGTCCGCGCTGAACGTCATGCGTCTGCACTCCCCCGAGTCCGCGATCCTGTCCGCCGTGATCTTCAACGCGCTGGTGATTATCGCGCTGATCCCGCTGGCCTTGAAGGGCGTGAAGTATCGCGCGGGTTCCGCAGCCTCCCTGCTCTCGCGAAACCTGACCATCTTCGGCCTCGGTGGTGTGATCGTGCCGTTCATCGGCATCAAGATCATCGACCTGATTATCTGCGGAGTCTTCGGACTCTAACCCTGCGGGTCTGCTTTTGCCGGCCCCTGTTGAAAGGAAACACAGTAATCCCATGGCACGCGCAACATCTAGCAATGGCCTGCGTCTGGCCTCTACAACAGTGCGCATTTTCTTCCTGCTCACGCTGATCCTGGGCATCGTTTACCCTGCGTTCATGGTGGGTGTGGGGCGGATTATGCCCGCCAAGGCGGACGGTTCGATGATCACCAATGCGTCAGGCCAGCCCGCCGGTTCCACCCTGATCGCTCAGGAAGTCACCAAGCCGGGCTTCTTCTTCCCGCGCCCTTCTGCTGCGGGAGACAATGGTTATGACGCCATGGCGTCCTCCGCGACCAACCTCTCCCCCTATAGCAAGGAGTACCAGGAGGCTATCGCTGAAAAGCGAGACGAAATCGCCCAGCGCGAAGGAGTCTCGCCTGAGGATGTTCCGGTGGACGCCGTGACCTCTTCCGGTTCTGGCCTAGACCCGCACATCTCCACTGCCTACGCCAAGCTACAGACTCCGCGCGTAGCGAAGGAACGCGGCCTGGACCAGCAGAAGGTAGAACAGCTTGTCAATGACGCTACCGAGGGCAACTACACCGGAAGCGCCGACGGAGCACCGGTTAATGTGGTGAAGCTCAACAAGGCACTCAGCGAGCAGTAGCGCTGGGAAAAGTCCCAGCGTGGTCTGCCTGGCGGTGTAAAAAGTAATTAACGCTGGGAGACGTGGCGTCACCCACATATGCACCGCGAACAGGGTGCAGCAAGAAAGCAAGGAGCACAAGCAACGATGACAAAGCGTGGCACGCTGAAGGTCTACCTCGGCTTCGCCCCTGGCGTGGGCAAGACGTGTGCCATGCTCAACGAAGCGCACGACCTGTATGACCGCGGGCGCGACGTACTGGTTGGCATCGTGGAGGACCACGGGCGCGAACGTACCCGTAAGCTCACTGAGGGACTGCCGACGTTGCCCCGCAAAACGGTTCCGCACCGGGGTGGCAATTACTCGGAACTGGACCTTGAAGCGGCGCTGGAAGCACACCCGGAGATCATCCTTGTCGACGAGCTGGCGCACACCGTGGTGGGTGAGCAAGCCGCGGACAGTAGCCGCACTGCCGAAACGGCAAAGCGCTGGCACGATGTGTACGCGCTGCTGGATGCCGGCATCGACGTCATCTCCACCATGAACATCCAGCATCTGGAGTCGCTCAACGACGTGGTCTCTGCCGTCACCGGTACGCGCCAGCTTGAGACGGTGCCGGATCAGGTGCTTCGTGACGCCGACGAGATCGAGCTGGTGGACCTCTCCCCCGACGCGCTGCGTATCCGCCTCGCCCGCGGTGAGGTCTACCGCCAACAGCAGGCGGAAACTGCGCTGAATAACTACTTCCGGGTCGGTAACCTCACGGCGCTCCGCGAACTGAGTCTGCTGTGGCTGGCGGACAAGGTCGATGAGGGACTGGAGAAGTACCGCGAAGACAAGAAGATCAAGGAAAACTGGCCCACTCGCGAGCGCGTGGTGGTGGCTGTACAGGGCGATGAGGTTTCCGAGGCGCTGATCCGCCGCGGGGCACGCATCACCGGGCGCGTGGCAGGTCGCGAAATGCTGGTGGTTTATGTCTCCGGCGCAGACGAAGCGCTCGGGGCTGATCTGCCCCAGCGGCTGCGGCGGTTGCAGGAGCTCACCGAATCCCTCGACGGCCAGTGGAGGGTGATTGAGGGCGATGACGTGGCGGATACGCTGCTGGAGTTCGCCCGCACGGTCAATGCCTCGCAGTTGGTGATTGGCCTGGGCACGCGGATGAGTCGCCTGTTCAGCTCGACCAGCCACAAGATCATCGACGGTTCTGGGCGTATCGATGTGCATATCGTGTCCACGTCCAGCGCGTCTACCAAGTCTGCCGATGCCAAAAAGCCCAGGCTCTTTAGCCTGTCGCGGGCGCGCAAGTCGGGTCTGGATACCTCGAAGCAGCTCAGCCCGGCGCGCCGACTACTCGGTTGGCTGTTAGCGATAGCAGGGCCTGTGCTGCTGACTTTCGCCATGCTGCCCTTCGACCGTGAAGACGGTGCCTTGGGGTCCATCCTGCTGGGCTACCTGACCATTGCGGTGTTCGCCGCTCTGGCTGGCGGGTTCGGTCCGGCGATCGTGGCGGTGATCATCGGCTCGGTGATGGCGAACTGGTTCTTTACCCACCCCTTCCACACGCTCACTGTCACGGAACCTGCCAACGTGGTGCAGATTATCCTGTTCTTTGTGATCTCCGCGGCTGTGGCCGTGGTGGTAGATATTGCGGAAAGGCGGCGCGCCATCGCCAATCGGCGCCTGGGGCAGGCCGTGGTGCTCTCCGATTTGGCCCGCGGTGCTCTGGACGAGGGCGACGATATCCGCAGCCTGCTGGAGCGCCTGCGCGAGACCTTTAATCTGCGCCGCGTGGATCTGCAGCAATATTCGAAGGAGCGCAAGAAGTGGTTCACGATGGAGACCACCGACCCCGGTGGTATCGGTGAACCGTGGAATAGCAAGAAGGCTCCGGCTCATGTTGGCGCGGGCGATGGCATGCGCTTCGTGCTCGGTGGCCGCGATCTCTCCCCTGCCGAAAGTGCGATGATCGAGGCGCACGGCGCCCGTATCACCGCCATCATTGACCGTGAGCAGATCGACGCAATGCGCCGAGCCACCGCCGCTTTGGAGGCCGGCAACCGGGTGGGCACCGCGCTGCTTACGGCCGTCTCGCACGACCTGCGCACTCCGCTGGCCGGTATCAAAGCCGCGGTCAGTGCTCTGAACATGGATGACATGCAGCTGGATGATGATTCCCGCGCTCTACTGCTGGACACCATCGAGACCAGTACCGACCGATTGGAAACCGTCATCGGCAACCTGCTGGATATGAGCCGTGTGAACTCCAATGCCGTCGCCGTGCACAATTCCCCGGTGCTCTACACCAATGTGGTCGAGGCCGTCCGCGCCGAACTGCCGGAGGCCACGCAGCACATCGACTCTTTTATCGACGCCTCAGTCCCGCCGGTTTTGGGCGATGCAGGTTTGGTGCAGCGCATCATTGCAAACATTGTGATTAATGCCCGCACCTACGCTCCCCACTCTCGCATTGAACTGCGCGCTGAGGAGACCGCTGGCGCTGGTGGCACCGCTGGAACCGCTGACGCTGATGGCACTGTGCAGTTGGCCATTATCGACCACGGTCCGGGATTCCCTTCGGAACACTTAAACGACATTTTCACCCCATTCCAGCGCCTAGGCGATGAAACTGCCAACACCAATGGCCTTGGGCTTGGCCTGGCAGTTGCGCGCGGGTTTGCCGAAGCCATGAACGGAACACTTGAAGCCCGAGAAACCCCAGGTGGAGGCGCCACACTGGTTCTATCCCTGCCGAAGGCAACGGGAGCCCTGGAGGACGGGGAGGCGCCTGGCGTCACAAAGAAAGAAGAAGGAGAACAGCTAGCCCCATGAGCGGCGAGAAAATTTTGATGGTAGAAGACGACGTCGCCCTGGCAAACGCGGTGCTCGTCACCCTGCGGGCGCGTGGCTACGACGTACAGGTAGCCACGACCGCGACGGCGGCGATTCAAAAGGCCTCGAAGTGGCACCCGCAGGCAGTGCTGCTAGACCTCGGGTTGCCGGACCTGAGTGGCCTGGAGGTCCTGCGCTCGCTGCGGAATTGGACGGATATTCCGGTGCTGGTGGTGTCCGCGCGCCACGACGAATCGGGCAAGATCAACGCGCTCGACGAGGGGGCGGACGACTACGTGACCAAACCTTTTTCCGTCGGCGAGTTGCTGGCACGCCTGCGGGCGGCGTTGCGCAGGGCGCCCGGCGAGAGCATCCCCGAGGAGCCGGTGGTTGAGACCTCCGACGGGCGGGTGAAGTTTGATCTGCCTGAAAAGCGCGTCACAGTGGACGGTGAGGACGTGCACCTCACCCCGCGCGAATGGGGCATTGCCGAACACATGATCCGTCGCCGCGGGACGTTGGTTACGAAGGTGGAGTTGCTGCAGGCCGTGTGGGGTCAGGCGTACAAGAAAGAGACGAACTACCTACGGGTTTACATCTCCCAGCTGCGGCAGAAGTTGGAGGCCGACCCGGCGAACCCGCAGTACTTTACGACCGAGACGGGAATCGGCTACCGCTTGGTGCTGTGAGTTCACCTGAACGCCATGTTGTCTTAAACCTGCGGCAAAAACTACGTGGAAAAATCTGTTCGGTTATTCGTAATTTATAAGAACAGATAGGTGTAAGGCGCTCCATGCAACTCAACAGCGTTAAGTCCAACGGCAAGAAGTCTTTTAACTCGGCTGGTAAGCGAAAGATCGCAGGTATCTCGCTGGCTCTGGCGGTAGTTCCCTTCAGCGCGGTTCCCGCAGCTAACGCGACGGTCGGCTCGCAGACCGTGGTCGGCTCTACCCTGGGATCCTCCAGCTTCGGCTCCTCGGCTGGATCTTCTGCGGGGTCTACTGTCGGCTCATCCCTACCTGGTTCCAGCGCACCCGGTTCCAGCGGCCTTGCTGGCTCCTTGCAGCCGGGCAACCCAGGTAACCCAGGCACCCCGGACGCACAGTCCACTTTCGAGCGCACCGCGACTTTCCCTGTGTACGAAAACCGCCCTGACGGCGAAGACAAGTCCACACCGACCGTTGCCGAGATCTCCACTGTGTCGAAGGACGGCAAGACGCTGATCCACACCGACGCGCTGGCGCAGCGCATCGGATTCATTGACATCAGCAACCCGAACGCGCCACAGGGTCTCGGCACCCTGGACCTCAAGGCGCAGGGCCATGCCAAGGACGAGCCGACCTCCGTAGCTGTGTACGGCGACTACCTGCTGGTGGTCATCGACGAGACGGGAGGCGACTTCGCCAATCCGAAGGGACGCGTAGACATCGTGCGAGTCTCCGACCGCACCCGTGTTTCCTCCATCGATTTGAAGGGGCAGCCTGACTCCATCGCTATCTCCCCCGCTGGCGCATCCGGCAAGCCCAAGGCTGCTATTGCCATGGAGAACCAGCGCAATGAAGAGCTCAATGACGGCAACCTGCCGCAGCTTCCTACTGGCTTTGTGCAGACCATTGATCTTTCCGGCGAGCCAAAGGATTGGAAGGCCACCCCGATCCGCTTCGAGGACGAAAGTGGCCAGCTGCTGGACATCGTGAAGAAGGCCGGGCTGGATACCCCGGAGGATCTGGAACCGGAGTACGTCAGCATCAACGGCAAGAACCAGCTAGCCGTCACATTGCAAGAAAACAACGGTGTGGCCATCATCGACCTTCAGACCAACCGCATCACTAACGTGTTCAGCGCGGGTAGCGCCGAGGTTAAGGGTGTGGACACGCAGTCCGACAAGATCATCAACCCCACCGATACCCTGCCAGAGACTCCGCGCGAGCCGGATGCCATCGCGTGGATCGACGATAACCACGTGGCCACGGCCAACGAGGGCGATTGGAAGGGCGGCACCCGCGGCTGGACCGTCTTCGACGCGAACGGCAAGATCACCTGGGATGCCGGAAACTCCGTGGAGAACCTGGCCATCCGCCACGGCCTGCACAACAACAAGCGCGCCAAGAAGAAGGGCGTGGAGATCGAAGGTATCGCCACGGCCAAGATGAATGGCACCACTTATGCGTTCGTCGGCTCCGAACGCTCCAACTTCGTTACCGTGTACAACGTCAACGATCCGGCGAACCCGCAGTTCGTGCAGATGCTGTTCACCACCAACGGTCCCGAGGGCATCCTGCCAATCCCGGAGCGCAACATGCTCGCTGTATCCAGTGAGGTGGACGAGCCGGAGAATGGTGTGCGCAGCGCAGTGACGCTGTACCGTCTGGATGGCAAGGAATCTCAGCCCTCTATTGTGTCCGCCGATGAAGGCGACGCGCCCATCGGCTGGGGCGCACTGGGTGCTCTGGCCGCCGATCCGAAGGACGCCAACCGCCTGTACGCAGCCTCCGATTCCGCATTCGCCAACGGCTGGGTGTACACCATCGACACCTCCAAGCAGCCCGCCGTGATTACCGAGCGCCGTGCCATCAAGCGTGACGGCGCCCCCGCCGAGGATCTGGACATTGAGGGCATTTCGGTTGCTGCCGACGGTGGCTTCTGGTTGGCGTCCGAGGGCAAGAAGGGCAAGGATAACCGCCTATTCCACACCGATAAGGACCTCAACATCACCTCTACCATCGAACTGCCTGCCGACGTTGCTGAGCACATCGGCAAGTGGGGACTAGAGGGCGTCACTTCCACCAAGGACGCCAACGGCGTGGAACAGCTCTTCGTCGCCGTGCAGCGACCGCTGTGGAAGGATCCGGAGGCGAAGAAGCTCGAGGCGGCAGAGGGCGAGAACACCACGCGCATCGGCAAGTACGACACGAAGACCAAGACGTGGCAGTGGTTCGGCTACGAGCTGGAGAAGCCCGCTGGCAAGGGCGACTGGATGGGTCTGTCGGAGATCACCGCGCTGGATGACAAGCACCTGCTGGTGATCGAGCGCGACAAGCTGAACGGCCCGGATGCGAAGATCAAGCGCGTGATGAAGGTGACGCTGCCCGAGGGCGGCGAGGGCGCGGGCACAGGCGAGGCTCAGGGCGCGAATGGTGGCACGCTGCCGATGGTGAAGAAGGAGCTGGCCGTGGACGTGCTGCCGAAGCTGCGCGCCACCAATGGCTGGACGCAGGAGAAGCTGGAGGGCTTCACCATCGCGGCGGATGGCCAGATGTACGCGGTGACGGATAACGACGCGCTGGAGGATGCCACCGGCGAGACCGTCTTCCTGCGCCTGCGCAAGCTGAAGTAGCGAAGCGGGACTCGGCGCCGTGTAAGGCCGTAACCTGGAGATTATGGATCTTCTACTCGCTTCATTTCTGCACCCCAACATTGGCGACTTCTTGTCCGGCAAGGTTCTGTACATAGACGATGCCGCTTCCGAGATGAGGCAGGCTCCGTTCGCACAGGAAGAACTCAATGCCATCAGGGACGTCGCCGACACGGTGGTTCCCATCACGGTAGCCGAGACTGAACCCTCGGCTTTCCGCGATGCATTGGACGCTGCGGATTGTATCTACGTAGCCGGAGGTGAAAGTTTTCGTCTGCTCCACGGACTAAAATCCTCCGGGGCTGACGAGCTGCTTATCAACGCAGTGAGGAACGGGAAACGCTATGCGGGCAGTTCAGCAGGGGCGATTATTGCTGGGCCATCCATCGAACCGGCATCGGTAATGGACGACCCGTCTGTGGCTCCGCATCTCACGGACTATTCTGGCCTCAATCTCACTGAATTTGTCGTTGTCCCCCATGCACAGGGCACGACTGGCCCATATCCCATTGAGGTCATCAGCCAAACAGTGGAAAAGTATGGCAAGGATTGGAAGCTTGTGCTCCTCCGGGATGGGCAAGCGCTGCATGTAAGTAGCCGCGGGGCAATGCTGATTTAGTGGCTCGATTACCGGGCGAATCCTGCCCGGTCCCCTGCCGTTGTCCAAAATTATCGAGTTAATGAAAGTAGCATACCTGAAGCTTTTTTCGCGACGCTGTGACCTGCAGGAATAGAATAGTTATATTCTAAGATATAGAATTTTGGACATTTCGCCCGCCGCGGGAAGTCTTTACACTCGCTCCAGCCCCCTGGCCACACCCCATCCCCCGCATCCTCCACAGCCCCTCTCCCGGCGAACGCAAAAACGCCCTCGGATTTCTCCGAGGGCGTCCCATTTTGTACCCCGTACGGGATTTGAACCCGTGTTACCGGCGTGAGAGGCCGGCGTCCTAGGCCGCTAGACGAACGGGGCGCTGGCCTACCAGGACTCGAACCTAGAATGACGGTACCAGAAACCGTAGTGTTGCCAATTACACCATAGGCCATCGTTCGTCGAACAAAACTCGCACGTCACACACCCTTTGAACGCAGAGCATTTAACGCAGCGAACCTCGTTCGCAACGAGGAATACTATAACCAGAACAGTGAATTACAAGCAAATCAGCTGTTCAGAGCAACTTTTCTGACAATGGCCGACCGCGTTTCGGCGGCAACAGACCCCTTCTGGCGACAGCCCACCCGCTCCCAGCTTCAGCCAGCTACGTCCCCGCCCCGCGGGAACCACCTACTGCTGCGCGGGCACAAACGGGGTCTGTTCGCGGGCGGAGCGCAGGCGCGCCAGCGTGGACTCCTTACCCAAAAGCTCCATGGACTCGAATAGCGGCGGAGACACAGCCGCGCCACTGATGGCCACACGCAGGGCACCGTAGGCCTTACGCGGCTTCAGCTCCATCTCCTCGATCAACTTCGACTGCAGAGCCTTCTCAATGACATCAGTCTTAAACTCCCCGTCCGCGATGGCCTCCAGCTGCGCGATAGCAACCTCGAGAACCTCCACCGCGTCCTCCTTCAGGTTCTTCTTCGCGGCCTTCTCATCCAGGGACAAGTCGGCGTCGGAAGTAATGAGGAAGCGCAGCAGACCGTCGGCGTCCGAAAGAGTCTTGATGCGCGTCTGCACCAGCTCCGCGGCGAACGCAAACTTGTCCGCAGGATAATCCGCCGGGAAGTCCTTGTGCTCCTCCAGATAGGCGCGCAGGCGCTGGGTGAAGTCGCCGAGCTCCAACAGGCGAATATGGTCAGCGTTGATGGCCTCCAGCTTCTTCTGGTCGAAGCGCGCCGGGTTGGGCTTCACGTCCGCCACGTCGAAGTTGTCGATGAGCTGCTGCATCGTGAAGATATCCTCATCCGCAGACAGCGACCAGCCGAGCAGCGACAGGTAATTCAGCATGCCCTCCGGGATGATGCCGTTGTCGCGGTGGTTAAACAGGTTCGACTCCGGGTCGCGCTTCGAAAGCTTCTTGTTGCCCTCGCCCATCACGAACGGCAGGTGGCCGAATGTAGGTACTTGTTTAGCGACGCCAACTCGTACCAGAGCCTCGTACAGTGCGATCTGTCGCGGCGTGGACGGCAGCAGATCTTCACCTCGCAGGACGTGCGTGATTTCCATCAGCGCATCATCCACCGGGTTCACAAGCGTGTACAGCGGCTGGCCATTCGAGCGGGCAACCACAAAGTCCGGGACGGTCTTGCCGTCGACGCTCATATCGCCGCGGACCAGGTCATGCCACTCGTAGATACGATCATCGGGCATCCGCAGGCGCCACACCGGCTCGCGGCCTTCGGCCTGGAACTGCGCGATCTGCTCTTCCGTGAGGTCGCGGTCGAAGTTATCGTATCCCAGCTGCGGGTCGCGACCTGCGGCCTTGTGGCGAGCTTGAACCTCCTCATTAGTGGAGTAGGCCGGGTAGACGTCGCCAGATTCCTTTAGCTTTTCTAGAACATCGGCGTAGATGTCCATGCGCTGGGACTGGCGGTAAGGCTCGTGCGGGCCGCCAACCTCGATCCCCTCATCCCAGCCGAGGTTCAGCCACTTCAGGGAGTCGATGATGGCCTGGTAGGACTCTTCGGAGTCTCGCTTCGCATCGGTGTCCTCGATGCGGAAGATGAGCTTGCCGCCGGTGTGGCGGGCATAAGCCCAGTTGAACAGTGCCGTGCGGACCATGCCGACGTGCGGGGTACCAGTCGGTGACGGGCAGAATCGAACGCGAACTTCGCTAACTTCACTCATGGTCTTTAACTGTACCTTTTCGCTTTCAGCGCTTCGCGTTCGCTTGGGCGCCGGGTGCGAAGGGAACTGAATCTGCTGGCGGTATAAAGAACCCCCCCGCGGGTTAGGCGGGGGTTCAGCCACACACTGGGTGCGGATCCATTAAGGAGCTACAGGCCTAGAGGGCTTGAAGCCTAGAGGTGACGCTGGCGGGAAAGGAAGTTCCATGCAGCCTTTGGAGCGTCCGGGGAATAAGCATTCCAGTTGTGGCCACCGGCGTTTGCACGCCACAGTACGGTGAAGGCACGGCAGCCGTCGTAGGTGAATCCAGCGGTCAATGCGTGAGCGCGCACCCCATGGAGCGTACGCATGTTGCAGGAGTTACGGCGTGCCGCGTTGTCGAAGGCAGAGCGAGCACCGTAGTAGTGCATGCCGTGGCGAACACCCCCGCCGTAGCGGACCACGTCATCGTGTGCGCCGTGGATCAGCATGGTCGGTACATTCCGCCCCGAGCAGTGGTTCATGGTGGCGTCATAGTAAGCACCAGAAACAGATACGACACCGGCGACCAGATCGGGAGCCTGGCAGGCCAAGTTCATTGCCATACCGCCGCCATTGGACATGCCGGCTGCGTACACGCGATGAGTGTCAACGTTGTAGCGCTTAGACAAGGAGCGCACCATCTCGCGAACGAAGGCAACGTCTTCGCCGCGGCGGGTCTTGGAGTACGGCGCACCCTCCCAGGCGTTGTCGATTCCCTGCGGGTGAACGATGATCGCGTTTTTGCCCGCGGTGGCATTCAGGCGAGACATCCTCTTGGTTGCAGCAGCGTTGACACCAAGGCCGCCGAACATGAACAGGATTGGCTTCTTACGGTTCGCCGAGTTTGCAGGGACGTCGACGATCGCGGTGCGGGTCTTTCCCTTGACATTGAAGGTCTGGTATTTATTCGCCGGACGTGGGGAGAGCGAGCTTGCGAGGTCGCTGAAGCCGGCAGAAAGTCTGCTGATGAGGTTCGGGGCGGCACTAGCCTGGGGCGTTGCAGTTTCCGTACCGGCAACTGTGTCCAAAGCTGGACCTGCAAAGGTGCCCATGCCGAGGCCAAGGGCTACCGCCAGGGAGAGAGTGGCCTTGCGGAAGCGACTGGAGCGACGGGGAGCTGGATTGAATGAGCCGGATCCACCGTGGGTCGCTGCAGTTGAGCGGGTTTTACTGTGGGTTGTTGCGGAGCTCGTCAGGCTCGAACGCATGTAGTTGAAAAGCACCGTTCAAATATACACGTTGATCCGAAGAATCAGAAGGTTTTACTTACAAAACACTTAAGGTGGGTGTGCCCCATGTTAAACAACTCGAAAGTTGACTACTTGTGTGACCCATGTGAGGCGTTTCGGGGGTACCAATCCCCCTAGCCAGCGGCTCGCGGCAACGCCTTATTCTGACGCGCAAGGAAGTTCCACGCCTCGTTTGCAACATCTGGCGCAAAGTGCCAGTTGTGCCCCTGGTCATTAATGCGCCAGAAGACAGCTTCATCCCGGCAGCCAGGGTAACCAAACTGGGTAACATTGCTGGGCTTCTGCTCCACTACCGGCTGCGGAGCGCACCCATTGCGCATCGCACGCGAGTGAATCAGCCTTGGCGCAGGAAGATACGGAGCATTGTGCAGCATCCCACCGTCGTAGTGGGTTAGCTCATCCTGCTGCCCATGAATCATGAACGTCGGCACAGACCCTGGCGCACACCCCTCGTTCACCGGGTTATAGAAAGCTCCAGACACGCTCACCGCACCCGCAACAAGGTCGGGCGCCTGGCAAGCCAAGTTCATCACGAACCCACCACCGTTGGACATGCCCGCAGCGTAGATGCGATTGCGGTCGATATTGAATTTCGTACCCAGTTCATGGACGATCTGCCGTACAAAATCCACATCCTGACCGCGCTTCGTCGTGGCGTAGGGTGCACCTTCCCAGGCATTGTTTACCCCGCGTGGGTACACGACAATCGCCTCATTAGCCGCTCCCGTGTTCGAGAACCGCGAGTAGTTGCGATAATTCTCCGGCGTATCGTCGCGCCCTCCAAAACCAAAGAGCACCGGAACAGGTTTGGCCGGGTCATAGTTCGAGGTAACGCTCACGATCGCACTGCGGACACTACCGTCAGGACGGGTGAACTCAATATTCTCTGGTCGCCCCGGTTGCGCCTTTTCTATTGCGGACGCCTTCTTTCCCGCCGGTGCAGGTGCAGGCTTGGGAGCCGGTGCAGGAGCGGGCGCAGGCTTGGGAGCCGGAGCTGGCGCGGGCTTAGGCGCTGGTGCCGGAGCGGGCACAGGAGCAGGTTTGGGAGCTGGCGCCGGCTGAGCCTGCGCCACACTCCCTCCCCCGACAAGCATGGCAGCAAGCATCGTCACGGCCATTGCGATGGAAACGGCCACGAGCACAACAAACCGCACAGTTTTCACATTTTTAACAAAAGTCACATGAGTCACAAGAGTAACAGTAGAGGCAATGAGCTCTCCATCACTCTCGTGACACGCCGATTCTCTTATAACTTCATCAGGTTCCCACTACACACAGCCTTGCTGCGCACTAAACGTGCTCGAGGACGACCTCACCCTCATAGCCAGCTTCGCGCAGCGCATTGACCCACTCGCCTAGCGGGGTATCCCCATTCCCCGGCACACCGCGACCTGGGAAGTCCGCGATTTGAATATGCTCCGGCCACAATTCATACCCCGGCCCACGGTCGGCAAGCCAAGTCCAGTCCTCACCGTTGGCGGCCAGGTGGTAGGCGTCGAGAAGCAGGCGACCACCTGCAGCAACGAGGGGCGCTGCCTCCTTAATACTGGTGACAGGATAGTTCTCAATTCCACTAAGCGGCTCGATAAGCGCGATACCACCGAATCTAGCCAGGCGCTTCGCCACCGCCGCGAAGGCCCGCACCTGACGGCGTTGCAACACGCGTCCGCCACGCCCCACAAGCACATTAAAACGACGCACACCTGTGAGACGGTGCAGATACTCAATCACATTGAGGTGCTCGATAAGCTCCTCGGTAATAGCGGAGTCACCCTCATCTTCAGGATCCTCCGAACCGACTAAGTGCAGCACTCCCCGATCGCCGGCGGCCAGGTCACCGGCCCACAGGTTCAAAGCGACAAGCTGGCGCGGATCCTCCTGGCGCCCCTTGGCTAACGCTTCCACGAGCTGGCGCATCTGCTGCTCAGAAGGGTGCGGCGTATCCCATGGCCACCACAGTTCCACCTTGTCGAAGGGAGAATTCGCGACAGCCTCAAGAGCCTCGGCACCGCTGTGTGCCCCAAGAGAGTAGTTCATTGCCGTGGCAAACTCGACAGACTGTGCATCCGATGTCGACTGTGCACTTGATTCTGTATTCATAAGCACCATCATTTCATGCGAGTGGTCCAATCCAGAATTCACAAAAGCACTGCTGGCACCCCACGGTGCTCCACATGCAACGACAAACTTACCCCTCCACCCCGTAGCGCCGACCCCATACCGAGGCGGCCTGCCAAAACCACAAGCAGTAAAATGGCAGCCATGACCCACGAGCAGCGACCGGCAACCGCCCCGGATTTCCTGCTTTCCCGACCAGATCGCAGTATCCGCACCCAGGGGCGTAAAGCGACCTTCCCGGATCCTTTTGAAGCATCCACAGCGCTCCGAAACAAGGATGCAGACTTGATTGTGGGCGCCTTCCCCTTCGACACTTCCCTCCGTGCAGCGCTCATGGAACCGGAGACCGTCACCCGTGCCGAAGGCCCGCTAGAGCCACCCGCGTTCTTTCGCGGCAAGGATGCCGCCCGCCACCTCACCGTGGAATCCGTGGAGCCACAGACCACCACAGAGGAACACACTGCGATGGTCGCCGCCGCCGTCGCCACAATCCAGCAGTCGCGGTTGGAGAAGGTAGTCCTTGCCCGTGCCGTGGATATCACCTTCGCTGAGACTGTCGACCCGCTGCTTATTGCAGCCCGGCTAATCGACTTGTCCGCTTACCGTGATGGCTTCGCCGTGGATCTTTCTGCCACCGGCCGTGACGAGTACCAGGGCGCGATGTTCGTCGGCAGTTCCCCGGAGATGCTAATCCGCCGCGAAGGCCAAGAAGTCCGGGCCTTCCCCATGGCCGGTTCCGCGCCGCGCACCGGAAACTTCTCTGTTGATGACGCCACAGCGCGCGAACTCGCGAATTCCACCAAGGATTTACGCGAGCACCGCTTTGTGGTGGAGCATTATCGCCGTGTGTTGGAACCATTGTGCGAAAAGCTGGACATCCCGGATACTCCCGAAATCCATGAGACTAACGAGATGATCCACCTGGGAACCCAGATCACGGGCACCCTGCGGGATGACGAGTATTCCGCATTGGATTTGGCGCTGATGCTGCACCCCACCCCGGCCATCGGTGGCACACCAACCGATGATGCATTGGGGGTTATTGCGCAGGAGAAGTCCCCACGCGAGTTCTACTCCGGTGCGGTTGGCTGGTGCGATTCCAGCGGCGATGGGGAGTTTATGGTCTCTATCCGCTGTGCCATCGTGGAGGACAACACTGCACGTGCCTGGGCTGGCGGCGGAATTGTCGTGGATTCAATCCCCGCCATGGAGGCGGAGGAAACGTCCGCGAAGCTGCAAACAGCGCTGCGGGCACTTAACGTGCCTGCAGCGCTGCGGAAGATCTAGCGCGAAGCCGGAAGTTTCGCGGGCTTATTTGCCGTAAGCCTGCACCGGGTTAGCCAGTTTGCCCAGCCCCGGGATTTCCACCTCAATGCGGTCGCCTGGAACCATCTCAGCGGTACCGGCGGGCGAGCCAGTGCAAATCACATCGCCCGGCAGCAGCGTAAAGGCAGACGAGACCCACTCAACGATCTCCGGGATGGACTTGATCATCTGGTTGGAGTTGGAATCCTGCTTGGTTTCCGTCTTGCCATCGTGCGTGAGGTGTGCCTTGATCGGCTGGTTATCAATGTCGATGCTGTCTACCGCAGTCTCGATCCATGGACCCAGCGGGCAGAAAGAATCGAGACCCTTTGCGCGAGCCCACTGACCATCCTGGAACTGCAGGTCGCGGGATGAAACATCGTTAACGATGGTGAAGCCCAGCACTACGTCTTTCCAATTGTTTCGGTTGGCGTCCTTGCACGGGCGGCCAATGACGATCGCCAGTTCGCCTTCGAACTCCACGCGCGTGGCCCATTCCGGAATGCGGATTGGAGCCTCCGGCCCCACGACGGCTGTCGGCGGCTTGAGGAAGATGGTCGGCGGCAGGTGTTCCGCACTCTTCTCGAAGACTTCCTTGACGTGGTCAGCGTAGTTTCGCCCGACGGCAACGATTTTCGATGGCAGGATCGGAGCCAGTAGCCGGACCTCTTCGATGGGCCACGACTTTCCGGTGAATTCTGGCTGGCCGAACGGGTGGCCGGCGATCTCGCGGCAGGTGGCGCCGGTTCCATCCGGCTGCCCCCCTTCGACGATCGCAAACGCCATGCCCTCGGGGTGTGCAATTCGAGCAATTCGCATGTTTTCATACCCTACTCCACCTGGCCTGGGCTCTCTCGTTTCGCCCCTCCTCTTGTGCCCACTATTCACCTATTAACCGTGAGTTCGTTTCTGCGTCACGGCTACGACAGATTGAATCGTTAATTTGGCCGTTATGACTTCTCACAGAAATAATCCTCAATCCTCCAATTTCGATTCCCCCTCGCACACGCCTTCCACACACTCTGCTTTCCTACACTCTGCTTCCCTCACCACCCGCCGTGCATTCCTAGCGGGAGCCGGTACCACTGGTGCCATCCTGCTCGGCACCGGAGTCGCGCAGGCTCTTGGTTCGCAAGCCGGAAGCATGGCCGGTTCCACAGCCGGATCATCGGTGGGCTCCAGCGGCGCAGTGGGATCGGTGGGACTTCGTCGCTCCCGTCCGGTGATGACACATGGCGTCGCAACCGGCGATGTACGCCCCGACGGCGGTCTCGTGTGGTCCCGTGTCGATCGACCGGCGCGGATGATCATCGAAACCTCGACAGATCCGGCGTTTCCACGGCACAAGACCAAAACCTTCCGCAGCAACAGCGTTCTTACCCCAGAAACGGATGGAACCGGCCGCCTCCGCTTGGTCGGGTTGGAGCCGGGTAAGAAGATCCACTACCGCGTGACCATGGAGGATCAGGAGACCTCCATGCGCTCCGTGCCGGTCATCGGCAGCTTCACCACCGCACCGAGTACCGCCCCGGGCGCTAAAAAGGCGCACAAGAACATTCGCCTGCACTGGTCCGGCGATGTGGCGGGTCAGGGCTACGGCATCAACCCGGACATCGGTGGCATGTACTGCTGGAAGACAATGGCGGATCGCAACCCGGATCTGTTTATTCACTCCGGCGATACGGTCTACGCCGATGGCCCGATCGAAGCGAACCACAAACTGGACGACGGTCGCGTGTTTAAGAACCTCACCAGCCCGTATAAAAACAAGGTGGCCGAAACTCTGGAGGAGTTCCGCGGCCAGCACGCTTATAACCTGATGGACGAGAACTACAAGCTGTTCAACTCCAAGGTCGCACAGCTGGTGCAGTGGGATGACCACGAGACGACGAACAACTGGTACCCAGGCGAGATCCTGGAAGACGACAAGTACCAGGTCAAAGATGTAAATCTGCTGGCACAGCGCGGCTTCCAGGCCTTCCATGAATGGCAGCCACTGGATCGGAAGATGGCGGTGGATGGCCGCGTTTACCGCAAGATTTCCTACGGCTCGCTGCTGGATATCTTCGTACTGGATATGCGCAGCTACAAGGATCGCAACCCGGATGCCGGAACGTCTGCCACCAAGCCGGGGCACATTCTGGGGCCGAAGCAGGAAAAGTGGCTGATCGACGGAGTTAAGAATTCCACCGCTACGTGGAAGATCATCGCCAATGACCTTCCGCTGGGCATCGTCGTGCCGGATGGGGATGACCAGGAGGGCGTATCAAATGGCGCGGGTGGCAAGGCTGTGGGTCGCGAGGCGGAGATCGGTCGCGTCCTCAGTGGCATCAAGGATGTGCGCAATGTTGTGTGGCTCACCGCCGACGTGCACTACACCGCTGCGCACCACTACTCGCCGGATCGCGCGGACTTCCAGGATTTCGCACCGTTCTGGGAGTTCGTCTCTGGCCCGTTGAACGCCGGCGGATTCGGCCCGAACGACATGGACGGCACCTTCGGCCCGGAGGTTGTGTACGTGCACGCACCGGCGAAGGATAAGCAAAACTCCTCGCCACTGGATGATTTCCAGCACTTCGGAGAGGTGGATATCGACGGTGGTTCGAAGGATCTCACCGTCCGGCTGTTCACCACCCGTGGCAAGGAGTTGTGGTCGAAGACGCTGCGCGCACAGTAGAGCACAGCGCAGGACGGCAAACCACGGCGCACCCGCCCGGCCTAAGTACCGGGCTGGCTGTTTTTGCCTATTTCAGGTTTGCGACAACGCGGTCGCCAACCTCCGCAGTCTTGACGGGGCCGCCGTCGCGTGAGCTTGCCTCCGCCAGAACCGCGGCCTCAATGGCTTCCGCTTTGGCATCATCGCCCAAATGGCGCAGCATGAGCGCGACGGACAGGATCGCCGCGCAGGGGTCCGCAATCCCCTGGCCCGCGATGTCCGGTGCGGAGCCGTGGACCGGCTCGAACATGGAGGGGTTCTTTCGCGAGGGGTCGATGTTGCCCGAGGCTGCCAGGCCGATGCCGCCGGTGACTGCGCCCGCCAGGTCGGTGAGGGTGTCTCCAAAGAGGTTGTCCGTCACAATGACGTCGTATTCCTGTGGTTTGGTGACCATGTAGATCGTCGCGGCATCGATGTGGTTGTAATCCACCTGAACTTCGGGGTACTCCTGCCCCACTGTCTCGATCGCGCGCTGCCACAGGCCACCGGCATTCACCAGCACATTCGTCTTGTGCACCCATGTCAGCTTCTTGCGTCGGCTCTGTGCGCGCTCGAAAGCATCACGCACCACGCGCTCCACACCGAAGTAGGTGTTTTGGGATACTTCGGACGCCACCTCGTGGTCAGTGCCCTCGCGCAGTGTGCCGCCGTTACCGCAGTAGAGGCCTTCGGTTCCCTCTCGCACGACGACGAAGTCAATGTCACCCGGGTTTGCCAGCGGGCTGGAAGATCCGGGATACAGCTTGGACGGTCGGAGGTTCACCGCGTGGTCCAGCTTGAAGCGCAGTGGCAGCAGCAAACCTCGCTCCAGCACTCCAGCGGGTACGGTGCGGGGATCCCCGATGGCCCCCAGCAGGATCGTGTCGTGTTCGCGCAGGGATTCCAGATCTGCGTCGGTCAGGAGTTCACCATTGCGCAGGTAGCGGCGGGC
Source organism: Corynebacterium sp. TUM25020 (assembly GCF_056388495.1). Taxonomy (NCBI): domain Bacteria; kingdom Bacillati; phylum Actinomycetota; class Actinomycetes; order Mycobacteriales; family Corynebacteriaceae; genus Corynebacterium; species Corynebacterium sp. TUM25020. Next base: position 237,881 of record NZ_JBWJFG010000001.1, on the reverse strand, counting down.
TCCGAGGTCGTATTCGGTGGTCTCCACGTCGTCACGCAGAGCGTGCAGAACCTTCAGGGCCTCGGCGGTTACTTCGGTGCCGATGCCATCGCCGGCAATCACTGCGAGTTTCATTATATGAACTCCTTTGTCTCACTATCTGGTCAATTAAGACCATAGCACGACACCCGGACAGCACTTGCCTAACAACCTAAAAACGGATTACATCCAAGGCGCTTACGCACCCGAGGCAATAAAAACATTCCTTAACACCTGTAAACAGACGCCGCTGTTAGTGTGAAAGACATGACCTACGAGCCATATCCCTCACATACAACTACAAATCCGGAGGTCAGCGACGCAGCGCTGGTCATCCGCAATCTATATAAGAACTTCCCTGGCAAGGTGGCAGTAAATAATCTCAGCCTCACCGTGCCAAAGGGCAGCTTCTACGGAATTGTCGGCCCTAACGGCGCCGGTAAAACCACCGCCATCCTCGCAGCTACGGGCATTATTCGCCCCGATGGCGGTAATTCCTGGATCGCCGGCCACCCATTGTGGAGCGACCTCGAGAACACCCAACCCGAAGAGGAAGTACTGGCGGCAAAGCGTAGTTACGGTCTGCTAGTGGACGGCCTTCCCGTTTTCGAGCGCCTCAGCGGCAAGGAATACCTCGAGTATCTGGGGTACCTCCGCGACATCCCCGGCGACGAACTGCAGCAGCGCATTGCAGACCTGCTGCAGGCACTCGATCTAGAGGATGCCGGAAAGAAGTACATCGCCGACTACTCCGCGGGCATGAAGAAGAAAATCCTGCTGGCCGGTGCCCTTTTGCACAGCCCGGAGGTGCTCATCCTCGACGAACCTTTTGAGGCCGTGGATCCCGTTTCCGGCGAAGTCATCCGCACTATCCTGCGACGCTATGTCGGCGCGGGCGGCACGGTCATCATGAGCTCGCACGTGATGGAGCTGGTCGAGGGACTCTGCGACCATGTGGCAATCATCAACCAGGGCACCGTCGTTGCCGCCGGTACCACCGAGCAGGTGCGCGCGGGCAAGTCCCTCTCCGAACGTTTCGTGGAGGCCGTGGGCGGCAAGCAGCTGGATACGCAATCCTTCGGCTGGCTGCGCGGTGGACAAGCCGGGCACAGCGGACACGACCTGCCCGCCCACCACCACGAAGGGTAGGACCAGTGTCGAAAACCAAGACCCTTCTCAAACTCCACTGCACACTCTGGGCACACGCCTTTACAGGCAATATCCAGATGATCATTTCGTCCGTAGCCATCACCATTTTCGCAGTGATGGGCTGTGTTGGTCTGGCCTTTACCAGCTACGGAATCCTCGTGTCCGACGGCAACCCGGCCATGTTCGTGCTGACGATGGGGCTCGGCAGCGTGCTCTACCTCGCGCTATCAGCCATCTTTCCCAGCGAGGAACGCATGCTAGATCCACGCATGTTTAGCTCGTTGCCACTATCCGACCGTGACCTCCTGCCAGGCATGGTCACGGCAATGTTCCTCAACTCCCGCGCCGCGATCTCGCTGGTCAACACGATCATCATGTCTGTGCTCGGTTACCTTGCCTTTGCGAAGATGGCTTCCCCCGGCGCCGGTGCGCTGTGGATCCTCGGGTGCGTACTCCAACTAGTATTCACCCTCCTGGCGGGAGAAGCTCTCGCTGCTGCGCTCAGCAGCATTGCCACCAAGTTCAGCGAACTCTGGGGCAATGTCGCCGGTTTCGTCGTCACTTTCGGCTTTTTGGCGCTGTATCTCTCTCCACAGTTGCTTTCCGATGGCTCGGATCCCACCGCCGCCGTGGAGACCAGCTCCACGATCATGTCCTGGACTCCCTTCGCCGCCGCCGCTGGCGCTGCCGCTGACTTGACCGACATCGGAAATGGTGGCGTCAATACGGGCATCGCCAAGGGTGTGATCTGCCTCGTTTCAATCCTTGCAGTCACTGTTGTGCTGCGCGTGGCCGTCAAGCACGACCTGAACAATCCCCTCCCTCCTCAGCATGCCACCCGGGCAGCGAAGGGAGACAGCCTACTACTGCCGCGAGTCCCCGCATCCCCCGTTGGCGCACTGTACTCCCGCGAGATTCGCTATTGGCGCCGCGATAACCGCTTCGTGATGAGCCTGACGTTCGTGGTCGTCTTCTGCGCTTTTTACATGCTGATGGGAATGACCAATAGCGACAGTGGCTGGATGCTGTGGTTCGCGATGTTCTTTGTATCCCTTGGCCCCCAACAGGTGGCGGGCAACTCCCTGGGCATGGACGGGCCGTCCAACTGGGTGCACATGGTCGCCGGTGTGCGCGGCAAGCAGATCGTCACCAGCCGCACCCTTTCCACCGTGACGGTATTGCTCCCAATATGGCTGATTATTTGCATCGCCGCGGGAGCTTTCAAGAGCTTCAGCGCCGCCTGGCTTCTAGCCAGCGCCTTGACGCTGGGGACCGTCTTTATCGCCTCCGCCATGGCGAACTTCAGCGCCGCCTACTTCCCCTCCCAGACCACTGCACCGGGAACCAACGCCTTTAAGCAGCGTAACGGTGGTTCCAGCGCTATCATCTCCGCATTCGTGATCATGCTGACCTTGAGCCTATCCATCCTGCCGGGTGCGCTTCTAACGCTCATCCCACTGGAGACCTCCGCTGGCAACAGCGACAGCATTGCCGACATCCCACTTCTGAGCTGGGCAGGCGTACTGCTCCACGGGGTCATCATCATCGGCGTCGCCTGGATCTTAAACCGCCGCGCCTCCCGTCAGCTCGATCTACACTGGCCGGACATCGCGCAGAAGGTACAGCACTACCTGTAGCTGCGCGGCGTGGGGCGTCAATAGAAAAGGCCGGGCAGATCCTGCCCGGCCTGACGCGATAACAACTATCGCTTAAACCATTAGAAGTTCAGCACGAACGCGTTGGAGGCGCTCAGCTCTGCCTTGACCTCGTCGACCAGCTCTTGATCCAGATCCTGGGCGACACGCAGAACCAGCGTAGCCTGCGACTCATCGTTGGTCGGGGACAGTGCGGCGGCGTCGATGTTGATGCCCTTGCCGCCCAGCAGCGTACCGACCTTGCCCAGCGCACCCGGCTGGTCCGGGTAAACCAGGAATAGGTTGGTGCCTGTGGCGCGCAGATCCAGGCCGCGGTCGTTGATGCGAACGATCTTCTCCACGTGCTGCAGGCCGGTCAGCGCACCTGCGACGGAGGCGGTAGCGCCATCGGTGCCGACAACCTTAACTTCCAGGACGGAGCGGTGGCTGACGGACTCGTCGTGGGTCTGTACATCCAGCTCCACGCCGCGCTCTTCGGCGATCTGCGGAGCGTTAACAAAGGTGACCTGCTCGTCGATCACGCCGGAGAACACGCCACGCAGAGCAGCCAGGCCCAGTGCGTCAACGGACTCGGTGGACAGCTCACCTCGGGCGGTGACAGTCACGGTGCTCGGAGCGCCGTTCAGCAGCTCGCCGGCCACGCGACCCAGGTTGGTGGCCAGGTTCAGCCACAGGGCAACCTCTTCGGAGACCTTGCCACCGGAAACATTCACAGCGTCAGGCACGAAGTCGCCGGACAGAGCCTTCAAGACGGATGCGGCAACGTCGGTGCCGGCGCGGTCCTGAGCCTCTACAGTGGAAGCGCCCAGGTGCGGCGTAACAACGACTTCTTCCAGCTCGAACAGCGGAGAGTCGGTGCAAGGCTCAGAAGCGTATACGTCGAAGCCGGCGCCGCGGATGTGGCCGGACTTGATGGCCTCTGCCAGGGCGGCCTCGTCCACCAGGCCGCCACGGGCGGCGTTGATGATGATCTGCCCCTTCTTGGACTTAGCCAGCAGGTCCGCGTTGAACATACCCGCGGTTTCCTTGGTCTTCGGCAGGTGGATCGTCACGAAGTCGGAGCGGCCCATCAGCTCTTCCAGCTCCACCAGCTCCACGCCCAGCTGTGCGGCGCGGGCGGGGTTCGCGTACGGGTCGTAGGCGATGATTTCGGTCTCGAAGGCGGCCAGGCGCTGCGCAAACAGCTGGCCAATGTGGCCGAAACCGACGATGCCGATGGTCTTGCCCAGAATCTCCACGCCCTTGAAGGAGGAGCGCTTCCACTCTCCGTCGCGCAGGGTCTTGTCCGCCGCCGGGATCTGACGGGCGGTGGATAGCAGCAGGCTGATGGCGTGCTCGCAGGCGGAGTGGATGTTGGAGGTCGGAGCGTTGGCAACCATCACGCCACGGGAGGTAGCGGTCTCGATGTCGACGTTGTCCAGGCCCACGCCTGCACGGCCGACGATCTGCAGCTTCGGCGCTGCCTCGAGCACCTCGGCGTCAACGGTGGTTGCGGAGCGGACCAGCAGCGCGTCTGCGTCTGCGACTGCCTTTAGCAGTTCTGGGCGGTTCGGGCCATCGACCCAGCGAACCTCGACGGAATCACCAAGGGCGTCGACGGTGGACTGGGACAGCTTATCGGCGATGAGGACTACCGGACGGTTGTTACTCACGAATGTTTCTCCTGAGGTGCGTGCGTTGCCTCGCCCGCGCCGAAACGACCGCGCCGACGCGGGAAGGGACCACGCCATCCAAATGTGACGTGCGACCCTTACAGCATATCCTTTACCTCTGCGTCACTCAGCATTGCCTTCCGGAAACGCTGTACTGCTCTGTCTGCATCAAAATTGACGCCGATAAGCACCACTTCGCTGGAGGGGGTAAGCCCGACCCGCCGCCATCCACCGGCGGGCTGAATCCGCAGGTCGGGACCAGCTTGATGCCAGACCTGGGCTAGCTCGGGACGGTCGGCAATCCAGCAGTAGCCCTTGGAGCGCACCAATCCGGTCGTGGAGCGAAGAGCCTCGATCAACCTACCCCGATCGAAGGGGCGATCCCCGCGGAAGACCACGGAACTGATGCCGTATTCCTCAGTTTCTGGGGTGTGGGGGTTTTCAAGCTCGTCGAGGTAGCCCTCGTAGGCGCGGGCTGTGGCCTCGTCGTAGAGATGCGCGCCGAGGATATCGTCGACGGCCGACCGCCCGGCGCCGTCCGCAGTATCCGTCACCTCAGCCGCGCTGCCTGACAAGCCACCAGGGGTCCCGTTCCCGCCCAGCAATCCAGCGGTGACGATACGGCCGTGAATGAGCTTTTCGATACGCGCCCGCGGGTTCATCCTGCGCAACAGGGCGACGGTAGCGCGATAGTGTTCCTCGCTAACTAGGTCCGCCTTGGTGACGTAGATAATGTCCGCGAACTCGACCTGATCGACCAATAGATCCGCAATCGTCCGCTCATCTTCCTCAGTCGCCTGCAAATCCGCCTCTGTGAGCAGCTTCTTCTGCCCTATTTGCTGCAGGAACTGGGCGGCGTCGACAAGAGTGACCATTGTGTCGATCGGCGCAACGTCTGCAAGACGAGTGCCGTCCTCCCAACGCCATTCGAAGGTCGCTGCGACGGGCATGGGTTCAGAGATGCCGGTGGATTCGATGACTATATGGTCGAAGTCACCGCTGCGTGCGAGTGTGCCTACGGATTCCACCAGATCCTCACGAAGTGTGCAGCAAATGCAGCCGTTGGTGAGTTCGACGAAGCGGTCCTCGCCGCGGGTCAGATGACCTTCGCCAGCGATCAGGGCGGCGTCGATGTTGATTTCCGAGAAATCGTTGACGATCACCGCAATCCGGCGACCCCCGCGATTGGCCAGCAGGTCGTTCAGCAGTGTGGTTTTACCTGAGCCGAGGAATCCGGACAGAACCGTAACCGGTGTGCTGCTCACCTCTGGGTCGCTTGCGGTCGGGTGATCGTGAATATGGCTATGCAGGTGTCTCATGCGTAGGGATACTACACGTTATTGGAATCCGTTTTCATTAGGGGTGTGTCGCGGTTAACGATACGGGATTGGCAACACTCGACCCGTTTCCGGATCCCGCACTTCCAAACAGGAAATCCCAAAGAGTTTTTCAACGAGCCCTGCAGACATAACTTCTTCCGTCTCCCCCGCCGCGAGTACCTTGCCGTCGTACATAGCGACGATGGAATCAGCGAAGCGAGCCGCGTGCGTCATGTCGTGCACAACCATCACGACAGTCCGGCCGGCGGCATTGAGATCCCGTACCAAGTCCAGAATTGCAATCTGGTGCGCGGGGTCCAAATAGGTCGTCGGCTCGTCGAGGAGCAGCACGGGAGTTTGCTGGGCCACCGTCATCGCCACCCATACACGTTGGCGTTGCCCACCCGACAGATCCGTTGCTGGTACATCAAGGAGAGCGGTAACCCCAGCACGCTCTGCCGCTTCCTCTACCGCGCGGTGATCCTCCGCCTTCAACGAGGCAAAAGCACCGGTGTATGGGTATCGACCATAAGCAATAACCTCCCGGACGCTCACTCCTTCAGGAGTAATGGGTTGCTGCGGCAGGAAGGATACATGCCGGGCAAACTCTCGGGCGCTCATCTCTTGGATAGTGCGATCACCAAGGTAGACCTGCCCCTTTGCGATTGGTTGTTGACGCCCCAACGCTCGCAGCAGCGTAGATTTTCCGCAGCCGTTCGGGCCAATAAGGGCGGTAATCTTCCCCTCCGGAACCTGGAGGGAAACATCTTTCAAGACATCGGGGCCACCGTAACCCACCGTGATATTTTCAGTACGCAAGGCAGTCTCGCTCATCAGGAACTCCTTTCATCCGTGGTGGGCATTGCGGAAGCGCCCGCTGGACTTCGCGACATACGTAACAAGAGATAAATGAAATATGGGGCGCCGACAATGGAGATCAACGCCCCCACAGGGATTTCGGTGGGAGCGAATACCCAGCGGCCGAGAGCGTCACACAGAACGACAAGTCCCGCACCTGCCAAAGCGGATACAGGCAACACTCGCCTTCCCACCCCGCCGACAAGCAAGCGCGCAGCATGCGGAACGATCAATCCTGCAAACCCCAGTACCCCCGCCGCGGCTACCGCGGCAGCCCCCAGCAGAATCGCAAACAACACTGTCACCGTACGCCATGTGCGCTCGTTAACGCCTACTCCTGCCATTGCCGAAGAGTCCAGGTTCAGCATGTCCAGATGCCTAGAGAGCACGACTGCTACTGCGATGACCACCAGCACCACGGGCCCTACGACTTGCACATCTGCGAGAGTGCGGGCGTAAAGCGAGCCTTTGAGCCATGTCATTGCCGCACCGGCTTCCGGGGCAGCTTTCACCAGTAGCAGCTGAGTAAGCGCGCCCAAACCAACAGAGACCGCCACTCCTGTGAGAGTGAGCCGTACCGGATCAGTTGCTCCCCGCCCGGCAAGCAGTAACACCAGGCCTGCACCTACCAGTGCACCAACGAACGCCACTGGAGTAAGCGCCTGCGCCGGCAATGCTCCGACACTTAACAGAGCCGCTACGGCGGCAAGACCGCCACCCGCGGTGACGCCCACAGTATCCGGCGCTGCCAGCGGATTACGCAATGCAAGCTGTAATAGCGCACCGGAGACAGCCATGGCCGCGCCAGCGAGGATACCTACAAGCACGCGGGGCATGCGATAGCGCCAAATAAGTTTCCCGCCCGTGAAAAGGTCGTGGATCGTGTCCGCTGGAGGCTTCATAACAGCCCCGACGCTGAGCCCCAAGACTATTGCAAACGCCAGCAGACCCAGGAGAGCTATGTACACCGCTACAACGCGAGTCGCCTTGAAGCCGGAGCCACGCCGAGAGATTAGCGTGCGATTCAACCTGCTATTCCTCCTGTCGTTCATCGGCGCGCACCGCCCGGTTGAAGTCGATTAATCCCCCATAACAGCAGTGGCACACCGGCAATGGCAGTTACCACGCCCACCGGAGTCTCCGCGGGAGCCCACAGCGCCTGCGCCACGGAATCCGCCACCAACAGAACCGCTGCACCCACCACGGGAGCAATTACCAGCCCCGCCCGGTGTCGCGGACCTGCCGCCCGATGCGCCACAACCGCTGCCATCAGGCCAAGAAAACCGATCGGTCCGGCAGCTGCAACCGCCGGAGCGATCAGAAGCACGGCACCCACGACCGCAAATATTCGTAGCCGGTGGGGGTTAGCTCCGACGGAGGACGAAAGGGCGTCACCAGCAAAGAGAGTATCTAGCCCCCGACCAACAGCAATCGCGAGAGGCAACACCACCGCAACAGCAATCATGCTGGGTATTGAGTCCCCGAAACGCACCCCACCCAAGCGGCCCGAAAGCCACGACAGGACAGTCGAAAGCTGGGCCTCATCGATCACCAAAGTGATCGCAGTGCATGCTGAGAATAGTGCAGAAACAGCTATGCCCAGCAGAATCATCCTCTGTACCGACTGAGCACCGGTCGGATCTCCTACTGTTACACGCATTCCAATGCCCACCGTTATCAGCGCTCCTAGCGCCGCGCCACACAGTGCACCCGGCAGCACCGCGGCGCCGGACACCGATCCCGTTATCGTCGTGCACAGAACCGCGCCAAACGCAGCCCCAGCGTTCACGCCTGTGATTTCCGGATCCGCTAGTGGATTGCGAGTAGCGGTGCGCAGCAACACACCCGCGGCACCCAAGGCCAGGCCGATCACTGTCGCCGCCAAAAGCCGGTCGCGCATGACGGCGTGCACCTCCCCTGCCAGTTCTGGCGCGTTCGGAGGCACTTCCACACTGTTCATGCGCCAAACCCACGTCGCGAGAATAACGGCCAACCCCAGCGCCAGCAGGATCCACTGCGTTGTACGGCGTGGTTGTAGCTCTCTTTGCACTTCACTTCCCTCGGTCGCTGACGCTCGAAGGTGCGTTTATTTACGAGCGTTTTCCGTTTCGATGATCTGATCCAGCATTGCTTCTGCGGCCAGTGGGCCTCGAGATCGGGACCACGTGTCCTGCTCCACGTCCACGATGTCCTTGACCACGTCCTTGTATGGGCTGGACTTAAAGCCTTCAATGTCGTTGTACAAGTACATTCGATCCAGCTTCATCGCCGGGAGCTTATCGCCTGTCATTTCAGCAACGTCAGTCTTGGATTCGATCGCGGTGCGGGAACCGTCGTAGCCGTAGACGTAGCCGGCGTCAGAAAGAAGGGATCCTGCGAAGGAATCCTTGATCCACGCATAGAGAGTGCCCTTCGACCATCCAACCAGTGCAGCACGAGTGTCCGGCTTAACGAGCTTCTTTGCCTCTGAGACTTTGCCTTCAATACGCTCGCGGATCTCCTTTGCCTTGTCTTCTTTGCCCAGCTTTATTGCGATGTCATCCATGGCATCAAGGACGTCGGTGTAGCTGGCGTCGCTGTAGGACTTTGTCTCCGCAATTTCCTCCAGCTGGGGCATGATCGATTCCTGACGCGTTGGGCTAGCGAGGATCAAATCGGGCTCAAGAGACTGAATAACCTCCAGGTTTGGCTGCTTAGCCTGGCCGACCGATTCGATACCCTCGAGCTTGCCCTCCAGGGTTTTCGGCCCGGATGACTTGCCGATCTCGACAATTCCTACCGGTTTTACGCCCAGAGCCTCGAGGATTTCCTCATAGCGCCAGTCCAGAGCAACGACCCGCAACTCGCCATCTTTTGCGCCGTTATCGTTGGTGCCACCGGAACCGCATGCAACCAAAGTTGTGGCTCCTAGAATCGTCGCGACTATGAGGGCAAGGGCGCGTCGGAGGGAGCCGCGCAGGGATTTTCGAGAATTCATCATTCCCCAGACACTACCCGATTTAGGGTTACCTAAACAAGGTAAGCCTATATCCTAGACTTGCCGCTATTGTGAACAGTTTTCCGAGCCCTTAGCAGACATTTTGCGGCCCCTCATGGCCTGCGTGTGCGGCACGCTCCACCTGAATGGTGGCGTGCGCAATCCCCCACTCCTGTAATTCCTGCTGTGCCGCGCACAGCACCGAAGCTGGGTCACAGCCGTCCGGAACCACAAGGTGCACTGAGGCTAGAGCGCTTGTGCCATCCAGCGACCACAAGTGCAGGTCGTGCACGTCCAGCACGTTGTCGACCTGCCGCAGCAAAGCGTCGATCTCAGCGGGTTGATACCCCGGAGGAGCTTGCTCGAGCAAAATGCGTAGGGCCTGCATCATCAGCTGCCAAGCCCGCGGCAGTACCAGCGCAGCGATTACCAGCGAAGCAATAACGTCGGCATATTGCCAGCCGGTCACGATAATCACACCGCCAGCCACAAGCACCGCGACGGATCCCAACATGTCCGCCAACACATGCAGGAATGCACCTTGCACATTGACAGAGTGATCCCGTTGGCGATTCAAAACCCACGCGGAGATCGCGTTGGCCAGAAGACCGATCACGGCGATAATCATCATCGGACCGGCCATAATCTCAACCGGCTGGTGGAGCCGCTGGAACGCCTCAACCACAATCCAGATTGAAATCCCCAACACAGTCACCGCATTAACGAGTGCGGCGACCACTTCTACCCGTCGATAGCCGAATGTCGCCTGCACTGTAGCAGCTCGACGGCCGATGAAAATGGCTACGACGGCAATAATCAGCCCGGCAGCGTCCGACAGCATGTGCATAGCATCGGCGAGCAGCGCGACGGAGCCGGTAATCAGGCCACCAATCAACTCTGCAAAGAAGACTGTGCCAGTGACTCCGAGAACGATAAGCAAAGCGCGCAGCGGAGAATTCGTCGGAACATAGTGCGAATGCGCAGAACCGTGGCGGTGTTCATCGACACCACCACGGTTCTGTGGTTGTTGTTGAGCTGCACTTGTTGGAGCGTTCATGCCCTCACTTTAAGCAACTTCAACCTTATTGACAACTTATTGAAAATGGGGACTGGGAGCGCGCAGCTTTTAGGGAATCCTCTTTGGACAGGCTGTTCTACGCAGTCTCGGCGCGAGCGTCGACCTTAACCCAGCTCATCAGGTCGCGAAGCTTAGCGCCAGTCTGCTCGATCTGGTGATCATTGTAGGAAGCACGCAGCTCCTCCAGCTCCTTGTTGCCGCCCTCAACGTTGGCAACCAGGCGCTTAGTGAAAGTTCCGTCCTGAATGTCGGACAGAATGTCCTTCATGCGCTTCTTGGTGTCCGCGTCGATCACACGCGGGCCAGACAGGTAGCCACCGAACTCTGCCGTGTCAGACACGGAGTAGTTCATGTTGCCGATGCCGCCCTCGAACATCAGATCCACGATCAGCTTCATCTCGTGCAGGCACTCGAAGTAGGCCATCTCCGGCTCGTAGCCAGCCTCGACCAGAACTTCGAAACCGGTCTTGATCAGTTCTTCGGTGCCACCACACAGAACGGCCTGCTCACCGAACAGGTCGGTAACGGTCTCAGCCTCGAAGGTCGTTGGGATCACGCCGGCGCGCGCACCGCCGATAGCAGCAGCGTAGGACAGCGCCAGGTCGCGGCCGTTGTTCTTCGGGTCCTGCTCAACGGCGATCAGGCACGGAACGCCCTTGCCGTCGACGAACTGGCGGCGAACCAGGTGGCCCGGACCCTTCGGCGCAACCATACCGATGATGATGTTCTCAGCCGGTTCGATCAGCTTGAAGTGAATATTCAGGCCGTGCCCGAAGAACAGTGCATCACCGTCGTTCAGGTTCGGCTCGATGTCCTCGGTGAAGATCTTCGCCTGGGAGGTGTCCGGAGCCAGCAGCATGATCACGTCGGCCCACTTTGCAGCCTCTGCGTTGGTCTTCACAGTGAAGCCAGCCTCTTCCGCCTTTGCACGGGACTTGGAGCCCTCACGTAGGCCGATAACAACCTCCACGCCAGACTCACGCAGGTTCTGCGCGTGTGCGTGACCCTGGGAGCCGTAGCCGATGATGGCTACCTTGCGACCCTGGATGATCGACAGATCAGCGTCGTCGTCGTACAAAACATCAATTGCCATGGGGAGCATCCTTTCGTTGACTATCTACATTTATAGCAGACTTTATTTCATTTAGTGAGACTTTTGCGTCCACATAGTGAACTCTGTTGGCTTCTTGCCCTCTTTCGTAGGTAGTGACGCCCACCCGGCTGCAAGCTGAAGGCGTCACCAAAGAACCTAAAGATTCGCCGGATACATGGCACGAGGGCCACGGCTAATCGCAGTCGGTGAGGCTTCAACCAACTCGCGAATGCCGAACGGTTCCAGAACATCCAGCAAAGCCCGCAACTTCGACGGCGTACCGGTGCACTCAATGATGACCGACTCCGGGCCGACGTCCACGACATGGGCACGGAATAGCTTGGCGGACTCCACAACCTGGGTGCGGTTCGAGTTATCTGCGGAAACCTTCACCATCATCAAGCCGCGGGAGACGATTGCCTCCGGATCATGACGGGTGACCTTAATGACGGGGATCAGCTTGTTCAGTTGCTTCGTGATCTGCTCGACCACATGATCCTCACCTTCGACAATGATGGTGATGCGGTTGATGCCCTCCACTTCCGTGCGCCCCGAGCTGATCGAGATGATGCTGAACGCACGGCGGGTGAACATGCCGGAGATTCGCGAGACGATACCGTCAACATCCTCACACAGGACGGACAGAGTGTGGACCTGTTCCTTACTCGTGCTCATTAGTCTTCCTCACCTTCCTGGGTGATCTCGTGGATCTCCGCGGGCTCTTCCGCCGCCGAGGATTCCTCGTCGAACAACGGTCGCAGGTTGCGTGCGTACTGGATTTCTTCGTTGGACGTGCCGGCGGCGACCATTGGCCACACCTGCGCGTCCTCGCCAACGATGAAGTCGATGACGACCGGGCGGTCGTTGATTTCCTCCGCCTTACGGATGGTCGGCTCCACGTCTTCTGGCTTCGTGACGCGGAATGCCGCGCAGCCCATAGACTCCGCCAGCATGAGGAAGTCCGGCAGGTACGTCTCCCCCGGCTTCAGGTTGGTGTGGGAGTAGTGCTGGTCGTAGAACAGCGTCTGCCACTGACGCACCATGCCGAGGTTTCCGTTGTTTATAAGAGCAACCTTGATGGGCAGTTTCTCCACCGCGCAGGTAACGAGCTCTTGGTTGGTCATCTGGAAGCAGCCATCACCGTCGATGGCCCAAACGGAGGTATCTGGCTTGCCGGCCTTCGCACCCATGGCCGCGGGCACGGAGTAGCCCATTGTGCCGAGACCACCGGAGTTCAGCCAGGTGCGAGGATTCTCGTAGTCGACGAACTGCGCAGCCCACATCTGGTGCTGCCCCACGCCGGCAACATAAATAGCTTCCGGCCCGACGGTCTTCGACAGCGTTTCGATAACATACTGCGGAGCGAGCTTGCCATTGGGCTGCTCATCATAGCCGCGGGGGAAGTCCTGCTTCAGCTTGCGCAGGTAGTTCAGCCAGCCCGCGGTAGCGGGCTTCTTCAGGTCCAAGTTACGCATCGCCTGATGGAGAGCTGCAAGTACTTCCCTAGCGTCTCCGACAATCGGGACATTAGCTTCGCGGATCTTGCCGATCTCTGCCGGGTCGATGTCGGCGTGGATGACTTTCGCATCGGGCGCGAAACTCTCCACGTGACCGGTGACGCGATCGTCGAAGCGGGCGCCGATGGTGATCAGCAGGTCGGAACGCTGCAGCGCTGCCACCGCCGGAACACTTCCGTGCATGCCCGGCATGCCCATGTACAGCGAGTGCGAGGCCGGGAAGCTACCCAGTGCCATAAGAGTCGTGACGACTGGGATGTCGTTCGCCTCTGCAAATTCCAGCAGCTCCGCGTGAGCCTCTGCCTTAATGACGCCACCGCCGATGTACAGCGTCGGGCGCTTTGCAGCGCTGATCATCCGCACAGCTTCCTCGATCTGCCGCGGGTGCGGGCTGGTGACTGGCCGGTAGCCAGGCAGCTCATACGTCGGTGGCCAGCTGAAAGCTAATTCTGCATTCTGCACATCCTTTGGGATATCCACCAACACCGCACCCGGGCGGCCAGTGGAGGCTACATGGAAGGCCTCCGCGATGGCGCCGGGGATGTCCTCCGGGCGAGTCACCATGAAGTTGTGCTTGGTGATCGGCATGGTGACGCCGCGAATGTCTGCCTCCTGGAAGGCGTCAGTACCCAGCAGCCCCTTACCCACCTGGCCAGTGATCGCAACCAGGGGAACAGAGTCCATGTTGGCGTCAGCGATGGGGGTCACCAGGTTCGTCGCACCCGGTCCGGACGTTGCGATGCACACGCCCACCCGGCCGGTAGCCTGCGCGTAGCCGGTGGCAGCGTGGCCAGCACCCTGCTCGTGGCGAACGAGGATGTGGTTCAGCTTTTCGGAGTCGTAAAGAGCCTCGTAGAGCGGCAGCACGGCGCCGCCAGGCAGGCCGAATACTACGTCGGCGCCTAGCTCTTCTAGCGAGCGCACCACGGCCTGTGCGCCGTTAATTCGCTCCGGCTGCTTGCCGCGGGGGTGCTTCGCCAAGGTGGCGGGGCTGGGTTGCGAGCGTGATGTGTGTGTCACGTTTTCCTTCGCTCCTTGAGTCCTTGAGTCCGTCCTGCCTTCAATTCTTTGCCCTTAGCTCCCGGAACGGTTGGCGCAACTCTGGGTCGCCTACCGCCTCTAGGAAGCGAAAAGCCGAAAATCTTCGGTGTGGAATCGCTTGTTCGGTTTGGATGTATGTCCTCCACACAACAAACAACAAAAGCCCCCAAGCAGCCGACCCTGTGAGTCGGTTGTCGGGGGCGCCGTGTCGAGCTCGACGAGGAAGCTAGTGGCGCCCCTCGATAATGAGTACTCGTACTAGTTGCGTGGATTTCATGGCTCTAAATATAGCGCTTTCCAGCAAGACAGTCAAGCGTTTGACCACATGTTTCTCAAAGTATGGCGCCCGGATCTCATATATTGAACACTCTTAAACCGCCCCCGACCTGTGTTTCCCGGCGCCACGCGGCCGGCCGATCTCAAGCCAAAAACCGGCCTTTTGCCGACGACTGCCAGCTTCCCAACAGGTTCCCTGACTACGGTGGAATACCATGTTGAAGTTCTATGCTTTCCAACTCTGGGAATGGCTAGTCGTTCACGGCATTCCTTTGAGCGCATTAATAATTATCGCAATTTTGATCCCGCGCTTGGGTCGTTTGGCGATTCGCATTGTTAGCAGTCGATTTGACGAGGGCGAAGAGGCCACCAAGTCGCGCCTAGCTCTCGTCGGCGCACTGGTCTACGTATTGCAGGCAATTGCGTATTTCGCAATCATCATGCTCGGGCTAACCAATCTCGGCGTACCCGCAATGGGCGCCGCACTGCCAGCAACGGTGGTGTCGGCTGCTATTGGTTTCGGTGCACAGAACGTGATTGGCGATTTCCTCGCAGGCTTCTTCATCATCTCCGAGCGTCAATTCGGTGTGGGCGACTTCGTCGCCTTCGACGGAACATCCAGCAACATTTCCGGCACCGTCGTCGGGCTGACATTGCGTGCCACAAAGGTTCGCACGGCTTCCGGCGAGGTCGTAACCATTCCCAACGGCTCAGCCGGTGTAATTACCAATTACTCCCAAGACTGGTCGCGCGCGGTGGTCGACCTGGCCGTTCCTCTGCAGCCGGGTGAGTCCATGTCGAAGCTAACGCAACGCGTCGAAACGACTGCAGGTCGCGCTTTGGAAGACGAATCGATTGCCGACGACGTGACGGGCGAATTAGAAGTTTTGCCCGCCACGGATATTGTCGCCCCCACCGCTGCTGGGCAGCCGTGGCAGGTGAACTTTCGTGTGATGGTCGTTGTGAACCCAGCGCGCCAATGGGCAGTGGAACGTGTTCTGCGGTCGGCGCTGGTCAACGTGTTCTGGGATCGCTACGACATGCCACGGGCGTTCCTCGGCGGTGCTGAAGCTCCCTCCACCGACCCCCGTAAGGCCGTAGCGGCAGAGCACGCGCTGGCTCCAACGGAAGTCTTGCCCGCTCAGCACTCCCACGCCGCCGCAAGCGACGCGGCTAAGGCAGAGCAAGGATCTACTCAATCCACAGTTAATAACCCGCTTCATCCCGCTTCGAAGGACGACGGTCCGGGAGTCAAGCCGCTTGATAGCGACGGTACCCTTGGCCGTACGCGAGGCGCACACGCTGGCCAGGTCACCTCGGACGGAACAGTCGCTGATACAGCCGCTAAAGGCAGCGCACATGATGCGGACATTGCCGCCGAGGCAACCGATGATAAGACAGGCGACGAAGAGTCGGCCGACTTCGAGGGCATTTGGCGCAACACCGAGTACCAGTCGAAGTTCAAGAGGCTAATGAGCATCGGAGGCCGTACCCGCCCATCAACGACGGGTCTGATCTTGGCCCTGCTTCTGGTCGGCGGGTTGGCCTTGGCGTCGTCCAACCCGGAGGGTGGCGACACCGGATGGCTTTCCCCGGATTATTGGCGCGATCGCCAACCCAAGAGCGAATCGACAGTGGATCCAAAGGCAAATGAGACGTCCGACTCCGATGCAACGGGCGAGAGCGCAACCGCCGATAACGCAACAGAAAGCAATGCCACGGACGGAAATGTCGCGGACAGCAGCGTGACAGACCGCAATGTGACAGACGGCAATGCCAACGAAAACAACTCCGAAGCAGGCGGAAACAGTCAAAGTGTAGACGGCGGCTCCTCCGGAAGCACCGCCGAAACATCCGCTGGTAATCCCAATAGACAAAACGGACAGGCGCGCACGAGTGCACCTGCTAATGGCGGGCAAAGCGCAACGCAAAACCCTAATGCGCAGAACGAGCCCAATGCGACCGACACCGCCCGCGGCTGATTAAATGACATACATGAGCTCGAAGGTTTTCCACCCCAGCCGTGAACACATCCTCGGCGGGATCGTCATGTTCCTGATCTGCCTACTTTTCACGGGCTATAAGGTCGCCTGGTTTTTCTGGGTTCCACTGGTGCCGCTAGTGTTTATTCTGTGGACTTTGCGAGTGCGCACCACCGTCACCGACAAAGCCATCACCACGCGCTACCTCTTCCGCGCAGGCAAAACCATGCAGTGGGAAGACTTCCGGGCGCTGCGCTTTAACCGAGCCGGACGCGCCTACACAGTGGACAAGCAGGAAAATAGCTTCTGGCTTCCCGGCATTACTTTCAACTCCCTTATCGACCTACACAAGGTAAGTGGCGGACGTATCCCCGACCCTGTCACCCCAGCACGCGAAGCGACGGAGGACAAGGTTCAGGTGGTCAACAAGGACGGATACGCCGTTCTCATGGACAAGGACGAGTACAAGGAGTACGAAAAGCAGCGCCGCCGCGAAGCGGGAGTGGAAACAGAAGCTGAAGTACCGGAAGGCAGCTCCAAGCAAGGAAACGCCGAGCGGGGAAACGCCGAGCGCAACACTGAAACTAGCGAATAGCGCAAACCAAAATCAGCAGTTGCGCACGGTGGCCAGTCGAAAACTGCTAAAAACAGAACAGACCTTCAACGACGAAGACGAGAACCGAGAACAGCATGAATGCCATCCCCTTGAGATCCACCGTCACCACCCAAGGCCGTAACGCCGCAGGCGCTCGCGCCCTATGGCGTGCCACAGGCATGACAGACAAGGACTTCGAGAAGCCCATCATCGCCATCGCGAACTCTTATACACAATTTGTCCCGGGGCACGTGCACCTGAAAGACGTTGGCGAAATCGTCGCCGACGCCATCCGCGAGGCAGGCGGTGTGCCCCGCGAGTTCAACACCATTGCCGTAGACGATGGCATTGCCATGGGGCACGCGGGCATGCTCTATTCGCTGCCAAGCCGCGAAGTGATTTCTGATGCCGTGGAGTACATGGTCAACGGCCACGCAGCCGATGCGTTAGTTTGCATCTCCAACTGCGACAAGATCACACCCGGCATGCTGAACGCTGCCATGCGTCTGAACATCCCGGTGGTTTTCGTTTCCGGTGGGCCGATGGAAGCAGGCAAGGCGGTGGCTGTCGATGGCGTCGTGCAAGCTCCGACGGACCTCATTACCGCCATCTCGGCCTCTGCTTCTGACGAGGTTGATGCGCAGTCTCTGTTGGAAGTTGAGTCAGCCGCCTGTCCGACGTGTGGATCCTGCTCCGGCATGTTCACTGCCAACTCGATGAACTGCCTGACCGAGGCACTGGGGCTTTCGCTACCGGGCAATGGTTCCACACTGGCTACCCACGCCAAGCGCCGTGACCTGTTCACCAAGGCTGGCACGACCATCGTCGAACTCTGCCGCCGCTACTACGGCGAAGGTGACGCCTCCGTCCTGCCGCGCAACATTGCGACTCGCGAAGCGTTTGAAAACGCCATGGCACTGGACATGGCAATGGGCGGATCTTCGAACACTGTGCTGCACATCTTGGCAGCTGCCCAGGAGGGCGAGGTTGATTTCGACCTCCACTCCATCGACCAGCTTTCCCGCGAGGTTCCCTGCCTGTCGAAAGTTTCCCCGAACTCCGATTACCACATGGAGGACGTCCACCGCGGAGGCGGAATCCCCGCCATTCTGGGCGAGCTCTATCGCGCCGGCAAACTGAACGAAGGCGTCCACTCCGTCCACTCCGCCACGCTGAAGGAGTGGCTGCTGGCCTGGGATATCCGCTCTGGCGCCGCCACAGAAGAAGCCATCGAGTTGTTCCATGCTGCCCCCGGTGGGGTCCGCACTACCGAGCCATTCAGCACAGAGAACCGTTGGTCCAGCCTGGATACCGACGCAGAAGGTGGCGTCATCCGCGATGTAGAGCACGCATACACCACGGACGGCGGATTGGTTATCCTGCGCGGCAACCTCGCCGAAGACGGTGCTGTGATCAAGTCCGCGGGTGTTGACCCGTCAATCTGGCACTTTGAAGGCACCGCGCTGGTTGTTGAATCTCAAGAAGAAGCCGTACGTGTGATCCTGGACAAGAAGGTCAAGCCCGGACACGTGGTAGTCGTCCGCTATGAGGGGCCTGCCGGTGGGCCGGGAATGCAAGAGATGCTGCACCCGACTGCGTTCCTCAAGGGCGCTGGCCTGGGCAAGGAATGTGCACTGATCACCGACGGACGCTTCTCCGGTGGTACGTCTGGCCTGTCCGTCGGCCACATCTCCCCCGAGGCTGCGCACGGCGGACTGATCGGTCTGGTCCGCGATGGCGATCCCATCACGATCGACGTCCACGAACGTCGCCTCGAGTTGAACATCTCCGATGCTGAGATCGAGCAGCGCCGTGCCGAGATGGAGGCCTCCGACAAGCCCTGGACCCCCACCACCCGCCAGCGAAAGGTCACCAAGGCACTGCGCGCGTATGCCGCCATGGCAACTTCCGCAGACCGCGGAGCCGTCCGCGAAGTCAGGTAGTGCCCTGCCGGCAGCCATTGCACCGTCCGTAGACTGGCAAGCATGCAAAATTCCACCTCCCAGTCCCCCGCACACAACACAACAGATGGTGGCAGCACGGATGGCATGATCCGCGTCCGCGACGCGCATCTGCGAAATCTCAAACATCAGAACGTTGAGCTTCCGCGCAATGCGCTTGTGGCAGTGACGGGTGTTTCTGGATCGGGGAAATCTTCACTTGCGTTTGGAACGCTGCATGGGGAGGCACAACGCCGGTATCTGGAGTCGGTCGCACCGTTCGCACGGAGGTTGATCGGTGGAGCCGTGGACCCGCGGGTCGGTTCCGTGGAGGGGCTACCACCGACGGTCGCTTTACAACAAGGCGCATCCGCGGGAGGGGCGCGCTCGACGGTAGGAACGGTATCGAACCTGTCGAATACGATCCGTCTGCTGTACTCCCGATGCGGGGAGTATCCGTCGACGTTGCGGAAGCGCCGTGGCCGGCTGGATTCTGATTGCTTCTCTCCTAATACCACGGTCGGTATGTGTCCGGAGTGCCAAGGCACTGGAGTGGTGCATGAGCCGACGGAGGAATCGATGGTTCCGGATCCGTCGCTCAGCATCGACGAGGGCGCCATCGCAGCCTGGCCGGGTGCCTGGTTGGGTAAGAACTTCCACGATATCGTGGCGGAACTTGGATTCCCGATGGATATTCCCTGGCGTGACATTCCGCGTTCCGACCGAGATTGGATTCTCTTCACCGATGAGCGCCCCGTCGTAACAATCCATCCACATCGCGGGGCGGATCAGATTCAGCGAACATATGAAGGAACCTGGCGTTCGGTGGCCTCCTATCTGCGGAAGACATTGGCCGAAACAGGATCCGATTCCACGCGCCGGCGGGTGCTATCGTTTATGCGCTCGTCACGCTGCGGCACATGCAAAGGGCGTCGGCTAAATACCGAGGCGCTTTCCGTTAACTATCTCGACTACCCCATCGATAGCCTCGGAGCACTTCCTTTAGAGGAGGTGGTAGAGCATTTCATAGAGCGTCGAGCCGACCTCCCAAACACATCCGAATCCCCCAACGGCGCAGCCGCTGAAGCCGAGAGGATCCTGCTGGATCAGGCAATTCCCACATTACAGTCGGTGGTGGATTTGGGGATCGGACATCTCAGCCTGGATCGAGCGACGGCGACGCTGTCAGCGGGCGAGCTGCAGCGACTCCGATTGGCGTCTCAATTGCGCTCGGGACTCTTCGGCGTGGCCTATGTACTGGATGAGCCCTCTGCGGGGCTGCACCCCGAAGAACGTCGCGCAGTGTCGAAACTTATCCGCAGGTTCCTGGACGCGGGCAACAGTGTCCTTCTCGTCGAGCACGATATGCACCTAGTTGCAGAAGCCGACTGGGTTGTCGACGTCGGTCCTGGCGCGGGCGAACTCGGCGGCGAGGTGCTCTACTCCGGCCCCGTCAGTCCTACAACGGGACAGCGCGGACTGGCCGAGATGGATTGCCCCACCGGACGAGCACTCTCCGCCGGGCCTTTGGAGCTGACCAGCGACTCTAAGGCTCGCACCCCTTCCGGGGCGCTGGTACTCCGGGACATCAACCAGCGCACCCTGGACAATCTCACCGTAACTA
Source organism: Corynebacterium sp. TUM25020 (assembly GCF_056388495.1). Lineage (NCBI taxonomy): Bacteria > Bacillati > Actinomycetota > Actinomycetes > Mycobacteriales > Corynebacteriaceae > Corynebacterium > Corynebacterium sp. TUM25020. Next base: position 217,107 of record NZ_JBWJFG010000001.1, on the reverse strand, counting down.
TCGGCCTCGGCACGTTCACCGCTTTCACGGGCGTATCCGGTTCCGGCAAATCCACCCTCCTCCAGGTTCTCGCCAGTACTCTACGCGAACAAGTCAAGACAGCCGTGAACGATGGAGACGTGGAATCGAAGGAGAAGAACAGCGGCGGTGAAAGCCATAGTGTCGACCGGCTAGTACAAATCTCTCAGAAGCCCATCGGCAGGACTCCTCGCTCTTGCCTTGCAACCTATACCGGGCTATTCGACCGCGTTCGGAAATTGTTCTCCCAGACCCGCGAGGCGAAGCAGCGCGGGTGGACCGTCTCCCGATTCTCCTACAATGTCATCCAAGGGAGGTGCCCGACTTGCAGCGGCGAAGGGCAGATCGAGATCGAGTTGGTCTTCCTGCCCGGCAGCTATGCTCCTTGTCCAGACTGCCACGGTGCACGATACAACGCGGAGACACTCGAAGTGACGTGGAACGGGAGGACGATCGCGGATGTACTGGGGCTGACGGTCGCCGAAGCCAAAGACGTTTTCGCGAACGAAGAGCCGATCGCTCGCGCTTTGCAAGCGCTATCTGCTGTGGGTTTGGATTATTTGCGGCTCGGCCAGCCGGCGACGGAGCTATCCGGTGGCGAAGCTCAACGGATCAAGCTGGCGACCGAGCTGCAGCGTGCGCAGCGTGGGCACACCGTGTATCTCATGGACGAACCGACCACTGGATTGCACCCCGCGGACGTAGACCTCCTGGTGGCAGAGATGCAGCGCTTAGTCGACAACGGGAACACGGTGGTGATTGTGGAACACGACATGCGCGTTGTCGCCCAGGCAGACCGAGTGATTGAAATGGGACCAGGTGCAGGCACGCGCGGAGGGCAAGTTGTGGCAGATGGAAGCCCCGCCGCAGTGGCCCAAACGGACACCGCGACGGGGCGGATACTGGCCGAGCGCAGTTGAATGCTACGACGACAGAAGAACGTTCCCTAGTTGAACGGGTTACCTCCGCCGACTGCGAGCCAGAGACCAGCAGTCGCCGCCACTGCAACCACGAAGAAGATCCACGCCGAGGCTAGTGGACGAGTTGCCCATCCTCGGCTGCGATCAAGACTGATACGGCCAGGGCCGACGAAAATAAGGCTGATCGAAACCACTGTCAGAACGACCCATAGCTGGATATAAGGGCTCATTCCATATGGCCAGAGGGATCCTTGGAAGTTGTTGAGGTTGTGGAACGCCATGAAACCTGCAACCACTGTGGCCATCGCCGCACCGAACGGTGTGAGTAGACCAAGCAGCAGCAGTCCACCGGCTACAACCTGCGCTACTGGGATGCCGATAGCCAGGATGTCCGCGAAGTTGTAGTTCTCCAGCTGGGTCTGGAAGACATCCACGCCGGGGTCTCCGCCGAAGGAGAATAGCGTCTGCAGTCCACGAACTAGCAGGTATGCGCCTAACGCTGCCCGCAGCACGAAGAGGCCAAAGCTTGTGGTTCCGCGCTTCGCGGTTGCAGAAGCGTCTTCCGTGGGCGTCCCCACAGTGTCACCTGTCTCTGCGGTGTTCTGCGCTCCAGCCGCTGCCGGTGCCCCAACGGCTGCGGGCGCCACAACAGTCTCAGGCGCAGTAGTGCTCTCTGGAGCAGCTGCGGTCTCAGGCGCAGCAACTGCGGATCTCTCCGTTTCCTCGGGTGCGACGCCGGCCTCTAGTGGGCGCTTCTCCTCAGGCAAGGACTGGTTGCTAGCTCCCGAATCTGGATACTGCGCAACGTCGGAATCATCGATCTTGTCCCAGCGATCCTCCGCAGTCGTACTAGCGGCGCCAGTGGCGCTTGCCGCGCCAGCTGTGCCGGCTGCGGTGGATTTGGTGGGAGCGTCAAGGTTAGTCAGATCTACGTCAGAATCCTTAGACTCAGCGGGAGCAGGTTCCGCTGCCCTGCTCTCAATTCGCTGGGGCCGGGCGCGACCAGCCAAGGCGTAGATATCCCGCTTCGCGGGTTTAGGCTTACCTTCCGCGGCTGATTCTGGAGCTGGCGCAGCCTCAGCTCCGGGTTCGTCCTCAACTTCGCTCGGCTTCTCAATTTTCGTCGAACCGGCTGAGGGCTCGTCTGCAGCAGGCTCCTCAGCGGCGGGCTCATTCGCTTCACGACGGTAGACCGGCACGTCGATGTCATTGTGCATGTCATCCGCCAGATCGTCATCTGGACTAGTGGGCCTAGGGTTGTTTGGCTTCGCGTTGTTATTCACGCCACCCAGACTATTCCGACCTTTAGGGCTTGTGGGGGAGGTCACTCGGCATGTCTCGGACGCTTAAATAGCAGCAGCCCGCTTTTGCTGCCCTTTTAGCTGAGCTTCTTGGCAATAAGTTGGTTCACCTGAGCAGGGTCAGCCTTGCCCTTGGTGGCTTTCATTACGGCGCCGACAATCGCACCAGTGACCTTCTTGTTGCCTGCGCGGTATTTCTCCACGATGTCGGGGTTGGCAGCAAGTGCCTCATCGACGGCAGCTTCGATGGCGCCGTCATCGCGGACAACTTCCAAACCACGAGCGTTTACGACCTCATCGACGTCGCCTTCACCGGCTAGTACGCCGTCCACGGCCTGGCGCGCAAGCTTGGTGGTCAGCTTGCCCTCATTTACCAATGACGCCACCCGCGCCACCTGGGCTGGCGTGATGTCTAGCGCAGACAGTTCCACGCCCTGTTCGTTTGCCTTTCCTGCGAGGTAGGAGACCCACCAGGAACGCGCCTCATCGGGCTTGGCTCCCGCTTCGACGGTGTCGATGACGAGATCGAGGGCACCGGCGTTGACCAGGTCTCGCATCTCTTCGTCCTTCAGTCCCCATTCCTTTTGAATGCGGGCACGGCGAATCCACGGCATTTCCGGCAAGGTGGAGCGAATCTCCTCCACCCATTCGGCGGGCGCCAGTACGGGTGGTAGATCCGGGTCGTTGAAGTAACGATAATCCGCCATGGTCTCCTTCGGGCGCCCCTTGGAGGTGGTTCCGTCGGTTTCCTGGTAGTGGCGGGTTTCCTGCACGATCTCCACGTCGTTGACAAGGCATGCTGCCTGACGCTGCATTTCAAAGCGCACTGCCTGCTCAACGGACTTCAGGGAGTTGATGTTCTTCGTCTCGGTGCGCGTGCCATATTCAGTGGTTCCCACGGGACGCAGCGACAGGTTCGAGTCGACGCGCATGGAGCCCTGATCCATGCGCGCATCGGAGACACCCAGGGCCTTCACGAGATCGCGCAGCGCAGAGACGTATGCCTTCGCAACCTCGGGAGCGCGTTCGCCGGCGCCTTCGATCGGCTTGGTCACGATCTCAATCAGCGGCACTCCGGCGCGGTTGCAGTCTACGAGGGAGGCGGTTGCGCCATGGATGCGACCGTCGGCACCGCCGAGGTGCGTCAGCTTGCCGGTGTCCTCCTCCATGTGAGCGCGTTCAATCTCCACGCGCCATTCGGATCCGTCTTCCAGGACAACATCCAGGTACCCGTCGTAGGCGATCGGCTCGTCATACTGGGAAATCTGGTAGTTCTTCGGCTGGTCCGGGTAGAAGTAGTTCTTCCGCGCGAAGCGAGACTTCGGAGCAATCTTGCAGTTCAGTGCCAGGCCAATCTTGATTGCCCATTCCACGCCCAGCTTGTTCACTACCGGCAGCGCACCCGGCAGGCCAAGGCTGCACGGGTCAACGTTGCTGTTAGGTGCATCGCCGAACTCTGCGGAAGAGGTGGAGAACATCTTCGTCTTCGTTGCGAGTTCGACGTGGACTTCCATGCCCATTACCGGGTCGAAGCGCTCCAGCACTTCGTCGAAGTCCATCACATCATCGGAGTAATCGTAGACAGGCGCAGTCATGCCAGCCATCTTAATACGTCCCCGCTGCTGTGTGTCGTTGGGGTCGCTACCGCTGGGCGTCCTTGGGCGCTGCCCGCCCGGGTGGCAACCAGGTGACGCGTCCGCTTACCCGCGCCATCCTCCCTCGGTTTGGCTGTCCATTTACTCCGTTGTGGTACGGGCATAAAAGCGACATGTTCTCGGGGTTCGTTTCCCCTCCTCGTGCAAATTCCTGAAGGTGGTGTACTTGGCATTCACTCGCAGGACGCCCACACCCCGGCCAGGCACATTGCGTCGTTTCGGCTTCCAGCATTCGGCGCTGCTTTTGTGACGCCAACCGCCTCACCCGATATAGGTTCACCGGTCCTTGCTCCGCCGATATCAGAGTTATGTAATCCCCATTCCTCAATTCAACGCCGCCCAACTCGGCGGCGCTCACTTCAACGGCATGCGGCTCTACCCCGCTGGCTTCTGCGAGGCGTCGGGCGACGTATTCCGCTCCGGTGAGGACTGCTCCATTGGTCGCACGTAATTCCACTTCATCGCCCTGACCGCTAAGCACCTGCATGTATTCGTCTAGTCCGACGACAACATTGGTGGTCAGCGTGCTGCGCTGAATGGTTCGATTCTCGGTTAACCATGCCAATGGGTCTAGGCGTGCAGACTCCCAGATCTCCGACATTTCGTGTGCCGGTCCGGTGAACTGGATGGTGGTCTTCGTTCCGTGGAGGATGCGACGTCCGCCATCGTCTGGCACTCGTGGCCCTTGCATGCGGCGTCGAAGCTGTGTGGCGCGGCGAGAGATCGCCGTCAGGTCTCCGGCTGTGTTGCACAGTTGCTCCGTGAAGACGTAGCGATGTTTGATACCCAATGTGCGCGCCCGCTCGGCAATGAGCATCAGCACGTCCAGGCTGTGACGATTGCGGCGCGCAGCTTCCAGCGCGCGCTTCTTGTAACGCGAATACGCCGGCCCGGAGAAGTGCTCCGCCGCCCGCGCCACTCTCCTAGCGAGTTCTTTTTCCAAGGGCAGCTGCTCGGCAGGAACGCCAAAGGCTTCGCTCAGCAGATCAGCGCCGTGGCGCTGGGCCGCTGCCACTTGGCGCTGAAGCTCCCCGAGCTGCCGCAGTTTTTCCATAGCGCCAACGCTAAAACATCGCGCCTTTTCTCGCCCCGCCGCAAGAAACTCCCTGTGGATAACTCTCACCGAAAAAACGGTTTTCCACAGGGAAAACAATTCTCCCTTGACAGGCGCCCGACTCCTATGCCTTGCCGTCCGCTCTAGTGGATGGCGCGGTGTGTCACTACCCGAACAGGGAACGTGCCGTCTCGTAGCGCTTCTCGGGAACTTCCTTCAACGTTCCGACGGCTTCTTCAAAGTCAATCAGATCAATGTCGCCGCCCTTAAGCGCCACGACCTTGCCGAAATCGCCGTTGATTGCAGCCTTGGTGGCGTTCACGGCAAAACGCGTTGCCAGTACGCGGTCGAACGCAGTGGGCGTACCGCCGCGCTGGATGTGTCCGAGGACGGTGGAACGCACGTCGGTATCCAACCGGTTCTCGATCTCCTTGGCAATCAATGCCGACATGTTCTGGAACTTCTCGTGGCCGAACTGATCCACTTCACGCTCCGCAACCTCCAGGGTGCCTTCCTTCGGCAGCGCTCCCTCGGCGACAACGATGATGCCGTACTTCTCCCCCAGCTGGAAGCGGCGTGCCATGCGACGGCAGACGTCATCAATGTCGAATGGAAACTCCGGAATGAGGATCTCGTGCGCACCGCCGGCCATGCCCGCGTGCAACGCAATCCAGCCAACGTGGCGGCCCATGACCTCCACGATCATCACGCGATCGTGTGATTCAGCGGTAGTGTGCAGGCGATCAATGGCGTCGGTCGCGACGGCGACGGCAGTGTCAAAACCAAAGGTGTAATCCGTGCCGTTGACATCGTTGTCAATGGTTTTCGGCACGCCGATCACCGGGACTCCGTTGTCATGCAGGAAGCGCGCACCCTTTAGGGTTCCCTCGCCACCGATGGGGATCAGAGCGTCGATGCCCGCGTCAGCGAGATTAGCCTTCACGCGGTCGATGCCTGCCATAAAGTCTTTCGGGTGCAGGCGACCGGTACCCAAGATGGTGCCTCCGCGGCGCAGAATACGATCGATGAAGTCGTCGTCGTACAACTGCACACGACGATCTTCCAACAGTCCCTGCCAGCCGTCTTCAAAGCCAACGACGGTATGGCCTTCCCCTGCCGCCGTACGCACAATGCCTCGGATGACGGCGTTCAATCCTGGGCAGTCTCCACCACTGGTCAAGGTCGCAATACGCATGCTTCAAAGTTTAGCGATATGGCGTCGGATCTGCCGGACGGCAAGGGAATGTACGCCTATGGACGCCTACTCGTCTCCGTGGCTCGCCTCTTGCCGAGCCATGCTGGAAGCCAGTGCGCCGAGGATGAGCATGACTACCGCGGGTAGCAGTGATTCTCCGAAGGCTTGGGGGCCGACTACGCTAACGCGTGCTTGCACGACCGCGGCGATTACCGCTGCACCGGTGACTGCACCGAGTTGCCTGGTGGCGTTGTACATTCCGGAGCCCGCGCCGGCGAACTGCGGCGGCAGGTCTCGCAGTGTGGCGGTGGAGTTCGGCGCCCAGACAAAAGCATTGCCAAAGCCCAGGATCACGAATGATCCGATGATCATCCACAGCGGGCGCTCGGGTCGCATGGACAGCGCCAGCGCGGCCACTCCAATGGCCATCAAGCAGAACCCCAACACGGCGAAACGCCGGGGATCGTAGCGGTCAACAAGCCTGCCGACGAATGGCGCCATCGCCCCCGCGATGATGGCCATGGGAGTTACAACGAAGGAGGCTTTCATTGGACCGAAGCGATGGACTTCCTGCAGGAACAACATCACCGGAACCATCATGCCGGCGATGGTGAACCCCATAGTGAAAATCGAAGCGTTACCGAAGGCAAAATGGCGACGGGTAAACAGCGCGATGGGTACCAACGCGCTGCCCGCGGACAGGCGGGATTGCAGCCAGACAAAGGCGATCATCATCGCCACGCCGCCGACCAGCAGCGCCCAAATCCACGGAGCCCAGCCGGCGGGGTCGCCTTCCTGGATGCCGTAGATCACCATCGTCATCGCCACCATGGAAAGCAGGATCGACGGCACATTAATGCGGTCGCGCGTCGGCCGGAAGCGCGGCACCCACCGGGCAACCATTACTACGGACAGCACGCCAATCGGCACATTGATAAAGAACACCCAGTGCCACGTGGCGTACTCCGTGATGAAGCCGCCGAGCAGCGGCCCGGCGAGCGTGGAAATTCCTGCCGTCGCACCCCAGATACCTAATGCGGCCCCGCGCTTGTCGCGCGGGAAGATGCGGTTGATCACGCTCATGGTCTGCGGTGTCAAAAGTGACCCGCCGATGCCCTGCACGGCGCGGGCGGCAATCAGCATTTCGATGCTGCCCGCCAGGCCGCAGGCCAATGACGAGAGGGTGAAGATCGTCATGCCCGCTATATATAGGTTCTTTGGTCCAAAGCGATCGCCTAGCCGGCCTGTGACCATCAGGGGCACTGCGAAGGTCAACAGATAAGCGCTGGTGACCCACAGCACCTGCCCGTAGTCGGCATGCAGGTCTGCTTGGAATGCTGGCGTGGCGACGGCCACGATCGTCTGGTCCAGCAGGATCATGAAAAAGCCGATGCACAACGCCACGAGGGCGCGCCACGCCTGTGGCAGCGGCAGAGGCAGTGCAGGATAGGTTTCTTCTGCAGAGCGAGTGCGGTGTGTGGGTGGGAGCTGCTGTGCGTTCACTTACAGTGAGTCTACTGCCGCCCTCAAAGCAGACAAACTTGCTTGAAACTCCGGCATGAGCGGCAGCTCCTCCAACCGGTCAATGGGTTGCCACAGCAGCTCCAGCGATTCGGCGGTCGGATGAAGTTCCAGGTGCTCGGCGCAGGTGGCTAGGACAGTGGTGTACGTCCACTCAGTGATCTCCGGGTTGACGTACTCCCACCAGAACGTGCCTCCGAGTCCGAAGATGCCATGAGCCTCCAGGTCGGTGTCGAGGCTAGGATGCCGAACCGGAAAGTCCTGCAGGGCTTGGCGGGGATCCCCGTTGCGCTCGATGATCTTTTCAATTCCCGCAAAGAGGTGCCGTTCTTCTTCGCGAACTGGAAGGCGGCAGTACGCCTTCTTGACAGGCACGGTCGAGGTCACGATTTCTTGGTGGACTTTTACTGCTGACGCCCCCACGCCTGTTTCTTCCCACGTTTCTCGTAGGGCGCCGTCGGTGGGTGACTCGCCGACGTCGATCGCTCCCCCGGGCAGAGCCCAGGTTCCGCCACGGTTCGTCCACTTGGCGCGGTGCTGCATCAGAACGTGGCGGTCGTCAGTGACGAGAAACAGCCCCGCGGCGCCGAGCACACCCCAGCGGCGGGAGCCGTCGGGGTGTTCGACGAAACCATCGCCTGTGTAAAGTTCGGGAAGCTTACCCATGACTCCCACCATACGCGTGCGGCTATGGGCGGATCCCGCCCCGCCAAAAAGCTAGCTAAAAGCTAGTTGAAAGCTGGCCGAAAGCTAGACGGCTAGCCACCAGTCAATGGCCAGTTTCGGCGTGCTTAGGCACGCTTAGGCGCGGCCGGCTTCGAAAGCGGCGCCGACGCGGTACAGACGGTCGTCGCCATGTGCCGGGCCCATGATCTGCAGACCGGTCGGCAGGCCGGAATCGCTTGCAAAGCCACCGGGCACGGACATGCCGCATACGCCCGCCAGGTTCAGCGGCAGGGTAAACAGGTCAAACATGTACATTGCCAACGGATCGTCGACCTTCTCCCCCAGCTTGAATGCGGTGGACGGGGTAACCGGTGCGACGATAGCGTCGACCTGCTCATAGGCCTTGGCGAAGTCCTGAGAGATCAGGTTACGTACGCGCTGCGCCTGCAGGTAGTACGCGTCGTAGTAGCCAACGGACAGGGCGTAGGTTCCCAGCATGATGCGGCGCTTCACCTCGGAGCCGAAGCCCTCGGCGCGGGTCAGGCTCATCACCTGGTCGGCGGAGCGGGTACCGTCGTCTCCCCGGCGCTGGCCGTAGCGCATGCCGTCGAAACGAGCCAGGTTGGAGCTGACCTCACAAGGCAGGATCAGGTAGTAGGCGTTCATGGCATGGTCGAAGTTCGGGCAATCAACTTCCACCAGTTCAGCGCCCTGAGACTTCAACTGTTCCAAGTTGGCGTGGTATGCCTCCAGCACGCCGGGCTGGAAAGCTTCAGCTCGCTCGAACTGCTTAACTACACCGAGCTTCACCCCGTTGAGGTCTCCGGAAGCGCCCTGCTTTGCGGCCTCGACGACCGGTGCGACGGCGTGGGTGGAGGAGGTGGAGTCGTTGGCGTCATGCCCTGCAATAACCTCGTGCAGCAGCGCGGTGTCCAGTACCGTACGCGCCGTCGGGCCGCCCTGATCCAGAGAGGAAGCGCAAGCCACCAGGCCATAGCGGGAAACGGTGCCATAGGTGGGCTTCACGCCCACGGTGTTGGTCAGTGCGGCGGGTTGGCGGATCGAACCACCGGTGTCCGTGCCGATAGCTAGTGGAGCCATGCCTGCAGCCAGAGCTGCGGACGAGCCACCACCGGAGCCGCCCGGAGTGCGCTCCAGGTCGTAGGGGTTCTTGGTCGGACCGTATGCGGAGTTTTCCGTGGAGGAGCCCATGGCGAACTCGTCCATGTTGGTCTTGCCCAGGATCGGGATACCCGCTGCGCGCAGGCGCATGGTGACGGTCGCGTCATAGGGGCTCATGTAGCCCTCGAGCATCTTCGATGCACAGGTGGTCGGCGCGTCCATGGTGGTGAACACGTCCTTCAGCGCCAGCGGCACGCCCGCCAGCTTGCTGGTCGGCTGATCGCCTGCGGCCAGCGCCTCGTCGACATTCGCGGCTGCGGCGATAGCCTCGTCGGGACCAACGTGCAGGAACGCGTTGATTTCCCCGTCAATCTCACCGATGCGGTCCAGGTGAGCCTGGGTAACCTCCTGGGAGCTGATCTCGCGCGCGTGAATCTTTTCCGCCAATTCCGCGGCGGTCCAGGTGGTGAAGTCCGAGTCATCCCGGGAACCGACGATGTACTTGTTCTCAGCCATGAGTGTTCCTACAGTTCCTTATTTCTCTAACGTTCGTTGTTCTAACGGGTTCTAAACGATCTGTTGGCGTTGTGGCTAGTCCGCGAGGATCTGCGGCACCTCGAAGCGCTGCTCGCTCTGCTTCGGAGCCTGGTCGAGTGCCTGCTCGGGCGTAAGGCTCGGAACGACCACGTCTTCACGCATGACGGCAACGTCGCCGTCAACGTTTTGGGTGGGGTGGCTCAATGGCTCAACGCCTTCGGTGTCCACCTTCCTGATCGCTGCAACGTGATCGACGATTCCATCGATCTGAGCTGCGTATTCATCCAACTCCTGTTCCCCTAGGTCCAGGCGAGCCAGGCGGGCCAGGTGGGCAACATCTTCGCGCGAAATCTCAGACATGGGTTCTACTCTAGCCAAGCCAACCTGCCCCCGTGGACTTCAGGTGGCGCTAGTATCGGTTCCATGTCTTTCCTCATGCGTGTCCGTATGCCTGATTCCCCCGGATCCCTTGGCTTGCTAGCCATGGCACTGGGGACTGTCGGCGGCGATATTCGCGGCGTGGATATCGTCGGACCAGCGGAGGATGATCCGGACTCCGTCATCGACGACATTGTCGTTTCCATCCCTTCGGGACATTTGCCGGATAGTCTCATCACCGCCACACAGGAGCTCGATGGCTTCTATGTCGATTCGATCAGACCTTTTTCCGGCAAGATCGACCGACGTGGCCAGATTCAGATGCTGTCTGGAGTGGCGGAAAAGCGGCGTCAACTACAAGAAGCGCTAGAGATCATGATGCAGGATCTGCCGCGCTCCATGACGGCGGGCTGGGCGCTGGTGTTGGATACGTCGCCACGAACGCACCGGGTAGCTGCCTCCTCCGCTGCCCCGGAGGATAACGGGCTGGAACTCGACCACCCGCCACTAACCGAGGCCCGCGTGTTGAACCCAGAGCGCGAGGATTGGATTCCCGAGAACTGGGTTGTGATGGAGTCCGCGTTGGCGGGAACGCCAATCAAGGGAACTGACTTACTGCTCATAGTCGGCCGCCCGGGCGGGCCGGACTTTCTGCTTAGCGAGGTGGAACATCTGCGGCAGCTCGGCGCTATCTTTGGGGCGTTCTTTAGTTAGCCACTGTCTTTAGTTAGCCACTGTGCCCGCCGGCAGCCCGCCGGCACTATTGGCTGCGGATAAAGAAGTTATACGCCGGGCTATCCGTCACATCGGTCGCGTGGTATCCCAGCTGCTGCAGGTGTGCTTGGAACTCGATATCGCCGGATACGTCCTCAAACGCCGCCAGCACGCGACCGTAGTCCATGCCGAAACTGCGGTAGTGGAAGCCGGTGATATTCCAACGGGTTCCCAGCACTTCCAGGAAGCGCAGTAGTGCGCCGGGGTGCTCGGGGAATTCAAAACTATACGCGGTCTCGTCAACGCGCTGACCGGGTGTGCCTCCGATCATGTAGCGCACGTGTTCCTTGGCGACGTCATCGTCGGAGAGGTCGACCACTCCATAACCTGCGCTGCTGAGATCCACGGCGATGCCCTTGCGCTCCTCCTCGCCGTTTTTCAGTTTGACGCCCACAAAGATTCGGGCTGGTTCTTCCCCACCACGCTGGCCGACTCGGTAGCTGAACTCTGTGACGGAACGCTGGCCGAGGATCTTGCAGAACTCGAGGAACGCACCTTCGCGCTCGGGAATTGTCACGCCGAAGATGCCCTCGCCACCCTCACCGATTTCCGCACGCTCGGAGACATAGCGCAGGGAGTGGAAGTTCACATTCGCACCGGAGAGGACGTGAGCCAGGGTTTCCTCTTGAATTTTGTGGGTAGCAACATAGCGCTTCAGCCCCGCCAGTGCGACGGCGCCGGCGGGTTCGGCGATGGCTCGCGTGTCGTCGAAGATGTCCTTGATGGCAGCACTGATCTCGTCGGAGCTTACGGTGATCACGTCATCGAGGTAGTCGCGGCAGAGGCGGAATGTCTCTGCGCCGATTTGTTTGACGGCTACGCCTTCGGCGAAGAGGCTGACGTGGTCGAGGGCAACGGGTTGGTCTGCTGCGAGGGCTTGGGTGAGGCAGGCGGATTCCTCCGGCTCAACTCCGATGACCTGAATTCTGGGGTTCAGTTCTTTGAGAAGCACGGCTACGCCCGCTGCCAAACCACCGCCGCCGACCTGTACGAACACGCGGTCAACGTCCGGTCGGGATTGGAAGATTTCGAGGCCAGCGGTCCCTTGCCCGGAGATGACCGCCTCGTCGTCGAACGGGGCGACCCAGACCATGCCCTCCTGGTCGGACAGTTCCATGGCCTTGGCCTTGGCTTCGTCGAAGTTAGCGCCGTGTAACAGTACTTCCCCACCGAAGCTGCGCACTGCGTCGATTTTGATGCTGGGGGTGACCTCCGGCATCACAATGACAGTGCGGATTCCCAGTTCCGTGCCGGATAGTGCCACGCCCTGTGCATGGTTTCCGGCGGAGGCGGCGACGACTCCGCGGCGGCGCTCTTCTTCCGTGAGCTGTGCCATGCGGTTGAATGCACCGCGGATCTTGAAGCTATGCACGGGCTGCAAGTCTTCGCGCTTGACCAGAATTTCGTTCCCACTGCGCTTCGACAGCGTGTCCATGTACTCAAGCGGGGTGTTTTTGGCCACGCGATACACGGGTGCGGAAACGATTTTCTTCAGATAGTCCGCGCCGGTGGCAGTAGATTCCGTGGCAGCGGGGGCTTGTGCAGCTTCATGTGACATGCGCTTCAGTATAGTCCTGCCGGTGATCCCCCTTACACGGCAGTGCCCGTCCACCGCACCTCTGCGGCAGACGGATTTGCACGACTGCAGTTACTGCTGACGGTAGTCGTCCAGGTTTACCTGCGGGGTCGGCTGCAGGTGATCCGTAGCTGGGTTCTTCACCGACGGGTACTTCAGGTCGACATCATGGTCATCTGCGGTTCCAACATATGGATCCTCGCCGTTGAGCACGCGCTTGACCTGTTCCTTATCCACGGTGTGAGTCCACTTGCCAACCAGCAGAGTGGCCACTGCGTTACCGGAGAAGTTGGTCAGGGCGCGGGCCTCAGACATGAAGCGGTCGATGCCAGCGATGATGTCCACGCCGTCCAACAGCTCCGGACGGTGCGATTGCAGACCGACAGCCAGGGTTGCGATACCCGCGCCGGATACACCCGCGGCACCCTTGGAGGCGATGATCATGAAGATCAGCAAGCTGATCTGATCCCCCATGCTCAGGTGCACGTTCATGGCGTCCGAAATAAAGATGGCTGACATGGTCAGGTAAATCGCGGTGCCGTCCAGGTTGAAGGAATAGCCCGTCGGCACGACGATTCCGACCGTGGACTTGTCCACGCCGACGTGTTCCATCTTGCGCATCAGGTTCGGCAGCGCGGACTCAGAGGAGCTGGTAGCGAAGATAAGCAGGTACTCGCGCCCCAGGTACTTCACCAGCTTGAAAATATTGAAGCCAGTGAAGACTCGCAAGATGGTTCCCAGAATCACGAAGATGAAGATGATGCAGGTGATGTAGAAGCCTAGGATCAAGATACCGAGCTGCAGCACTGCCTTAATACCAGTGCCGCCGACTACGCCAGCCATCGCACCAAACGCGCCGATCGGGGCCAGCCACAGGATCCAGGACAGGATCTTGAAGACCAGCTTCTGCAGAGCGGCCACGAAGCCCAGGATCGGCTCGCCGGCCTTGCCCATGGATTGCGTTGCGAAGCCGACCAACAGGGCGATTAGCAGTACCTGCAGAATCTTGCCTGAGGTGAAGGCGCTGAAGAAGGTTTCAGGAATGATGCTTTGCACGAACCCGGTCTCTTGCCCTTTTTTGGCGTCGAAGCCACCGGTATTTCCAATGTTCAGCCCTTCGCCCGGCTGCAGCAGGTTTCCCACGACTAGGCCTACTGCGAGGGCGAAGGTGGACATCGTGATGAAGTAGGCCAGTGCCATGCTTCCTGCTTTGCCTACTGACGCCGCAGACCTCACCGAGCCAATTCCCAGCACGATCGTGCAGAAGATCACCGGCGGGATGATCATTTTGATCAGCGTGACGTAGGTGGTTCCGAGCTCTTTGAACCCCTTTGCGACATCGGGTGCCACGAGGCCGAAAATGATGCCGGCGATCACGGCGACGATCACGCCGATGTATAGCCAGTGTGTGTTGTCTTTCTTCTCTTTCTTCGGCTCCGCGATCTGCGGGGAGCTAGCTACCGCAGCCCCCAACGAAGCTTTTACTTCCTGCGCCTTTTGCTCGGTGACGTGGTGATCAACGTCATGCTGCTGCGCGTTTTCGTGATCCGCATTGTGGTCTGCGCCCTGGGGATTGTGCTTGTCGTTCATGGATCCCTAGTGCCCCATTTCGATGTCTATGAGATGGACTCTTGAAAGTGCTGATCTTTCCCCCTTGTCAGTCCGCAACAGCCATGGGGCTCGGTGGGAGCCGTGTGGGCGTCACAAAAACCACGCAGGAGTTAACCTCAACACCTTTATTGTGCTACTTCACCAAGATAAGAAACAAATAGAGAAAGCGATAGGTTTCCCCGAGGATTTTCGTCCAGCGGGCGGACAGTGTTGACCTGCCTTTTCTTAGAAGGAAGTCCGAATAAATGGTTGCTGGAGCTGCTGGAGCTGCTGGAGCACTGTGCAGCACCACAGTGCAGCGCAGCTAAGTCAGCCGCTTTATAGCGAGCAGTACCCCCTGAGGGTACGAAGCAGAAGCTTATTCCTGCGAAAAGGTGAATCGTTCCCTAGTGTTCTCCCTAGCATTGATTCTCCACAGCATTGTTTCTTTGCAGCATTGATTCTTTGCAGTGGAGAACTTTTTCGCGTTGGGAACATTGCGTGGCCACGCTTCATCCCATCCCTATAGAACACCAACAAACCCAGAAAGGCGCTAGTTCCTCGTGCGGGCTCCTCAAGCAAAGACCCATCAGCTTCCACAAACCTGGCGATTCGCTGCTGCAGTGTTCGCGTTTCTCACCGGCATTGCTCTGCTGCCGATCTTCGCCGTTAACGCGAACGCCGACGACGAAAGCAGAGTCGCCGGAGTTTATGAAGCTGCAGGTACACCCGTCCAGCTATCCGACGATGCCACCGACGCTTTTTACCTAGGCGAGGGTTTGTACCAAAGCACCTTGCCCGGTTCCAGCAACAGCGGAGATGATAGCGACGATAAGTGGTTCAACGTCAGCATCCCTCAAGGGAGGAAAGCTGTGATCTCCGTCAATGCTGTCCCCCTGGGATCCGCTAAGGACGATTCGGCCTCATACGGCACCCGGGTGGGATATAAAAACGACTCTTGCAGCGACAAAGTCAGTGGTTCTTCCTCTACAAGTAGCTGGCCCGATCCACCAGAGGCGGAAGCTATAACAATCGTCCCGGAGGAAGACTGCGACCCGACGAAATACCGTGTGAATATCAGTTCTGCGGGTAGCAGCTTTGACGGCGAACTCCCGGTGGAAATTGTCGTCGGCTTCCCACCTCTAGTCGACGGTGCCGAAGCCGGTCCGGAAAACGACCGAGAAACCCCGGACGGCGATGACAAGGACAAGGTCAAGGTGCCACACACCGACCCGAAGTCGACCCCTGGTGGCCTGTCTTATGACAAGGCGACTGAGATCACCCCAGGCACCGTTTCTGACACCCTGGTTCCAGGCGAAACAAAGTTCTACCGCATGAACGTCGACTGGGGCCAGCGCCCCATCGCAGAGGTGGAATTCGATAAGAAGCAGACCGATGATTCCCGCAGTGGAAAAATCTTCGTCGCTTCTCCACGACGTGTTCAAACGTCATATTCGTCTTCGGAATCACTGGATGAGGATCTTCCAGTTACCGCCCGCGCAGTAGGCACGCCCTATGTCTTCTTTCGCAATGGCGAAGGAAGCTCATCCCAAGGCGATGCCAAGGAAGCTGGCCAGTGGTACGTGATGGTCTCGCTTGATGGAAGCAGTGATAACGGCATGCAGTCCGAGGAAATCGAGTTCCGCCTGTCCACCGCTCTGGAAGGCGACAAGGTCGATGGACCGGAATGGCGTCAACCCCTAAAGCCCGGTCCGGCGCCAACCCTCGAGCCCACAAGCAACGAAAACAACAGCAATAGCGGCGAAAGTGCCAATAACGCCAGCTCCGGAAACGAGAACAGTTCCCAGAGCAACGCCGTGCTGTACGTTGGCCTCGGAATCCTGGCAATCATCCTGATCGCTGCTGTGGCGGTCTACTTCACCGCCGTTCGCCGCCAGTAGCAATCTTCCGCCAGTAGCGACATGCCGCCGGTGGCACTACTCCGCTAGTGGCCAGGCGGTGTTGACGGGCACGTCCCTGCCCTTCTTCTGGAACCATTCCTGCAGCCCCTTCTGGGACTCGTAGAACCAGGTGGCCTGGGAGAGCATCAGTTCATCTGCTGCCATTTGTGTCAGCTCGGGGTATTTCCGTGCCAACATCCACGCCACGCGGGCGGCGGCCACCGCATCCGCCGTCGCCTCGTGAGCGTTATCCAAACTCACACCGTAGTGTTCGCACACACTCTCTAAGGTGCGCTTGCCTTTGCGATACTGGTCCTTCGCCCTATCAACAACATAGGGGTCGAACACTGGCCCGTCGACGGTAAAGCTGGGCTCCAATGCCCGCAACACACTGAGGTCGTAGGCGGCGTTGTAGACGATCAATGTGGCTCCGGCGCGCCATGCCTCCCGAATTCTTTCAATGGTTTTTGCCAGCACTTCACCGTGGTCTTCGCCGTGCTCACGGGCGTATTCGGTAGTGATGCCATGCACATCAGAAGCCTGCTGCGGAATCTCCACGCCCGGATCAGCCAGCATCTCTAGGTCTTTTCTTTCCTTGCCTTTGATCGTCACCAGGGCGCTGGTAACGATGCGGGCTGTCTTTGGATCTACGCCGGTGGTTTCCAAGTCAAAGCTCAACATGTGTGCCGGATCAAAATGCGGTGCAGTCATGTCGACCACTTTATAACGAGCGCCGGACACCCCCTGAACACCCGAAGGAAAGAATCCTTTTCCTGCGGAATCTATCGATGTTCCCTAAGATTTCTACCCAGATTGGGAGCTTTCTCACAGGAACTTTCCACGCATCGGGAACATTGCGTTGCCGTGAAGCGTCACACCCTCGTAAGGAAAAACTCTCTCAGGCTAAGCCAGCAACTAAACGGCATATCCAAACCAGAAAGGCGCTGATTCCCCGTGCACGAAGTTAAATCTGCTCACCAGATAAAAGTGAAACAAAGGCCTGGTACAGGACGGCTTGCTGCGGCGGTGCTCGCTTTCCTCACTATCATGGCGCTGCTGCCGATCCTCGCAGTCAACGCGAACGCCGAAGACAATGAAAACTCCGGCAACGCTGGTGGCGACGGCGATGGCAAGGTCGCTGTCGTTCTCGACGCCTCAGACTCCATGGCCGAAAAAGATGCTGGCAACGGTGAAACCCGCATGGACGCAGCCAAGAAGGCTGCCAACGACACGGTGAAAACTCTGGCCGACAAAGCCGAAACCACCGTCATCGCCTACGGCTCCAAGGAATCCAACGCTCCTGACAACCGCGAAAAGGGCTGCAAAGACATCACCACCCTGGCGCCCCTAGGCAAGAACAAGCCCGAGGATCTGGAAGGCAAGATCAACGAACTCGCTCCAAAGGGCTACACCCCCATCGGCAACGCCATCAAGAAGGCAGCCGCCGAACTCGGAGACTCTGGAACACGCAACATCATCCTCGTCTCTGATGGCATCGACACTTGTGCCCCACCACCAGTCTGCGAAGTAGCGAAAGACATCGCTGGCGATGGCATCGACCTAGCCATCCACACGGTCGGCTTCAAAGTCGACAACAAAGCGCAAAAGGAACTCGAATGTATCTCCGAGGTCTCCGGCGGCACCTATTCCTCTGCCGACGACACGGATGCACTCCAAGAAGCACTCAGCGACGTCGCGCAACGCGTCGCCGGAGAATATGAGTCCGCAGGCACACCCGTCCAGCTATCCGACGACGCTACCTCTGGTTTCTACCTAGGCGAAGGCCTCTACCAAAGCACCCTGCCCACCGCACGCGACAGCAACGAGGACGGCGATGATAAGTGGTTCAGCCTGAGCATCCCGGAGGGAAAGACAGCTCAGGTCACCGCAAACCTGGTGCCCATTGGCTTCGAGGGTGGCGACCACATCTATTACGACGTGGACGTCGAGTACAAGAACGAAACCTGTAGTGACAGCGGTTCTGGCTACTACAGTGGCTCTAGTTGGCCGGGTCCACCGGAGGCGGAAACTGTAACCATCACTCCGGAGGACGGATGTGATCCGACGAAGTATCGCGTGAAACTCAACCATTCCGGCACCGGCATTGATCGGGATCTGCCCGTCGAGATCATGGTTGGTTTCCCGCCCCAGGTCGACGGCGCCGAGGCAGGTCCGGAAAATGATCGCGAAACCCCGGAGGGCGACGACAAGGACAAGGTCAAGGTGCCACACACTGACCCGAAGTCTACCCCCGGCGGCCTGTCCTACAACCAGGCCACCGAAATCACCCCGGGCACTGTATCCGACACCCTAGTACCAGGCGAAACAAAGTTCTATCGCATGAACGTCGACTGGGGCCAGCGCCCCATCGCAGAAGTGGAATTCGATAAGAAGCAGACCGATGATTCCCGCAATGGAGACATCTACGTGGCATCTCCCCGCCGAAAAGTTACATCGGAGGAGACCACGCAGACGCTCGATAAAGATGTCCCCACCACCGCACGAGCCGTAGCCACGCCTTATGTCTTCTACCGCAACCGCGAAGAAAACGTGAGCCATCAGGAAGCCTCGGATGCGGGCCAGTGGTACGTGATGGTCACCCTTGAGGGGTACAGCGACAACGGAAAGCAGGATAAGGACATCGAGTTCCGCCTGTCCACCGCCCTGGAAGGCGACAAGGTCGATGGACCGGAATGGCGTCAACCCCTAGAGCCCGGACCGGAACCAACCCTCGAGCCCGCCGGCAACGAGGAAAACAACGACAACGGTGGCGAAAGCGTCGAAAGCGCCAACGCCGGTAACGAGGACAAGTCCGACGCACAGGCGAAGGACATCGAGAACACCTCGCAGAGCAACACCGTGCTGTACGTCGGCCTGGCAATCCTGGCGATCATCCTGATCGCTGCCGTGGCGGTCTACTTCACCGCCGTCCGCCGCAAGTAAATATTCCGCAAGTAGACTAGCGGGGGTGAGTACTCATTCCCGCTGGCAAGAACTCGCTGACCAGGTGCGCCACCACCGGCAGCTCTACTACTACGGCGATCCGGAAATCTCGGACGCGGACTTCGACGCCCTGCTGCAGGAACTCAAAGACCTGGAGCAGGCGCATCCTGAAGTCGTCACCGGGCCGTCCCCGACCGAAGAGGTCGCTCCGGCGCCACCCACCAGCAGCCCGTTTCGAAACGTAAACCACCGCGAGCCGATGCTCAGCTTGGACAATGTTTTCGACACTGAGCAACTCGCCGGCTGGTTGGATCGCACGCCCGCGAAGACATACCTGACGGAGTTGAAGATCGACGGGGCGTCGATAAATCTGCTGTATATCAAGGGCAAGCTGGAGCTTGCGCTGACCCGCGGCGATGGTACGACGGGCGAGGACATCACTCACAATGCACGCACCCTCGACGATATCCCGGACACTCTCCACGGCACCGATGAATTCCCCGTCCCCGAACTGGTAGAGATTCGCGGCGAGGTGTTCATCGACGTCGAGGACTTCGCCACGATGAACGCACAGCGCCAGGCCGAGGGCCTGAAGATGTTCGCGAATCCCCGTAATGCCGCCGCCGGTGCCATGCGGCAGAAGAATTCCGCGGACACGGCCAAGCGTCCCCTGAAGTTGATCTGCCACGGGATCGGTGCACGCGAAGGCTTCTCCCCTGCTTCACAGCACGATGCATACCGCGCGATCGCTGCGTGGGGGCTGCCGGTGAGCCCTTATACCAAGCAGGTCCACTCCGCTAAGGAGGTCCAGCAGCAAGTTGAGTATTGGGGCAACCACCGGCACGATGCGGCGCACGAAATGGATGGGTTGGTCGTCAAGGTCGATTCCCTGGATGAGCAGTTGGAACTGGGCCACACCAGCCGTGCCCCGCGGTGGGCGATCGCCTACAAATACCCGCCAGAAGAGGCCATGACCACTTTGCATAACATCCGCGTTGGCATTGGCCGCACAGGGCGCGCGACGCCATATGCCGTCATGGCGCCGAAGTACGTTGCAGGCTCCACGGTCTCAATGGCTACGCTGCACAATCCGACGGAAGCGCACCGCAAGGGCGTGATGCTCGGCGATACCATCACCATCCGCAAGGCCGGCGAAGTCATCCCGGAGGTGCTGGGCCCAGTCGAGGACAAGCGCACGGGTACAGAGCGACCTTTCCTGTTCTCAACGTTCTGCCCCGAGTGCGGCACGCGGTTGGCTCCCTCGAAGGTAGGTGACGCCGACTGGCGCTGCCCTAACACTCAATACTGCCCTGGCCAGTTGCATACGCGGCTGACGTATCTGGCGTCCCGCAAGGCGTTTGATATCGACGCTTTGGGGGAAAAGGGCGCCTACGATCTGATCCACTCCGGCGTGCTGGCGGATGAGTCGGAGCTGTTCGACTTGAGCCCGGAGGATCTGGAAAAGACCAGTTCCTATGCAACGAAAGCCGGGAAGTTGAATAAGTCCGGCGAGACTTTGTTGGAGAAGCTTCAGGCCGCGAAGGAGGCAGATCTATGGCGGGTGCTGGTCGCGCTGTCGATCCGGCACGTCGGCCCCACCGCAGCCAAGGCGCTGGCTAAGCAGTTCGCTTCCGTGGAGGATATTTCCACAGCCACGGTGGAGGACATGGCCGGGATCGACGGGGTTGGTGAGACGATCGCTGAATCCATTTCCGCGTGGTTCTCCGTGGATTGGCACCAGCGCATTGTGGAGCGCTGGGCCGCCGCGGGTGTGCGGATGCACCAGGAGGCCGCGGATGCGTCCGGCGCAGCCGAAGGCGTGAATGCGGCGCTCCTGGAGGGTCTGACGATCGTGGTCACCGGATCGCTGGAGGATTTCGATCGCACGGCGGCGAAGGAGGCCATCGAGGCACGCGGCGGCAAGGCGGCGGGCAGCGTGTCAAAGAAGACTGACTTCCTGGTTGCGGGCGAAAAGGCCGGCTCGAAGCTGACGAAGGCGCAGGATCTGGGGGTACCAGTGCTGGACGAGGATGGTTTCAAGAAGCTTCTGGACAGCGGCGCTCCGGGTAACGCGGACAGCTAACAGGCCATCAGCTATCAGCGGGGCATCAAAAGAGTTGAGTGTACAGAGTTGAAAGTGAGGAAACGATGACTAAGAAGTCAGCACTATCCCTTCCAGAAATCGGGCTGGGTACGTACAAGATGCAGGGCCAGGCCGGCGCGGACTCCGTGGCAGCGGGCATCCGCACAGGCTATCGATTGATCGACACGGCCTACAATTATGAGAACGAAGGCGCAGTTGGCGCGGGCATCCGCGCAGCGACCGGCGCCGATGCCTCCGCGCCCGCTATCTCCCGCGACGATGTGATCGTCACCTCCAAGCTGCCTGGACGTTACCAGCGGCATGACGACGCTGTCGCCGCTGTCGAGGAATCCCTGTTTCGCTTGGGGCTAGACCGCATCGACCTGCACCTGATCCACTGGCCGAACCCGCGCCAGGGGCACTACGTCGAGGCCTTTGAAACGCTGCTGGAGCTGCGCGAACGCGGGCTTATCCGGCACGTCGGCGTGTGCAATTTCCTGCCCGAACACTTGGAGGCCGTGCACGCGGCCACGGGTGAATACCCGGTGGTCAACCAGATCGAACTACACCCGCACTTCCCGCAGGCCGAGGCCGTTGCGGTACACCGCGAGCTGGGTATAGTCACGCAGGCCTGGTCGCCACTGCTGCGCGGCGCGGTCTTGGAGGAGCCAGTCATTGCCGATATTGCGGACGCCCACTCCGCAACTCCCGGACAGGTCGTTTTGGCCTGGCACCGTGGCCGCGGGGTGTTGGCAATCCCGAAAGCCTCCTCGGCGGATCGGCAACGCGAGAACCTCGACTCGTTGGACATCTCCCTTAGTGATGAGGAGATCGAGGCCATTACCGCGCTGGGACGTCCTGATGGGCGCCGGAAGAACCAGGATCCGGCAGTCTACGAAGAGTTCTAGCTGTACTGACCGGGTACGTTGGTCAAGCGTGAGAAGGGCGGCTGGTTCCCGCAAGCGGTGTGGGGCCGGTGGTGGTTGTAGTAGTGCAGCCAGCCGTCGAGTTCTCCGCGGCGTTCGGTCTCGCTGGTGTAGCAGCGGGCGTAGGCCCAGCCGTCGGCCAGGGTGCGGTGGAAGCGTTCGATCTTCCCGTTGGTCTGCGGCCGATAGGGCCTGGTGCGCTTGTGCCGGATGCCGAGCTCGTGGCAGGTGTCTCGCCACAGGTGTGAGCGGTACGCGCCGCCGTTGTCGGACAGGACCCGCTCAACGGTCACCCCGCGTGCGTTGAACCACTCGACGGCCCGAACGAGGACCGCGGTGGCGGTGAGGGCGGTTTCGTCGTCGTGGATCTCGGCGTAGGCGACGCGGGAATGGCCGTCGATGACGGTGTGGACGTAGGCCTTGCCCATCAACGGGTCGCTGTACTTGTTCTTGGGCTTGCCCGGGGTGGCGGCGCGGTTCTTCTCGCCCTGCTGGCGGCCGACGTAGCGCCAGCCGCCGCCGTCCGGGATGTTGCCGAGCTTCTTCACGTCGACGTGCAGCATCGCCCCGGGTTGGTCGTGCTCGTAGCGGCGGACCGGCTCCCCGGTTGCCCGGTCGACATGCGAAAGCCGGTTCAGGTGCGCGTCGACGAGGATCCGGTGAACCGTCGACGGAGCGATCCTCAGCCGGCAAGCGAGCTGCACGGGTCCTTCTCGAAGACGGAGACGGAGCTGGATGCAGCGCTTCGTCGTCTTCGCGTTGGTCTTGTTCGGCGAGTGATGCGGCCGTGACGAGCGGTCCTGCATCGACTGGCCGGCGCGATAGCGGTCGGCCCAGCGCTTCACAGTGGGCCAGGAAACCTGGAACCGGGCGGCGACCTCGCTGATCGGCCAGCCCTGGTCGACCACGAGCTGGCCGACGATCAAGCGGTGGCGCGGGGTCAGTGCTGCGTTGGCGTGGAGCAAGAGCGTCCCCTTGGAATAGACGGAGGGGGCCGATAGCTCGACCCCCTCACGGTTGTTAGCGTGGATTCCTCTGTGGACCGCTGGCCCTAAGCCAGACCCTTTGCCAGCTCGATGACGGTGAAGTGATGTACGGCGCTGGGCTGCTCGAGCTCGTCGAGCACCGCTAGGGCCAGGTCCGCAGGGGTGATCCGCGACGTGCCATCGTGGTTGATGAGGAGCGTGTCACCGCTACGGCGATAGGCGCCGGTTCCCTGTCCGGGCTCGAAGACTGCCGACGGACTCAGGTAGATCCAGTTCTGGTTCGGATGTTCGGTACACGCGTTGAACTGGTCGAGGCTGGCCAACGCGACGTCACGCCACTGGGTCGGCACGAAGGCGGGGTCGTCCAGGACGAGCAACTCTCGATCGTGAGGTGAACGCAAGGGCGCTGCTCCTCCCACGACCAAGACCCGGACCCCCGCGACGGCGGCGTGGTCGAGGACACGGCTGGTCAGCGGAGCCACACGGCTTTCGTCGCCGGGGGCCATGCGCACGGCGAGCACGACGGCGTCTGCGTCGTTCAGGACGGGCTGCAGGGGTGCCTCGAGGTCTGTCAGATCGAGACGAGTGACGGTGGTATGCGGGTCGTTGGTCTCCTGTGGGTTCCGCGATACGGCAGTGACGTGGTGGCCGCGGCGTGTGGCCTCCTGCGCGATCGCTGCGCCGGCCATGCCGGTAGCTCCGAGAACCGTGATGTTCATGAATTGTCCTTTCGACGATGGGTGGGTGCGGGAAGCTGGCCACAGACCATGGCGGCCAGGGCGATCGCGAAGCCGAGGTACTGCTCGGCTCCGAGGTGTTCGTGCGCGATCAGGACGCCGAGCAGAGCGGCGACCAACGGCGAGAGAAGCCCCAGGAGGGCTGTGGACGTGACGGGCAGGCGTCGGATGCCGGTGAACCAGAGGCTGTAAGAGACCAGTGCCCCGACCAGGCCGAGCCAGGCGTACCCAAGCCAGCCACGACCGGAAATCACTGCCGGTGGCCCCTCCACCAGCAGCGCCGGGATCGCCAGCAGAAGGCCGGCGGCCGTCAGCTGCCAACCGGCCAATGCGATGGGCGAGACACCTTGGGGGAGCTTCCACTTCTTGGTCAGAACCACGCCCGTGGCCATGGCCCCTGTGCCACCGAGTCCTGCAGCCACACCCACCGGGTCCAGGGCGGCGCTCGGCCCAAGGACCACGAGAGCCACCCCCACGACACCCACGACACCCCACCCCAGGCGCCAGCCGGAGAGTTGCTCGTGGAGGACAGCCACGGCCAGCAGGACAACGATGATGGGCTGCACCGCACCCAGCGTGGCCGCGACCCCGCCCGGAAGACGCTGCGCCGACAAGAACAGCAGGGGGAAGAACGCGGCCATGTTCAGACCGCCCAACACGAAGCTCTTCCACCACCACGAGCCGCGCGGCAGCTTCCTCGACAGGCCCACCGCGATGATCCCTGCCGGCAGCGTCCTCATGAACGCGGCGAACAAGGGGTGTCCGGCTGGGAGGAGGTGGGTGGTCACGATGTACGTTGTCCCCCACGTAGCGGGAGCCAGCGCCGTCAGACAGGTCCACAGCAACGAACTGCGGGCCCCATGGGAAGAAGTGTTCACAGATCCATTGTCAGTCGCCCACCAGCGTTGAGTCCAACACATTGTTCTCACCCAAACAATGACCTACAATCATGGTTTAGTGGAACTCCAACAGCTCAGGTACGTCGTGGCGATCGCCGAGGAGCGCAACTTCACGCGAGCAGCAGAACGCTGCTTCGTCGTGCAATCAGCACTGAGCCACCAGATCAAGGCCCTCGAACAGGAACTCGGCACGGCACTGTTCGTGCGCTCATCCCGTCGGGTGGAGCTGACCGCCGCCGGCGAAGCCTTCCTCACGGAAGCACGCGCCAGCCTCGCAGCCGCCGACCGTGCCGTGGCGGTCGCTGCCGAGGCCGTGGGCCAGGTCCGCGGAAGCCTATCGGTAGGTGTCATCCCGACGGTCACAGCCGTCAGCGTGCCCGACATCATCGCGGCCTTCCACGCCAGCCATCCCCACGTGGATCTCACCGTGCGGGGCGGGGGAAGCAATGAGTTCATGCGCGACCTCGGCAGCGGAAGACTCGACGTGGCCTTTCTCGGCGTGGACGCCGACGTCGCCCCAGCGTCCGGACTCACCGCGCACGAGATCGCCCGAGGGCGTCTCGTCGCCGTCATGGCGTCACAACACCGGCTAGCGCACACGGGTACCCTGGCCCTGGCTGACTTGGTCGACGAGACGTTCATCGACTTCCCGGCCGGGTCACCAGGCAGACTCCAAGGCGATCGGGCATTCGCTGCCGCAGGCCTTCAGCGCCGCGTGGGCTTCGAGGCGATGTCGACCGAGTTCATGCTCGCCCTCGTCGAACGTGGGTTGGGCGTCTGCCTGCTGCCCGTCGAATGTGTGCCGGCTAACCCAGCGCTGCGAGCAGTTCCCGTGGCCGATGGCCCCTGCCGGGCCGAGTACGTCGCGTGGGGCTCTTTCAATCCGAGCCCCGCGTCTCGGGCGTTCATCGAACAGGTCAAGGAATCAATCGCCCTGCACATGGTCGGCTGATGCCGGTCCCATCGATCAACGTCTCCGGTCCGTACATCTAGCGCGGCATCAGTTACGCCAGAGCAATGCCGCTGCGTGGCGGGCGCGGGCGGCGGCCACGGAGGCCTGCGCCGCTGTACGCTTCCCCTCGGGCACCACAATGTCCACCAAATTCGGCAGTTGATCGGCGGGAAGTGTCCATTGCTCCCACTGACGCAACACGGCACGGGCGATCGCCCCGGCGGCTTCCTCTGCCGCATCCGAGCCAGTCCCCGGCGTGCCCGTCGGCGACACTGCCCAACCGATCCCCTGACCACGCCCGAGCATCCCGCCGACCAGATCCTTTCCCCCAGTCGTAAGCAACTGATCCGCCGGTACCACGATGCGGTGGAAGCCGGGCGCGTGCGAGAGGGCGTCGTCGATAAAAGAGTCCGTGTCCAGCACCACGGGGCACCCAACCTGCTGTTGGAAGCGCTGCCACACTCCATAGATGAACTCGCGGTCGACGGCGGGAATGGTCTCGAAACGCGTGGCTCCGGGCAAGCCACCCATGACTTCGCAGACGCGCGGCTCGTGCAGGGCAACAATCACCTCGCAGCCAAGCGTGGCCGACAGTGCGCGGGTGATCTGCTCTGCGCCAAAACCCAGGTGCAACGCGCAGTCTTTAAACGCCGGGCGGTCGCGCAGCACTGGATGGCCGTGGAACTCCACATCCGCGCCAAACGTCCACGGACCAGTGACGTGCAGCATCAGCCGCTCGGTTTTCCCCGCAAGCAACTCCTCGGCAATGTCCGAGGCCTCCCGCACCCAGCCGTCCATGCGGCGAGACTCGAGGCTAGGGTGGGCAGTCAGCTCCCAGCCGCGCGGGTTCGCGCGAATCGGCAGCTGAGCAAAGCTGGCAGACAGCGCCGTGAGATCCCCTGCCCGTCCGCACCGCGGAAGCGACAGGGTGGGCGGCACGCCCGTATCCTCATCCACGTCGCACGTGCGGGTGAGTGCGGATTGGGCGGCGGCGCGCAGATCCGCGTGGTCCGTGACGGTGTTTTCCCACCAACCCAGGCGCCCCATGGGCTCGGGTTGTGTTGCGTCATCTGCCATAGTTCGCGCTACGCCTCTGCTGCAGGCGCTGCAGACTCAACAGGAGCTGTATCCGCCGCACCTGCGCTGCTCCACGGCGTGGTGGCACGAATGGTGCCGCTGCCCAATAGGATGTCACCATCTGCATCCGGCTGGTAGACCACTGCCGCCTGCCCGCGCGCCACGCCCTGCAGTGGCTCATGCAGTTCTAGCTCCAGGCGCCATGGGCTCTCGCCGTCCTTCTTGACGCGCCCTGCCGGCGTGATCCCCTCCGGGTCGTCGACCAGTCGTGCGGTGGCGGGCACTACCCCTCCATGCGCACGAACCTGCACCTCGCACTCAAACTCGCGACCGTGTACGGAAGGGTCCAGGCGCTTCAGACGATCTGCCGTGATCCCGCCGATGCGTAGGTCGTCACGCTGACCGACGGTTACGGTGCCCGTGGCGGCGTCAATATCCGTTACATAGCGCGGCTTTCCATCCAGACCTTCGCGTGGCAGCCCCAGCCCCTTGCGCTGGCCGATGGTGAATCCGTATACGCCCTCGTGTTCGGCGACGGTGGAACCGTCCTGATCCTTCATTAGCCCCGGCCGCAGGCCGATCTTTTTGCCCAAGTAGGCCTGCGTTTGCCCGTCGGGGATGAAGCAGATGTCGTGGGAATCTGGCTTGGAGGCCACGCCGAAGCCATGGCTTTTCGCCTCCTCGCGGATCTCCGGCTTAATTGTGTCTCCAACCGGGAACATGCAATGCGCTAATTGCTCGTCGGTCAGCACGCCTAGGACGTAGGACTGGTCTTTGTTGGGATCCACTCCGCGGCGCATCACGCCATCGTGCAAGCGGGCATAGTGGCCGGTTACCACGGCATCGAAGCCCAGTGCGATGGAGCGATCCAGCAGTGCCTCAAACTTGATCTTCTCGTTACAGCGCAGGCACGGGTTCGGGGTTTCGCCAATAGCGTAGGAATCTACGAAGTCGTCGATCACGTCCGCCTTGAAGCGGTCGGAGAAGTCCCACACGTAGAACGGAATCCCCAGTTTGTCTGCCACGCGACGCGCATCCGCGGAATCTTCCAGGGAGCAGCATCCGCGCGAACCGGCCCGCACGGCCTCCGGAGATTGGGAAAGCGCCAGGTGCACACCGATCACTTCGTGCCCGGCTTCGAGCGCTCGGGACGCTGCCACGGCGGAATCTACACCGCCACTCATTGCTGCTACTACTCGCATGAGTGGCACCCTACTCGCGTTCCGGTGGATTAGGCCATTCCGGTTAGGCCATTCCAGCGGCACGCGCCTGTTCGACCACGCGCGGCAAGATTCCTGCCAGGTATTCGACTTGCTCATCGGCGATGTCCGCACCGATGGTGAGTCGCAGCGCGCCTCGGGCCACATCTACGGGAACTCCCATGGCAGTGAGCACGTGGCTGGCGCGGTTCACCCCGGCGCTGCATGCCGAGCCCGTCGAGGCGTCCACCCCGGCGGCGTCCAAAAGCATGATCAGCGAGTCGCCCTCGGCGCCAGGGAAGCTCATGTGCAGGTGCCCGGGCAGCGCGCCGTCCTCAGGCGTCCAGATCCGTACTCCGTCGATCTCCTGCGCCGCCGCCCGGAGCGTCTCGCGCGCGATGCGCATTCTGGCGGTTGCTTGGTCTAGTTCCTTTATTGATGACGCCAGCGCGGCCGCACATCCCACCGCACCCTGGACGTTCACAGTGCCGGAACGGAGCTTTCGCTCCTGTCCGCCTCCACGCACGGGGCTCAGGATGTCCGCATCTCGGCGGGCAAGCAGCAAACCGGTGTTCTTTGGGCCGCCGAACTTGTGGGCGCTTGCGGCCAGTGTGGTGGCACCGAGGGCATGAAAGTCGACTGGCAGGTGGCCGATTGCCTGCACTGCGTCGGTGTGGAAGGGAACGTTGTGCTCCCGGGCGAACTCCGCCAGTTGTTGCACCGGCTGGATCGCGCCGGTTTCATTGTTGGCCCACATGCAAGTCAACAGCGCCAGGTCGCTAGGTGTGTCCGCGCCGCCTTCTAGACCGGCTATCCACTCTTCGGCGCGGACGCGACCGGTGGCGTCCACAGGAAGAACGGCACGGTCAAAGCTCAGATCGAGCGGCCCCATGGTAAGCCAGTCGACGGACTCGACTACGGCGGGGTGCTCGATGTCGGAGCTGGCGATAACGTGCGCACCCCGATGAGCCTTTGAGCCAAACGCGAGCCCTTGGATGGCGATATTATCCGCCTCCGTGCCGGAGCCGGTGAAGATTACCTCTGCTGCATCCGCGCCGAGGAGTTCTGCGATCTGTTCGCGGGCTTCCTCAAGGCTGCGGCGGGCTTCGCGGCCGGTCTTGTACTGGCCTGCAGGGTTCAGCAGACTTGCGGCTCGCTCCATCGCCTCCTGCGCTTCGGGGCGCAAGGCCTGGGATGCTGCGTTGTCCACATACAGGCGCCCTTGCGCGCTCGCTGCGTGGTTTGTCTCGTTCACGCCCCTACCCTACTTGTTTCTCGAATTCGGATGCTTCAGGGTCATGGGAGCTAGATCCTGGTTTTTCTTTCACTTCAAAGATCTAACAATTAAACCGGGATCTAACACTTCTAACAAGACCGCCAAGATCTAACGGATCTAACATAATCCACCAGGGTGGCGCTATGCTATGAGGCATGTCCGAGCACCCACATCAGACGCCCACACCCAGCCAGCGCAACCCCTTCCGCCCCAGTTTCGGCACATCGCCATATTACTTGGCAGGCAGGGCGGAGCTGCTACAGGATTTCGAACTCAGCCTAGCCGAAGGGCCCGGCTCCCCGCATCGCACAATCCTGGCCAGCGGTCTGCGTGGCGTGGGCAAGACAGTGCTACTCAACGAGATCGAGGACAAAGCCCGCACACAAGGCTGGATCATCTTGCGCGCCTACCCCAACAGCGACATGATCTCCGAGTTGGTCGAGACAACCATCCCCACCGCTATCGCCAACATCGAGCAACCCCCAGAGCGCAAACTCTCCGGCGCCTCCCTCACCGGCGTAGGCAGCTTTCGCACGGAGGTTCACTCGCGAGCCGAGGAGCTCCGCAGTGTGCCCACACTCATCACCCGTCTACGCGAGCTCTCCGGCGCCATCACGGGCGCTGGCATCCTCATCACCCTCGACGAGTTGCAGTCCGCCGACCTCGACCAGCTCCACCGCCTAGCCACGGCAGTCCAGGACCTCATGCGTGACGAGCGCGATATCGCCTTCGTCTGCGCGGGGCTCCCCCACGGCGTGGACACCCTGCTGCAGCACGAGGGCACCACGTTCTTGCGCCGCGCCTTCCGCGTGGATCTCCACGCTGTGCCGACCGAGGAGGTTTCCAAGACTCTCGCCATCACCGCTGCGGACTCTGGTCGCCCTTTTAGTGATGACGCCCTAGGCCGCGCCACTGACATTTGCCGCGGATACCCCTACCTCATTCAGGTGGTGGGCGCACTGTCGTGGGCTGCCGCGGGAATCGACGGGTCAAACACCATCGAGGCCGCACACGTGGAAACTGCCTCCCAGCGGGCGATCGACCGCATGACCAGCCACGTGCACCGACCCGCGCTGAGCCGCCTGCCGGAGGGCGAAATGAACTTCCTCCGCGCGATGGCTGCGATTTGTGCCGACGAAAGGGGCGTCAAGACCGGCGACATCGCCTCCCGCCTCGGCGTGGAACCGCGGGGACTTTCCACTTGGCGCAGCCGGCTCATTACCCGCGATCTCATTGAACCGGCCGGCTTTGGGCTCGTACGCTTCACGCTGCCATATATGCAGGACTACATCCGGCAGCAGGACATTTAGCCTGCACGACAAACAAAAAACCGGCGCCCTCCCCGCCAGCGTGAAAGCTTGGCGGAAGGGCGCCGGTTTGAGGCAGCCGCCGGGGGCGGCTTTCAACGCCTAGGGCGAAGAACTACTTGCGGTTCTTCAGCTCCTCGGTAGCCTGCGGGGCAACATTGAACAGATCGCCCACAACACCGAAGTCTGCGATTTCGAAGATGGAAGCCTCTTCGTCCTTGTTCACAGCAACGATGGTCTTGGAGGTCTGCATACCAGCCTTGTGCTGGATAGCGCCGGAGATACCCAGTGCGATGTACAGGTTCGGGGAGACGGTAACACCGGTCTGGCCGACCTGGAACTTGCCCGGGTAGTAGTCGGCGTCCACAGCTGCACGGGAAGCACCAACAGCAGCGCCCATGACGTCGGCCAGTGGCTCGACAACGTCGGCGAAGCCCTCCGGGCCACCCACGCCACGACCACCAGAGACCACGATGTTGGCCTCGGTCAGGTCCGGGCGGTCACCCTGCTCTGCCGGAGCGAAGGAGGTGATGGTGACAGCGGTCGGGCCAGCGCCCGGCAGCTCTACCTGCTGGACGTTGCCAGCGGCAGCCTGCGGCTCCGGATCCAGGGAGCCCGGAGCCAGGGTGAAGACCGGGGATGCGCCAGCGGCGGAAGCGGTAACGGTGTAAGCGCCACCGAAGATGCTGATTTCAGCGGTCTTCTCCGCGGTGATGTTGTTGGTGTTGTACAGAACACCGGAAGCGACGCGAGCGCCGACGCGGCCAGCAACCTCGTTGCCGGTAGCGGTAGCGGAAACAAGAACCGGAACCTGCAGCTGGGCTGCCAGGCCGGACAGTGCGTCAACCTCAGGGGTGATCAGCAGCGACTCTGCCTGATCGGACTCAGCGGCGTAGATGTTCTCTGCGCCAGCCTCAGCCAGTGCGCCCTGCAGCTTCTCGGTGGTTCCGGGAGCGCCCACGACGACGGCGCCGACGGTGCCGAACACGCGTGCAGCGGTGATCAGCTCGACGGTGGAGTTCTTCAGCTGACCCTCACCGTGCTCAACCAGTACTAGTACGTTGGTCATGTCCTTAAATCCCTACTTCCCTTAAACCAGCTTTTCCTTGACCAGGAACTCGACCAGCTTCTTGCCGCCGTCGCCCTCGTCGTTGATGATCTCACCAGCCGACTTCGGCGGCTTCGGGGTGGAAGCAGAAACGGAGGTGGTGGCGTTTGCCAGACCAACGTTTGCAGCGTCCACGCCGATCTCTTCCAAAGACAGCTCTTCGATGGTCTTCTTCTTAGCAGCCATGATGCCCTTGAAGGCAGCGAAGCGCGGGGTGTTGGACTTCTCAGTCACAGAGACGATGGCCGGGGTCGGAGCCTCCAGACCGAAAACGCCCTCTTCGGTAACGCGCTTACCGGTGACCTTGCCACCCTCTACGTTTAGCTCCTCCATGTGAGTCAGAGCCGGGATCTGGCGGTACTCAGCCAGCAGACCCGGAACGGAGCCAGCGCCGCCATCGGTGGAGGCGTTACCGGTGATGATCAGCTCGATGTCCTCGATCTGGTTCAGAGCGTTGGACAGGGTCCATGCCGTGCCCAGTGCATCGGAGCCGGCCAGGTTGTCGTCGACAACCAGCTTGGCCTCGTCGCAGCCCAGGGACAGAGCCTTACGCAGCGCCTCGGTTGCGCGCTCCGGGCCGACAGACAGGACGATGACGTTGCGGGAGCTGTCAGCTTCCTTCAGCTGCAGCGCAGCCTCAACAGCGTTTTCGTTGATTTCGTCCAGGACAGCGTCTGCGCTGTCGCGGTCGAGGGTGAAGTCATCGTCGGTGAGCTTGCGCTCGGAGTAGGTGTCCGGCACCTGCTTAACCAGAACAACGATGTTCGACATTCGTTGACCTTCCTGCTTGGGTATTGTGATTTGGCACCATAGTACCTACCACTAGGTGATCACCGCCACAACTTTCCTATATTGTTTTAGAACTACCCCCGCGCCCCCTGACACGGGCGACACACATAGGCCATAGCCTTCGCGGCGGCACCCTCCCCCAGTCGCGTCACGATGACGGAATACATTTCATTACTCCCCTTTTTCAGCTTCCATTTCTTGCGCAGCTCATCCGGATCCACGTCCACACCCCGCACAAGAATCTCCACATTCTTTGCCCCCAGCCCCACCAATGCAGTGCGGGCCTTCTTCAGCGGAACTTCCTCTAGAACCTCAAAACCGCGCTCCCCGGCAGGCACATGATCCCCGCTGAGATAAGCGATATGTGGGTCAAGCTGCCATAGACCGTGCCGCGCAGCATAATGCCGCACCAACCCGGCGCGCACTATGGCTCCATCGGGATCCACAATGTAGCGCCCCACCCCACTCACACAATCCGTTTCAGGCTCGTCACAGCTAATTGTCTCTTTAACTGTTGACGCCCGCATCACCACCGCGCGGCGTCCCCGCCCGACTATGCCGGGAGTATAAAGGCACGTTTCCTTTACTCCTCCATCGACTGACACGACCTCCACATGGCCGTCGAACTCAGAGTAGTCAATTCCGGGCGCGCATTTGACCACTAAATTTTCGTACCGCTCCGTGAGCTCCGGCAGCGGTGGCTGTAGGTCTTCCAACTTCGTCACCCGTCCCGAAGAATTGCGTCGGGCCGGGTCGGCTACGACTACACCGGAGGTCACGGCTCTCGTACAAGCTGGGCGTAGTGCATCCATTCGCACCACGGGAACCTCTGGCACATTGAAGCGAGCCATGCGGAGGCGTTGGTGGTCCAGATCTCCACCCAGTACCTGCAACCCGGCTTGGGCAAGCGCTTGCAACTCGGTGCCGATACTGCAAGTGACATCCACGGCATTGCCCACCCCGGCGTTCTTCAAGACCTCTGCGCGCCACGCGGCCACTACGGGCGGGGTGGCCTGCTGAGTGGATTCACTATCCATCAACCAGCTTTGCGGCAGCTTGTCGGCACGGCGAGCCTGCACGAGTTCGACGAGGGCGCGGGCGTGCTCACCATATGTCTTGCGCAGGTGGGAAAGGTCCTGCACGAGGGATCTCTTGGTCAGCTGATACGTGGTGGCGTCATTAATAAAGAGCGAGCCAGCGGCAGAGTCGGCAAGTAAAAAGTCCAGTTCAGATGCAGTAAAGGCCATAGTTGTGCGAAGCCTACTGCTCGTAGGAGTCCGGGCGGCTAGCGAAGGGGTTAGCGGGAAGCTCGGCAGGATCCACGGCGAACTTCATACCCGGTGCGAATTGGCGGGCGGGCGCGCCGTACATCTGCTGCTCCATCAGGTAGTACTCGGCCATGTAGGGCTCATCGACAGGCTCAGCCAGTACGGGGTCGACGGAAAGATTCGAGGAGAAGTCCAATACTTCCTCGACAGTCCGGAAGGTATCCAGCAATTTCAGCTGCGCCCATGTCGGGGGCATCAGGGAAATTTTGCGGGAGCGCCAGCCGTCCAACAGCGTGGAGGGGCGGAACCAACCCGTAGACGTGGCCTCAGGAGTGTCATCGCGAGTCTGCTGTCCCTCCGGCATGGCAGCGACAAAGAAGGCCGTGTCATAGCGAATGGGCTGCTCAACCGGGGTAACCCAGTTCGCCCAGGGGCGTAAAAGGTCGGAGCGGAGAACAAGGTTATTGTTGCTCATGAAGTCCGAGAAACTCAGCTGGTGGTTCTCCAGCAGCTTGCGCTCCGCCTGAAATGGGGTGGTGTCAACCACAGGGGAACCATCGCGGTGCGTCGCCAGCAGAGTGCCGGACTCTTCGAAGGTTTCGCGCACTGCAGCACAGACGAGGGCGCGAGCCATGGATTCCGGCTTCTGCAGGCGCTTAGCCCACCACTTGACCTCCGCACCTTGCCAGTTAATCGCTGGAGATTCGTGACCATCGCCGTCTACGTCACCTGGCATGTCACGGGAATCCACGCCCCCGCCTGGGAAAACCGTCATCTCGGCGCAGAATTTCATGGTCGAGGCACGTTCCTGGACGTACACCTCGATCCCTGACAACGTATCGCGCAACAGAATCACCGTTGACGCGTGGCGTGGCTGCACTGGACCCAAACGGTTTTCCAACATGAATCAGAGTCTACCGATCTTCCCGGAAGCGGTGGCTGCCGCGGCGTTGGCGACTGCGGCGGGCAAACCAGCGACCTTGTTCGTACTTGACCTCAATGGGTTGATGGAAGGTGCGGGTCAAGTTCTCGCTGGTCATCACGTCCTCCAGGATGCCCTGGGCGACGACTTCCCCCTCGTCCAACAGCAGCGCGTGGGTAAATCCCGGCGGGATTTCCTCCACATGGTGAGTGATCATCACGATTGCCGGGGAATCCGCGTCCGCCGCTAGTTCGGATAAAAGCGCCACCAGATCCTCCCGACCGCCCAGATCCAGGCCGGCACCTGGTTCGTCCAGCAGCAGCAGTTCCGGATCGTTCATCAATGCCCGGGCAATGAGCACGCGCTTGCGCTCACCTTCACTCAGCGTGGACCAGGTTTGCTCGGCGAGGTGATAGGCGCCGATGCTTTCCAAAATCTCGATAGCGCGGTCATAGTCCAACTCGTCATAAGCCTCGCGCCAGCGGCCGAGTACGTCGTAGCCGGCGGAGATGACGATATCCGCGACCTTCTCCTCACCCGGCACGCGTTGTGCCAATGCCGAGGAGCTCATACCGATGGCAGTGCGCAGCTCGCGCAGGTCGACTTTACCCACCTGCTCACCAACCAGCTTTACGGTGCCGGTGGTCGGAAACATCTGTGCCGAAGCCAGACGCATCAAAGTGGTCTTGCCTGCCCCGTTAGGGCCGACGATAATCCAGCGTTCGTCCAGCTCCACCTGCCAATCCATGGGCGCCAGAATGGCTCGGCCATCGCGCACAACGGATACGCCGCGCATGTTAACAATCAGGTCGTCCTCGTCGACCTGGGCGGTAGCTGGGGCAGAAATCAGGTTCGTCACGTTGTCGCTCACTCCCCCATGGTGCCTCAAGATCCGCGCGAAGTGTGCCAACAACATAGGCTTACGGTGTAACGCCACAACAAACGCCATGTGTAAGGAGTTTCCACCATGACCGGCCGCCTCGGCATCGACTGCATCTCCCCCGTCATTTCCCACGGAGCCACCCCCGCCAAGGCCATTGTCGGCCAGGTGTTCCCGGTCAGCGCCAGCGTCTGGCGTGAGGGACATGACGCCATCTCCGCCACGCTCGTCGTTCGCCGCCCTGCCGGCGCCGAGGGCGGGCGTGCGAAGATCACAATGACTCCCGACCCCGAGGACGTCGACCGTCGCCACGCTGTGTTCGTTCCGGATGTGCCGGGTATGTGGACCTTTCGTGTTGACGCCTGGTCGGATCCAGCCGCGACCTGGTTCAACGCGATCACCAAGAAGGTAGCTGCAGGCCAGGATGCCCATGCCTTGGCCAACGATTTCGAGATCGGCGCGCGGCTGTTCGAGCGGGCGTCGGAAAAGGCGTCCCGCAAGCACCGCGAGCTGGTTTCCTCCGTACCTGGCCAGCTGCGCGATGAATCACTGAGCATTGACGAGCGCTTGGCCACTGCACTCTCTCCGGAGATCAAAGAGGCACTGGACAAGCGCCCACTACGCGACCTGCTGACGCGCGGTCCGGAGTTCCACGTACTGGTGGAGGAAAAGACCGCTGGTGTGGGTTCCTGGTATGAGATGTTCCCGCGTTCCACCGGCGGCTGGGATGCCGAGGGCAACCCGGTACACGGGACCTTCGCCACCGCCGCAGCGGATCTTCCTCGCATCGCGGACATGGGATTCGACGTAGTCTATCTGCCACCGATCCACCCGATCGGGGAAATCAACCGAAAGGGCAAGAACAACACGCTGACCCCTACCCCGGAGGACGTTGGCTCTCCGTGGGCGATCGGTTCTAAGGACGGCGGCCACGAGGCTGTTCACCCACGCCTGGGCACTGTCGAGGACTTTGAGGCTTTCGTCGCCGCGGCCAGCGACCTCGGCCTGAAGGTCGCGCTGGATCTGGCTTTGCAATGTGCCCCCGACCATCCATGGGCGCAGCAGCATCCTGAGTGGTTCACCGTATTGCCAGATGGCACCATCGCCTATGCCGAGAACCCGCCGAAGAAGTACCAGGACATCTACCCGCTGAACTTCGACAACGATCCGGAGGGCCTGTACCACGAGGTGCTGCGGGTCGTACGCCTGTGGATTGGCCGCGGCGTGCGGATCTTCCGCGTGGATAACCCCCACACCAAACCCGCGAACTTCTGGGAGTGGCTGATCGCGGAGATCCACGCCACCGACCCGGATGTAGTCTTCCTCTCCGAGGCATTCACCCGCCCGCCGCGCCTCTATGGCCTGGCGAAGGCTGGATTTACTCAGTCCTACAGCTACTTCACGTGGAAAACCACAAAGGCAGAACTGGAGGAGTTCGCGGGAGATATCGCGAACTACGCCGATGTTTTCCGCCCGAATCTCTTCGTCAATACCCCGGACATTCTGCACGAGTCCCTGCAGACCGGTGGCAAAGCCATGTTCGCCATTCGCGCTGCGCTGGCTGCCACGATGTCTCCGCTGTGGGGTGTGTACTCCGGCTTCGAGATCTACGAATCCACCCCGGTGCACGCCGGTTCGGAGGAGTACCTAGATTCCGAGAAATACGAGCTACGCCCGCGCGACTATACGGCGGACAATTGCTCTGAATGGATCCGGGATCTGAACAAGTGGCGTCGAGAAAACCCGGCGCTACAGCAACAACGCACCCTGCGCCTCCACGAGACAACCAGCGACGACCTTCTGGCTTATTCGAAGGTCGACGGGGTAACTGGCAATACGGTGCTGGTCGTGGTGAACCTGAACCCGAATCAGATCGTCGAGGGTTCGGTGAACCTCGATACCGAGGCGCTCGGCCTGGGCGCCCCGCACGATGCACACTTCGAGGTGACTGACCTGCCGACGAACCAGACCTACGCATGGGGCGCCAACAACTATGTGCGCTTGGATCCAGATTTCCAGGTTGCGCACATCTTCACACTGCCCACCCTTGGTGAGGGTGAGCGCGAGCGGGTCTGCATGCGAGGTCAGGAAGAATACGATCCCCGCAGGTAGAATTGGCGGGTATGAACCACGATTACCACCGGCTCGCAGAACGCAGGCACCACGCCCCTCACGACGTCCTAGGGGCGCACGATAACGGCGACGACACCACCACAATCCGCACGGTCCAGTGCGGGGCGGAGTCCGTCGCCGTCCGTATCAACGGTGGTGATCTCCTTCCGATGACGCCAGCCGACGAATACCCGGCGCTATTCACCGCAACCGTGGACTATTTCGTTGACACCTACATCTTCGAGGTCACGTGGATGGGTGGGGGCACCACCACCCTGGAAGATCCCTACAGCCATCTGCCAACCGTTGGCGACTTGGATCGCTACCTCATCGGCGAAGGCCGCCATGAGGAACTGTGGAAGGTTCTCGGCGCGCATCTAGTCGACGGTGGTGTGGCCTTCTCCGTATGGGCTCCGCATGCGGCAGGCGTGTCCGTGATCGGCGATTTCAACGGTTGGAATGCTAACCAGCACCCCTTGCGTGCACTGGGCAGCAGTGGCATTTGGGAGCTGTGGATCCCCGGTATCGGGGCCGGCACCCGCTACAAGTTCTCCATCACCACCGGCGACGGCGTGCGTTTGGATAAGGCCGATCCCATGGCACGCCTAGCCGAACCTGCCCCTGCGACCGCCTCGATTGTTGTCGCGGATAGCGAGTTCCAGTGGAGCGACGACGAATGGTTGGCTCACCGCGCCGCCGTAGGCGTTGACGAGACGATGAGTATCTACGAGATGCACCTCGGTAGCTGGCGCAAGGGATTGAGCTACCAGCAGCTGGCCGTGGAGCTCGTGGAGTATGTCAAGAAGATGGGCTACACCCACGTGGAGCTCATGGGCGTCTCCGAGCACCCGTTCGAGCCCTCGTGGGGTTACCAGGTCACCGGCTACTACGCGCCGAATAACCGCTATGGAACTCCGGACGATCTGCGCCTGCTGATCGATTCCCTTCACCGCGCGGGCATCGGCGTCATCATGGACTGGGTTCCCGGGCACTTCCCTAAGGACGGTTGGGCCCTGGGGCGCTTCGACGGTGAGGCCTGCTACGAGCACCCGGATCCCCGCCGTGGAGAGCAGCCGGACTGGGGAACGTACGTCTTCGACTTTGGACGCAACGAAGTCCGCAACTTCCTCGTAGCCAATGCACTGTATTGGTGCAAGGAATTCCACATCGACGGTCTTCGCGTGGATGCTGTGGCTTCCATGCTCTACCTGGACTACTCCCGCGATGACTGGCTACCCAACGAGCACGGAGGGCGGGAGAACCTGGATGCCGTCCGGTTCCTGCAGGAAATGAATGCCACGGTGCACCGCGAATGCCCGGGCTCGCTGACCATTGCAGAAGAGTCGACCTCCTGGCCGGGCGTGACCGCCCCCACCAGCGAGGGCGGGCTGGGCTTTAGCCTGAAATGGAACATGGGTTGGATGCACGACAGCCTCGAATACATCCAGCGCGATCCGGCCTACCGCAGCTACCACCACAACGAGATCACGTTCTCTATGGTCTATGCGTACTCCGAGAAGTACGTGTTACCGATCAGCCACGATGAGGTTGTGCACGGCAAGGGCACGCTGTGGTCGCGTATGCCTGCAGGTTCTGCGTGGGACAGGGCCGCAATGGTGCGGAGTTACCTGGCCTTTATGTGGGCTCACCCCGGCAAGAAGCTATTGTTCCAGGGTCAGGAATGGGGTCAGACCGAGGAGTGGAACGAATCCCGCGGTCTCGATTGGCAGAACCTAGAGGGATGGGAGGGCGAGTTCCACCGTGGCATTAGCGCCCTGACCAGCCAGCTCAACGAGCTTTATCACTCCGAGCCTGCACTCGGCCAGGATCACTCCCCCGAGGGCTTCCAATGGATCGCCAGCGATGACTCGTCGAACAATGTTCTCTCTTTTATTCGACGCCACCACGGACGTGAGCTGGCGTGTGTGATTAACTTCTCGGGCATCACGCAGGAGGACTACCGCATCGGCCTGCCGCAGGCCGGAACATGGCGCGAGGTGCTCAATACCGACGACGTGCAGTACGAGGGTGCTGGGCGTGTCAGTGGTGATCTGCACATCGAGCCAACGGGTTCGCACGGCATGGATGCCTCTGCCGTACTGCAGATCCCGGCGCACAGCGCGCGCTGGTTCGTCCTAGAGGGCTAGACCCCGCCGGGGTCGTATGGCTCCAGCGGGGTCAAAGAGGCGAAAGCGCTTAGAACAGTGCCGAGGCCATGCGGGTGCGCCCCGCGATAACCTCGGGGTCTGCCGGGTCGAATAGGCTGAACAGCTCAAGCAGGCGAGTCTTCGCCTGCTTTTTGTTTTCCTCGCTTCCCTCGGCAGAAGGTCGCAACTGTTCAATCAGCAAATCGAAAGCCTGAGGTTTATCGCCGGCCAGCAATAGGCGGTCGGATTCCGCAAACTCGTCTCCCCCGTCGGCAAGGCGCTGCATAAGCAGCGCATTCGCGCGTGCCGCCCGAGCTTCTGCCACAGTCTCCTCATCGGCCTGTCCTGGCGCTGCAAGAATCGCGTCATACTCCGCCACAGCACCCGCGTAGTCTTCCTGTTCCAGCTTCTCGGCGGCAGCCTGAAGTCGCGGGTCGCCGGCGTTGGGATCGGTGTCTCCTGCGCCGCCAACACCATCTGCGCCCTCTGCACCGGCAGCGCCATGAGCTGGATCCTCCTCCGCGGCCAGCCCGCGGAGCTTGCCGTCCACTGCCTGTACAACAGCATCGACCCAGCCCTTGAGCTGAGCTGCCGGCTGACCGCCTTCAAAGTTGGTCAAAGGGCGACCTGCTGCCAAAGCGATCACAGTGGGGATCGCCTGCACGCCAAAGGCCTGCGCGACTTCCGGGGTGGCATCCACATCCACGTAGCGGAAAAGCCACTTCGTTGGTGCCTGCTGGGATTCCACCATCTGGGTGAAATCCTGGCGCATCTGCTCCGAGGCCTCCGAGCGAGCGGAGCCCAGCAGCGCGATCACCGGCACCTGAGTCGAACGCACGACCAGGTCAAGCTCGAAATTTTCTGGAGTGATCGTAGATACGAAGGTGGCAACACCACCGGCTGCAGCTCCCTGGGTGCCCGGTGCTCCCTGCCCAGCCTGAGCGCGCTGAGCCTGTGCCGCTTGGGCTTGCGCGCGTTGCTCCGCCTGCTGCTTCACCGCACCGAGATCCACCGCACCCGCAACGAACCGAGACGGAGGAGTATTGGAAGGATTCGTCACCTTAGAAAGATCCTTTCTTCTGCTTCTGCTAGCTTCTTAATGTTTTAGAAGAGCCTGAACTCCGAGGAATCGGTTCCTCGCATTGCTTCGTAGTCCAGCGTAACGCACCGGAATCCCCGATCCTCTGCCAGAGTGCGCGCCTGTGGTTTGATCTCCTGCGCTGCTAACACGCCTGACACCGGTGCCAGCAGCTCATCGCGGTTCAGTAGCTCCACATAGCGCGTCAGCTGCTCCACGCCGTCGATGCCGCCGCGGCGTTTAATCTCCACCGCGACTGTCGCCCCGGTGGAGTCCTTGGACAAAATGTCTACCGGGCCGATGGCAGTTGGATATTCGCGGCGCACTAGTGTGTACCCCTCCCCCAGAATCTCGATCTGCTCGGCCAACAATTCCTGCAGGTGGGCTTCCACACCGTCCTTTACCAGGCCAGGATCCTCCCCCAGATCATGCTCGGTATCTGAATAGATTTCGAAGATCTGGATTCGCAGCTGCTCTCCCTTTGGATTCGCTACGATCCACAACTGTTCGACCCCCTCATTGTCTAACTCCGAATATTCGGTGGGGGCGTCACCACCCTCGAAAGAAGAAGCATCGACGGCCTCCAAGGTGCAGGGCGGCATCATCCAGTTGAGGGGCTTGTAAGCTCGATCGTCCGCGTGGATGGAAACCGAACCATCGGCTTTGACCAGGATCAAGCGATCAGCGGGTGGCAGATGGGCCTCAAGACGGCCGACATAATCGACACAGCAGCGGGCAATGACTAAGCGCATGGTTGTTCAGCCTACGCTACGGTCGCGCGGGCCAACCAGTAAGGCGCGGAAGTGCTGTACTAATGGCGGGGTATACGGCGCTCCGACGGAGCCGACTCCAGCCATGCTACGAGCGCGGTATCACCCGAACTGTCCAAGGCAATTTCCCAATGCCTGCCCCGGTGAGAGACCTCTACAATGTGAACGTGATCCTCCAGGAAAGCCGACTCGCGCTGCGTTATCTCGCGGCGAGAAACGATATGAGTGCCCAGGCGCGTTAGCACAACATCGGAGGCAGGGCGGAGGCTGCGCAGTTTATAGAATTGGGCGGAAAGGCCAGAATACTTCAAAATCCCGTGGCGCCAGTGCCTGCCATCGGAGTTAGGCAGGCGCCGCAAAACCACGGGATAGCCCTGGGAACGTAAAGCGAAAAATCGCCACACGATAGCAACGATGACGAGCGCCACCAACGCCAGGATTAAGTACCACAACCACGCCATATATTTAACTTACAGCCCTGAAGGAAGTTTCGAAAAGCAAAGCGGGCTCCACCCTAAGAAATAGAGTGGAGCCCGCTTAAAAAGGGACGTATGGGCTAAAACTAGTTAGCGGTCATACGCTTCGCAGCGCGCAGCTCGGACTCGGCAACGGCCTTCTCGTGCTCAGTCTCAGCGGACTGTGCGCGAGCCTCGGCGTCCGCAACGTTGACCTCGTTGGCCCACGTCGCAGAATCCGCCAGAATGGTGATCTTCTCGGAAGATACGGACAGGAAACCGCCCTGCACCGCAGCGACCAGCTTCTCACCGGTGTTAGTCCGAATGGTGACGACGCCGTTCTCGACCAGCTGGCCGAGCAGAGGCTCGTGACCAGGGAGCACGCCGATCTCGCCCTCAGTGGTCTGCGCGGTAACGGACGTTGCGGTACCAACCCACAGCGGACGTTCCACGGAAACCAGTTGTGCGGCAATCTCAGCCATGTGCTTAACCCCTTACTTTTCGGTCATCTTCTTGTAAGCAGCCTCGACATCGTCGAGACCACCCAGACCGTTGAAGGCCTGCTCCGGGTAAGCGTCGAATTCGCCATCGCAGATGCGCTCGAAGGCATCGATCGTGTCCTTCAGTGGCACGTAGGAGCCCGGCAGGCCGGTGAACTTCTCCGCAACGAAGAAGTTCTGACCCAGGAAGCGCTCCAGGCGACGTGCGCGCTGAACGGTGATCTTGTCCTCTTCCGAGAGCTCGTCCATACCCAGGATGGCGATGATGTCCTGCAGTTCCTTGTTCTTCTGCAGGATGTGGATCACGCGCTGAGCAACCTCGTAGTGACGCTCGCCGACGATACCCGGCTCGAGGATACGAGAGGTAGAGGTCAGCGGGTTCACAGCAGGGTAAATACCCTTCGAGGCGATGGAACGATCCAGCTCGGTGGTCGCATCCAGGTGGGCGAAGGTCGTAGCCGGTGCCGGGTCGGTGTAGTCATCGGCCGGCACGTACACGGCCTGCAGGGAGGTAATGGAACGACCCTTGGTCGAGGTAATACGCTCCTGCAGCACACCCATCTCGTCAGCCAGGGTGGGCTGGTAGCCCACGGCGGAAGGCATACGACCCAGCAGGGTCGATACCTCAGAGCCGGCCTGGGTGAAACGGAAGATGTTGTCGATGAACAGCAGCACGTCCTGGTTCTGTACATCGCGGAAGTACTCCGCCATGGTCAGACCGGACAGAGCCACGCGCATACGGACTCCCGGCGGCTCGTCCATCTGGCCGAACACAAGCGCGGTATCCTGCAGCACGCCCATCTCTTCCATTTCCAGGAAGAGGTCGGTGCCCTCACGGGTACGCTCACCAACGCCTGCGAACACGGAGGTACCGGAGAACTCGCGAGCAATACGGGTAATCATCTCCTGGATGAGCACCGTCTTACCCACACCTGCACCACCGAATAGGCCGATCTTGCCGCCCTTGACGTACGGGGTCAGCAGGTCGATGACCTTAATACCGGTCTCCAGGATCTCGGTCTTACCCTCGAGCTGGTCGAATGCCGGCGGCTCGCGGTGGATGCCCCACTGCTCGCCGTCGCGGCCCAGACCTGGCTCGTCCAGGCAGTCGCCCAGCGCGTTGAAGACGTGGCCCTTGACGACGTCACCGACGGGCACGGAAATCGGCTTACCGGTGTCGGTAACCGCGGCGCCACGGATCAGACCGTCGGTCGGGGCCATGGACACGGCGCGAACGAGGTTGTCCCCGAGGTGCTGTGCGACCTCCAGGGTGATGGTCTTTGCCACTGCCTCGAGGTCAACCTCGACGGTCAGGGCGTTGAACAGTGCTGGCTGCTGGCCACGCGGAAACTCCACGTCGACGACCGGGCCGATAACTCGCACGACGCGGCCCGCAACAGCCGATTCAGCGGGCTGCTGAATCTTGTTTGCTGTAGTCATACTTAATCACTTTCTCCGCTATCGGCGAGCGCGGATGCGCCACCGACGATCTCTGTAATTTCCTGGGTAATCTGGGCCTGACGAGCCTGGTTAGCCACTCGCGAGAGCTGCTTGACCAGGTCGGTCGCGTTGTCGGTTGCGGCGCTCATCGCGGTACGACGCGCTGCGGATTCCGACGCCGCAGACTCCAGCATTGCTGCGAAGATGCCTCGGGAGACATACTGCGGCAGCAAAGCCTTCAACAGGGTGTCTGGGTCGGGTTCAAAGTCGTAGTCGGCAGCGACATGGTCGGCCTTGTCGGAGACCAAGTCCTCGCCGAGTTCCAGCTTTTCTTCCTCAACCACAGTCTCGATCGGCAACAGTCGGTGTGCCTCTGGGGTCTGGCTCAGCATGGAAACGAAACGGGTGTACACAATGTGCACCTCGTCGAATCCCTGAATGCCCTGTCCTTCTTCCACATTGAGGCCCTCACGCCACTTAGCGGT
This sequence comes from Corynebacterium sp. TUM25020, assembly GCF_056388495.1. Taxonomy (NCBI): domain Bacteria; kingdom Bacillati; phylum Actinomycetota; class Actinomycetes; order Mycobacteriales; family Corynebacteriaceae; genus Corynebacterium; species Corynebacterium sp. TUM25020. The sequence goes on along the minus strand of NZ_JBWJFG010000001.1, from coordinate 172,560 downwards.
TCCCTCGGAACCGGCGACGAAGCCGTCAATCAGGTGGCGACGAACATCGTGGGTGGCTGCGTAGTCGGGATCCTGGGAGTAGCCCGACCAGGCGCCTGCGATGTCCTCACCGCGGAAGTTGTAGTAGGAGATGCCCTTGTTACCAGAGACGTACAGAACAACGTCCTTGCCTTCGTTCTCCAGACGCTTGCGCAGCTCTGCAGTCTTCTTGAAGACGTTGTTGTTGTAGCCACCGCACATGCCACGGTCACTTGAAACCACGAGGATCGCGGCACGGGAAGCCCCGACAGGCTCCTGCAGGATCTTGTGATCCAGGGAGCTTGCGGATGCCAGACGCTGAACGACGCGGGTGATTTCCTCCGCGTAAGGCTCTGCCTCTTCAACGCGCGCCTGAGCCTTGGTGATCCTCGAGGTGGCGATGAGCTCCTGGGCCTTCGTGATCTTCTTCGTTGAGTTCACGGACTTGATGCGTGTCCTCAGCTCGCGAAGACTAGCCATAACTATCGCCTCCCTTCTGTTTCATTAATGTTCTTGGTGGTCACTGTGCTCACTTACCTTCCGCGGTTACTTTGCTTTGCGGGAGACAGTGATCTGAGACTTCGAGACCTCATCGTCGCCGAGCGGGCGAGCCTCAGGCTCGTTGATGACGGGGGTGCCGTCGGTGGTCTGGAAGCCCTGCTTGAAGTCGCGGACGGCACCGGCCAGTTCGGCCTTCGACTCGTCGTTGAACGGGGTGCCACCCTTGATCTGCTCGAACACGCCACCGTGGGAAGCGTGCAGGTTCTCCAGCAGCTCGGACTCGAAACGACGGACGTCCTCAACCGGAACGTCGTCGAACTCGCCCTCGCCAGCCAGGTAGATGGAAACCATCTGATCCTCGACGGACTGCGGCTGAGTCTCCTTCTGCTTCAGCAGCTCAACCAGGCGCTTACCGCGCTCCAGCTGTGCCTTGGAAGCAGGGTCCAGGTCGGATGCGAAGGCCGCGAAGGCCTCCAGGTCGCGGTAAGCGGCCAGATCCAGACGCAGGGAACCGGACACCTTCTTCATGCCCTTGGTTTGTGCGGCACCACCCACACGGGAGACGGACACACCAACGTTAATAGCCGGTCGGACCCCCTGGTTGAACAGATCGGACTCCAGGAAGACCTGACCGTCGGTAATGGAAATGACGTTGGTCGGAATGAAGGCAGATACGTCGTTTGCCTTCGTCTCAATGATCGGCAGTGCCGTCAGCGAACCGCCGCCCAGCTCGTCGTTGAGCTTCGCTGCACGCTCCAGCAGACGAGAGTGCAGGTAGAAAACGTCACCGGGGTATGCCTCGCGGCCCGGCGGGCGACGCAGTAGCAGGGAGATCGCACGGTAGGCCTCAGCCTGCTTGGTCAGATCATCGTAGATAACCAGGACGTGCTTGCCCTGGTACATCCAGTGCTGGCCCAGAGCTGCACCGGTGAACGGTGCCAGCCACTTAAAGCCGGCGGAGTCGGATGCCGGTGCTGCCACGATGGTGGTGTACTCCAGCGCGCCGTGGTCTTCCAGGGTCTTACGGATCGAAGCGATCGTAGAGCCCTTCTGACCGATGGCAACGTAGATGCAGCGAACCTGCTTCTTCGGGTCGCCGGATGCCCAGTTGTCGCGCTGGTTCAGGATGGTATCGATGCAGACCGAGGTCTTACCGGTCTTGCGGTCACCAATGATCAGCTGGCGCTGACCACGGCCAATCGGGGTCATTGCGTCGATAGCCTTGATGCCGGTCTGCATCGGCTCCTCGACGGGCTGACGCATCAGAACGGAGGGCGCCTGGAGTTCGAGGGCGCGTTCTTCCTCGGACTCAATGTCGCCCAGGCCGTCGATGGCCTGACCCAGTGGGTTGATAACGCGGCCGAGGAACTTCTCCCCGACCGGGATGGACAGGACCTCGCCGGTCCTCTTGACCTCGTCGCCCTCCTTGAGGGACTCGAAGTTACCCAGGATTACGACGCCGACGGTGTCGGTGTCGAGGTTCTGTGCAACGCCAATAACGCCGCCTGGGAACTCGAGTAGCTCGTTAGCCATCACAGAAGGCATGCCGCTTACCTGGGCAATACCGTCTGCAGCCGCCGTGACCACGCCGACCTCCTCACGGGAGGCCTCCGGGGAGTAGCTCGAGGTGTAGTTCGCAATCGCGCTACGGATCTCATCGGAGGAGATCGTCAGCTCCGCCATGTTCTTCCTGCTCTCGGTTTCGTCTTCCAGCATTAATTCTCTTGCTTGGGTCGGTGTCGGTTACTTCTAAGGAGCGCTTCTTTATGACGCCCTTAAGCAATCGACTGGCGCAGGCGCCGCAGCTGTCCTGCAGTGCTGCCGTCGATAACTTCGTGACCGACGCGGATTACGGCACCGCCGAGGAGGCTGGTATCAACCTCGGAGTGGACCGCAATCTTGCGACCGTAAATCTTTTCCAGCTTGTCCGACAGAGTCGACTTCTGCTGTTCACCCAGGGCAGCTGCAGAGCGGACACGCGCAACGGTGCGTCCTTCCAAAGCAGCTACCTCCTCAGTCAACGAGTCAAGCTCCTCGACTGGACGCTGGCGGAGGCGACCGATCGCCTGCAGTGCCAGAGCCTCCGTCGTGGAGGTGACCTTTCCGTACAGGACCTTAGCCAGCAGATCCCGGCGTGCATCCGAAGATGCAGCACGGTCGGCCAGCTTCAGCTCTAGCTCCGGCTCACGCTCGATGATTCGAGCCAGCTGGAACAGTTCGTCTTCAACGCGATCCTGTTGTCCCTGGGCGTCGGCGGCGCGCAGCAGGGCCAGGCGGCCCAGCTTCACAAGTCCGTCGCGCAGGTCACGGGTGTTGGACCACGACTGGGATACAGCAGCAGACACGATTTCTTCCGTCGAGGCGGATACCTTTCCACCGAGCAGGCGCTTGGCCAGCTCGACGCGGGTGTTGGCATCCCTCGCCGGGTCGATCAGCGCGACACGCAGGCCGCGGTCACTGTCGAGCAGTTCAACAACATCGAACAGCTCGGTGCCGGTGGTTACACCGGTGCCCACTTTGTCGGAGGTCTCGTTCAGACCCTGATCCAGGGTCTTCTCGAGGCGCTCAATTGCCTCTCGGCTCGCTGCGTGCATACCGATCACTTCCCGGATGCGCCGACGTTGTCCAGTCCGGCGAGGAAGTTATCGATGGTGCCCGAGCGCTTTACGTCGTCCGACAGCTGCTCGCCCAGCAGGCGCTCAGCCAAGTTGATGGAGTTCTCACCCATCTCCTTGCGCAGGTCGGTAACAACGGCGGAACGCTGTGCTTCGAGCTGCTTGTGGCCCGACTCGACGATACGGTTGGACTCTTCGGTTGCCTGAGCCTTCATGTCCGCGATGATCTTCTGGCCCTGAGAACGGGCGTCATCACGAATCTGTGCAGCCTCAGTGCGTGCCTCAGCGAGCTGAGCGTTGTACTTCTCCAAGGCAGCCTTAGCTTCTGCCTGAGCGGACTCGGCACGCCGAATGCCGCCCTCGATCTGATCCTCGCGCTGATTCAGCACTTCCTGGAACTTCGGAAGAACGAACTTCCAGAAGACAAACAGGATGACTGCAAAAGGAATGATGGACCAGACGATGTCGTACAGCGGAGGAATGAGCGGGTTAACCGACTCCTCCATTGGCAGCTTCTCAGCTGCTAACAAAAAGGTGTTCGTCATAGTCTCCAGCTTTCGATTCTGGTGCGGTGGTTAGAAAGTGCTCTTAACGAGCGGCCAATCGCACTGAAATTAGAACAGGAAGCCGGCGACGAAGCCGATCAGAGCCAGTGCCTCGGCGAAAGCGATACCCAGGAACATGGTGGTGCGCAGCTGGCCGGCCATCTCAGGCTGGCGAGCCATAGCCTCTGCGGTCTTACCTGCAACGTTGCCCACACCGATAGCGGAGCCGATAGCAGCCAGGCCGTAGCCGATGGTGCCGAAGCCCTGGAACTTGGTGGTGGTGTCCTGCGCGATGAGGAAGATGTCGTTCATTTGGTTTCCATTACCTTTCTGAGAACCGGCCGGTTGCAGCTTTTCTGTTTTTGTTGTCCGGCCTGGTCATTTTAGTACTTAAAAAGGGGCGAATTAGTGCTCGTCCGCATGGAGGGACAGCTCGATATACACGGCGGTCAGCAGGGCAAAGATGTATGCCTGCAGGAAGATCACCATGAGCTCGAACAGGGTGAAGGCGATCGCGAAGAGGATCGTGCCGCCAGCAACCAAGCTCCAGCCGCTCATCTGCCAGAAGAAGAAGTTCGTAGCAGTGAACAGCATGACGAGGATGATGTGTCCAGCCAGCATATTCGCCATAAGACGAATGGTCAGCGTTACCGGACGGAGGACGAATGTGGAGAATGCCTCAATCGGCGCCACGATGAAGTGGAGCCATGTCGGCAAACCAGGAATGATCAGCGAGGACTTGACGTACTTGCCGAAGCCGTAGCGCTTCACACCCGCGTAGATGAAGGCAATGTATGCGACAACAGCCAGCACCAGGGGTAGACCCACGCGAGCGCTGGCTGAAACATTCATGAACGGGATGATCGTCGACATGTTGACGGCAAGAACGGTGAAGAAGATAGAGGCGATGATCGGCAGGAACCGGCGCCCTTCCTTCTTGCCCAAGATATCCTCCGCGATGTGAATTCGAACGAAGTCCAAGAAGAGCTCAGCAACGTTCTGAACGCCACTCGGAATCAGCTTCGGCTTCCGCATTGCAAAGAAGAAGAATGCAGAAACCAGCAGAATCATCACAATACGGATGACCATGAGGCGGTCGAGCGCGAACGCTCCACCGGCAAACTCACTGAACCACAGGTGGTTGCTATCCACTTGCCCCGGGAAGAATTCGTGCTCCAATGAAGGCGGGTGGAATTCGCCCTTCATGGCCAAGGTTGTTACGCTCAGCGTTCTCTCCCGTGATTGGGCCGCAAGATTGCATGGAATCACTGCGGTGCGATGGAGGTCTCTTTTCGAAGAGTTAGGCCGATAATTAAGGGACTCCGTCGCACGTCCCTACAGAATCAGCCGGTGCCGTATCTACTGTTCACACATACGTGTGCCAATAAAAGGCCCGCTAAGACAATATCAGTATTGCTTCGCGAATCGCTAAGTGAAACGCAGCGCGGGTCCCCCCACTTGGTCGTGCTTTTCAACGTTTTTGGAGCAAGAATCATTTGCGGCCTACTCCACACTCCCCCTCTCCAGCTTTTTAGCTGAAGGGGCGCATTGAGCGCCCTACCCCCTAGCTAATGTACAGCTTTTGAGTGCGGGTGACTGCCAACGTCTCAATGACTAGCACGGCAATCATACTGAGCATAACGGTCACGGCCAGTGCTGGCGTGTCGTAGAAAGTCTTGTCTTTAAGGAAGAACAGGATTCCCAGCAGTGCCGCGGCCTTAACCAACCAGCTTCCCAAGATCAACCCCATCGTGGCAGAGGGCGACGTATTGGAACTCACCAACACAATTACAACGGTCATCAGCATAAACCCGCCGCCGACCAACCAACCGATGCCGGCTCCCCACAAGCCGGCTGTACCGCTAATCAGCCCCCACACCAGGAGGGACACCACACCCAGCGCCAGGAGAACCAGCACTCCAGCACGCATCGCAGCTTTCAGCGGCGCGACGTGGTCTTCCACTTGGGATACATCATTTAGTTCGGGTAGCTCTTTGGCACCATTGTGCCCAGCGTCCCCAGCGTCCCCAGTGTTCCCAGCGTTCCCAGTGTTCTCAGTCGCATCACTCATGGCGATTAGCTTACCTGAGCAGTGTTTGACTTCCGATTTGCTCGCCGCAGTGGAACGACCGTTGCCGAAATGGCGATAATCACCAGCAGGCTAAAAGAAATCGCCATGACAGGCAGAGGTAGAACGGTCAACCCCACGGCACCGAATGCCACTACCCCAACCCAGGTGTACAAAACCAACACCACACGCTTTTGAGTGTGGCCAATACTAAGGAGTCGATGGTGTAGGTGCTTCTTGTCCGGGGAGAAAGGACTCTTGCCCTTCGACACGCGGCGCACCACCGCCATTACCAAGTCCAGCAATGGAATGGATAGTGCTGCCAGCACCACAATCATGGGTGAGAGTAGCGCCATCATATCCGCGGGTCCATAGAGCGCAGCGTTGATCCGCCCAGATGCGGAAGTGCAGGCCGCGGACAGCAACAAACCAATCAACATTGCACCGCTATCTCCCATAAAAATGCGAGCGGGTGAGAAATTGTGTGGCAAAAAGCCCATGCAGATACCGACTAACGCCGCAGAAATAATCGCCGGTGGGTATGCCGCCACTGTGCCACTCTGGTCATGCAGAATGGTCAACGAGTAAATCAGAATAGTTCCCGCTGCAATTGCTCCCAGTCCGGCGGCTAATCCGTCCAGCCCATCGACGAAGTTCATCGCGTTCACAATTGTCACGGTCAACAGTGCCGTCAGAATCGTAGACTGCACTTGATCCAGAATCAGCGTGGTGCCGTCGCCAAAGGGCACGTAGAACAGGTACCAACTGAGCCCCATCAAGCTCATCACCACGGCACCCACGATTTGTCCGCCCAGCTTCAAGACCCAAGAGATGTCATAGAGGTCATCGACCACACCAACCACAACGATCACAAATGCGGCCATCAACACCGCCGTCATATCGGGTGTCACGGGTGGAAATCCGCGCGTCAACGCAGGTAGCTGATTGGCCACAATCACTGCCACAACCAGGCCCGTAAACATCGCCACACCACCTAACCGGGGCATGGGGACTGTGTGCACATCACGCTGGCGCGGGGCGGCCATGCGTCCATATCGCAAGATCAACGACCGCACTGCACCGGTTACTAAGTAAGTAACTGTGCAGGCAACGAGAAGCACCAGCACCAACTCGCGCAGGGGAATTCCTGCGCCGATGGCCGGCTGGGCGAGCAATTGCATTAAATCTCTCCCCGCAGCTCCATACTGCTCATCCCCAGCACCTCTGCTACGCGCTCGGTGGTGGCAGCTCCTTCGCGCAGAATACGCGGTCGGCCAGAGGAAAGATCCACAATAGTAGATGCCACACCGTGGTGCGCTTCCCCACCGTCGATGTAGGTGGTCACGTCCGCACCCAGCTGATCTTCCGCCATCTGCACATTCGTAGCCGGTGGCTGACCCGAAATATTGGCACTGGAGACGGCCATGGGGCCAGTTCGCTCCAATAGTTCAAGCGCGATCGGCTGGTTGGGCATGCGCAACATGACTGTGCCGCGTGTGTCGCCCAGGTTCCACGGCAGGCTCGGAGCCTGGTGCACAACCATGGATAGCCCGCCCGGCCAGAAGGCCTCCACCAGCTTGCGCATGTTATAGGTGTATTCGCGCACGAGCCCCTCGATGGTGGTCCAGCTGGGCACCAGCACGGGAACTGGCATGTCGGGGCCGCGTCCTTTGGCTCGCAGGAGTGCGGATACAGCCTCGTTGTCGAAAGCGTCGCAGCCAATTCCGTACACAGTGTCGGTCGGCAATACGACCAGCCGCCCACCCTTGACCGCATTCGCCGCGGTTTCGATCGCGGCCTCTCGGTTCTGCGGATCGGTAGCGTCTACGGTTCTCGACATTGCAGCCCTTTCTTGCTTATGAATTACGTGCTCTACCTTAGCCCCATCGTCCGAACTATTGCGGCAGCAGGGCGGTTACGAAGCGTGGCCGACCTGCCAAGTCGCGGTGTTGAGTAACTTCTTGCCACCCACGGCGCTGCATCATCTCTGCTACTTGTTCGCCGTTGGAGTCATCGTGTTCGATGCCGACGCCACCACCTCGCCGTCCCAGCGCCTCAGCCCACAACAGCACCCGGGGCATGAGGTCCAGCCCGTCTGGTCCGGAGAACACGGCTGCGTGCGGATCGGCAGCGACTTCTGGAGTGACGTGTGTAGATTCCGGCACATAGGGCGGATTGCACACCACAACATCGGCAGGTGCGTTGGGACCCCGCCCGAGCTCACAGGCTTTTGCAAACGCCTCGGGATCGTCGGCCGCCAGATCTGCTTTAACGAAAGTAGCGTTTACCTGCGGGATCAACCGTGCATTCTTTTCAGCCAAGCGCAGAGCGCGATCCGAGATATCTACGCCCAAAAGGGAGATAGGGGCGTCATAAAGAAAAGAAGCCCCAAGCCCCAGTGTGCCAGGCCCGCAGCAAAGATCAACCACGCGCGGCGCGGGGTGGTTCGCAAGGGAGTGCGCGGCCCATTCGGCTAGCAGCTCGGTTTCGGGGCGGGGGATAAAGCAGCCCGGCTCGGCAAAAAGATCCACCCCGCAAAAGGGAGCGGAGCCGACGATGTGTTGCAAGGGCTCGCGGGAGGCGCGACGAGCAACCCAGCCCGCATAGGCGGCGGGTGCTGGTTCATCGGAGCGGAGGAAGAGGGCACCCGGATCCACTGCGGCGCGGGGGCTATTGTCCGTAGCGGGCTCGGCCAGCAGATAGCGCATCAACAGGCGCGCGTCGACCACGGCAGAATCGATCCCCGCGGCGTGGAGCTGCGCGGTGGCCTCGCGGATTGCCTCGTTGATATTCACAAGGTTGATATTCACAAGCTACCTGTGTTGAGGACGGAAGCTAGTCTTCCGCCTCGAGGCGGCGTGCGCGGTCGGCTTCCTTCAAAGCCGCAAACAGTGCTTCCAGGTCTCCGCCCAAAACGGCGTCCAGGTTGTTGGCTTTGTAGCCAATCCGGTGATCGGACACGCGCGACTCTGGGAAGTTGTAGGTGCGGATGCGCTCGGAACGATCCATAGTGCGGATCTGTGCAGCGCGACCCTCAGCTGCCTCTGCCTCAGCTTCTTCTTCCCTCATCTGCTGCAGACGCGCAGCAAGCACCTGCATCGCACGAGCGCGGTTCTGGATCTGAGAGCGTTCCTTCTGACAGGTCACCACAATATTGGTCGGCAAGTGGGTGATACGCACGGCGGAGTCCGTGGTGTTCACACCCTGGCCGCCCTTACCGGAGGAGCGGTAGACGTCTACGCGGATGTCCTTCTCGTCGATCTCCACGTCCTCGACCTCGTCGGGCTCCGGGTATACCAACACGCCCGCAGCGGAGGTCTGAATGCGACCCTGCGATTCTGTGACGGGGATACGCTGCACGCGGTGCACGCCGCCTTCGAACTTGAACTCGGACCAGGCACCGTCGCGGGACGGCTGCTTGGAGCGGATCGACAAGGTCATATCCTTCACACCGCCCAGGTCGGTCTCATTGAGTCCAAGAATCTCGGTGCTAAAGCCATGGCGCTCTGCGTAGCGCTGGTACATACGCGCAAGCTCACCGGCGAAGAGTGCGGCCTCTTCGCCGCCGGCACCGGACTTGATTTCCATGACGATGTCGTCGCCATCGTGTGGGTCACGCGGCGCCAGCAGGTCGGTCAGCTGTTCCTCCAGCTGTCCGATTTCCTGTTCCAGGCGCTTAGCTTCCTCCGCGAACTCCTTATCCTCGGAGGCCATCTCGGAGGCTGCTTCGTGATCTTCTCGTGCCTGTTCGAGCTTTTGGTGCGTCTGGATGATCGGCTGCAGCTCGGAGAAACGCTTGCCCACCTTGCGCGCTGCCGCCGGATCGTTGTGCAGCTCGGGGTCGCCCAGCTGCATCTCTAGCCCCTGGTACTCAGCCAGGATGTCATCGATGACTGATGGTGATTGGCTCATGGTTTAATCCTCCTCGTCCTCGCCCGCCAGAGGCGCGGAGCTAGCAACCTGCAGCATGAACTCCCGGTTGGTCTTGTTCTTACGCAGCTGCTTGATCAGCAGGTCGATGGCTGCCTGCGGATCCAGCGCCGAAAGAATGCGGCGCAGCTTGTGCATAATGCGCGCCTCCTCCGGGCTGAGCAGCAACTGGTCCTTGCGGGTACCCGACGGGTTGACATCCACAGCCGGGAAAACTCGACGCTCGGCGATCTTGCGGTCCAGCTTTAGCTCGGCATTGCCGGTGCCCTTGAATTCCTCGAAGATCACCGTGTCGCCAGCAGAGCCGGTCTCCACCATTGCCGTGGCAATGATGGTCAGGGAACCGCCGTTTTCGATGTTTCGAGCCGCTCCCAGGAAGCGCTTCGGTGGGTACAGTGCATTGGAATCCACACCACCGGACAGGATGCGTCCGGAAGCTGGCGAGGAGTTATTGTACGCACGACCCAAACGGGTGATGGAATCCAGCAAAAGAACAACGTCCTTGCCCTGCTCGACGAGACGCTTTGCGCGCTCAACAGCTAGCTCCGCAACGTTGGTGTGCTCTCCCGGCGGGCGGTCGAACGTCGAGGCGATGACCTCGCCCTTGACCGATCGCTGCATGTCCGTGACTTCCTCGGGACGCTCATCGACCAGCACAACCATCAGGTAGCACTCAGGGTTGTTTGTAGAGATCGCGTTCGCGATGTCCTGCAGGATCGTCGTCTTACCAGCCTTCGGCGGGGACACGATCAATGCACGCTGGCCCTTACCGATCGGCATGATCAGGTCAATCACGCGAGTCGTCAGGATCTTCGGGTCGGTCTCCAAGCGCAGTCGCTGGTTCGGATACAGCGGGGTGAGCTTCGCGAAGTGCGGGCGTGCCGCCGCCTGCTCCGGGGTGAGTCCGTTAACGGTCTCAACCTGGTAGATCGGCGTGTACTTCTGACGGTTTCGACCGCGGCCGCCACCGTTATTGTTGTTGTTCTTCGGACGAATAGTGCCGGTAATCGCATCACCGTGGCGCATTCCGTACTTACGCACCGTGTTAATCGGCACGTACACGTCGGTCGAGCCTGCGTGGTAGCCGGTGGTGCGGATAAAGGCGGTATTAGCATCAACGAAATCGAGGATGCCGGCGACCGGCGTCAGCTCTTCCGGCTTCTGCTCACGGTTGTTGCCGCCGTTCCCATTGTTATTGCCGTTACCGTCGCCACCGTTATCACGGTTATCACGGTTATCACGGTTATCCCGGTTATCTCGGTTATCACCGTTGCGGTTGTTATCCCGCCCACGGTTGCGGCGATTACGGCGATTACGGCGATTACGGCGATTTCCGCGATTGTCCTCACGGCCTCCGTCGCGCCCACCGACACGGCTGCCGTCGCGCCCACCGTCACGGTCGCGGGAACGAGCTTCGCGCTGCTCCGAACCCTGCTGATCACTTTGCTGATCGTTCTGCTTAGTTTTCTCTTCGGCGTTCTCGTTGGCCTGGTTGTCTTCTTTGTGACGCCCCTCCGACGCCTCCACAACCGGCTCTTCCTTGGGCTCGCGCACCTTCGTCGGTCGAGATGCTGACGCAGCTCCCCCACCGCTGCCAGCGGATTCAATAGCGGCAATGAGATCGCCCTTGCGGAGACCAGAGGTACCCTTCAGCCCCTGTGCCGCCGCGACCTGGCGCAGCTCCGGCAACTTCAACGAGGCGAGGCCATTGGCTTGGCCACGAGCCAAAATATCGGACAGGCTCACAAAAGTCCTTTCACGTCTGGTGCCTTCCATAACCCTTCAAAAGCCTGCGAAGCCCCAGGATCGGCCAGACATGCGTGTTCGACAACAGTTTTAAATTTAACCCAAAGATTGCGGGAATCTTCTAGAAAGATTGCCACCTCAAAGTCCCAAGATGTGACTGGCGGCGGGTGTAGCGCGGGGTGGCGTCGTAAAGAAAGAAAGTGGAGAAAACGAGCCTCGCATCCGGCTTCCGTTGCTTACAATAGCACCTCCCCCACGCCCTGCACCTAACGGCTAGGCTGAAACGCATGAAGTCGACAATGCAGGAGATCCCGCTTTCCGTAGCCAGGATTCTGGAGTACGGCGCCAGCGTTCACCGAAATACGACTGTGACCACGTATTTTGATGAAACTGCGGAACAAACCAGCTTCCTGCATATCGGCATCCGCGCCGCTGCCATGGCCAACATGTTCCGTGACGAATTTGGCATCCAGCAAGGCGAACGTGTGGGAACCGTCCTGCCCAATTGCACCGAACATCTTGAGATCATGCTGTCGGTCGCGTCTATGGGAGCGGTTTTTAGCCCCATTAACCGGCATCTTATGGGCAGCCAGATCACCAGCATCATCAATAAATCCGCTCCACGCGTCCTGGTGATCGACGTCACTTGCAGCGAACAGATCGTGCCCCTCCTCGCAGACTGCCCTTGTGTGGAAGCTGTACTTGTCATCGGCGCCAACCAAGCCCCAACCACTACAGTGCAGCAACTCGTGGAGGAACTGGGGCTGAGCAACGAACGCTATCTGCGCGTCCTCAATCTGGAAGCCACCTTGGACGGACGCAGCGCCGACTTCGACTGGCCAGCTATCGAAGAGACCGACCCCGCAGCGATCTGCTTCTCCACCGGCACTGAAGGTCCGCCGAAAGGTGTGGTGTACTCCCACCGAGCACTGTGGCTGCATTCGATGCAACTTCGCGCCGCCGATAGCTTCAGTATCCGCAACGGCACCAGCTTCCTGTGCGGCGTACCGATCTACCATGTGCTCAGCTGGGGTGTGCCGCTGGCTGCGTTTATGGCAGGCGCCCCCATTGTGTTTACCGGCCATCGTGCCGACCCGGAGCACATCGCGCACGTTGTTGAAGACGCGATGCCACGCCAGGCACACGGTTCCCCCGCCGTTTGGACTGGCCTGCTGGTGCACTACACCAAACACCAGCCGAAGAAGATGAGTCTGCAGGAGATCTACGTCGGTGGGTCGCAGGTTCCCCCGGCTCTCATCGACGCATGGGAGGAACGCTTCGGTGTGGACATCGTCCACGCCTGGGGCATGACCGAAACAGGCCCTGTGGGCACGGTCGCCCACCCTCCGGCAGGCGTAGCCGGCGCCGCACGTGCCAAATATCGCGAAAGCCAGGGTCGCTTCCATGCAGGTATGCGCTATCGCATCGTCGACGATGACGGCAACGAGCTCGAAGCCCATGACCGTAACTCCGGCGAGCTACAGGTGCGTGGCAACACCGTGACGGGATCCTACTATGAGGACGATAGCCCGCGTTTCACTCCCGATGGCTGGCTCCGCACCGGAGACATCGCCACGGTAAACAAGGATGGTTACCTGACGATCCACGACCGCAAAACCGACATCATCCGTTCCGGCGGTGAGTGGATCTACTCTGCGGCACTCGAAACCTACCTCATGGAACCGGCCGCTGTAATCGAGGCGGCGATCATTGGCATCCCCTCCGAAAAGTGGGGGCAGCGTCCGCTGGCGGTGGTGGTACTGGCCGACGGCACCCCCTGGAGCGTTGACACTGCTCAAGAGCTAGCCGACGAACTGCGACAACGTGTTCCAGGTTGGATGGTGCCGGAGAACTGGACCTTTGTTGAGCACATCGATAAAACCAGCGTGGATAAGTTCGACAAAAAAGATTTGCGCCGCCACTTCCGCGAAGGGAAGTTCGACGTCATCACGATTTAGGCGGAGCACGAACTTCACAGCTCGCCTTTAACTATTGCAGATAAAAATAGAGTAGCGTCTCTTTGCATGACCGATGTAACTGTGATGGCTCTAGGGCCACAGTGGCTCGACCCGATGCACTTGCTATCGGGTTCTGGCCCCTTCGGCGCGGCAATCCTGCCCGCTATTTTTGTGACTATCTTCATCGAATCCGGCTTGTTTTTCCCATTCCTGCCGGGCGATTCCCTGCTTTTCACCGCTGGGTTGCTGGCCAGCCAGCCCGATGGTTTTGCACCACTTTGGCAGGTGCTGCTTATCACCCCAATTGCAGCCATTTTGGGTGATCAGGTGGGCTATTGGATCGGCCACCGCTTCCACCCTGCACTTCGCAAGCGCAAGGATGGACGCTTCTTTAAGCAGGAGCACCTACACCGCTCCGAGGAATTCTTCGCCAAGTACGGTTCGATCACAATCATCCTGTGCCGCTTTGTCCCCTTTGTGCGAACCTATGCCCCGTTGGTGGCCGGAATGTCGGGCATGCGCTACCGGACGTTCATTGTCTTCAACATCATCGGCGGTGTGCTGTGGGCCAGCGGCATCGTCTACCTGGGATCCCTGCTTGGCGGCGTGGAGTTCGTGCGCAACAACATTGAGGCCATCTTCCTCGGTATCGTTGCGTTCTCCATCGTTCCGGCGCTGTTTGGCGTCGTGCAAAAGAGCCGTAGCGACAAGAAGCAGGCTGCCCTCGCCCCGGCGCCGGCTAATGACTAGCCGGTAACGTCCACCTCAACTGGGCCAGCGACATCTAGCTCTAGAACCTTCATTCCACGCCCCCGGGCTTCCTCCACAAGTGCGTTATCCACCCGCTCGGTACTGAGCACCAGAATCGTCGGGCCTGCACCGGAAAGAAATGCCGGGTACCCCAGGTTTCGCAGGCGGTTCACCCACTCTGCGGTCACTGGTAGCACTTCGGCGCGGTACGTCTGATGCATACGGTCACGGGTGCCCTCCCACAGCAATTCCGGATCGTCGCGCAGCGCGACCGTCATAACTGCAGTGCGAGAAACATTGAAGCGAGCATCCACGTGGCTGATATCGGACGGCAGGACACGACGAATCGCCTCCGTCGACGCATGGAAATCCGGGATGAACGCAGTGGCCTTGATATCCGGGTGTACGTCGATTCGGCGGGCGTGATACTCCGGCGCAGAAACCCCGTCAATGGGAGTATTCGTCCACGAGACGACACCGGCACCCAGCACGGAAGCACCCGCGTTATCGGGGTGCCCTTCAAAAGTCGAAGCGATCTGCACCTGTGCTTTGTCGTCCAGGGTAAAGCCAGCCAAACCGTTGGCTGCGGCCACACCAGCAGTCGCGGCAGCGGCCGAGGAGCCCAAGCCGCGAGACTGTGGGATGGAGTTAGTGCAGCTCACACGTAGCCCCGGAACCGTTACGTCCGCTTCCTTCAAAGCCGCCCTGAGCGCACGAACGACCAGGTGGCGCTCATCTAAAGGCACCTCACCTTCGCCTTCGCCGGTAACCTCAACGACCAGGCCGGACTCAATGACCTCGGCGGTCACATAGTCGTATAGTCCAAGAGCTAAGCCCAGCGTGTCAAAGCCTGGCCCCAGATTCGCGGTTGAGGCGGGAACCTTAACGGTGGCCTTGCGGCCAACTGGGATTTCGACGCCCATTACTTCAGCCCCAGCGCATCTGCAACGGCATGCGGATCTACGTCGGTGACGGTGGGATCCGGCATCTGGGACAGAGCAGTCGTCGGATCCTTCAGGCCATGGCCGGTGACGGTACACACGATGCGCTGGCCAGCAGTCAATTCACCATTGGCATGTGCGTCCAACAGTCCCGCTACGGACGAAGCGGAAGCCGGCTCAACGAAAATGCCCTCACGGCCTGCGATCAGGCGATATGCCTCGAGAATCTGCTCATCGGTCTGAGCGCGGAAATCACCGCCCGATTCTTCCTTGGCTGCCACTGCTTGCTGCCAGGAAGCCGGGTTACCGATGCGGATCGCGGTTGCGATCGTCTCCGGCTCCAGCACTGGCTCGCCCTTCACCAGCGGGGCGGCTCCTGCGGCCTGCACGCCCTTCATCACGGGGCGTTGGGTGGAAACGCCGTCCTCGGCATACTCGGTGTAGCCCTTCCAATATGCGGTGATGTTGCCCGCGTTGCCGACCGGCAGGAAGTGGACATCGGGGGCGTCACCAAGGCAATCGACGATTTCAAACGAGGCGGTCTTCTGTCCCTCGATGCGCATCGGGTTCACAGAGTTGACCAGAGCGATCTCTGGGAACTCGGTGGTCGTCTTGCGAACTAGCTCCAGGCAATCATCGAAGTTGCCGCGGATCTGGATGATCTGCGCGCCGTGCATCACGGCCTGTGCCAGCTTGCCCTGGGCAATCTTGCCCTCGGGGATCAGCACGGCGGACTTGAGGCCAGCGCGGGCAGCGTATGCGGCTGCGGAGGCGGAAGTGTTGCCTGTCGAGGCGCACATCAGGACCTTCTGCCCCTTGTGATAAGCATCGGTCACGGCAACGGTCATGCCACGATCCTTGAAAGAACCCGTTGGGTTGGCACCTTCGATCTTCAGGTACACTTCACAGCCGGTCAGTTCCGACAGGTGGTTCGCCCGCAGTAGCGGGGTGCCGCCTTCGTTGAGGGTCACCGGCTCCCAGTCCTTCGCGAAAGGCATCCGATCGCGATACATGTTGATCAGGCCGGTCCAATGGTTCAGAACCTTGTTAGTCATGAGTTCCCTGTCGTCTCTTCCCAGTTGTTGCTACTTTTAGAAGCTCTACTTTATTGCCACTGTAGTGCCACAAAGGCGTGCGTAAGCACACCTTTGGTTTTTGACACTGCGTTTGGGGTTAGCGCTAGGGGCTAGCGCTTCAGACTTGTGGTTAGCCTTCCATGCGAATAACAGAATCGATGGCCTTGACCGCCTCCAGTTTCTTCAGCTTGGCAACGGTCTCCTCCAGGTCGCGCTCCTTTGCGCTGTGGGTGATCACAACGAGGCGCGCACCATCGTTGAGCCCTTCTTGACGCACCGTCTTCAGCGATACGCCCTTGTCCGAGAACACGGAGGCCACCTCAGCCAGCACACCCAGACGATCATCGACCTGCATATCAACGTGGTAACGGGTGCGAACTTCACCGAAATCAGCGATGGGCAGGGAGGCATAGGTGGACTCCCCTGGGCCACGACCACCGAGCACGATGTTGCGGGCCACGGCCACAACGTCACCCAATACAGCCGAGGCAGTCGGACCACCGCCGGCACCGTTGCCGTAGAACATCAGTCGTCCAGCGGACTCGGCCTCGACGAAGACTGCGTTGTAGGATTCAGCAACGCTGGACAGTGGGTGCGAAATGGGGATAAGCGCGGGGTACACGCGCGCGGAAACAGATTCCTGGTTTTGATCGTCCACGAGGCGCTCACAGATGGCGAGTAGTTTGATGGTGGAGTTCGCAGCCTTTGCGGCTTCGATGTCGGCAACGGTGATGTTGCGGATACCTTCCGTATGCACGTCCTCACCGGAGACGCGGGTGTGGAACGCCAGGGAAGCCAGGATAGCGGCCTTGCTGGCGGCATCGAAGCCGTCGACATCCGCAGTCGGGTCGGCTTCTGCATATCCCAGCTCCGTGGCTTCCGCCAGCATCTCGTCGTAGCTGGCGCCGCGGCTGTACATTGCGTCCAAGATGAAGTTGGTGGTGCCGTTGACGATGCCCATGACCTGGTTAACCTTGTCGCCAGCCAGGGAGCGGCGCAGCGGGCCGACCACCGGGATGGCCGCGGCGACGGCAGCTTCAAAGAACAGATCCACACCGGACTCGTCTGCGGCGGCAGAGAGCTCATCGGCGTGAGCGGCGATGAGAGCTTTGTTTGCGGTGACCACGGACTTACCAGCGCGCAGCGCTGCTAGCACTACCTTGCGCGGATATTCAATGCCGCCGATTACCTCGATGACGAGATCGATGTCCTCACGGTCAACGAGGGAGAGTGCATCATCGGTTAGCTTTTCCGGATCTACACCCGGGCGCGGCTTGGCTAGGTCGCTGACAGCGATGCCACGTACTTCCAGCTTTCCACCAATGCGTTCGGCGAACTCATCAGCGCGCTCCTCCAAGAGACGTAGTACCTCGGCGCCGACGGTGCCCATGCCCAGCAGAGCCACACCAACGGTCTCGCCAATTCCCTTGCCTGGCTTGAATTTCTGCTCGGTCATGTCGCTCCTTTGTGGGGTCTCAGTCGAGTTCTGTCGGTAATTTTCCTTAGGTTATCGCACCAATCTACCGCGCGACTAGACAAAGCTGTCCATTACCCCTATTTTACCTCTCTTAGAGGGGGTCTACTCCTCCAAAGACAGCACGTCATCAATGGTTTCGCGACGAATCATCAAACGCGCTTCACCGTCTGCAACCCGTACCACCGGGGGCCGGGTCATCATGTTGTAGCGGGAGGCCATCGCATAACAATAAGCTCCCGTTGCACCGATCATCAGCAGGTCACCGGGGCGCACGTCCTCTGGCACCAAAGCGTCATTGACCAACACATCACCGGATTCACAGTGAGAGCCCACGATACGCGTCGGCAACAACTCCCCCGCGACCTCCCGGTTCGCCACGCGGCAATCATATTCGGCCTGGTACAGGGCCGGACGGATGTTATCGCTCATGCCACCGTCGACGGAGATATAACGACGGGAAATCCCGTCCGCCACCTCAACATCCTTCACCGTACCCACGCGGTAAAGGGTAATCATCGACGGTCCGGCGATCGCGCGTCCCGGCTCCACGTTAAGGGTCGGTTCGGGCACACCGGCCGACTTCGCCGCTTCGCGCACCTTGCTCTTAAGCTCGGACGCCACCTCTTCAACGTCGAGAGCCTCATGATCCGGCATATAGGCGATACCGTAGCCACCACCGAGATCAAGGGTATCCAGCACCGTTGGGGCGTCCGACCCCACGACCCCCACACCGCGCGACGGGTCGACAGCATGATCGTCGTGCAAGGTCTTAATGGAATCCAAAAGCTGCTTCCACAGCCCCAAAAGGCGCTCGGCGGCCAGAGCGAAACCAGCGGCTTCAAAAACCTGAGAGCCTACATGGCAGTGCAGGCCGCGCAGGCGCACGCCGTCGGCGGTATGGCAGGCCATGGCCGCATGGTGAGCCGCGCCGGAGGCAAGAGAGAACCCGAACTTCTGATCCTCGTGACTAGTGGCGATGAACTCGTGGGTATCGACGTGCACACCCGGAGTTACGCGTACTAGTACGTCCTGGGCCTTGCCCAGTTCGCCTGCAACGGCGGACAAGGACTCGATTTCTTGTAGCGAGTCTACGACGATCAGCTCCGCACCTTCGGAAACCGCAAGTCGCAGAAACTCCGGGGACTTGTTGTTGCCGTGGACAGTGATGCGTTCAGCTGGGAAGCCCGCAGCCAGTGCCACCTGGAGCTCGCCTAAAGAGGCGACGTCGAGGGACAGCCCCTCATCCATCACCCAGCGGGCGACCATCTTCGACAGGAACGCCTTGGACGCGTAGTGGACGAAGCGCCCTCCGCCGAATGCCTTGGCCAAGCGGCGACAGCGGGTGCGGAAGTCTTCCTCGTCCATCACGAAAGCCGGAGTACCGAAGGTTTCCGCGATATCGGTAATCGGCACGCCACCGATGGTGACCTCGCCTGCCCGCTCCCCCGCCGTCTCGCGGCGAAGGGTCTGCGGGTAGACGTGCGCTGGGATCGCGTTGAACTCCGCGGTGTTGGCGATGCGACGGCGCAGTCGTGTGGAGTTCAGGTGAGTCTCCGGATCCAAAGGATTCTCCTAGGTGAGTTGAGTGTGTGTTGGGTGCTGACGTGAGGGCGTCAAAAAGGAGGCAGCCGTCCTCAGTGCGCTCTGGTCTACATGCGCTCCGGGGCAGACACACCGAGCAGCTCCAGCGCGTTGGCGAGAGTCTGGCGAGCCGCAGAGGCCAGGGAGAGGCGAGCGGCGAACAACGCCTTGTTCTCTGCAACGGTCTGCTCGTCGTCGCTGGGTTTCGGCAAGATCTGGCAAGCGTCGTAGAAGCGGTGGAATGCTCCGGCCAGCGCCTCCGCGTAGCGGGCCACACGGTGGGGTTCGCGCAGCTCCGCAGCGGTCTTCACGACGGCCGGGAACTCACCCAAGGTACGGATGAGGTCGCCCTCGCGGTCATGCGTTAGTAGGGCTAGATCGGCGCCTTCACGGGTGACGCCGAGATCCGCTGCCTTGCGTCCCAGGGAGCACAAGCGAGCGTGTGCATACTGGACGTAGAACACCGGGTTGTCGTTGGACTGCGAAGCCCACAGATCCATATCGATATCCAAAGAGGAATCGACGGAGCTACGGATCAGCGCATAGCGGGCAGCATCCACGCCGATGGCCTCAACAAGGTCGTCCAGGGTGATGACCGTGCCAGCGCGCTTCGACATACGCACTGCCTTGCCATCCTTGACGAGGTTTACCAGCTGACCGATGAGCACCTCGACCTGCTCCGGGTCGTAGCCCATGGCTGCAGCTGCTGCGCGGAGACGGGCGATGTATCCGTGGTGGTCGGCGCCGAGCATGTAGATGCATAGATTATGGCCACGGTCGAACTTGTCGGCCACGTAAGCGATGTCACCGGCGATGTAGGCCGCATTGCCGTCGGACTTGATGACCACGCGGTCCTTGTCGTCGCCGAAGTTGGTGGAGCGCAGCCACCAGGCACCGTCGGCTTCATAAAGGTTGCCGTTGTCCTTGATCTTCTGGATCGCCGCTTCGACGGCACCGGACTCGAACAGGGAGTTTTCGTGGAAGTACACGTCGAACTCCGTACCGAACTCCGCCAGGGTGCGCTTGATATGGGCAAACATCAGGTCCACGCCCTGGGAGCGGAATAGCTCCTGTGCATCGTCTGCGCTGAGCTGCTGCCAGTCGGGGGTTTTTTCCACGATCTGCGAGGCAATGTCCTGAATGTAGTCGCCGCCGTAGCCGTCTTCCGGGGTAGGTTCGCCCTTCGCAGCAGCCAGCAGAGAGCGGGCAAAACGGTCGATCTGTGCGCCGTGGTCGTTGAAGTAGTACTCGCGGGTAACTTTCGCGCCGCGGGCGGTCAGCACTCGTCCCAGCGCATCGCCCACGGCGGCCCAACGTGTGCCACCCAGGTGGATGGGGCCAGTTGGGTTTGCAGAGACGAATTCAAGGTTGATGGCGGTTCCGGCGAACTCATCGCCGTGGCCGAAATCTGCACCGCTAGCGAGGATCTGCTCGACAATCTTGCCTTGTGCAGCAGCGGCCAGGCGAATGTTGATAAAGCCTGGGCCTGCAACGGTGGCCTCGTCGATACCGTCGTGGCCGGCGAGGGATTCCGCGAGCCAGGTACCGAGCTCACGAGGGTTCGTACCGGCCTTTTTGGCGACCTGCATAGCGATGTTCGTTGCGTAGTCGCCGTGCTCCGGGTTGCGTGGGCGTTCCACGGTAGCGCCTTCCGGCACCACGGAAGAATCCAGGCCGTGGGCATCCAGGGTCGTGCGGGCAGTTTCGGTAATCAGTTCAGACAATTCAGCAGGAGTCACAGCATTAAACACTAGCAGTGGAGTCGAGCCGCTCACGCAGTGGTGGAGGTGATTAAACTACTGCCCTATTGCAGTGCTAGACTTTCAACCCGTATTGACGTGAACTTAAAGTGAACCGCCAATACGACGCCTTCGTAGCTCAGGGGATAGAGCACTGGTTTCCGGTACCAGGGGTCGTGAGTTCGAATCTCGCCGAGGGCACGTTGTAAAGCCTCGGGACATCGCTTTTGATTTTGTTCCGAGGCTTTTGCTTTTGGATTGCCCTAGTGGAGGAAGTTACGTTTTCCGCTTTAACCGGGGCAGCGTCATGGCTTTAACTCCGGCGAGGATATGGCCACGATGATCCGCATGCTGGGTATTCTTAAGAAAATTCTTTTTATTTCTCAAGGAGATCGACCATGCGCCGCGCGAGTACTTTCGCTCTGGTTTTAACATCCGTCCTTGCCCTGTGTGGTTGTGGTTCCGGCGGGGATGACTCAGGGGATGTGCAGACCACTACCGTAACTGCGTCCCCAGAAACCACGACAAGTACGTCCAAAACGAAGAGCTCAGAAGCTAAATCCCCCACCCCCACTCCGGGCGGTCCACAGCAAAAGACGACCACGAACGGTGAGGCTGTCATTGGGCACACTGAAGCTCCAGGTCAGGCTGCCCCTTCAGTAATGAACAAGACAATCGCATCCTGTGGCGATCCCTCACTTCACGAAACTGGCACAACATTCTTTACCGATGGGACGTCAGGTTGGACTCAGACCTGTGCCAACAAAATGATGGCCGCTCGTCCCGCCGAGCCGGCTCCCGCCCCAGGCGATTCCTATTACGAGGGCTACAACGATGGCTATAGCGACGCACAGGACTACGACTACGGGTACGAGGAAGGCTACTGAGAGAATTAAGCTTCAGAAGCTCCCGATCCTGAGTTCTTTACGCTCTCGATACTCTGAAAATTCACGTTTGGAATCCGCGAGAATCGATCCTCGTCACAAGTCAGCACGATGATCTGATTGTCCCTACCCAGCGCACCGAGCACCTTGTTCATACTCTTCGACCGATCAGTATCGCTGAACCCCAGAACGTCGTCCAGGAAGATCGGCACACCGCTGCCATCGTGACCCACCAGCCGGGCAATCGCGAGGAGCTGCAGAATCTCCACCTGCTCCTGTGCACCTCCAGAGAGCTGTTCTTTGTCCAGACGCACACTGCCGATTGCGCGGCTTGAAACTTGGAACTTCTCGTCCACATCCAGATCCACATCGCTGCCGAAGACCATCCCAGAAAGCTTATTCAGAGCCTTTCGATAAGGCTCGGAGTACTTCTCCTGCATCCGCTTCCGCGATGCCTGAACCACCTCGTGCAACAGCTCCGCAGCATCCGCTTGCCTGCGCAATCTAGTAACCACACCCTTAAGGCGCTTCACCTCCGTTTCTGCTCGCTCCTTCGTATCTGCAGAGCCCCGAGCCTGTCCAAGCTTCGCATTCATTGCAGCGATATTCACACAGCATTCCTGCATTTGCTGACTGAGCATATTCAGCCGGCTTTGTGCCCCGTCGAGGCTTGCCTGCGCATCCGTAACGTCCCCAAGCTCTCCCACTTCTCGGCGCTTTGATTCCAATTCCGAGCGCGCCACTTCCACGGCCGCAATTGCCTGCGTTCGTTTCGTGCGTAGGTCTTCATCGGAGTGACGTTGACGAGCCGCCTCCAGATTCTTCGATGTCGCATCCAACTGCTGCTGCAGGCTCTCAACCTTCGCCTCATGTTGGATTTTCCGCTCGATTGCGTCACTGTTTTGCAGTGAAAGTAGCCGCTCACTGGCCGCATCGCGATCCCGGGTCGCTACCTCCAAGGCAGCGGTGGCTTCCGCATCGTCGATAGTCCCATCAGGCTCCGCATTGGCGTCACTTCGCAAGCTACCGCAGCTCTTCCGTAGGTCTTCCAGTTCGGCAGTAAGGCTACTTACCAGACTGTTGAGGTCAGACATCGAGCGCTTGCCAAGAGTGGCCTTGAGACTGGCTCGCAGGTCACGCAGGTTCTCCTCCTCCTCGTTACGTGCTCGCACAGCGCGTCCGAATTCCTCCAAAACTTCAGCGCGGGAGTCCTCCAGATCGATGTGCTCGCGCCCAACTGATGAAAGCTCCGCATTGACCTTCTGTAGCGCCTCGGTGACCTTCAAGTCGAGGTTGCTGGAATCCTGCGCTGGAGTCACACATACTTGGTATTCACCCAGCCCCACCGTCCATTCGGTGGTGACTTTCTTTTCCAGACCACCGTCCCCCAGTACCCTTTCCACCCCATCATCCACGACCGTGCCTCCGATCGGCCCGGTAATGTGCACGGCAGTCGCTCCGACATCGCGAATCTTGATCTGTGCTTCTAGATCCGAGATCGCTTCACGAATCCTCTGCTCCGCCTTGGGCGTTGCGGGGTCGCGATCTACCTTCTGTGCCAGCTCCGTGACCTTGGAGTCCAGCTCGATGGCATCATCGCGTTCCTCTGCAGCGCCATCCAGCTGCTCCTGCACCTCCGCTTCTTTCTTCAGCGCAGCAGCCAGCTTGGCACGCTTATCCGCCAATGCATAGGCAACATGGGCACTATCGAAGGCCTTCTGGGCTTCATTGCGCTCAGCCTGTTGTTCGTCGGCTTTCTTTTGGACGCCGCCAAGTTCCTCGGTCGCCGTCTTCAGTGACTGCTCCTGCTTCTCCAGCGCTGACTTCAGATTTTCCCGAGCTTCGAAGGCGTCGTCCCAACGCCCGACCTGATCGTGTTTCAGATCCAACTCGTTTTCCAAGGTGCGGAGAGTCTCCGCAACCTTCTTCGCGGCTTCCAGCCGCTGGACGCACTCGTCGTACTCCTTCTGTGCATCCGGTAGGTCGGCCTCCGCCTCCGCCCGCTGGGTCTGCAGGGATTCAATGTTGCGAATTGTCCCTTGAGCGTTGTTGTAATCACTCTCCGCAGTTGCCAGAGCTTCTTCCGCACTAGCAAGTTCCGCCTCGGCCTTCGCCAGTTCTCCCCTGGAGTTTCGGTTGCTTCGCCGATCCCGTAACTTCCTGTCCTCTTCGTCGATCAGGCGAACCAGTCTCTCTGCTGCTCCCTGATCGTCTTCACGGATGCCACCAACGGCGCCTACTGTGGCGTCATGAGCCTCACTCCCTTCCCCCACAGCGCGATCACCGGCAGTTCGAAGAGCTGAAGAAAGGGCGGGAATTGCAGTGAAATCTAGGGCATCCAAGCGTTCGCCCTGACTGACGAACAGCGCCTCGCGCAGCGCAGAATCTATGTTCTCGTTTAGTAGCGCGTTGAACTTTTCCATCGCAGCGACACCGTCGTAGTTACGTACGGAAGGACGCAGCACATCCAGCTTCGTTTTCTTTTTCTCGAAGTCCTTGGTGTACTCCACCTGGTACTCGCCAAGGCGCATGCGGGCGGTGATTTTCGGTTTTGAGCCTCCACCTACGGGGAAAAAGACACTAACCTTCCTGGAACCTGTCGAAACCTTCCAATCGGAAAGCAGCAACCCAAAGGCATTCATCAAACTGGATTTGCCGGCCTCGTTACTGCCGTAAACAACGGTCACTCCCGTCGCTTTAGGAGTGAAATGGGCAGAGCTGATACCTGCAAAGTTGTAGACTTCCAGGCTTTCCAAGACAAAGCTGGCCTGGTTAGAAGTTGTCATCTTCCTAAACCGTTCCTCTCCCCTAGTTGCCCTTCTCCGCGTGCTTGGCCAGCCGCACCAGCAAGCGCAGTGCATCCTGTGCACACTGGGATTTCCGCACCTGCTCTGGATCCTTACTCTTGATTTCGGCTATTGCCTTGAGTTCATGTGCTGCCTCACCAATAAAGCCCTGACCCAGCAGCCCTTCAGATAGCTCATCCTCATCGGGAATAACGTGCACATCCATTAACCGATCGCGTTCATATAGAGCTGCGAAGGTCGGCTTAAGTTTGGCTACTCGTTCATCCAAGTAAGCAGCATCGTGAACGGATAGCATCCCCTCCAGCGAGTATTTGATAACGGTGGTGCGCTTGGCCTCGATAGCTTCCAACCGCCCCAGGAATTCATCAATATCCTCCGTTGAGTTCACTGTCGCGGCCACAGCCCTCAACGTCCACCCTCCCACCGGAATCTCTTCAACCTGCACCTGTGCCTGCTGCTCGGGGCGCGCCGGATCCACTGCAATGTCCACCACCAGCACGTTGCCAGAGTTCGATTCACCTCGGCCGTCCTCATCAACGAAAGCCGTGGCCTCGTGCGCACCGGAGTACCACACTCGTGCCTGGGTGCCGTCTGCATCTAGCGGCATCGTCGAGTGCGTATCTCCTAGCGCCACATAATCCACTTTGCGATCACGGCAGGCCTGGGCTGCATTGTCCACGTCGATGCAGTCGAGATCGTCTTTTTCACCAAAAGAGCTCACCCCACCATGCCCGACCAATACTCGAATACCTGCCCCCTCTATCGGCTCTAGCCCGCTCAGAGCGGCTGCAACCAGATCCTGTTCTGCGCTTTTCCCCCGCAGCGGCGCTCCCACGATTTCTAAGGTCGCACTCCCCTCGCGGGCTCCATCGGAGTTCGGCACCGCAATTGGCTGCGTGTCCTTGAGGACGAAAACGTTCGTCAACTCGTCGAATTCTTCCCTGTGGTACACGCTCGCCGCGTCCAGCGGATCGTGGTTACCTGGCAGTAGAAAAACGGGTACCGCTGAGCCTTTCAACACGTCGATGGCTCGACCGTAGATTTCTGGTTTCAGCAAGTTATTGTCAAAAACATCGCCTGCTACCACTACTGCGTCGCATCCCTTTTCCCGTGCGAGCTCTAGCAGCTTCTCAATCGTAGATAGCCGCGATTCATCAAAACGCGACTGCGCCTCAGCACTTAAGTAATGCCTCTGCATCCCCAGTTGCCAGTCCGACGTGTGCATAATCCGCGCCCGGTGCGCGGACATTGCCGTCATTGGTTGTGCCATATCTTCCGCTACCTGTTCTTCCCGATCTCGTCGCTTTTATCGCGATCTATTTCGCCGTTTGCTCGTTCCGCTGCGTGATCCGTCGCCCTGTCGCTTGTCTCGCCCGTAGTTCTATCAACTGTGTCGGACAACCTAGTTTTATAATAGAACATAGGTTCGGATTTCTCGAGGGTTTCAAAACAAACTTCCAGCTCATGCGTCGCTTTGAGCTGATCCACCGCATGCCACGCGACCGAACGCATAGCCTCATTCAGCGCCTTCTGGTCCCCCTGTTCCAACCCGGATTCCCAACTCAACGGCTCCCAATCGACCGGCTCTGCCGCGGTGCCCCAAAACTCTGCCGAGTCCACCTGTTCTGACTGTTGTTCCCGCACCGTTCCGGCATTGCGCGCCTGAGGCTGCTTTCGTGGCGACGCCCCCACACCCCCGTTGCTCCAGCCCTGTACCGGGCGCAGCAGCTCCTGCGCATTCAGCCCCCGCCATCGCAGCAGAATACTGGGGTCCTTTTCCAGTCGCTCCGCAGCAGAATAAGCCAATGCCACCACATGCTTGCAGATCGCGGACTTATCCGGGCACGTACAGCTCACCCGATTGACATGCCCGGGATGCAATAGCACTGAAGCCACATCCATACCCGGCGCGCCACCGCCCAGGATGGAACGAATATGCGAGCTATCGGAAAGCATCTCATCGTATACAAAGTCACGCTGCCGATCCGTGAGTTTGCGCAGGTGAATCGAAGTTTCAAAAGGCTCCAGCTGAGAACCGTCAACAAGGCCGGCAACCACGTTCTCGGCAAACTCCACGCTCAGTACCTTGCCGCCCCGGAAGTATTCCCGGCCACGCGCCAAGCGCCCCGAGTCCGTAGCTTTCGATACGGCCTCCATTAACTGCGAGCTTGCCCAGCTATCTTCCCCACGTATATGCGTGCCATGGGCATCCCGCAGCCGGTCCATTTCCTGTCGTCGTCTAGCCCCAAAATCGGCGAGCACCACATTTTCGCCCCATGTCGCGTCTGTGCGTGAGCGCCTTCTCGGTGGTTTGCTAACCATCGTTTTCCTCCAGCTGGGTGGACTCGCGCAGCTGAAGGAGTTCACTCAGCTCGGCATCGCCAAGATTGGCGATCCAGCCCTCGCCTGCGCCGACGATATCGCCCGCCAGCTCGCGTTTGCTCATAATAATGTCGTGGATTCTCTCGTCGATGGTGCCCTGTACCACGAGCTTATAAACCTCCACGGACTTGTTCTGTCCAATTCGGTAGGCACGGTCGGTGGCCTGATCCTCAACGGCTGGGTTCCACCAGCGATCGATATGGATCACCACCGACGCCTCGGTCAGCGTGATGCCGGTGCCGCCTGCCCGCACCGAAAGGATCATAATCGGCGGTCCGTCCGCACTCTGGAAATCGTGAACCATCCGCGTGCGCTGTGTGCGCGACAGCCCGCCGTGCAGCACGGGTACCTCCACACCAAAGGTGGCCTCCAGCTCTGGTGCTAGCATCTTTCCAAACGTCGGGAACTGCGTAAACATCAGCACCTTTTTGCCTTCTTCTAGGGCATTGTCGGTGATTTCAAAGATGCGCTCGATCTTCGCCGAGCGATGTTTCCCCTCGGCCAGGATCCCCGACCCGTCGCCTGCGTAGTGTGCCGGATGGTTACAAATCTGTTTGATCTTCACCAGCGCCCCCAGGATATTCGCGCGCCGTTTGCCACCGGGTAGCTGCAGGCGCATCTCCATATCCTTAATGAACGACTCGTATAGCGCAGCCTGCTCCCTGGAAAGGGGAACGCGCTCCACAATGTCTTGCTTCTCCGGCAAATCCAGCCCAATCGCCGCATCGTCCTTCAACCGACGCAAGATAAACGGCTGAACCAAGCCTCGTAGCCTGCGCTTCGCTTCGTCATCTCCATAGCGCTCGATGGGTATAGCCAGGCGATTTTGAAATGCCGCTGCGGATCCGAAGATTCC
Source organism: Corynebacterium sp. TUM25020 (assembly GCF_056388495.1). Taxonomy (NCBI): domain Bacteria; kingdom Bacillati; phylum Actinomycetota; class Actinomycetes; order Mycobacteriales; family Corynebacteriaceae; genus Corynebacterium; species Corynebacterium sp. TUM25020. Next base: position 144,686 of record NZ_JBWJFG010000001.1, on the reverse strand, counting down.
GGGATTTGCGAAATCCATGATCGCGTACAGATCACTCAACCGGTTCTCCACCGGTGTACCCGTTAGCGCAATATGTGTGGCCGCTGGCAGGGAGCGCACTGCCCGGGACTGTTTTGTCGCCGGGTTCTTGATCGATTGTGCCTCGTCGGCTACCACCCTGCCCCACTGAACCTGCTGGTATCGGGCGGTATTGCGCGCCACTCGACCGTAAGTTGTCACCACCAGATCCGGTCGCTTCATTCCGCTTTCCTGCCCTTGGATTGTGGCGTCACCAAATTCTTTATCGTCCAACAACCCCGAACCGTGATCGACTAAGACCTCCAGATCCGGCACATGCAATGCAGCCTCCGCACGCCAGGCTTCCACAACTGTGGTGGGTGCCACGACTAAGGTGGGGCCTTCACAATCGCCAGCCTCGCGCTCCCATGCCAGTAGTGCCAGCACCTGCAGAGTCTTTCCCAAGCCCATATCATCGGCCAGAATCGCGCCGATGCGGTGGCGGTGCATCCAAGCCAACCAGTTCAAGCCCCGTCGTTGATGGTCGCGCAGTGTTGTCTGTACAGCGGCAGGCACATCTACGGGCTCAGGCGGATCCAACTGCGCTTCTCCGTCCAGCAGCCTTGCGACCCATCCGTCGGCTTCCACGCGAAACTCGTGGTCAGCATCCACTATCTCAGCGGCGCTCAGCAGATCGGCTTCCAGGATGTCGCGCACGCGCACAGTGACATCCCCAACAGTTTTTTCCTTCTTATCCTGCTGTTTCGTAACCTGCGCAAACCACTTGCGCGCAGCCAAGAGGGATTCCTGATCTAGGAATACGTACTCGCCGTTGATGCGCACAATCGCCTCAGCCGCGTTCAGCAGCTCTTGGCGCGTCACCTCGTCGAGTCCCTCGCCGGCACCGTCAGCGCCATCAGCGTTACCCAGGCTGACCTCCCACGAGAAGTTCATCAGCTGATCCATGCCTAGCTTGCCAGCACCCGGCCCCTGGCCAACCGGCGTGGCTTTAGCCTTGACCCGCGGTCGCGCCTTGCCCCACCCGCGTGGAATCATCACCCCGAACCCAGCCTTACGCAGCGCCGCCGCCCCGTGATCCAGGAAGCTTGCCAGCTCGGAGATCTCCAGACTCGTCCCCAAGGTCGGCTGTTCGCTCGGCAGCTCTTCTGGACGCCACCATCTCCGCCCCTGCGGATTCGCGCCCATGTTGAGCCATGCCAGGAGACTGCGCAAATGCGGTTCGAAATCCGGCCATACATCTCCGGCACGATTGAGACCGCGGATGATCCTTACCTTTAACTCTTCGCCCACAGTGGCAGGGTTGATTGGCTCAGCAGGGCCACCATTCATCGAATGGGCTATTTGCAACCACCACAACGGTGCTATGGTCGCATCGTCCTCACCCGCACCCTTTTGCTCGTCGGTTTGTTCCACTTCGGAGGGGGTCGACAACAAGAACAGCAACTGTCCAGCCTCCGCCTCCGCCTCCCGCCGCCACTGTCCCAGGCTGGCTACGGTGCTGGCTCCGCCTCTTCGAGTTGCCGTTCCCGTAGCGAGGGCGCGCACGAAATCCGACGTGAACTCCATGGGCTCGCGGCGCAAATGTGCCACGGCAATCCAGTGGGCGAACTCATCGGCCAGGCGCTCCACCACATCTTCTCCCCCGTTGCGCGTCAACACCCCGGGCACGCGTTCGCGGAACTGCTGCAACACGCGCATGTGATCGCCGGCGGGCGAAAGAGTCCAGCGCGGGAACCACTGATCGTCTACGCGTTCCATGCGCATCATCACACGCCCGGCAAGTACTGCTTCTTCAACGAAAGCACAGAGGTTCATAAGGAATTTAAGCTCCGGGGCAAACCCATCAATCAGCCCGACCTTAGAGGCAGTTTCTTCGATTGTATTTTTATGCGCATATTCACATAACTGCCCCATCAGAGCAACCGATTCTTCGGGGGTCAAAGCTACCGCGGGTACCGGCAATTCCTTCACCCTTCCCCGTGGCGTAGAAAGCCAGATTCCTCCCCTATTACGCCAGGGATGCATCCCCAGAATATCCATACAAACCGCTGGTAGATCCCCTGTTTCCAGCTCGTCAATATCCATTACCACCCCATGCCCCTCGACACGCTCCACCCACAACCACAGCCCGCCCGAAGTTGGTGCAACTACGTGCATTTGATGCGTGAATCCCATGCTGGAAGTTTTACCATGTACGCCGGACACCCCTCGAAGCGCGACTACGTTCGCTAACGTGGATGTCGAGTTGTGCGCGTCACACTTGCGCGCGCCTTCTACACTTCGGAGCACAGAGAGCCCGAAAGCTGACGTATAGAACTTATACATTCAACTTGAGGAGATGACTGTTCGTGGCTGACCAAACATGGTTTGTCATAGCCATGGTGATCTATCTGATCGTCATGCTGCTGATTGGACTTTATAGTTTCAACCAGACCGACGAGTACGAGGACTACATGCTCGGCGGACGAAACCTACACCCCTTCGTTGCCGCCTTGTCCGCTGGCGCCTCCGACATGTCCGGCTGGCTCCTTATGGGCCTGCCTGGCGCGCTGTACATGCTCGGATTCTCCGAGATGTGGATGGCCATCGGCCTCCTCGTCGGCGCTGCGGTCAACTGGATCATTACCGCACCTCGCCTGCGCTCCTACACGGAAGTGGCGAATAACTCGATCACTATCCCCTCCTTCTTGGAGAACCGCTTCCACGATCGCAGCCACTTCCTGCGTATCGCTGCGGGCATCATCATCCTGGTGTTCTTCACCTTCTACGTGTCCTCCGGCATGGTTGCCGGTGGCCGCTACTTCGAGTCCACCTTTGAGGGCGACTACTTGACCGGCATGATCATCATCGCCGCCGTCACCGTTGGCTACACCTTCGTCGGCGGCTTCCTGGCTGTGTCCTTCACTGATACCGTCCAGGGCTGCATCATGTTCGTCTCTCTGCTGCTGGTGCCCGTTATGGCGCTGCTGCACATGGATGACCCGGGCGCTATCTGGACTTACCAGCTTGAGAACGCATATGGTCTCGAGTCCATCGAACCCAACCCCGACTGGTTCTCCCTGTTCACCGGCGTATCCTTCGTCACCATCATCTCCAACCTGGCATGGGGCCTGGGCTACTTCGGCCAGCCACACATCATCGTGCGCTTCATGGCACTGCGTGGCCCGTCCGATGCTCGCGCAGGTATGCGTTACGGCGTTGGCTGGATGTTCCTCTGCCTGGTCGGCACCGTCATGGTTGCCATCATCGGCCCGGCTTTCTTCGGCATGGATCCTTCCATCGCAATCACTGACCAGGAGAACTTCGAGACGATCTTCCTGGACATGGGTCGCATCCTGTTCCACCCACTGCTCGCAGGCCTGATCCTGACCGCCGTGCTGGCCGCGATCATGTCCACAATTTCCTCCCAGCTGCTGGTTGTGTCCTCCGCTCTGATCGAGGACATCTACAACGGCCTTATCAACAAGAACGCCTCCGACCAGTCCCTGAAGAACCTCTCCCGCATCGCCGTGCTGGTTGTTGCCCTGCTGGCTGCATTGATTGCACTGAGCCCGGACTCCGGAATTTTGGGTCTCGTCGAGTTCGCCTGGGCTGGCTTCGGCGCTTCCTTCGGCCCGGTCATCCTGGGTGCACTGTTCTGGCGTCGCCTGAACGCCGCAGGTGCAGCCGCTGGCCTGGTCACTGGTGCAATCGTCGCCTTCCTCTGGGGTGGCCTGCCACAGTTCGGCGTCATCGACAAGCCATTCGACCTGTACGAGATGATTCCGGGCGTTATCCTGAACGTGATCGTCATGGTCGCCGTAACCCTGATGACCAAGGCTCCGTCCAAGGAAATCACCGATACCTTCGACCAAGCAATCAAGCTGTCCAAGGTTGCTGCCAAGAAGGATATCGACTTCGAGGAAGCCGCAGAGGTTGCCGCCAAGTAGCCTTCGCAGGCTAACCGCCCAAAATAGGGGCGAACCTTTCTAGCGTCGCTGCAGTATAAAGCTGCATGCGGCGCTTTTTCTTTTACTCCCTCCACCCTTCCCCTTTCACCTCCTACTGCTTATTTCTGGTTGTACTGCTATTTGGGGTTTATTGGGTGGTGACGCCACATTCTCCCCGCCCGCAGGATCAGCGCACCGTCGCAGAGTACCTACAACACATTCACCAGATCCCCGCCCGACCGCGGGTACTGGGATATTCTCGCGATCGCTTCGGCGATGGCTGGGGGATGCAGGTCACCGAACTTGGCACTTGCGATACGCGGCACCTGTTGCTGGTGCAAGCATTCGGGGGCTCTACTGGAGGGTGTGCGAGTACTCGCGGAAGAGACAGGGCAATGGAGCAAGGGGGCGTCGATCCCTATACGCACCGCACGATGAACCGCCATAACGTCGATGTCGACCATATCGTTCCGCTGGCTGCTGCATGGGATCTGGGCGCTTATGCATGGCCGGACGCACGTCGCCGAGAATTTGCGAACGATACGTTGCGCAACCTGGTACTCACAGCTTCCGAGGTCAACCGGGAGAAGTCAGACTCGACCTTGAGTGAATGGCTGCCTCCGGTGAATCAGTGTGGCTACTGCGCACGCTTTGTTCGGGTGATCGGTGAATACGGTCTTGCGATGACTGTGGCGGATTTGCAAGCCGCCCGAGATGCCTGTGACTTGTAGTCCACATCAGCGAACAAAGATTTTAGGCTAAGGCACTTTCAAAAGGCCCGTCAAAGTGACAAGTCACCAATCAATCTGCCAGAGTAGGAGGCATGTCTACCCTTATTGTTGCACTTCACGTTCTGACAGCGATCCTGCTGATCGGCCCCGTAGCGATTGCTTCCTCCATGTACGCGCCCCAGTTCCGCAAGGCACAATCCGGTGATCCCGCGGCCGTCGGCGCGCTGCGCCTGGTGCACCGCATCACCCGCTCTTATGGCTTTGTTTCCTTGCTGGTCCCGGTGCTGGGCTTGGTCGCATTCTTCACTGTCGATGGTGCGATGAAGAACCATGCACTGCACTTCGCCCTACTTTTGGCCATTATCGCCTGGGGTGTGCTGATTACCCTGGTTATCCCCCGCCAGCGCCAGGGTTTGGTGGTCTTGAACGCCGTGGAGGCTGGCGACGCCCCTGCCTCCGAGGCTGAGACTGCCAAGGCAACTAAGGCAGACGCCTCTAAGATCCCAGGACAGGCTGCTATGTTCGCCGGCATCTTCAACCTGCTGTGGCTAATCACAGCGATCCTGATGTTCTTCTAAACCCCAAGGGTTTCAAAAAATCCCGCGCAGATGCCTTTCAGGCAACCTGCGCGGGATTTTTGTATAGCTATCCGGCGCTGTAGACAGACTGCGCAGACACGAATCGCGCGTCGATGTCGCTGGATCAGGAATCTGTTAAAAGCAATAATTCCCATTACGGAAAACGTCCAGGTCAGAGCGTCGCCAAAATTCTCTTCTTCGCGAGAGGCTCGGCAGATTCACGATATAACGACATTTCTGCCCCGGCCCCCGGACACCCCCGATGCCCTGACGCTACAACCTCCGCCTTAGCGGCGTCCGCCGCGGTGGCCGCGCTCTCCCTTGAAACCGCGTCCGCCGCGATCATCACGGTCATTACGTCCACGACCGCCATTGCCACGGTGGTCACCACGGCCGTTCCGCTCGTTTCGGTCGTTCCAATCATTCCTGCGATTACGGCCTCCACGTCCACCGCGATCATCACGGTCACCACGGTGGCCGCCACGTCCACCGCGATCGCCGAAGTCATTGCGATGCTGACGCTTGTGGCTCCCCGGACGACCAGTCGGAGCACCGGGATCCGGCTCAATATTGATCAGCTGGCCAGAGACGCGGGTTTGGTCCAGTGCGTGGAACACTTCCATCGGTAGATCCGCCGGCAACTCCACCAGGGAGTGCTCGGCAAAAATGCTAATTCGACCGAAGTCGCGGGAACTCATGCCGCCCTCATTTGCCAGTGCACCAACGATCGCACCGGGGCGAACACGCTGCCGGTGCCCCACCGACAGGCGGTATACAGCAAGCTCCTTACCATTGCGATCCTTAATGCGCGGAGCATCCTTATTAAAGCGCTCATCGAAAGGCTTATATGCTCCGCCTCCGCTACGGGAATCGTCACCGTAGCGATCGTCGCGACGGCGACGCGGACGCTCCTCCTTCGGCTTCTCCTTCATTAAGAAGTCCTCACCATCCTGCAGCTGGGCAGCCAAAGCAGCGGCAATATCCGCCAACTCCACCTCGTTAGACTCCGAGTATTCCTTCACCAGATCACGGAAAATACTGATCTGTGGGTCGGCCAGCGACTCAGTCAGGCTATCGCGGAACTTCTCCTTGCGAGCCTCATTCACCGCGTCCACAGTCGGCAGCTCAATCTCATTCAACCGAGACTTCGTTGCCCGTTCGATGGCCTTCAACAAACGACGCTCACGGGGCGTCACAAACAAAATTGCGCGGCCCTTACGGCCTGCACGTCCCGTACGGCCAATGCGGTGCACGTAGGATTCCGTGTCGTGCGGAATGTCGTAGTTGAACACGTGTGTGATGCGGTCGACGTCCAGGCCACGAGCAGCAACGTCCGTCGCTACGAGAATATCCAGACGACCGTCCTTCAGCTGATCCACAGTGCGCTCGCGCAGATTCTGCGGAATATCACCATTAATTGCCGCAGCGTTAAAGCCGCGAGCACGCAAACGCTCGGCCAGCTCCTCGGTCTCGTTCTTGGTGCGCACGAACATGATCATGGCCTCGAACTCAGTGACTTCGAGAATCCGGGTCAGCGCGTCCAGCTTGTCCCGGTGGCTAACCAACAGGTAATCCTGCTCGATGTTTTCACTCGTCCGCTGGGCGGCCTTCACCGTGATTTCCTGCGGATCATTCAGGTACTGCTTCGACAGACGGCGGATGCCAGAAGGCATCGTCGCGGAGAACAAAGCCACCTGCTTTTCGCTGGGGGTATCTTCCAGGATGCGCTCAACATCCTCCTGGAAGCCCATGTTCAGCATCTCGTCTGCCTCATCAAGCACCATGAAGCGGAGCTCGGAAATATCCAAGCTGCCCTTCTCCAAGTGATCAATCACACGACCCGGGGTGCCCACCACAATGTGCGCACCGCGTCGCAGACCAGAAAGCTGCACTCCATAAGCTTGCCCACCGTAAATCGGCAGCACGTGAATACCACCCAGGTGCTCAGCAAAAGACTGGAAACTCTCTGCGACCTGCAGAGCAAGCTCGCGGGTCGGTGCCAGCACTAGAGCCTGGGGATGACGCTTCGACACGTCAATGCGCGACAGAATCGGCAGCGCGAATGCCGCGGTCTTTCCGGTGCCGGTCTGCGCAAGGCCAACCACGTCGTGGCCTTCCATCAGCACTGGAATCGTTTCTGCCTGAATTGGGGAAGGTACTTCGAAGCCGACCTTCTTGACTGCAGCTAGTACGTTATCGGGCAATCCCAGCCCGTTGAAAGAGCGCTGCTGCTCTTGGTTGTCCTCTGGAACTTTCACTTCAGCGTTCTCAGACTCCACTGCTTTATCAGTCGCACCTTGTGGCTCTTGTGGCTTTTGATTATCCACGGCAGAATCCTGGGAAGGATTCTCCGAGATGCCACCCTGCAGTTCATTCTGAGATACCCGCTCGTCATTTACCGGCTGGTTTACGTCGCCGGTGACGTTTTCAGTATCACTCATCGCTGTCCAAGCCTACGCCCACTTGAGCGATAAAGCGATTCACTGCGCACAGTCACTCCCCTGGCCTTTATCGCAGGTCTTCCCACAGTTCTGCAGCACTCCCGCGGTACTTATTCCGTTAGCTTGGAAAGTACGAAATTTGCAGCTCGCTGGCCGCTGCGCAATACGCCGTCGATGCTCGGCGTGGCATGCTGAGCGCCCGCCAAAGCAATGCGACTTCCCTGGAGCTCGCGGTCGCCCAAATTCTTACCTATGCGTTGCAAACCTTTTGGTCTGATCAGCGGAATGGCGTCGATAAACGATTGTTCGGCAACTAGCTCCCAACTGGAGGAATCGACGCCGAATAGCGAACCCAAACCGCGCTGCACTTCTGCAACCGACGGCACCTGCGAGGGATTTCCGCCCTGTGGATGCACATGATTGCAGGCCACCAAGTGCTGTCCCGGCGCATAACCGGGTGCAACTGCTGTAACTTCCGTAGCGGAGGTAATGGGTGTCTTACGCGTGCCGTCGACAGTCATTAGTCCTTCGGCGATCACGGGTTCTTCGGAAATAAACCACCAAGAAGACACGCTGGTGGTGGGCACCTTCGGCGACCCCAACAATGCAGTTTCGTGCCGTGGATCGACGGCGACGATCACATGGGGAAAGTGCTCGGTTGCCTCTCGATCAGTCACTGTACGGGAGGTCGCAGGGTGGTTGCCCCCTGCCCCATTTGTGCCATCTTCTGCGGATTCCCCGACCGTGATCAGCACCCCATCGCCAGTTTCTTCGATGCTTGTCACCGGCGAGTTAAGGCGGAAATCCGCATTAGGCACTCGGGCCAGTGTTGTCGCCAGATCCCCCATCCCATTTTCCAATACGGCTAGGTTGCCTCGCAGCATCGTGCCGATCATCCATTTAGCGAAGATTGCAGAGGACTCACCCTCGGGGTCAAAGAGGAATGCCCGCAGCAGCGGATCAATCGCCACACACCGAGTGCGTCGGTGCACGCCTCGCTGGTCAAGGGACTCACAAACTTTTACATCTTCATCGATGTGGCGCTGTTTGATCTTTCTAAGTTCCAGACTGGAGCGATGCGAAAGCTCAGACTTCAGCCATCGACGCAGCGCCACAAGGTCGCGGAATGATAGCGCACTACGCACATTGGAGCGCATCAGGCTGGGGATCAGGTGGGGAGCGCGGATGGGATCGCAGATCAGGGCCAATCCGTCCTCAGTCAGAGTTTGAATAGCCGGTTGAAAATTGCGGATCCCCAAGGATGAGTACTCTCCCGGCTGCAGAATCTCTTTTATTGAGGGGTACCAAGAATTGAGGGTTTGCAGGCCGTGGTCAACGGTTATCCCGTCAATCTTTTCGGAACGTACACGCCCACCGAGCCGATCACTGGCCTCGAAGACAGTGCATTTCACGCCACCCTTATGCAGGGTTCGTGCAGCCGCTAGCCCAGCCAGCCCACCGCCTACGATCGCCACGCTACCCGGTGCGCTGTGTGTCGCCTCCGCCATGTCGCTGCTCCCGAAAACCGTCGTTTCTTTATCGCTGTTGCCAGCTAATTCTTCGCCCATGCTATCGCACAAAACGTCGCGGACTATCGCGTGCCACACCTTCCTAGTTTGGTACATGTGTTCTATTCTTGTTCTAGGTGACGCCACCCTGTCCACCTCACTACCTAAAGTGCACCCATGAACAAAGACCACCGCTGACGGGTATCCATCACGAATGTCCCCCCACTACCCGTCCCCGACTACAAGGAAGTGAGTCAACATGAAGTCCCGTATCACCACTCAGCGCGCCCCCATGAACACCTCCAATATTCGGCGCTTCAACCTGAGCGAACCTCATAGAGCCGCCAACGAAGCTCGCGGAATGCTGCGGCATCCGCGCAGTCTCATCCGCATTACACCTGGTTGGCGCGCTCCCCGCTTTGCGTTGCGAGCGGGTGGCTCCACTGCGCTGGTCCATGTTTCACGGCGCAGAATGTCGCCGTTGATGTGGCGCCGACTGAGTCAGCAGCAGCCGCCAGAAGGAGAGGATCTGTTCCTGGTCACGGTCTCCGTGGAATGTCCGAAGTGGATGACTAGCGAATCAACTCGGCTACTGGAGCTCACGCTCGGCCGAGCATGGATCGTGCGGGAAGATCCGCAGGAGACCCGTGATCGCCACAATCAAGCGCAAGTTAGCTTGACGTGGCATGGGTTGATGACTCAGCGGGATCTGCTTTCAAAGGAAGGCTCTACCCCACGAGCTGCCTAACGGCACTCACCCTTTAACGCTTTTCTTCAGCGTCGTCCTCTTCAGCGACAGTGTCTTCGTCTTCTTCGTCGTCTTCGAAGTAGTCATCATCGAAGTCGTCGTCCAGCTCGTCTTCGAGGTCTTCAGGGAAGTCCTCAGCGAAATCCTCGTCGTCCGCCTCGAAAAGGGGGCGCATTCCGATCTCGTCGTCGAAAGGAACCAGCAGTTCCTCCCACTCAGTTGCCTGTACCTGCGCCACTGCCAACGCATCGAATAGCTGATCGAAGTCCTTGAACGTTCCCAGTTCAAGGACTTCCTGGGTCATCTCAGCGGCATCTTCCAACACGTTTCGGTACATGACTTCACGCTCGAAATCAGTCAGGCTTTCATCGCCTTCCAGCTCCGCAACCGCCTGATCAACCAGTTCGTCGTAATCCTCACCGAAGGTCACAAAAGAGACTGTTGCCTCTGGCTCATCAGTACCGGAACCCAATAGCACCGTGATCAGAGATCCATTGCCCACTTCCGCACGAACCATCATTGGTTCGATTAGATCCTGCTCAAACTCCAGGTCAGAGATCCGATCATCTGTCCCCTCAAGAAGGTCGTGCAGCACGGTAATGCACTGGTCGGTCGCAATATACTGCGCGACTACCGCAACCGCCGCCTCGACAGAAAACACCACGCCAACAAGGCTAGCTTCGAACTCCTCGATGCCCGCTTCCTCGTCCAACTCCCCCTTAGCCATAAACACATTCGCCGAGTCAATCCCCGCCGTCGTGCCGGTTTGCTCAATCTGCTGGAACTGAATTTCCAGTTCCGGGGCGATGGGCACGAACAACATTCCGTCATTTACTCGCGACTCTATGCCCTCAGTATCCAGCGCTTTAGCAATATCCTCGTAGAAACCCACAGCCAACGTCTCCTAGTGTTTTAGAGGTGTTTGAGAGGTGTTTTAGCCCAGAGCGACACGTGCATTCCGTGACTTGGGCACCATAGTAACCCGATCCGCTCTACCGCGTGACCTGTGCGCACTCCCCTAGCGCCCCGGGCGCGGCATGGCCACTGAACTCTCGTCGCCATCCCACCCCCGCATATCGAATTTCTCCCACACTCGGCGGAACTGTGCCCGCGGGTCCTCCTCCATCCGCATCTCCCGCTCAAATACTTGGGTTGCACGGCACTCCAACGAATAAGGTTCCCACCCGGGATCTGCATCCCAAATAAACTTCTTCCAAGCCCTTTGCATATGCGCTGAAACCACGGCCATCTCATCGCCCAGCACGAAACTGGCTTTCGAAGACTTTGCGTCACCAAAAAGAGCCGATAGTTCCATCGAATGCATCGCCCCAACCCCCAAACGCCGCAGCATTGCCGGCGCATAGTCAAAGCGATACATCCACACCGGCGCACCAGCGCTGTGGTGTAGCTCCGCAAGGCGAACGGACTGCGCCCAGAACACAGCGTCAGTAAGCATCTGCGCGAAAACACCGCGTCGCCCTACGTCGCCATAAGCCGCTTCAATTTCCGCAGCTAAAGCAGGGTCGTGTGCACGTAGCATCGTCCGAGCGGCTCGCAGCCGCGCGGATTTTGAAAAGAACAGGATCTGGGCGGCAGACAACTCATCGTTATTCGTTCCAACCAGTAGCGGAAGCTGTTGCTGTTCAGCTTGCTCAAAAATGTCCAAAGGGTGCCGTACCAAGAGCTCACCATCAATGGCGATACCGAATGCGGCATTGAGCTCTCGCAGCCCGCGCCCCTTCCACAGCATCTGCTGCCCGGCGCGCACCACATCAGCAAAGGCCAATGTGCGTAGCTCAGCGATCGAGGTAGTGCGTGGCACCAACCCGGAATACTGCGCCAATTTGCGCGCCCACAGGTTCGACTGTGCGTTTGTGTGCACACTCATCACCGGAGCGGATTGCAAAATTACCCGATGGAATAGCCCTCGTGCAGCAGGAATTGCCATGAGAGCTGCTGCGGACGTACCGCCAGCGGATTCTCCCATCAGCACTACGTTTTTGGGATCGCCACCAAAAGCCGCAATGTTTGTTTGCACCCACTGCAGCGCCAAAATCTGGTCGCGGGTTGCCGGATTAGCCTCGCAAGTCGCAGCATCGGGCACGTCCAGGGAGCTCATGTCCACGTACCCCAACGCACCGAGCCGGAAGTTCAATGCAACATAAACTACGTCCAATTCCTTAGCGAAGTTATGCCCGCGCAGCACCGCGGTGTGGGAAGCCCCTGCGAAGAACCCACCGCCGTGTAGGAACACGACGACCGGCAGCGTGTCGCTCGTGTCTGGCCGAACGATGTCCATGTTCAGGCAGTCCTCGTCGCCTACAACCTCGTCTTTCCAGTTGTAGCCCGTCTGCGGCGCAACGTTTCCATACTCGTGTGCAGACCATTCCCCCTGCCAGCGCACGGGTTGTGGCGCTGCCCAACGTTCTGCGACACCGAAGGGAATACCTCTCCAGGTCCGCACCCCATCGACCTTTACGCCGTGGACGGTTCCACCGGTGGTTTCTACCCGCACGTCGTTTTTAGTCGTCATCTTCCGTTGCCATTTGTCTGCCCTGCTGTCTTTTGTTGTCCTTAAAAAAGGTTTCCCACCATCCTATGCGGGTTCCTATGCCGGTTCCCTTTCAACCATTGGAGTTCAACCAGCAGAGAATTTTTCCCCTAGTCTTGGGTGCCATGGGAATTTTCAATTTCGGCAAGTCCAGCGGTCACCGCGACGAAGCCACCGCCACGTCAGAGCTCCTTCACCAGGCTCGGCAGGCGCCTTACCCCTCCGGCCCTATCGCGCGCCGTTTTTTCGGTGCGATCGATCGCACGGTTGCGGTACAAGAGCCGCTCATTCGGTCGTATGTGGCCAAGATCGAAAAGAAGCATGGTGACGCCACGCTTCAACACCGTCAGGAAGTCCTCGACGCGCACTTTAAGAACCTCGCCACGGGTTCGGGAGCGGGCACCGGTGGCGTAGCGGCCGTACCGGGAGTCGGTACGTTGCTTTCACTGGCAGGAATCGCTGCGGAATCCGCACTGCTCGTCGAAGTTTGTGCACTATATGCCCTGGCCTCCGCAGAACTAAACGGCATCGACATCTCCAAGGAGGAGACTCGCCGCGCTGTTGTGTACCTGGCGATCTCCGGCGCCACGGCAAAGGAACTGGTGCAAGCACTGGCCGAGGACAGAACCTTCGGATCCCTAAAGGCAGCCAATAATCTGCGCGGTGCGCGCAAACTGCGCACCAGCAGCTCTGTTGAGTTGAAGCAAGCGAACAACGTCCTAGGACGCTTTGCCTTCCGCCAGGTACGCAAGCGCTTCGGCGGAGCGATGTTTAAGAAGGTTCTACCGTTCGGCGTCGGTGCCTACCTGGGCGCGAAGGCTAACCGCAAGATCGCAGAACAGATGATCGACAACGTTCATGTTTTTATTCGCGAGGCAGACGAGATTTTCTAGCTAACTCTTCCCTGACTTCAGCACTTCTGCACTAGGGTGCTGTCCCGAGCCCGCGTTAAAATCATCGGCGTGTTCAGAGTCATCCGAGAATCCGCCCCTCACCACCCTGGGCTGTTTACTGCCGTGGTCGTGTTCTCGGTGTCGTTGCCGGCCATAGAACTGCTTCTGCCGTTACTCGCAGGCGCTTCTGTGGATGGCAACACTCGCGCGATTGGCCTGCTGGTGGCTGTCGCTTGTGCGCGATTCGTGGCGCAAGCTCTGCGCCGTTTCCTCTCTGGGACTTTTAGCGTGCGCACCCAGCACAGTCTGCGTATCCGGATGTTTGAGGCAATCCAGTCCGTGGATGCCCAAGCGGCGCGCTCCTTCGGCACGGGGCAGGTCATTTCGCGCACGATTTCGGATCTCACGAAGGTGCAGGGCACTCTAGCGATGCTGCCGATGATGGCGGCGAGCATGCTGGAGTTGGTGCTGATTTTCGCCATCATACTGTGGATTTCCCCGTCAATTGCTGGCATCGTGGCGGTACAGATCCCACTCCTTTTCGCCGTTGCTTATGCCTCACGCACGCGCCTTTATGGGCCTTCTCTGGCGTCGCAGCGACAAGCTGCGGTTATTGCGGAGCAGGTTGATCGCACTGTGTCGGGTGTGCAGGTAGTGAAGAGTTTCGCCCAGGAGCCACGTGAGGTCGCGCGCTATAGGTGGGAATCTGCACGGCAGTACGGCATTAATATGCGGGTGGGCAGGCTCAGCGCTATCTTTCAGCCTGCGCTGTCTGCTCTGCCGAACGTCGCTTTGGTAGCGGCAATCGGGCTCGGTGGTTGGCTGGCCATGCGCGGAGCAATCAGCGTAGGCGATTTCCTCACGGTATCAACTTTCATCACGATGCTTGCCCGACTCGCCCGCATGGCGGCGGGGATGCTCGTGAACGTTCACGTCACCCAACCGTGTGCCGATCGTATCTTTGAAATTATTGACGCCCCGCCGCGTCCCATCGGCACGACTGCCATTCGGGAACCAATGGGGTTTGTGGGCAGTGTCCCCGTCACCGCCGGGCAGCCCCCGATCAACCTGAATATTTCACCGTCCAGCACCGTTATCGTGGAGGGGCCTGTGGCCTCAGGAAAGACCCGTCTGGCACACGCTTTGGCGGGTTTGAGTACTGCCGATGCGGGGAATATTGAGGTCACATTCTCCGGGAGAACAGGTTCAGTTCCGTTGCTGGATGTGCAGGAATCCGATCGCCCCGCGCTAATCATGGACGAGGCATTCCTCTATTCGGGAACGATCCGAGAGAATATTCTGCTCGGCTACTCAGCCACGGATGAGGAGGTCTGGGATGCAGCTCGCCTAGCCTGTGCCGATGCATTCATCCGCGAGGTTGGTGGTCTGGATACCGTCGTCGGAGAACGGGGAATCACACTATCCGGCGGGCAAAGACAGCGCATCGCCATCGCCCGCGCGCTACTTCGCGAACCTCATTCCATCATCTTTGACGATGCCACCTCGGCCATAGACCAGGCCACCGAGGCGCAGATTTTGGCTAATCTGCGCGCCAGCATTTTCCGGCCTACCGTGATCTACATCAGCCACCGAGCCGATGGTGGTTTCCGGAATCCGGAACAGATCATCACCCTGCCCACTGCACAGCCAGATCAGACTGTGCAGCCCGTCGAGGCTGTGTCGACGACTGCTTCTACGGCGAACGTGGCTTTTTCTTCACTCGAGGCAGGTGCGGATCCCTCCACCTACACAGTGGACACCCCACGTATTGCTGAGATCCAGGACGAGGCCGGGAGATTCCGGCTGCGCACTCTGTTTGCGATGGTGCCGGGGCTCGTCGCTGCAGTGGTTGTCACATTGCTGCTGTCCTCGGCAGCTGACATCGCGCTCCCTTCTTTTATTCGCCACGCCATCGATCACGGTGTCGCGAACAATGACATGAATTCCCTGCTGCTCACCTGCCTGTGTGCATTGGCGGTGGTTGCACTGTCATGGGTAGCCAGCATTGCCAATACTTTGCTCACCACTCTCACGGGCGAAAGGCTGATCTTCGCCCTGCGCAACCGACTCTTCCGCCACATCACTGGGATGGATCTACTGTGGTTCCACCGCCAGTCCAGTGGCAGGATCATGACGCGCCTCACGACCGATATCGACTCCCTTTCGAATTTCCTACAATCAGGTCTCTCCCAAACGATCGTGTCGGCAACGTTGGCGTTGGGCATCATCGGCATGCTGATTTCCACTGATCTGACCCTGGCAGGGATCGTCGCGCTTTTCCTTCCTGTCATTGTGGTGGCAACGATCATCTTCCGGATGATCTCCCGTCGCTTGTATACCCGAGCCAGAAGCCAGATCAGTCAGGTGAACGCGACCTTCCAGGAGACCCTTATGGGCCTTCCCACCGGCCAGGCCTTCAGCTACGGGACGGCCCTTCAAAGCCGTCTCGAGGCAGAATCCCGTAAGTACCTTCGACTGCGTACCCAGTCACAGACCGCTGTGAGTTTGTATTTCCCTGGCATCAACCTTCTCACCCAACTCGCCCAAGCCGCGGTTCTCAGCGCAGGAACCTCACTGATCGCTAGCGAGCAGACCACAGAAGGCGCCCTGGTGGCGTTCAGCCTCTACCTGACGATGCTCTTTGGACCGATTCAGCAGCTCTCCCAGGTATTCGACCAATTCCAACAGGCAAGCGTCAGCGTCTCGCGCATCCGCGAACTTCTCAACGAACGCCCAGCCCTTACCGTTTCCGCGGACGCAAAAGATCCGGCGTTTGTGAAAGGGCCAGCAATTCAGTGTGAGGGCGTCGTATATAAGTACGGCGAGGGCGAGCCCACCCTAGACATCACCCACACCTTCCGCGGCACCACGGCTGTGGTCGGTGCGACGGGTGCGGGGAAAACTACGCTGCTGCGGCTCATCAATAGGTTCATGGATCCGACGGAGGGGACGATCCGCGCGGATAATACGGACATTCGGGACTTCAACGTGCGTGGATGGCGGAGCTGCATTGGCACCGTGCCACAGGAACCACAGCTCTTCGAGGGCACAGTGGCCGAAAACATCGCCTACGGCGACAAGAATGTCGACAAAAATGATGACTGCGATCCTGCACTACGCAAACAAAGAGCACGGACCGCTGTCGAACGCATTGGTGGAGAGAAGATCCTGCAAACGATCCCCGGTGGGCTCGACGCTGCCATTTCACCCGGCACCCATACCCTTTCGGCAGGACAAAAACATATGATCGCGCTTGCTCGGGCGGAGTACATCCGGCCGTCGATTATGCTGCTCGACGAAGCGACGGCAAACATCAATGACGACGAGGAAGCCCAGATTGTCGAATCGATCAACCGCGTTACCCGCGACCGCACCGCACTTATCGTCGCGCACCGCCTCCGCACCGCAGCAAGGGCCGACACCATCGTGGTGATGGATCAGGGCCGCATTGTCGAAATTGGAGAGCATAACAAGCTACTACAAAAAGGCGGAGCATATGCCGATTTGTGGAATGCCGCGCCAAGGCCGACAACCGGTTTGTAGTAGGGTGGAACGACGAGACTTAAAGCCATAAAGGAAAGAGGCGAGGACCTGCTGTGAGCAGTGCAAATTTCGGTCAAAACGAATGGCTGGTCGATTTGATGTACCAGCAGTATAAGGAAGACCCAAAGTCTGTCGACGCTGAATGGCGCGATTACTTTGAAAATAATTCCTCCCCCGTAAACGCGCCGGGCAACACCCAGGCTACGGCGGGCAACGGAGCACAGAAGACCACGGGCAGCCAGGGCGCTACCAAGAACACCGTCACCCCCACTCGGGATACGACGGCAGGTGGCAAGCAGCCGAAGGGATCTGCGTCCCAGAACCAGGACAGCAACGTCAAGCCCACCCCGAAGCGCACTGCACCGCCGGCTCCGAAGCAGCCGATGGAAGCTCCAGAGCCGGGCAAGACCACCATTAAGGGTGCCGCCAAGGCCGTAGTTAAGAACATGGACATCTCCCTGGAGATTCCGACCGCGACGTCCGTACGCGATATGCCGGCGAAGCTGATGTTCGAAAACCGCGCCATGGTCAACGAGACCCTGCGAGCCCGCGGTAGCGGCAAGATCAGCTTCACTCACATCATTGGTTATGCCCTGGTACAGGCCGTAAAGGCTCACCCGGACATGAACAACTCCTACGAGCTGGTCGACGGCAAGCCGACCCTCGTCACTCCGGAGCACATCAACCTCGGCCTCGCAATCGACATGGTTGGCAAGAACGGCCAGCGCTCCCTGGTGGTCGCCGCCATCAAGGAAGCCGAGAACATGACCTTCGGCGAATTTGTCGAAAAGTACGAGGACGTCGTTCACCGTGGCCGCGAAGGCAAGCTGACGATGGATGACTTCACTGGTGTGACCATCTCCCTGACCAACCCCGGTGGCATCGGCACCCGCCACTCCGTGCCGCGCCTGACCAAGGGGCAGGGCGCCATCATCGGCGTGGGCTCCATGGACTACCCCGCCGAGTTCGCCGGCGCCTCCGAGGATCGCCTGGGCGAAATGGGCATCGGCAAGCTGGTGACCATCACCTCTACCTACGACCACCGCATCATCCAGGGTGCAGAGTCCGGCGAGTTCCTGCGCACCATGAGCCGTCTGCTGATCAACGACGAGTTCTGGGATGAGATCTTCCACGCCATGCGCGTGCCTTACGCTCCTACTCGTTGGAGCCAGGATCTGCCAAATATCGGCGTAGACAAGTCCACCCGCGTGATGCAGCTGATCGAGGCCTACCGCTCCCGCGGTCACCTGATCGCAGACATCAACCCGCTGCAGTGGACCCAGCCGGGACTGCCGATTCCGGACCACTCCGACCTGAACATCGAATCCCACGGCCTGACCCTGTGGGACTTCGACCGCACCTTCCACGTCGGTGGCTTCGCCGGTCGCGAGACTATGACCCTACGTGAGGTGCTCTCCACCCTGCGCAAGGCCTACACACTGAAGGTCGGCACGGAGTACACCCACATTCTCGACGCCGAAGAGCGCAACTGGCTGCAGGATCGTATCGAGGCTGGCCAGGCCGAGTTCACCCCAGCACAGCAGAAGTACATTCTGCAGAAGCTGAACTCCGCCGAGGCGTTCGAGAACTTCCTGCAAACCAAGTACGTCGGCCAGAAGCGCTTCTCCCTGGAGGGCGCCGAGACCCTGATCCCGATGATGGATGCCGCTATCGACCGTGCTGCAGACGCAGCCCTGGACGAGGTCGTCATCGGCATGCCGCACCGTGGTCGCCTGAATGTTCTGGCCAACATTGTGGGCAAGCCTTATGCCCAGATCTTCACCGAGTTCGAGGGCAACATCGACCCAGCTGCCGCCGGCGGTTCCGGCGATGTGAAGTACCACCTGGGTCAGCAGGGCCACTACCACCAGATGTTCGGCGACAACGACATCGACGTCTACCTGGCAGCTAACCCCTCCCACCTGGAAGCCGTTAACCCGGTCATGGAGGGCATCGCCCGCGCTAAGCAGGATCAACTGCACGAGAAGCACACCGTCATGCCGCTGCTGCTGCACGGCGACGCCGCATTTACCGGCCTGGGCATCGTGCAGGAAACCATCAACCTAGCTCGCCTCGAAGCCTACGAGGTTGGCGGTACCGTTCACATTGTGGTGAACAACCAGATCGGCTTTACCACCACTCCGGACGCTGGCCGTTCCACCCACTACGCCACGGACCTGGCCAAGGGCTTCGACTGCCCGGTCTTCCACGTCAATGGCGACGACCCTGAGGCTGTCGTTTGGGTTGCACAGCTGGCCGTTGATTACCGCAACCGCTTCGGCAAGGACGTCTTTATCGATCTGGTGACCTACCGCCGTCGCGGCCACAACGAGGCTGATGATCCTTCGATGACCCAGCCGCTGATGTACAAGCTGATCGGTGAGACCAAGTCTTCCCGCGATCAGTACACCGAAACCCTGCTGGGGCGCGGCGACCTGACCGAAGAGGACATCGAGCGCGTACAGCGCGACTTCCACGATCAGCTAGAGACCGTATTCACTCAGGTACGCGAAGCTGAGAAGGGCACCAAGCCGAAGGAACAGGGTGGCATCACTGGTTCCCAGGATCTTCCGCATGGCCTAGATACCTCCGTGGATCGCGAGCTCATTGAGCACATCGGAGACCTATTTGCAGACGTGCCGGATCACATCACCCCGCACCCGCGTGTGAAGCCGGTGATCAAGCGTCGCAAGGAAATGTCCCGTAACGGCAACATCGACTGGGGCTTCGCCGAACTGCTGGCTTTCGGCTCCCTGGTTGACGGCGGCAAGCTGGTGCGTCTGGTCGGTGAGGATACCCTTCGCGGTACCTTCACCCAGCGCCACGCCATCCTGTTCGACCACACCGACCACGACCGCTACAGCCCGCTGGAAGAGCTGGCTCGCGAGTCCGGCAAGGGCGGTGGCTTCGAGGCCTACAACTCCGCCCTGACCGAGTACGCGGGCATGGGCTTTGAGTACGGCTACTCCGTCGGCAACCCGGATGCTCTGGTGGCTTGGGAGGCACAGTTCGGCGACTTCGCCAACGGCGCCCAGACCATTCTCGATGAGTACGTTTCCTCCGGTGAGGCTAAGTGGGGCCAGATTTCCTCCCTGGTTCTGCTGCTGCCGCACGGCTACGAGGGTCAGGGCCCGGACCACTCCTCCGCACGTATCGAGCGTTTCCTGCAGATGTCCGCAGAGGGCTCCTGGACCATTGCTCAGCCTTCCACCCCGGCCAACTACTTCCACCTGCTGCGTCGCCACGCACTGGGTTCCCTGAAGCGTCCGCTGGTTGTCTTCAGCCCGAAGTCGATGCTGCGCAACAAGATGGCAGTCTCCGCCGTGGAGGACTTCACTGAGGTTAAGAAGTTCCAGTCCGTCATCGACGACCCGAACCAAAATGGAAAGAACGAAAATATCAAGACCGTTCTGATGTGCTCGGGCAAGATCTACTGGGATCTGGAGAAGAAGCGCCAGGCTGATGGTCGCGACGATGTCGCCATCGTCCGTGTGGAGATGCTGCACCCGATTCCGTTCAATCGCATCAAGGATGCGCTGGCCAATTACCCGAACGCCGAGGTGCGTTGGGTACAGGATGAGCCGGCCAACCAGGGTCCGTGGCCGTTCCTGGCTCTGCAGCTGCCGGAGCACATCCCGGGTCTGCAGATGAAGCGCGTTTCCCGCCGTGCACAGTCCTCCACCGCTACCGGTGTTGCGAAGGTGCACCAGCTGGAGCAGAAGCAGCTGCTGGACGAGGCTTTCAAGTAAGCTCTCTTCCGCACTTTTCCGCGCTAGCTAGAAAAACCCGCCGCAGTACAGCGGCGGGCTTTTTGTTACTTATTTAACCTCCGGCTTAGCCTCCGAGCATCTCCATAGTTGTTGCTGTTGCCACGTGATTGAGCTGCGCCCGTACTTTGCGACCGGCAATGTGTTTCGAATAGATCACGACTGCATTTTGCGGCAATGAGTCCCCTGGGCACGGCGTGGCCTGTCCCGGCAGCGTCGCCCCGACCTCTGATGGCAATGCGCTGAGCAGTTCATCGTAGACGAGGCTATTCCATTCTTCCGCACTCTTAGTTTCCGTCGCGCCTTCCGAAAGCTCAGCCTGCGCGCTTTGCTTTTGCTTTTTGTATTCGCGTCGCAGCTCCATGGCTCGATTACGATCTAAGTGCTCCAGCAGCTCCCCCGTACAGCCGTAGGAAACGGTGATTTCACCAGATCTCACCTGTCGAATGCGACGATCGGCGGGAATGGGTT
Source organism: Corynebacterium sp. TUM25020 (assembly GCF_056388495.1). NCBI lineage: Bacteria > Bacillati > Actinomycetota > Actinomycetes > Mycobacteriales > Corynebacteriaceae > Corynebacterium > Corynebacterium sp. TUM25020. The sequence continues at coordinate 123,508 of NZ_JBWJFG010000001.1, read as the reverse complement.
TGCGCTCGGTCTTGCGCCCAAAATCATCGAGCTCCCGCACCAGATAGCGAGCAAAAGCATCAGCGTACCTTTCGGGCATCGGCGAATTTCCCACCGCTCGCTCGGGCATCCCCACTAAAAAAGGCTCCGGGGTTTCTTCAGCACAAGCAGTCAGGCCACCACAGGAAGCGAGGCAAGTTATTGCCGCAATTATGGACGCCACGTCTCGCCGCCCCAACGTTCGCATCTTATTTTGTCCCTTTGCATTTCGTGCAGCTATACAACTCGCCACATTCTACCTTGTGGAGGCGATCAAGTACCCTAAGTAAACATGAGTACAAGTCGCGTGTATGCAGGACGATTGGCCGGCCTAGTGGTGCTGGGACCAGACGGCGAATCCGTCGGCCGCGTCCGCGATGTTGTCATCACCATTCACGGCGATAATGCGACTGCACTTGGTCTCGTGGTGGAGATCGCGAATAAGCGCAAGATTTTCCTCCCCATGCTGCGCATTGCGGCGATCACCGCGACGGACATCACGACTTCTTCCAGTTCCGTAAACCTTCGCCCCTTTAAGTCCCGCTCTGCCGAGCTCACCATCTTCGAGGATCTCGTCGGCTCAAAGGTGCACACAGACGATCCAGAGCACGAGGAACTTCACGGGAAGGTTGTGGAGATTACCGATGTCGAGCTGAGCCGTAGTCGGCGTCGTGAATGGAAGATCCGTAACTTAGCGGTCACCCAGCGCAGCCGTCTGGGGCGTAAAACGTCCATTAACATTATCCCGATCGAGCACATCCAGGGACTCCACGCCTCTGGCACGGGTGTGGTCAACCAGGATGCGGAGCTCATCGCCTCCTTCAAGCAGATGCGCAACGCCGACGTGGCGAATGCCCTGGTGGACATGGATGACGCTCGGCGTAATAAAATCGCCGCAGAACTCGACGACGAACGCCTTGCGGACGTGTTGGCGGAGATGCCCGACGACGACCAAACGGCAATCCTCGAGCATCTCAATATTGAGCGTGCCGCCGACGTGCTGGAGGAAATGGATCCGGACGATGCCGCCGACATTCTGGCCGAACTCCCGGGGGATACTTCCGACGTGCTGCTGGAGCTGATGGATCCGGAGGAATCCGAGCCCGTCCGGCGACTCATGAATTTCTCGCCGGAAACTGTGGGTGCACTGATGACGCCCGAACCGATCATTTTGACGCCCCAGGCCACCGTCGCAGAAGCTCTCGCCCACGCGCGAAATCCAGAGCTGCCGACGTCCCTATCCTCCATGATCTTCGTCGTACGACCTCCCCAGGCGACCCCGACGGGCAAATACCTAGGCTGTGTGCATCTACAGAAGCTTCTCCGCGAACCACCGTCCTCCCTTGTCAGTGGAATCTTAGATCTGGAGTTACCCGCGCTGTTCGCAGATGACAACCAGGAAACGGCGGCGCGCTACTTTGCCACCTACAACCTGGTGTGTGGCCCGGTGCTGGATCACGATCAGCATCTCCTTGGCGCTGTCAGCGTGGATGACCTGCTGGATCACATGTTGCCTGAGGATTGGCGCGAAGAAGACTGGCGCGTGGAATCTCCAGCCATTTCAGCAACCCCGTCTACCCCGGTATCCCAAGCAGCCTCGGAATTGAAGGAGGTCTAGGCATATATGGCACGTAATTTCTCCCGCGTGGATCTGGATACTCCGACCGACGCCACCCGTCAGAAAAAGAAGTTCAATCTCGACGGGGACGGTGTCGGTCGCGTAGCTGAGAAGATTGCTCGCTTCCTGGGCACCGGCAAGTACCTCTTTTATCAGACGATCATCGTTGTCGCCTGGATCCTGCTGAACCTGGGCGGCATGTGGTGGAACTGGGATCCATACCCATTCATCTTGCTCAACCTCGCTTTCTCTACCCAGGCCGCCTACGCCGCGCCCCTGATCCTGTTGGCACAGAACCGCCAGGACGACCGCGACCGCGTCAGCCTGGATGAGGATCGCCGCCGTGCCGCTGAAACCAAGGCCGATACGGAATTCCTAGCCCGTGAGGTCGCCAGCGTGCGCATTGCCGTGGGTGAGACGGTTACCCGTGATTATCTCCGCCGTGAGCTCGAGGAGCTGCACGACATTCTGCAACGCATTGACGACAAGATCGACGACACCCGCCGAGACGAGGAAGCTCGCGGCGACGCGCGCGACGATTAACCGCCCGGAATTAGCGTCTCGCCGGTCGTTCGATAGACTTAATCCCATCATGTCCCAAGTCACTGAATCCGCTGTACGCAGCGCGCTATCCCGCGTAGAGGACCCTGAACTAAACCGCACGATCACGGATCTCGGCATGGTGAAGTCCATCGACATCAACGGAAGTGATGTCGCGGTGGAGATCTACCTGACGATCGCCGGCTGCCCGATGAAAAACCACCTGACGGAAAAGACCCGCGAGGCCGTGGCTTCCGTCGACGGTGTGGAGAACGTCACGGTTACCACTGACGTTATGAGCGATGAACAGCGTCGCAACATTCGCCAGATGGTTCGTGGTGACGCGGCAGATCCGGTGATTCCTTTTGCCCAGTCCGACTCGACCACCCGCGTCTTCGCCGTAGCCTCCGGCAAGGGTGGTGTGGGCAAATCCAGCGTCACCGTTAACCTTGCCGTTGCTCTGCAAAAGCGAGGGCTGAAGGTCGGCGTGATCGATGCCGATATTTATGGCCACTCCGTGCCCGGCTTGATGGGCTCCACCGACAAGCCGCACCAGGTGGACGAGATGATCATGCCGCTGCAAGCACACGGCGTGAAGTTGATCTCCATTGGTCACTTTATTGGAGACAACTCGCCGGTTGTGTGGCGTGGCCCAATGTTGCACCGCGCTATCCAACAGTTCCTGGCAGACGTGTTCTGGGGCGACCTAGACATTCTGCTGTTGGACCTGCCGCCGGGAACCGGCGACGTGGCGATCTCCGTGGCGCAGCTTGTGCCAAACGCCGAATTGTTGATCGTCACCACCCCGCAGGCTGCAGCAGCCGAGGTTGCAGAGCGTGCGGGCTCCATCTCTCAGCAAACTCGCCAGCGAATTGGTGGCGTGATCGAGAACATGAGCTGGATGGATATGCCGGATGGCACTCGCATGGAGGTCTTTGGCTCCGGAGGCGGCCAGTTCGTTGCGGATCGCCTGTCCCAGATCACCGGGGCGAAGGTACCCCTGATGGGGCAAATTCCACTGGATCCTAACCTGCGCATCGGTGGCGACCTCGGTAACCCCATTGTGCTTTCGGAGCCGAACTCTCCGGCCACGATCGCATTCGGAGGAATCGCCGATCAGCTGGCTGTGCGTCGTAGCTCGCTGGCCGGTAAATCACTGAACCTCGGCGTCACAAAGAAATAGGCCGAGCGCCAGGCTACGTTACGTCCTCCCACCCGTTGCTGGGTGCGGAGGGCTTTTCATTGCCAGTCAGCTGCTGGGCAGCATTGGCCACAGGATCGTCCAATTGGGAAGAACGGGAATCCCCCGCCGCGGACTGCTGTGACACGCTCACGCCATCGTTATCAGCACTGCCGCTAGCCGGGGCGGGTTGACCTGGCTTATTTCCAGACTTCAGGGTCTCACGCAGATTTGGCTTGCGCACCGTATCGACGGTGTCTTTGACGTCCTGCTTCGTCTCGTTGAAGGAGGTCAGGAAGCTATCATCGTCATCCAGCAAAGTCTTGGTTATGAACCCCTTCGCACCCATTTGGCGTACAGAGTTCAGCTCCTGCAAAGGCTTGGAGAACTCGCGAAAGTCCTCCCCCAGCTCACCGTCTAGTTGATCCTTTGCCTGCGATACTGCCTTGCGTACCGCCAGCAAGACCGCGCGAACCTCCTTGATAAGACCCGGCAATCGCTCCGGGCCAATGAGGAACAACGCGACGATCAAAAGTACGAGGACTTCGCCCCAACCTACATTGGAAAACACCTGTCTAACCTAACTCAAACTGCAGGGCATTTCACTTTACTTGCCGCGGAACTGCATTTTACGCAGCAAAAGATCCAGCCGATCAACCAACGTTTCGGGGCGGCGACAGCCATCCACGGAGAAACGATGCGGCGCATCATCCTCGCGGCACTCTTCCGGAATGCGCTGTAATTTTTCCATCAATCCGCCCGGGGTGTGTACGTCCGAAGTGTGCTCGCGCATTCGGTTGGACGCACTTCGCTGGGCACGCACCTCCGCCCTGCACGTTTCACAGTGGACGAGGTGGATTTTCGCTCGGTGTTCCGCACGGCGGGAAAGTTCCCCGTCAACAAGCGCAGCGATGGCCTCGGTGGACAGGTGGTCGACGGACAGTTCCCCCGTGAGGTTTTCAACGAAAGATGTCACGTGCTTTACCTGCCTTTCCACTTCAACGGTGTCTGTTTCTTTAGCGCCGTTCCAAACGTCTCAGACCGACACTAGTCGCTCAGCCTTTAGGCCTGGCCGGTGTAGACCAGTTCGCCATGGTTACGTTCCAGGTTACCGCGAAGTTGCGCGCGGGCGCGGTGGATGCGGGAGCGCACGGTTCCCATCTTCACGCCAAGGGTCTGGGAGATTTCGTCGTAGCTCATCCCCAGCCCGTCACAGAGCACGACGGCTACGCGGTACTCCGGCGCTAGCTGATCCAGCGCCTTTACCAGCGCAGGATCCAGATTGTTCAGTTCAAAGGTGGCTTCGGGGTCGTCAATGCCGCCCTCGATGCGGTCATAATCCTCGGGCAGCGCTTCCATGCGAATCTTCGCACGCCGGCGCACCATATCCAGGAATAAGTTAGTGGTGATGCGGTGCAGCCATCCTTCAAAGGTTCCCGGCTGGTAGGTCTTGAGGCTGCGAAAGACTCGCATGAACGTATCCTGCGTGAGGTCTTCTGCGTCCTGTTGGTTTCCTGCGAGGTGATAAGCCAGCCGGTAGACGCTGTCTGCGTGCTCGGCGACCAATTCCCCCCAGCCCGGAAGTTCGCCGGTACCTGCATCGAACACTGCTGTGGTTCGTGGGGCGGGGGTTTGATCTGCGTTCATGCCCATATTGTGGCTGATTGTCCTCAAAATCTTGTGCTGCACGCCTGGCAGTTTCCTGTGAGGATTTTACCCCCTGTGGGGGTGGAACGAAAGTTCGTCACTCGGGTCACTCTTGTTCACTTGCTTTTCTATTTTTGACGCCGGCGCCTGACATGCCGAGAACAAGCACAACATTGACGCTTTCCTGACCTATCGTCGTGAAGCGTGAATGCTGCATCATCTTCCCCCATTGAGGCCATCCGTGAGTACGTTCGGGCGACCAGCGAGCCGGACGAGGTGACCACCACCGCTGTCGAGGCGGCACAGGAGTTTGGTCTGCTCACCCCCGATGCGATGACTGCTGAGTTTTTGGAATTCATCGCCACCCGCGCAGGCGCCAACGCCGCTGCCCAGGGACACACCCCCACCGGCATTATCGTTTCGCCAGCCAGTGGCGTAATTGGCCTGCACCTTTTCAAGGGTCTTAACGCCGCACAGACCGAAGGACACCTGACGTGCATCGAGCCGGAGGTACAACACCAACAGTTGGCCAAGCAGGCTTTCGCCAATGCCGGTCAGCGCCCCAATACCTTCCGTTTCTTGCCCAGCGCTCCGCTGGATGTAATCCGCCGTCTAGCCAACGATAGTTACGACATGGCGGTCGCAGAGGCCGCGACAGAGGAGTTCACCGCGATTGTGGAATCCACGCTCCCGGCACTTCGCACTGGTGGTGTCCTCGTACTTCTGGATTCTTTGATGGACGGCCTGGTGGGTGATGAAAACCGCACCGACCGCCAGACCACCCGGGCTCGCGAAGCAGATCAGTTCTTCCGCGAGCTGGAAAACGCCAAGGTCTCTCGCCTTCCTTTGGGCGCGGGTGCGACGCTGATCACGAAGATCAGCTAAGAACGCAGGTCTGTTAGACGACTACGTTCTTGCCAATGCAGACCACGCCCCCCTTGGAGATCGTAAAGCGATCCTGATCGCGGGCGCGATCCACGCCGATAATCTCCCCAGCCGAAACCTGAACGTTCTTGTCCAGGATGGCGTGACGCACCACTGCACCGCGACCGATGCGCACACCTGGCATGATCACGCAGCCTTCCACAGAGGCACCTTCCTCCACGACGACGTTCTCACTCAGCACGGAGTTTCGCACCGTGCCCGCGGAGATGATGCAGCCCGCGGAGACCATCGAAGACTGAGCAATACCGCCCTTGACGAATTTCGCCGGCGGCAGGTTGCCCGTCTCAGCCGTGTGGATGGGCCACTGCTGGTTGTACAGGTTAAACACCGGGTGCACGCTGATGAGATCCATGTGCGCCTCGTAGAACGCATCAACGGTTCCGACATCACGCCAGTAACCCTTGTCACGCTCGGTCTCTCCTGGAACGTAGTTGTTGGAGAAGTCGTATACATAGGCCTCGCCACGGTCCACCAGGCGCGGGATAATGTCACCGCCCATATCGTGGTTGGAGTTCTCGTCTTCGGAGTCTTCCTTCAGCGCGTCGATCAAGGTCTGTGCGGTGAACACGTAATTACCCATGGAGGCAAAGGCAACCTCTGGGTCATCCGGAACGCTCGGCGGTTCGGCAGGCTTTTCGAGGAACTGCTCGATCTTGTTGTCATCGCTCGCCTGGATCACACCGAACGCGGTAGCTTCGTGGCGTGGCACACGTAGGCCAGCGACCGTCACACCGGCGCCACTGGCGATGTGTTCCTGCACCATCTGCTCCGGATCCATGCGGTAGACGTGATCCGCACCGAAAACGATGATGTAATCCGGCTGCTCGTCGTACACCAGGTTTAGGGACTGCAGAATGGCATCTGCAGAACCGGTGAACCAACGCTTACCCAGGCGCTGTTGAGCCGGAACAGGAGTGATGTACTGGCCTGTCAGGCCGGACAGTTGCCAGGACTGGGAGATGTGGCGGTCGAGGGAGTGGGACTTGTACTGGGTCAGCACACAGATTTTGTAGTAACCGGCGTTGACCAGGTTAGACAGCACGAAGTCGATCAGGCGATAGTTGCCGCCGAACGGTACGGCAGGCTTAGCGCGATCGGCGGTGAAAGGATACAAGCGCTTTCCCTCGCCACCGGCAAGGACAATGGACAGGACATTTGATCTGCTCTTCACACTTTCCAACCTAGCGACCTCGGAATAGTTTTGCTTGTCAAGCAGGCAATCTGATATGGAACGGTGCCCCCTAATGCGTTAAACCGGATGATCGTCGACGTTCTTACCAGGACACACAGCGCCTAGCCCGGTTAGTCTGGAAGCATGCGTATCGCCATGCTGACAAAGGAATATCCCCCAGAGATTTACGGTGGTGCCGGCGTGCACGTCACCGAGTTGGTTCGTTACATGCGGAAGCTCGAACACGTCGATGTGCACTGCATGGGTGGGCCACGCACAGAGCAGGATGTCTACGTTCACGGAGTTGACCCAGAGCTCGCTGAGGCCAATGGTTCGCTCAAGACTCTTTCCACCGGTTTGCGTATGGCTGATTCTTTGGGCGACGCCGAGGTCGTCCACTCCCACACCTGGTACACGGGACTGGGCGGCCACGTTGGTGGACTTCTGCACGGTATTCCCCACGTGGCAACGGCTCACTCACTGGAGCCACATCGCCCGTGGAAACGCGAACAACTTGGTGGCGGTTACGATGTTTCCTCTTGGTCGGAAAAGAATGCGATGGAAAACGCAGATGCGGTCATCGCCGTGTCTGCCAAGATGAAGGAATCCATCCTCGACGCCTACCCAGCTATCGACCCAGACCGCATCCACGTGGTGCTGAATGGAATTGATTCCGAGCTTTGGCAGCCTCGCCCGACCTTCGAAGCGGCAGTGGAGGCTGGCAACCGTTCCGTACTCACGGAACTAGGCGTCGACCCCAACCGCCCCATCGTCTCCTTTGTCGGACGCATTACGCGTCAAAAGGGCGTCCCTCACCTGCTGAAGGCCGTAGCGCACCTCGATCCGGAGATCCAGGTTGTGCTGTGCGCGGGCGCGCCTGATACCCCGGAAATCGAAGCCGAGGTCACTGCACTGGTTGAAAAGCTGCAGGCTGAGCGCGACGGCGTGTACTGGGTGAAGGAAATGATGGAAAAGCCGAATCTGCAGGAGATCCTCTCGGCCTCCGATGCGTTTTTGTGCCCTTCCATCTACGAGCCACTGGGCATTGTGAACCTAGAGGCCATGGCATGTGGAACCGCCGTTGTGGCCTCCGACGTTGGCGGTATTCCGGAGGTTGTCGTCGACGGCGAGACGGGAACCCTAGTCCACTATGACGAGAACGATACGGAGACTTTTGAGCGTGGCCTGGCCGATGCTACAAACGCTCTCGTCGCAGATCGAGATAAGGTACGCAGCTTCGGTGAGGCTGGGCGCCAGCGCGCCGTGACGACCTTCAGTTGGGCGACAATCGCCGAGCAAACCGTCGACGTATACAGGTCCCTGCTTTAAATTCAATCCGCTGGTATGAATGGTGGCATGCATTCTTCCTCCCATAAGCACCGCCCGGAACTGCACGTCACCGCAGAAACGGGGGTGCTGGAAGCACCCGCAGGCGCCGTGTTCTCAGGTAACGCCCTGCATGTGTTCCACCAGTTCCGCCCGCGGTCTTCCGAAGGCTCTCGTTGGGCGCATCAGGTAGCCTCTGAGGCAACTTATGACTGGGACATCTGTGACGATGTCATCGTCCCGAACCAGGGACTAAGCGAACAGAGTGCCAGCGCGGAAGCTGCTTCCCACGGCACCGAAATCGATATGCTCGCCGGAGCCGCCGTGCCTATCGACCATGGTGCCGAATTGTTTTTCGTCGTCACCCATGCCACCTCCGAGGCCACTGTGGAGCAAGCTCTGGCCGCGGAGATTCCCCATGGCCAGCGCGGCCCACGTACGTTCACCATTGAACGTGCGCAGATCCCGAACCTGCTCGAGGCCACTGAGGTGTCGGACGATCCCAGCCTGCCGGATCCCCATGTGCGTCGCCTGGGCCCAATCGACATCGACGATTCGGCGTTCCCTGTAGAAAATCTGGTGACCCCCAGCGTGATTCGTCATGAGGATCCCGCTTTCCCCGACGAAGGCTGGCTCATGGTCGCTCTTTCGTTGACCGGTGACAAGGACGCGCAGATTGTTGTTCTACGTTCCGCAGACCGCCAGCACTGGCGCGTCCTGGGGCCAATCGAGTTGCCGAGCGAGGCAGGTTTGCGCCCCGGCCGCCCGTTCGCCCCGCGCATTGTTTCTATGGTGGACGCCGACTCTTCCGCCCGTCGCGATATCCTCTTCGTCACCTTCCCCGGCGGTGCCGGAGAGTCCGATGAGGTTGCCGGTTACGTGGTTGGCAACCTCAGTGGCACCTCGTTTAGCGTTATCAGTCCCTATACCGTCATCGACTTTGGACACGACTTCACCCGCCCGCGCGTCATCGACCACACCACCCCGGTGATGTTTGGCCTGGTCGGCGCTCACCCGTCCTTGGATGGACAATGGGCAAATTGTCTCTCCGCGCCGCGTTATCTCACGCTGGTGAACGGCGAGCTCTTCCAAGATGTTGTCGGTGCGCCCACGGCGGTACGTACTTTCTCGGACTACGCATTCATCTGGTCGGCCCAGCTTGATGCCGAGGAAGGTCGCGTGGACGTCGACGTCACTGATGACTCCGGCCAGGTGATTGCCACTATCAGCTATACCAAAGACGCTGTCTCCGTTACCCGCTTGGGTGTGGACACCCGCACCGCTCCGCTAAAGGATGCGGACTCGGATACATTGACGGTATTTCTCGATGGCCCCGTATGCGAAGTATTCGCTGACGGCGGTGCTGTCACCTTGACCAGCGCCATCCCGGCACACTCGCAGATTTCCGATATTGACGTACGCGCCACTGGCGGGGCGAAGGTTATTTCCTCCATGCAAACGGCGGGGCGCCATTTGATGCGCATGCAGGCAGGACTGACCACCCCGGAAGAACAGGAACACTACATGGCAGAAGCTCTCATCGCAGATCGCGATGTGTCCGAAGGAATCTTCGACGAAGAAGACTAGCGGGTGGCTTTTGCCAAGCGTGTAATCGCTGCACGGGCGGTAACTTCCATGGTCTCTGGCAGAGCTTCGATGCGTTCCTTCAAAACGTCCGGGTGGATGTGACGCGCCGAGGGGCTCATGCCGATCTGTGCTGCGATGGAAGCCTGATCGAGAACCATCGGGAACTCGATATGCTCGGACTCCCCTACCGGAACCAAGTGACCGGAAGCCTGGCTGATCATCCGCTCAACCTTGCCCTCCTCAACGTCCAAAATGCCCAGCGGCTCACGCAGTTCACCTAGGTGGCCGACCTCCGCGGTGAGGACTACAACCTGTCCCTCCGGCGTAAGGATACGGGCGAACTCTGCCGCATTACGCGGTGCGAAGACAACCATGATGGCGTCAACACTTTCCGAAAGAATTGGCAGGCGCGACCAGGCGTCAGCGACGACGGCGCCTACCCGTGAATGCGACGAGGCCAGCCGCTTAGCCGCAGCAGTCGAAACGTCGATTCCCACCCCGCGGGAACGCTCGACCGTGTCCAGCGTGTGGGCGAGGTAGTAGCCGGTACCGGCACCGATCTCCACGATGGAAGGTGCGTGCTCAGCGGCAACATTGCCATCGTCCAGAACGTTTTCAACATTTGCGGTCACAGCCTCGACGAAAGGTGCGAAGTGGCCGCCAGACAGGAAGGTTTCGCGGGCGTCGATCATCGACGCATCGTCACCGGAGTAGCGCAGTCCGGAGCCGCCCGCGAGGGTCACATACCCCTGCCTTGCAACGTCGTAGCTGTGGCCGGACTCAGAGACTAGAGTGCGCCACTCTTCGTCGCCAGCGCTCAAGCGGGAACCGTCTACGGGATCGGCGAGGAGGTCAATGACATCTGCAAGCACGAACAGATTCCTTCCTGATTTCTCTTACAAAGCACGCTGTGGGGAGCTAATAAACGACCACCCTATGGTAGACCGTCTACAGCTCGAAACATATATCGGGCAGCGATTTCAACAAAGGGTTAGTGGATCAGCCACTGCACCAGAGTGCGCGCGCCGAAACCGGTACCTACAGGTGTGACCTCATCGTAGGCAGATTCTGCGCGACCGGGTCCAGCAATGTCCAGGTGAATCAGCGGCACACCCCGGGTAAAGCGACGCAGGAACATAGCCGCGGTGGTCGCACCCGGCCCCTTGGGAGTTTGACGCACATCTGCGATCTTGGAGTTCACGTTCTCCTCCAAGTAATCCTGCATCGGCATTGGCCACCAGTGCTCCCCTACTGTCGCACCACGACGAGCAAGTTTGACGCCTGCACCCCAGTTGTCGGCGAATACCGCACCGGTGCGCAGCCCCAAGGCCACCTTTGCTGCACCCGTCAGCGTTGCGACGGTCACCACGGCTACCGGCTTGTATTTCTTCGCGCCATAACTGATCGCATCGGCCAAAATCATGCGACCCTCTGCGTCGGTGTTCGTCACCTCGGAGGTCAGGCCACCATAGTGTTCCACCACATCGCCCGGGCGGTAGGAATTTCCATCGATCATGTTTTCCGCCGTCGGAATCAGCGCCACGATCTTTCGCGGTACCTTTTGCTCCGCCAGGGCGCGGAACGCGGCAATGACACTGGCTCCGCCCGTCATATCGGTGCGCATGGTATCCATTCCCGCAGCGGGCTTTACGCTAATTCCACCGGTATCGAAGGTCACGCCCTTACCAACCAGCACGACGGTGCGGCGACGACGGCGCAAGTCGACCTTCTCCGGATCCCACACCAACTCGATCAACATCGGCGGACGGGAGGATCCCTTGCCGACGGCCAGTACTCCGCCAAAGCCCTTATCCTTCAGCCATGCGGCATCGCGCAGGCGAACCTTGACGCCTTCAATGTCCGATACCGCCTTCTTGGCCTGGGTTGCGAGCCATTCCGGGGACTTCACGTTGGCCGGGGCATTGGCCAGATCTCGCGACAAGCAGGTTGCCTTGCCCAGGGCCTTGCCTTCCTTCACAGCAGCTACATAATCCGCAGTGTCGAATCCGGAAGATTCAAAATCCTGCGGCAGTACTAGGTGTACGTCGCGCACTCGGGCGGGCTTACGCTTATTGGTGGTAACAAAGCTGTGGTTGCCAACAATTAGGCCGATCACCAAGGAACGGACGTTGTCGGGAGTGAACTCCTCTGGAAGGTGTACCTGCACAATGTGCTTCTTCGCCCGCACAGGGTGGCCATCTACGACCTTGCCAATACGGCGCACCAGCTTTGCGCCTGCTCCGCGCCATCCGTCCTCCAGGAACTCACGTCCATCGCTGAGGTCGAAAGGACGGGTCGGGTCGGCAGGCACCCTTACAACCCACTGGCCGGTGGAATCAAGCTCGACCTCACCCGGCGCGGAGGAACCGGCGGCCACCTTCACCTGCGCTTCGATAATTTCGGATCCCTCTGCGCGCGGGCCGATCGTCACATTGGTCACTCTTTGGGGGATATTCGGAATCGGTGCCATTGTTTAACGCTCCTGTTCGCGGGGTTCTGCGGGGTTATCGACGGTGGCTTCGTCTTGATCTGTATGCTGCGCACCAACCTGCTGCTCAAGCTCTTCGATACGCCCGGCGAGGCGATCGATATAGAAGTCGACTTCAGCTTGATTGTAGCCACGAATTTCCAGCGAAAAGCCGGTGTCGCGAATGCCCTCGGCGGTCAAGGGCTTGCTCTCGAGATCCCGCCAGTGTTGCTTCTTTGCTTCTCCTGCAGCCACGGGAGGCAATGCCTCTCCACGGCCAAAGACCGTGCCGAGCAAATAGACCAAGAGCGCGCCTACAAGGAATGCTCCGACGAGAGACAACAACCAAAACATGTCTTCAAATGTACCGTCTCTTCACTTTCTGCTGGCGCTTAGTGAGGCTTTTATTCGAATACCTCGCTACTTACCGCGCTTTCCTTCACAATCGAAACGATCCAGCTGCTCGGAGATACGATCCTGCTCCGCAGCCAGCTCCTCCTGGCGGCGCTTCAGCTTCTCTACAGCGTCGGCGTGAGCATCGACGCAAATCTGCACGGCCTCGGCAGGATCGTCAGTGACGTGGAACAGATCCACGTCCTCCGGCGAGATCATGCCCTCGTCCACCAGACGGGTGGTGATCCATTCGACGAGCCCACCCCAGAATTCCTTGCCGATCAGAATAATCGGGAACTTCCGGATCTTTTCGGTCTGCACCATGACCAGTGCTTCAAAGAGCTCATCCAAGGTGCCGTAACCGCCCGGTAGACACACAAATGCCTGTGAATACTTAAGGAACATGGTCTTGCGTACGAAGAAGTAGCGGAAGTTCAGCCCCAGATCCACCCACCGGTTCAGGCTCTGCTCCATGGGAAGCTCAATGCCAAGTCCAATGGACAATCCGCCGGACTCCTGTGCTCCGCGGTTGGGGGCCTCCATCAGGCCGGGGCCTCCACCAGTGATCGTCGCATAGCCGGCCTCATGGATCAGTCGCCCGAGTTCGCGACCCTTTTCGTAGTACGCGTGGCCAGGCTTTACGCGTGCCGACCCGAACACCGTGATCGCCTTGGGGATCTTTGCCAGCGCACCGAAACCATCAACGAACTCGGATTGGATTCGCATCACTCGCCACGGATCCGTATGCAGCCAATCGATATTGGTCTGTTGCGCCAGCAGTCGTTGGTCCGTCGTTGATTTCTGCTTCTCGTTGTGCCGCTTTCCGCGCAGCAGGACGGGGCCGCGAAGCCGGAAATCGCCGTTATTGTCGCTCGAGTTCATGCGTGGGATTGCTTTCGGTGTGTTGTTGAGTTGTCGGTCTTTTTGTTCTTTTTCTCTGTGCGCTTTTCACGCTACTGCTTGGTGCCCCCTCGCGCTCGTTCTAAATGACGCCACCCCGCATCCACCCAGCTCAGTCTCCCCCCCCAGTGCCCTAACCAGAAGGGAGTGGGCGCGACGGATTTAGTTGGAAAGGAACTGTATAAGTTCCCGGCTCACGTCCTCGATCTGAGCCACTGGGCAGCGCTCATCCTTCGTGTGGCACAACCCCGGGTCGCCGGGCCCGAAATTCACGGCTGGAATCCCCAACTCCGTGAACCTGGCCACGTCGGTCCATCCGTACTTTGGGCGCACACGTCCTCCGGTTGCCTCCACCAATTTCGCCGCGAAAGGTTGATGGAGGCCCGGAGCAGCCGCGGCTGCGGCGTCATCCAATTCCACAGAAAAATCCTCGACCGGTGCATCGGGCGTGCCTACCTGGAGCACCTCGTATAGATGCTCCAACGCCTCGTCAACACTGCGGTGCGGGGCATAACGGAAGTTGATAAAAGCCCAGGCCTCGTCGGGAATGGTGTTGGTGGCCACGCCGGACTCGGCGATGACAGCGTTGAGCCCTTCTTTATAGACCAGGCCATCGATCTCCACATCCTGCGGTTCGTAGTCCGCCACACGCACGAGCACCCGCGCCAACTCATGCAGCGCGTTATGGCCAAGCCAGCTGCGTGCGGAGTGTGCGCGGGCTCCCAAGGCGGTGACCTTCACACGCAAGGTTCCCTGACAGCCTGCCTCGATGATTCCGCCGGAGGGCTCGCCGAGCAGGGCTAGATCGCCCGCCAGTAGATCGGGGTCGGACTGTACAAGATGGTTGAGACCGTTGTATTTGGTGGCCACTTCTTCACCTTCGTACAACACCAGGGTCAGGTCACAGGCGAGTTCTGCGGAGTTCGCCAGAGTCGCAAAGGCATGAGCATAACAAGCTGCACCGGACTTCATATCTACAGAGCCAAGGCCAAAGATGGTTTCCTCGCCCGTTTCCGGGTCTGGTCCAAGCCGCGAAGGCAAGTTATCCGCCGGGGGAACCGTGTCCAGGTGACCTGCGAGTACCACGCGGAACGGCAGGTCGCGGTGGGTACGCGCGACGAGGGTATTACCTCGGCGCGTAACCTCCACGTTTTCGATGGCACGGAGTGCGGGTTCGACCGCGTCGGCGATCTCCCGTTCATGGTGCGACTCGCTGTAGATATCGACGAGTTGGCGTGTGAGAGCCACCGCGCCGGCGGACAGGTCTATGGAAGTTTCTGCAGTATTCATTGGTTGCGATCCTAGACTACCCCTCGAAAAACCCGTGCCGGCTGCTTGTTGACCCCAGGGCAAAACCAGCGCAATCACCTGTACTTCCCCATGGGCTAATTGGAGGTGAACGGGGTTAAATATGCCCATGCTGGCCTGTGCTACAGACCGGTGTGTTCTAATTTCGGTATGAAGTCTCGAGAATCCGATTCAGGTGCCGATCAAGGCGCTTCAAACCAGCTTGGCCACAGCCTAGAAACCCGCCACCTCACGATGATGGGTCTTGGCTCCGCCATCGGTGCAGGCCTGTTCCTCGGCACCGGTGTGGGCATTCAGGCGGCGGGTCCGTCCGTGCTGCTGTCCTACATCGTCGCCGGCGTTGTGGTCATCGCTGTCATGCAGATGCTTGGCGAACTCGCCGCCGCCCGCCCGGCCTCCGGTACATTCGCTACTTATGGTCAGATGGCATTTGGCCGCTGGAATGGCTTCGCACTCGGCTGGTTGTACTGGTTCATGCTCATCATGGTGATGGGCGCCGAGATTACCGGTGCCGGCGCAATCATGGGCTCCTGGTTTGGTGTAGAGGGCTGGATCCCCGGACTCATATGTGTGGTCCTCTTTACGATCGTGAACCTGGCTGGTGTGCGAGGCTTCGGCGAGTTTGAGTACTGGTTCGCGTTTATCAAGGTCGCCGTGATCATCCTCTTCCTTATCATCGGAACCGGCCTGCTGCTGGGCTTTTTCCCCGACTACGAATCCCCCGGGTTGAGCAACTTCTCAGACTTCGCCCCCAACGGCATCTCGGGTATGGCAGTCGGCCTACTGGCAGTGGCTTTCGCCTTCGGAGGCATCGAGATCGTCACTATCGCCGCTGCCGAGTCCAAGGATCCAGCAAACTCCATCGCCGCCGCCGTGCGGGCAGTCATCTGGCGTATCTCCATCTTCTACCTGGGCAGTGTATTTCTCATCTCAGCTCTGTTGCCCTTCGACACCCTCGGCGAGGCGGAGTCCGCCGAAGAGTCGCCGTTCACCCGCATCCTGGCTCTGGCACAGATCCCCGGCATTGTGGAGATCATGGAGGGCGTCATCGTCTTGGCTCTGCTGTCCGCCTTCAATGCGCAGATCTACGCCACCAGTCGCCTGATGTACAGCTTCTCCCAGCAGCGCAATGTCCCGCGTTGGTTCGGCAAGACGAATGACCAGAAGGTGCCTTACCGCGCCGTCTGGTGCTCGCTCTTTTTCGCCTTCGTTTCCGTCGCGCTGCAGGTCTGGGGCCCCAAGGATCTCATTAACATCCTGTTTAATGCCGTCGGCGGAACGCTGCTAGTCATTTGGATGGTTATTGTGCTGGCTCAGATCAAGTTGCGTCCGGTGTTCGAGCGCGACGGCAGCCTGAGCGTACGGATGTGGGGATACCCTGTTCTTCCCTGGTTGACGTTCGTCGCGCTCATTGCTTTGACCATCCTGATGCTCTTCGATGACAGTGCTCGCCTGCAGGTTCTCACCGTCACCATCGCCTTCGCAGTGCTCAGCGTGATTGGTTTTGTGCTGCAGAAGACTCAAGTACGAACAGCACCACACACCCCAAACAGCGGTGCACAGGCTTAGGTAGGATCGACAACCATGACTGCTGCTTATGGATATGGATTTGCCACTCTGACCGATTCTGGCGATGTGCTAGACACCTGGTTCTTCGAGTTCGACCTGGGCAATGCAAACGCTGAGGCCGAAGCTGCGGCCACCGCTGGCACGCAATTGCTCGATCTTGATGACGCCACCAGCTCCGCCCCCGAGGTTTTCCGTCCCCTAGCCCAGTTGGCCGGCACGGACGAGATCCGCGGAACCCGCCGTATAGCGGTGACCACCACCATTACCGATCTGGACGCCCCAGCCGTTGATGCGCACGACGCGTACCTGCGCCTACACCTCATCTCCGGCCGCAAGATCCAGCCGCATGGCTGCAACCTAGATGGCCTGTTTGGACTGCTCAGCAATGTTGTGTGGACTAACCACGGCCCCTGCGCTGTCCCCGGTTTCGAGTCCGTTCGCGCCCGCCTGCAGGCTGAGCGTGGCCCGGTGACGGTCTACAGCGTGGATAAGTTCCCGCGCATGGTCGACTACGTGGTTCCCACCGGTGTGCGTATCGGCGATGCCGACCGGGTACGCCTAGGCGCTCACCTGGCGGAGGGAACGACCGTCATGCACGAAGGCTTCGTCAACTTCAACGCCGGCACTCTGGGCTCCTCCATGGTCGAGGGCCGTATCTCCGGTGGCGTAGTAGTCGGTGACGGTTCCGATATCGGCGGTGGAGCCTCTATCATGGGCACCCTTTCCGGTGGTGGCAAGCAGGTTATCTCCATCGGTCAGCGTTGCCTGCTGGGCGCTAACTCCGGCGTGGGTATCTCACTGGGAGACGACGTCACCGTTGAGGCTGGGCTTTATGTCACCTTTGGCACCAAGGTCACTCTGACCGGCGAGGTTGCGTCCCAGCTGGGCAAGCAGGAAGGCGAAACCGTAAAGGCAGCCGAACTTTCCGGCGCCAGCGGTATCCTCTTCCGCCGCAATTCCGTTTCCGGTGCGGTGGAGGCCGTTGCTAACGCCTCGACCGTGGAACTCAACGAGGCACTCCACGCCAACTAGCAACTCTCCCACTGCGACCAAGGATCCTGCAGGCAGCGCTCAATTTCGATGCGCTGCCTGCTTTTTGTTTCGCAATGCCCCGAGTTGGCCGTGCCGTTCGTACCGTTGTATGTCGACGCCACCAGCGCCAGTTCTATGGCGACCGCGCGCAAGTGCAACGAACCCGCCCCGGGACAATAATGCGGGTAAGTGTCATCACCATGAATTGGCACGCCGAGGTGATTCATCACCACCCGCAGCTGATGAGTATGGCCGGTGAGCGGCTGCAGCTCATAGACGGCCACACCTGCTGCGCGGGTAGCCAACTTCCGAATGCGAGTCACTGTGGCCCGTGCTCCGGCAGCGTCCACAACGCGAACCTGCGGATCGTCTTTGATTTTGAGCATCGGCAGACGCAGCTCACGCCACCGGGCATCGACGTAGGGAGTATCCGCGGCCAACGCCTGATAAGTCTTTGATACCTCCCGGCGCTGGAACTGGGACTGCAAGAACCCGCGAGTGGCCGGGTTCCGGGACAGCACCAGCAGGCCACGCGTATCACGATCCAAGCGGTGAGCAGCCACCAACTCGGGCTCGTCCATACGCACGCGCAAAAGAGACTGCACGGTAGCGCGCAACAGGCGACCATTAGGCGTAGACGGCAGCCCAGGGGGTTTGTCTACCACCACAGCATCCGGCCCGGAATACAAAATTGGTATCTCCGCAGCCAAAAGCTCGGCAGGCTCTTCTGGGAAGTCGGGATACACCCATGCGGGCGTCGCAACGGGGAGCCTCAGCCCCGGGGCCAAGAGGGTGCCCGGCTCAAAAGGCGAATCTCCGGCTGCGGCGACGAAGTATGTGCGTCCATCGTCGGGCACATGGCCTCGCAGCATCTTCTTTACTGCGGGTACGCCATGGCGTGGCGGCGGGCGCCAGCGTTGCAGGGCGGGAATGGCAGACAGCCCCCTTACAAACTAGCTTGGCGTTTACGCGTCGCTGGTTAAGCGACGAGCGGCGGCCTCAATCCTTTCATCGGTGGCGGTCAGGCCTACACGGACGAAGTTCTTGCCCTTCGGGCCGTAGAAATCGCCGGGCGCCACCAAAATGCCCTTGTCCGCTAGCTCCGCGACAGTCTCCCGGCCATCGCGTCCCTGGGTTGCCCACAGGTACAGGCCACCGTCCGAGTGCTCAATGTCGTACCCGGCCTCGATCAGGGCTGCGCGCAGAAGCTCCCGGCGGTTTTTGTAAAGCTCCTTTTGCAGCAGCTCGTGGCCATCCTCTTCCAAAGCAGCAACCATGGCGGACTGGATCGGTCCGGGGTTCATCAATCCTGCGTGGCGGCGGATTCCCAGCAACTCCTGGATAAGCTCGCCATCGCCAGCCAACCAACCCGCCCGATAGGAAGCCAAGTTAGAGGTCTTGGACAGCGAATGCACGGCGATGAGATTGGTAAAGTCACCGCCACAGACCTCCGGATCCAGAATCGACAAAGGTCGCTCCTCGCCCCACCCCAGCCCCAAGTAGCACTCATCGGAAACGATGATGGTGCCGCGCTGGCGGGCGAATTCTACAAACTTGCGCAGGTGATCCGCGCCCAGCACCTGACCGTGCGGATTGGCCGGAGAGTTCAGATAGATCAACGCTGGAGTCTGCGGCCCCAGCTTCAACAGAGAGTCACTGCGCAGCACCTCCGCCCCAGCCAGGCGGGCGGATACCTCGTAGGTCGGGTAAGCCAACTCTGGGATCACTACCGTGTGACCTGCGCCAATGCCCAGAAGGGTCGGCATCCAGGCGATGGCCTCCTTGGTGCCGATGACGGGTAGCACATTGGTGTCGGCGTCCAAGCCAGCAACGTGGAAGCGGCGCTCCATCGCCCCCACGATGGCAGCGCGCAGGGCGGGTGTGCCCTTTGTTTGCGGATAACCAGGTTCCGCCGCGGATTCGGTCAGCGCCAACTGGATGGCCGGAGAAACCGGATCGACAGGAGTGCCGACCGACAAATCCACGATTCCATCGGGATGGCTCGAAGCCTTGGCCTTAGCCTCAGCAAGTGAGTCCCAGGGGAAGTCGGGCAGTCGGTCGGCTACTGGGGTGCGCTTGAAGGTCATGCTTGTACTCTATACCGCATGTCTCTTACGCCCGGCGCTACCCGGTGGAAATGTGGGCGTCACAAAGAAAAAGCCTAGGCCTGCGGCGGCAGAGCGGCGATCAGCTCCGCGTCGAAGTCCTGCGGCCCCAGCTTGGCGGCACCGCCTGGGGAACCCAGATCGTCGAAGAACGCGGCGTTCGCATCGTTGTACTCTTCCCACTCGTCTGGCACATCGTCTTCGTAGAAGATGGCTTCAACCGGGCACACCGGCTCGCAGGCGCCACAGTCGACGCACTCGTCGGGGTGAATGTACAGGGAACGCTTGCCCTCGTAGATGCAGTCAACGGGGCACTCTTCTACGCAAGCGCGATCCATCACGTCTACACAGGGCTGCGCGATCGTGTAGGTCATCGTCTAATTACCTACCCTTTCTGGAAAGTTCGTCATACTCTCACAAGAGCTCTTTTAGGCTTCTATTCTGTCACTTCAGCGGTTCCAGAGAAAACTGAGGGCGAAGCGGCCATGCAGCCGCTGCCATACCGACTACAAGCAGCAGCATAGACCACACGGTCTGTGGCATTAACGTCGCCTCGCCGAAAGGCAGCTCCGGCCACATGACCGCCAGCAGGTAACCGGCTAGCCAGACAAGCGCGGGAATCCCGGCGATCAGTTTGTTATCCGTCCACAAAAGGGCGGTCTTCGTCACCGCACGGTTGAAGAACAACGCAAACAAGATCGTCCACGGCAACGGCACCAGCATGTCCCCCACCGTAATGCGCGAACCGATGTAGAGAACGCTGATGAACAGCCCAAACAGGGCGCCAATGGAGAGCCATACTATTCCGGAGATACGCTCGGCACGCGTTGTATCCTGACGTGCTTGGGCTTTAGTGGGGTGGCCCCAGTTCGGCTCGTCTTTCAGGCTTGAGGTCGTGCTTTTCTTAGCGTTCACGTCGATCTATCCTACTGTCCATCCGCAGTGACCTCTTCGCCTAGTGCTTGTGCGAAGAAATCCGTTGGCGTGCCGGGGCGCGTCCAGCCCACGCGATAGCTCTCGCTATTGAGCAGTGGCTGCGCAATAAGGTTGGACAGGCAGAACAGCGTGGTGGCTGTAGCGGCCGGTGGGTTCGAGGTCCGCGTCTGGTCGTTAACATCTGAGGACGAGCCATCGGCTACCCAAATCTGGGTGGCGTGTGCGCGCATGGCGGCCTGCTTGCTGGCGACGTCTGCTGGAGTGCCGTGTACCACCAGATCGACCTTTGAAGAGGGAACGGAGGCGATCTCCCCCGCTGTGGGGAGACGCCATCCCTCCGGTACCATCGCCGGGTCACCCTCTAGGCCCTGCATTCCCTCCGCGAACTTCTCTTCTTCTGTGACACACCAGAGAACCTGGTTCGGAACACAGTCGCTCGAGTTTTGGCTCATCCGTTGTACCGCTGCGTGCACAATCTGGTGTGCTCGCTTGTGGTCGGGGTGGCCGTATCCGCCATCGGCGGCGTAGGTCAAAATCACGTCGGGGCGAATGTGCTGAATCTGCTCGATCAGCTGTTCCACCTGGGCTTCGAAGGCAGCATCGGAAGGTGAGCTTGCGCCCTCCGGCACACGTGCGAACGCCCGCGGGCGGCGGATCGACTCGCTGCCTTCCATTCCGGAATCTCGCCATGCTCCGCATCCACCCAGAAGGTTCGGGCCATGCTCAATCCCCAACGCGGTCAAGGCACGCTGCAGCTCAGCGATGCGGTAGCCTCCGAGCATTCCCGTTCCGTTTTCATTCTGCTGGGCGTCGACGAGGGCTTGGTACTTCTCCCCAATCACCTCGCCTTCTTCGCCGAGGGTACAGGTCACGACGGCCACATCATGTCCAAGCCGCCGTGCCTTCGCCAGCGCCAGCCCCGTCCACAGAGTTTCGTCGTCGGGGTGTGCGTGTACCGCCATCACGGTGATTTTCTGCGTGGATGCGGGAGTACGAGTCACGAGCTAATTCTCCTCAAGGGCATTTTCGGCGGCGTTGCGATTGACTTCCTCGATGGGCTTTAAGGTCCATTGCGGGGCCGAGATTAGCAGTGAGCTGCTGTCGTCTAAAGGCCAATCCTCTAGCCCTGCTGTCGGTCCTTCGAGCCGATCGGAAGCCACTACCGTATAGCGGTCAGACATAATCGGGAGCACAGTCGACATCTCGGCAATCCGATCGTCCAGTTGAGTGCGCTCCAGCGACAGTTCACCTCGCCCCTCGCTCAGCTTTACAAGGCGTTCTTGCAGGTCACGATCGCAGGTACCACTCAGGTTGCCGCCTGTGGCTCTGTGTGGAGACGACGCCCCCTCGCTGCCACCCTCTTCACGTTCAGCTGGGTCTGACGCGCCGGTGTCGCTGGGCGGTGTGCTGGAATCATCCTGGTCTAGTGGCTTAATACAACCGTATTGCACCAGATAGTCGGATACGGCCTGGGGGCTGCGCTGCCATGTCACCACACCATCGACTATTCCGTTCTCCACCTCGGATCCCAGTGTTTCTGCTGCCTTTGCAGTGCGCACGGTGGCGGGGATCCCCAAATGCAGCAGTTGATCCACCACCGAACGGGCGGCATCCACCGCCACCTGGTCGTCGGTAACCGCACCGATAACGATGCCGTTGGGACGCTTATCAGAAACCATGTTCGGCGGTTGTTTATCTGAAGTCTTTGGGGCGACATTCCACGGGGGAGCTTCAATCTTCGGATCGCCTGAAATGATCTGAGCGATCTTCTCTGGCTTTATAGCCCCCAACACTCGACGTCGGGTTTCTCGGTCGGAAAAGATCGGACTGGTTTGATTGAGCTGCAGGTTTAGCTGTACTCCACGGGACGTATTACGAACTCGAGTGAAGGGAAGCTGGTCCAAGGCAAGTTCAGTCGTCGCCGACTTGTGCGCCATGTACAACTGCAACTGCTGGGTGCGCATCATCTGCACACCCGTTGATTCGTCCGGAACCGCAGTGAAACGAATGATGTCAGTCTTCGCCGCCTTCGCGCCCCAGTAGCGGTCATTCCGTTGCAGCTCCAGCAGGCCGCGTCCTTCATCCACGGATTTCACGGAGTACTGCCCCGCCGACGCGACGGAGCCTCCGTCCATCATTGTGGCGAAACTGCGCCCCTCCGCGCGGTAGATATGGCTCGGGAGAAGATGGGTAAAGAGTCGCTTCCAGGCGGTCAAAGGTTGATCGAAAGTGACCTTGAAGCTCTTTTCTTTTTTCCCCGGCTCGATGGAAGTGACGTGCTGGTATAAGCCCTTCGCCTCTGCAAGAGGTTCATTCATGATCGCCTCGTGGAGGTATTGGAAGTCAGAAACCGTGATTGGCGTGCCATCTGACCACTGTGCCTCTGGCTGGAGGGTGTAGGTGACCTCTGTGGGGTGCGATTCATCGTTCGGAGTAATCTCGCGAATCAAATCATTGTTGAGATTCTCCCCCAGCGATCCAAAGGTGTACACGCTAGGCAGGGTTAGATCCGCCACTGCGGCAACCACCGGGTTCCGGTTCCCAACCAGATGCGGGTTGAGGTTGCTAGTGAAGCGGTCCACTCCAACCGCAATCTCGCGCAGGCTTTCATCCACCGGCTGGGGCTGCTGAGTCTTGGTCGACGACGACGGATCATCAACCGTCGGTGCCTCGCCGGGATTAGCTTGGCAGGCTACCAGCGACAGTGTGAGGGTCGCGGAAGTTAGCGCGGTTGCAACAGTGGGCGTCACACCCCACATACCTCGTCGACGCGACGCAGCACGACGACTCCCCCTCGATGTAAAAGACGAGGAGGAGGACGAAAAGAAAGAGGAAAAGAGCGGGTACAAGAGCCTGATTAGGAGTTGTTGTTGCGCTGCTTTTCGCGGGAACGGGCGCGGGCGCGCTCGGTCGCGTTGAGGATTACCTTACGCACGCGAACGACCTCCGGGGTGACCTCGACGCACTCGTCGAAACCACAGAACTCCATGGCCTCTTCCAGAGTCAGAGTACGAGCCTTTGCCAAGGTCACCGTTGCGTCAGCTGTCGCCGAACGCATGTTCGTCAGCTTCTTTTCCTTGGTGATGTTGATGTCCATGTCCTCGTCGCGGTTATTCGCGCCGACGACCATGCCCTCGTAGGCTTCCGCGCCCGGTTCGACGAAGAAGGTACCGCGGTCGGCCAGCTGGATCAGCGCGTAGGCGGTGATCTGGCCGGAGCGGTCGGCAACCAAGGAGCCGGAGGCGCGTCCCTTGATTTCGCCTGCCCATGGCTCGTAACCAGCGGAGTAGCTGTTGGCGATACCGGTGCCGCGAGTTTCGGTCATGAATACGGTACGGAAACCAATCAGGCCGCGGGCTGGAACAACGAACTTCATGCGAACCCAGCCGGTGCCGGTGTTGTCCATCGACTCCATGCGACCCTTACGGGCGGCCAACAGCTGGGTGACAGCACCCAGGTGCTCTTCGGGAACGTCGATGACCAGATTCTCGAAAGGCTCGTGAACGGTGCCGTCGATGGTGCGGGTAACCACCTGCGGCTTACCGACGGTCAGCTCGAAACCTTCGCGACGCATGGTCTCCACGAGCACGGACAAGGCCATCTCGCCACGTCCCTGTACCTCCCAGGCATCCGGACGCTCCGTGGGCAGGACGCGCAGGGAAACGTTACCGATCAGCTCCTGATCCAGGCGAGCCTTGACCATACGGGCGGTTAGCTTGTCGCCACCGCCACGGCCTGCCATCGGGGAAGTGTTCACACCGATCGTCATGGAGATCGCGGGCTCGTCAACGGTAATGCGCGGCAGGGCGACTGGGTTCTCCGGGTCGGCGAGCGTATCGCCGATCATGATGTCCTCGATACCGGAGATAGCGGCAATGTCGCCGGCGATCATCTCTTCAGCCGGTACGCGCGTCACGCCCTCCGTGCGCAGCAGCTCTGCAACCTTGGCAGTCTTGACGTGCTCATTGCCATCCTCGTCGTAGTGGATCCAGGCAACCTGCTGCCCCTTGCGCAAGCGGCCGGAGTGAATACGAACCAGGCCAATGCGTCCGAGGAAGGAAGAGGAGTCCAGGTTAGTAACGTGTGCCTGCAGTGGGCCGTCAACGTCAGCGGACGGCTCTGGCAAAACATCGTAGAGAACGTCGAATAGCGGCTGCAGATCCTCGGAGTCCGGAACGTTGCCGTTGCCAGGGTTTTCGGTAGAGGCCTTGCCCTCGCGACCGGAGGTGTATAGAACCGGCAGGTCCAATAGCTGTTCCGCAGCTTCTGCCGCTTCCTCGTCCTCCAGAGTAGACGCCAGTTCCAGGAGCAGATCCTGGGATTCCTCAACGACCTCATCAATACGAGCATCCGGGCGGTCGGTCTTGTTCACACAGATAATCACCGGCATTTTTGCGGCCAGAGCCTTGCCCAGCACGAAACGGGTCTGCGGAAGCGGACCCTCAGAGGCGTCAACAAGCAAAACCACACCGTCGACCATGGACAGGGCGCGCTCGACTTCACCGCCGAAATCGGCGTGGCCGGGGGTGTCGATCACGTTAATGATCAGGTCGCTGCCGTCTTTACCCAGGCCCTTGCGGTGAATGGCGGTGTTCTTCGCCAGGATCGTAATGCCCTTTTCCTTTTCCAGGTCGCCAGAGTCCATCACGCGCTCTTCTACTTCGCCGTGCGAAGAGAAGGCACCGGACTGGTGCAGCATTGCGTCCACGAGTGTGGTTTTGCCGTGGTCGACGTGCGCGACGATGGCGACATTACGGAATTCAGTCAAAGACACAGATCCGAACTTTCCTTTTTTGGGGTCAGGTTTGATGTACGAAGTAGGCGCTCCTGAGACAGGGGCCAGGGTAACCCTTCACAGCCTACTCCTTTGGCTTCCTAGAATAACGCATAGGACGCAAAGAAGTTTTTCCCAAAACCGCGAGAAATGCCCCTTGGGCGGTGTTATTGTTTACAAAAGGTTTCTACTGGCCCCCACCATTAGTTACCCATGTTACTCACGTGACAAATGTTACTCGTGTGACTATTGTTGTTGGTATCCCTGTCTAAACCGCACTAGACACAACAGATTTAGACCCCGAAAGGTTCACCGTGGCTTTCTCTCGACGCTTGACCCGTGCCGCTGCTGCACTGACCACTGCCTGCGCACTGGCAGTCCCGACCGTGGTGGCTCCCGCAACCGCTGGCGCCCAGGTACAGGGCTCCATCGATCACCTGGGCCGCCCCGCGCCCCACGTCCTGAATCAAATCGAGGCTTTCGCCAACAACCCACAGCTGCCACCGAATGTGAAGGCTTCCCTCAAGAAGCTGGTCGGCTTCTTCCGCGGTGACGGCAAGCCGGGCGTTGACGTTCCTAAGAACGCTCCTGCGTTTACCCAGTTCGGCTGGCCGACCGTTTCGGGCAAGTGCATCGGCGGTAAGAACAAGGCCGTCGGCACCGCCATGGGCGTCCCCGGCCCCGCTAAGCTTCCACTCCCGGGCATCGGCGCCGGTGAAGTCAACTTCGTCTTCACCGCTATGGGCACCGGGACCGTGGCAAAGAAGCAGACTGCTGCTATGAACGTCCACTGGATCAACATCAACACTGGCAAGATGGGCCGCACCCCACTGCGCTACACCGGTATCAACCCGAAGGGACCAGCCACCGTCAACGGTGTTGCCAAGACCGGTCGCGGCACCGTCATCGCCCTGCTGGAAGGTGGCGTGACCACCCACGAGAAGGAGTCCGGCAACTCCAACTGCAGCTTCCTGCCGACCGCAGCGCTGCTGCACGTCTAAGAGCTTCGAGCTAGACAATCTGGGTTCCCACCCCTTATGGCCGCGCCCTCCGCGCGGCTTTTTTAATATCCCCATAACGCCCTTTTCAAAGCCATGGCTGATCTACACAAAGTTAAGCAAGAGACCTTCGACATCGCCCGGAGGATCAACATCGACCCAAAGGGATACGAACGTTCCGTCGATGCCTACGAGCTATCTACCGCGCAATCTTCCACGACAACACCCCACCCGGTGCTCTACATGCGCCGCCCCACCCCCGGCCACCCACGATTCCACTACCTCGAGTCGTGGCTTGTCCCCCATCTCGATATTCGCCTCAACAAGTTTCATTTCTTCGACGGCATCGAGCCGACGCAGGACCTCTACATCGACATCGCCTTTATTGACATTAATGACGCCACCGCCCCAGCAACCTGGCACACCCGCGACCTTTACGTCGATGTGGTGACGCACACCCCCGGGGCATCTACGCACGAAAAAGTCCAGGTCTTGGACCTGGACGAGTTAGGTGAAGCGCTCCTGGCGGGTTATATCTCCGCCGAAGAGGCACGCCGGGCATTAGATTCCACCCAGCGCCTGCTTGATGGGCTACACAAACACGGCTGCGTGGCCGATTGGCTTGCGACCCAGGGTGTGAACTGGAACGAGAGCCGGCGTTCCTAACCCAAGATCTGGCGGCCCATCACCATGCGGCAGATCTGGTTGGTGCCTTCGTAGATCTGGGTGATCTTCGCATCGCGCATCATGCGCTCCAGCGGGAAGTCGCGAGTGAAGCCGTAGCCACCGAGCAGCTGAACGGCGTCGACAGTGACTTGCATGGCAACGTCAGAGGCAAAAGCCTTGGAGCCTGCAGCCATGAGACCCAGCTTGGCGCCGTCCTCGGCTACACCGCGCTCGGCATTGGAAGCGGCGGTGTAAATCATCAGACGGGCAGCGTCAATCTTCATCTTCATGTCTGCCAGCATGAACTGGGTGTTCTGGAAGTCGGCGATTGCCTTGCCGAACTGCTTACGCTCCTTCACATAAGCCACTGCCTGGTCGAACGCACCCTGTGCGATACCCAGAGCCTGCGCGCCGATGGTCGGGCGGGTGTGGTCCAGGGTCTGCAGGGCGGTCTTGAAACCGGTACCTTCCTCGCCGATCATGCGGGAAGCTGGAACGCGGCAGTTCTCAAACAGTAGTTCTGCCGTTGGAGACCCCTTAATGCCCAGCTTGTGCTCGTAACCGGAAACACTGAAGCCCGGGTCATCCTTGTGCACCATGAATGCAGAAATGCCGCGTGCACCAGCCTCCGGATCAGTTACAGCCATGACGGTGTACCACGTGGACTTACCACCATTGGTGATAAAGCACTTGGAGCCGTTGATTACCCACTCGTCACCTTCGCGGACAGCGCGGGTCTTCATCGCTGCGGCGTCAGAACCAGCCTCGCGCTCCGTAAGAGCGTAAGAAGCCATTGCACCGTTAGCGATATCCGGCAAAACCTCCTTCTTCAGCTCTTCAGAGCCCTGGAGGATCAGCCCCATGGTTCCCAGCTTGTTCACGGCCGGGATCAGGGAGGAGGACGCACAAACGCGTGCTACTTCTTCGATGACGATAACGGCTGCGAGGGAGTCGCCACCCTGGCCGCCGTACTCCTCCGGTACGTGGATGGCGTTGAAACCAGCGGCGTTCAGGGCATCCAGCGCTTCCTGTGGGAAGCGTTCCTCTTCGTCTACGTCCTTGGCATACGGTGCAATCTGCTGCTCAGCGAGATCACGGATTGCCTCGCGCAGAGCAATGTACTCGTCCGGTAGACGGAATGGTTCGAAATCAGGGTTGAAGCCCATGGTTAATTCTTCGCCTCTCTAGCAGTGAAGTTGAGAACGTTCTTTCCCACCGAGTGTAATGCGCTCCGGCGCGTCGGTGATTTGAAAGCGATAATTCCATATGGATTTTAACGCCGGCGCATCGGCCTTTGAATGCTGCAACATCACCGTCCCCTCACCTTTCGATAACAAAATGGGCAGCCTCATTGGCCACATACGCACCAGCCCTTTACAGTGATAAATATGAAGAGCCTACGCCGTCGCCCGGTCACGTTCCATACTCGCAGCCCGCGGGCTGCTTTTACCACCGGTGCTGCCGCCTTGCTACTTGCCGGTACTGCACTGACTTTGGGAGCCTGCGAGGACGAGGACACCACCCCCTCCGAGGCCGCATCTACTCAAAGCCAGAGCGCAAACGACAACTCCGCTCAAACCCTTGCGGATCAGAAAGCCAACAGCACTGGCAGCACCGCCAGCAAGACCGACGACGGCTCCGTCGGCAAGGGTGGCATGTGCGCCACCAACGATCTGGAAATCACTACTGCAGACTCACAAGGTGCAGCTGGTTCTACCCTCGTGAATGTGGTGTTTAAAAACACCTCCACTGAACCCTGTTCGATGCGTGGCTTCCCCGGTGTGTCAATGGTCACCAACCACAATGGCACCCAGCTAGGTAAGCCCGCCCAACGTGAAAAGGGCGCTCCTAGCGAGACTGTAAAGCTCGATCCCGGTACATCCGCCATTGCTGGCGTAAAAATCACACAGACCGGCGCCCTTGACCCTAAGGACTGCAAGGCACAAAAGGCAGATGGCCTCCGCGTGTATCCTCCGGAGCAAACCAAGGCAGCATATGTGCCCATGAAGGGGCTGGAAGGCTGCTCCGGCGACGTAGAGTACCTCTCCGTGCAGCCCGTCAGCCTAGACAACCAAGCGGGCGATCAAAACTAGCTGCATTAGCAAACGGCTTCATTACTCACCGATATCTCACACCCACATCTCACTCCACACACTGTGCACACCACACCTTCCACCCCTCCCCCGTCCCGCTCCTTCACGTCCCGGTCCTCTCGGCCACGCGACCGCAAGTTCACTGCACTGTTAGGCGCGTTGGCCGTTGTTTCGCTTGTCGTCCGTGCTCTCCAACTCAGCCAGCGCACGTTCTATTGGGACGACTTCCTCATCCCAGCCACGTTCGACGGCGGATCCTTCGGTGATTACTTCACTAACTACGACGGTCACCTCATGCCCGCGTCGGCACTTATTCAAGTACTAGCCCATCACCTAGCGCCACTGAACTGGCTGCTCCCGGCCTCGCTTTTGTTGCTCTTTAGCGCCCTTGCTGCGGCACTGTGGGCTGTGTTCTGTATCCGTCTTACCGGTCGCAGCATCACGACCGTAGGACTCTACGCCGCCCTACTTTTCAGCCCTTTTCTCATGGACGCCGCCGGATGGTGGTCCGCCGGCATCAACGCCCTGGCCTGGCAGATCGGCATGGCTGGATTCCTCCTGTGCTTGTTTGCCGCCCATCGGAGTTTCGCCTATAGCTTCGCTGCCACCGTCGTACTGCTTTTAGCACTGCTCTTTACGGAAAAAGCGCTCACCATCGTTCCTGCAGCGATCGCCCTAGCGTTGCTAGCTGGCCTACCCCGGCGCGACCTGCTTCGCTTCTTCGCAGCCCCGGGTGCACTTTTCATCGCTTGGTCGCTGCTCTTCCTAACCCTTTCCCCACTACCTGCTGAAACCCCGGCGCGTCAGACGCTCTGGTCGGCGCTTCCCAATAGCCTCCTCACCACCGTGCTGCCCGGAATGCTCGGAGGACCATTGTCTTGGGATCGTTGGTCCCCGTCTAGCGCGTTTGCCACGGCTCCGCCGTGGTGGGGCATCACCAGCGCGGTACTCATCGCCCTCAGCGTCGCATTGTGGCTACGTCGCGATACTCGCCGTCGCTGCTTGGGGCTGCTGACGATCCTGGCATACCTCGCCATCATCTATGCCCTGCTCAGCCGAGCACGCAACAGCACCGGAACCTCTGGCCTGCTGTTGTGCTCTATGCACTACTTCGCTGACTGGTTTACCTTCGCCGTACTGGCAATCGGTTGTTGTGCACTTTCTTTTGGACGCCCCCACGTCCCCACCGGCCGCTCCACCAACACGGGGACGAGACAACGCCTCTGGGTAGGGGTAGGCGTGATCCTCGTTGCTTTCAGCATCAGTCTTGTTTCGACCTTCACCTGGGTTCGCGCTTGGGACAATGATCGGACCGCGGATTACCTAGCCAACCTGCGCGCTGCCACCAAGCTGGATGGGGCGGGTGAGCCACCGCAGCTCATGGAACAACCAGTGCCACTGGATATTCTCACCCCTGTAGTGAATCCATATGACCGAGTTTCCACCCTGACTGGCCAGCCGGCTGTCACCCAGTTAGACCACGAACCACAGATAATCGACGAATCCGGAAAACTGGTAGCTGCGGAAGTGGTGGCGTCGGCAACAAGCGATCCTGGGAAAGAACCCGAGTGTGGAGTACGTATCCGCGCAGGGCAATCCCGCGCTATCTTGCTGGATAAATCCCTGCCTTTCGGTGACTGGACCTGGCAGCTCAATGCGACGGCAACTACCGACATGACATTGACGATCACCACCCCCAACGGTCTGGAGGATGCCGAACAAACCGAACAGCGTGCCACCCAAGCCCAGGTGGACACACAACTCAAGCCCCGCTGGGTACGAGTTTCGGGCGGTGGCGGAATCCTGCTTGTACGTGCAGAGGTGGCGGATCGCCACAGTCGGGGCGGAGAAGACGACTTCGTATGTATTGGTGCTGGAGGCATCGGCCCGCTGGCGGAAAAGCGCAGCGCGGAATAGAGCTCCGTCCTATCCCGTTGAAAGCAACTGGAGCCGTTTTACGGCTAGCGAAGAAGCAAACACAAAAGGAGGACTGCAAGAATGTCTAACGCTCAGAATGTGATGATCCTCGGAGGCCACGGCAAGGTGGCATTGAAGGCGTCGCCCCAGATCGTCAAGGCCGGCCACACTGTCACCTCCGTAGTGCGCAACCCCGATCACGTAGCAGATGTGGAGGCTACCGGCGCGAAAGCCGTCGTACAGGACATCGAGCAACTAGACGTTGCCGGCTTCGAAAAGCTCTTCGCCGATCAGGATGTCATCATCTGGTCCGCGGGCGTCGGCGGTGGCGACGATGCACGCACCCTGCGCGTCGACCGGGACGCCGCAATCCGCTCCATCGACGCGGCAGGTTCAAAGCGCTACATCATGGTCAGCTACTTCAACTCCCGCGCCGACCACGGTGTGCCGGAGGATCACTCCATGTTCACCTATTGTGAGGCGAAGGCAGCCGCGGACGATCACCTGCGTGATTCGGCAGCCCAATGGACGCTCGTCGGGCCGTCTGCCCTGACGTTGGAGGAACCGACCGGTAAAATCGAGACTCGTGCGCCTAAGGCGGATGGAACCGCCAACGACGGCGATGCACTGAAGTCCAGCCAGGTCTCTCGTGCTGATGTCGCAACCGTCATTGCGCAGGTTGTCGATCGCCCGGAGCTGGCCGGCCACTTTATTGAATTTAATAACGGCGATACCCCCATCGATGAGGCTCTCGGCGCACACGCAGGGAACTAAGCGGGGCTTTTGCCGAAAAATAGCCGAGCACACCCGTTCACTGCTCGGCTCTGAAAGGAAAGAGATTTCACCATGGCAGCTGGCCTTGCGGCTCTGTTAGACGATATTGCTCTTATCGCCAAGAAGGCCGCGGCCACGACGGATGACGTCGCTGCTATGGCGGGACGCACTTCTACGAAGGCAGCCGGGGTTGTTATTGATGACGCCGCAGTCACCCCGAAGTTCGTTGCCGGTGTAACCCCGGCGCGTGAGTTGCCCATCATTTGGAAGATCACCAAGGGCAGCCTGGTCAACAAACTGGTTATCATCCTGCCGATCATCCTCTTGCTCAGTTGGTTGCTGCCTGGCGCCCTTACTCCCCTCCTCATGCTCGGTGGCTTCTACCTGTCCTATGAAGGCGCGGAGAAGGTCCTCCATAAGCTTGGTCTGGGTGGGCATGAAGAAGACACAGCGGATACAGAGAACCCAGAAGACGCAGACACCGCAGACAACGCAGCCCAATCAGAGGATGCGTTGGTCCGTGGCGCGGTATTCACCGACCTCATCCTGTCCGCAGAGATTATGGTGATTTCGCTCAACGAGGTTGCTGACCAGCCCTTGCTGAACCGCACGCTGGTTCTGATTATCGTTGCCCTGCTCATCACTTTTGCGGTCTATGGTCTTGTCGGTCTACTCATCAAGATCGATGACATGGGATTGGCGTTGATGAGCAAGGAGGGTGCAAGCGAGGGGACGAAAAAATTCGGCCGTCTGCTTGTCCAGGGCATGCCGAAACTGCTCACCGCCATTGGCATCATTGGCACTTTGGCTATGTTGTGGGTCGGCGGGCACATTTTGCTCGTAGGTCTAGACGAACTCGGCCTGCACTGGCCCTATGAAACGGTTCACCATGTGGTGGAGCGCGTCGAACACCTCGGTGGCGCAGTAACTTGGTTTACCGAGACCGGCTTTAGCCTGATTTTCGGACTGATCATCGGCGCAATTATCGTGGCGGTGGTCGCTGGGGTGAAGAAACTGCGTTCCCGATAGGCCGGCGCACGACAAAGGTATTTAAAGCCAAAAATACTAGGAGGCTCTGACATGTCCGCCAAGGAAGTAGCCCTCGTCCTCGAAGGCGGGGGGATGCGAAATAGTTACACGGCGGCCTGTATCGACCAGCTGCTAGAACACAATATTGAGTTCGGCTGGGTCGGGGGTATCAGTGCCGGAGCCTCCCACACCGTGAACTTCCTATCCAGGGATCGGAAGCGTGCCCGCGAGTCCTTTGTTGAATTCGGCGGTCACCCGAAGTCTGGAGGGTTTAAGTCTCTCCTGCGGGGCAGTGGCTACTTCAATGCGGAGTACATTTATGAAACTGCCGGCGCACCAGGCAACGACCTCCCCTTCGATTGGGAAACCTTCCAACGTTCCTCCTCCCAGATGTGCATCGGAGCTACCCGTGCCGATAACGGCGAGACGGTGTACTGGCGACGCGAGGACATCAAGGATCTCCCCGACCTCATGCGCAAGGTGCGAGCCAGCTCCACGCTGCCGGGGCTTATGCCCGTGCCGACAATCGATGGCGTGGATTATGTCGATGGTGCCCTTGGAGAGTCCGGTGGCCTGATCCTCGACGTTGCCATCGAAGATGGGTTTGAGAAGTTCCTGGTTCTGCGTACCAAGCCCAAGGGATACGTTCGCCCCGCGCTTCGCAGCCCGCAGCTGGTGCGCGCGCTTTTGCGCAAGCGTCCCGCCGTCGCCCAGGCAATGATTGATCGTCCGCCGAAGTACAATCTAGCTTCCGACAAGATCGCAGAGCTGGAATCAAAAGGGCAGGCTTTGGTTTTTTATCCAGAAAAGATGCAGGTCAGCAATACTGAGCGCCGTCTGGATCGGCTAGAAAAGTCTTGGCAGGACGGGATGGAGCAGACCAAGCGCGAGTGGGATAGGTGGATGGAGTTCCTCGGCGAGGCCTAGAGGAAGCTCAACAGCCCCAACACAATCAACATCGCTGCCACCACATAGCCTGCCAGCGCCACCATCTGCTCCTTGCGATGGCGCAGCCCGTCGATAAACTTCGCCAAACCACTATTCGGTTTCCTTAAAACCATGCCCAGTGCGATTGCAGAGAGCGCAGGCAGGCTGAGTGCGAGCGTGGCGTAAAGAACCACCGTCAGATATTTCGCGAAAGTGCTGATCTCCACCGTGCTTAGATAGGCTAGGCCAGCGAAAAACGGCGCCGACGTTGCGGACTGCACCAGTCCCAGCACCATGCCTGAAAGAAAGGTACTTAGCGATGCCCTACGGAGGGGCTTAGCCAGACGGTTGATCATAGGGCTCGGGTCGCCGCCTCGTAGCGTCAAAAAGGCACTAAGAAGACCGATTGCAATAAGCACCAGGCCAAAAATCGGCGACGCCAAAGCCGTCTGCACGACATCCTCAATGCCATTAAAGAGCAGGAGCGTCAACAAAGACAGCAGGAGTACGCCACACCAGTCCCCCGCCACCAGCACGGCAGCAATAGGGCTGTAACGCCGCGGCTGCGGATGCATGACTGCAATAGCGAAAAGCACGCCGATTAATAGGACGTTGACGGAATCAGCCAACGCGAAACTCACGGCGTGCAGCATGCGACAAAGATCCTTTCGAGGGCTCTCCGCGATACCTCAATTGGTGTGCGGAGAAGGTTGGAACTCTAGCGAACTTTAGCCAACCTTGCGACCGTGAACAAGGAAGTACACGGCGCCGCTCACGACGACCAGCCCGGCCAACATTGCATACATGGCCTGGTAGCTGGTGGAAGAAACAATCATGCCTAACAGGATAGGACCAAAGCCGACACCCACATCCAGGAGCAAGAAAAGCGTGGAAATACCCGCGCCCATCTGGTGCGGCTCCACCGCCTTAACAGCAATCGCCTGTGCGGCTGGCATCAGCGAACCATAGCCCAGGCCAGTGAGAGCACCGGCCAGGATGACCATCCAATCCTGTGTAGACGATGCCAGCACCACCAAAGCAATCGCGAAGGTCACCAATCCCAGATAGACGACGATATTGTCGCCCTTTTCATCCTGCACTTTGCCCAAAACGAAACGCATGACCAACGTAACCAGGGCATAGGCAAGGAAGAAGTATTGGGCACCGGTGACCAGATCGTTTCCTTCGGAGAAGCTGTTCAGGTAGGTGATCACTCCGGCGTAGCAAATACCGACTAGCAGCATGAAGAAACCGATGGGGGCAACCTTGGGATGCACGATCGCCGACAGGTTGAAGCTGGGGCGGTGATGATGAGCTCCGTCCTTAGGCTCTGGCGAACGAACCAATAGCGACAGCAGGAACGCCACAACGGACATCCCAATTACGACCTTGAACATGGTGGAGTAGCCAACCGACCCTACCAACCACAGACCCAGTGCCGGGCCAATAGCAGTGGCCAAGGTGGTGCCTAGAGCAAAGTAGCCCGTGCCCTCCGCCCGGCGCGCACTCGGAATCACAGACTGGGCAACGGCCATCACAGCGGTGCTGGCGAAAGCGTAGCCAATGCCGTGGATGACACGCACCGCAATCAGCAGCCCCAGCGAGTGTGCCGGAATGTAGAACGCGCAGGTTAGGATCACCAGAACCAGGGAGGTAAACAGAACACGTCGACGTCCCACCGCGTCGACGAGAAATCCCGAAAACACACGCGCGCCTGTCGCGCCGATGACGAAGGCACTGGAGGCCAGGCCTGCGCTTGCGTTGTTGGCCGCAAATTCCTTGACTGCATACCCTGCCATGGTCGTAACCAGAACGTAGAAGATCATGAACTGTGCAAAGTTCACCAACCATGCAAAGACAAAAGCCGGTGTTACAACCGGCTCTTTTGCTGACGTGGACGTGAGAAACACCCTCTTTTAACTTGTAGACTTAGCTGCGCCCTATGGCTCCTATTAGTTCAGCTGTGTTTTTACGAAAGGCAGATTATCAAACATCTGCAGCCCTTCGGGCGACTGCCTCCCACCTTGTTTTAGGCAAGTAGCACCCGTTCACCCACACTTGGTCTCCAATATGCTGCCTCAGCTGCAGTGATCGACTTGAGCTCCCGCGGGGTGATCTGAGACAGGGCGTCAATATAAGAAGGAACAACATCCCTCGGCAGCCGTAGCCCCACCGTTAGATGCGGCACCCAGCGTGGGCCTCGTCCGTCAGGGTTGAGCGCGCTCAGCTCGCGGGCGGCATTTTCCAGCTCATCGGTGGCTTCCAATAGCCACGCAACGGTTTGCTTCTTGCCTGTGCCGAAGACGACCACTCCCCTACGTTCAAGCTCGGAGGGGACGGCGCCAGGCAGGATTTCGCGGGCACGTTCCACAACATGCGGGGCCATGTTCGGGGAGAACGTGACTGTGATGTGTGGAGTCTGCCGTTGTAGAGGGAATCCACGATTGGCGAGTTCGTCGAAGACGCCGCGGATGATGGCGCACTGCTCGTCGGGCAGATTTAGAAGGATGTTTTCAGGTGAATTGACGGACATTGTCCCCATCCTATCTGGCCATGACCAGTGCACCGAGAGCGCTTTCGCCCACGAGAAGAGCTACTTAATGGACACGTACTCGGGCAGGTCCGCAGGCTTGTCCAGCGGCTGTTTTTTCGGATTCATATCCAAGCCCAACTCCTTGGCAAAAACCAAGCGGGTCGACTTGTAGACACGCTCGTCGGCCTCGTCCAGCTCG
The DNA here is from genome assembly GCF_056388495.1 of Corynebacterium sp. TUM25020. Taxonomy (NCBI): domain Bacteria; kingdom Bacillati; phylum Actinomycetota; class Actinomycetes; order Mycobacteriales; family Corynebacteriaceae; genus Corynebacterium; species Corynebacterium sp. TUM25020. The sequence goes on along the minus strand of NZ_JBWJFG010000001.1, from coordinate 86,856 downwards.
AACACACGGGCACCTCGCAAGGTGTGCATGTCCCAGGTGCCGTCATGCAGACCATAGGGTCCGAACCCGGTGCCTGGGCAGTAGCCCAGCTCTACACCGAAGTAGTTGCCGTTGAATGAATTGATGTGGTCATGGCCGCAGTAGATACCCAGCACGTCGCCGCGCTCGCGGACGGCGGAGTAGATGCCAGGATTGAAGGCACCGACGTAGACATCCTCGTTCTTTACCCCTTCGATGCCATGGCGCTTCTTCGCCTGGCCGTGCTTGATGGGGTCGTTATTGTAGGGGCCGCCGAACCACATATCGCGGTGCTCATAGGTGGGAATGTGGAAATACATCAGGCCCGGGATTTTCTTGCCGAAACGCTCTTCGTAGCTACGGGAGGTATCGCGGTACCACTGGATCTGGTCACTATGGATGTAGTCATAGCCCGGAATCTCCTTGGTCTCCTGCCCCGCAAGCTCCTCGCCGATGTAGTTGCCGGAATCCAGTAGCCAGATGGCAAATGCTGGGTTCGGATTCGCGTTGCTCTGAACCAGCAGCGATACGTTGGATTCGCCATGAATCGGATCGTCGGCAACGTTGAGGTTGTACTTGTACTTGCGGACAAAGTTCAGCAGTGCGATCTCGTCGGCCTGGGTGCCGTCTTCCATGGAGTCTTCGTCGTGATTGCCGAAAGTAATGGCCCACGGGATTTTGCGGGACTCCATCGGCAGCACCACATTATTAACGGCCTGGAAAGCCTGCTCGGTGGTCTTCGGCCCAGACGAAATCACATCACCGTTGATCAGCGCGAAGTCCGGTTTTTCCTGGTCGAGGACTTTGCCCATGAATTCAATGGTGCGGCGGTCCGTTAGATGGTCATCCTGGGTGTCGTTGAACTGCACGATCTTGAACTTGCCGTTGCCATTGAACTTCAGCGGCATGTCTGCTCCGGTGCCATTGTTGTCGCCACCGCTACTGTCGCTGCCGTCGTTACCGTTGCTGCCGTTTCCGCGGCCTGGACCAAAGCTGGAACCGGCCAGCGAGCCAGCCGACGAACTCCACGCCTGCGCCTGTGCTGCCGGCGCCAATGCCGCGGTGACGCCCAACGCTCCCGTCCCGGCCAGGAAGTTACGGCGGTTTACGCTCATTTTATTGGGCGCTTTCTGGTTTTCCGGCTGCTGCGAGTTGCTAGGCGAATTGTTGGACGAGTTTGTAGACACGATAGATGTGCTCCTTTTCTGCGAGAATTGAACTCCCACAAGTTATCGCCAATAGGTAAGCGCGAGGTTGCCTGAAGATGAATTCATAACAATCTCACCACGCAGTCGCCGCCCCCCTTTCCACTCTCGGCTTGACCTTGCCCCTGCGACAACCGGAAGGATCTTTCCCATGACCGAATACACGATTGGCGATGCAGCAGATTTCTTGGGAGTGACGCCCAAAGCCCTGCGCCACTGGGATTCCATCGGGCTTCTCACCCCGCAGTGGCGCACACTGGGCGACTACCGGCTCTACACCGAAGATGATCTGCGCATTGGTGCGGCCATCGTGCTGTACCGGAACATGGGCTTCAAACTGGCGGACATTCCCGACCTGATCGATACCCCTTCCGAGGCAGCGCTGGATCGTGCACTCCGAGCCCACCGAGCGGCGCTGACACAAAAGCTCGACCAGGTGAAGAGCCAATTGCGTGCGGTCAGTGACCTAATAGATACAACGAAGGTGGAAGGATACACCATGGAACAAATGAACAGGATCAAGAAGTACTTCGGCGAAGACATGCCTGCCTATCAGGAGGAAGCACGCGAGCGTTGGGGGGACACTCCCGAGTACCAGCAGGCTCAAGAGAAGCTGAATTCGCTGGGCGATGAAGATTTTCAGGAAATCAAGGACGACCACGACCGCTTCGTGGCTGAACTTGTTGCCGCCCGAGATGCGGGCGTCGCACCCGAAAGCGACAAGGCACAGGCTCTGGTTGAGCAGCACCGCGCAACGATCAACCAGTGGTATGACGTCACTACGTCGCGCCAGCTGATTCTGGCTCGGATGTACGTCAGCGATGAGCGATTCGCCGATGCCTACCAAGGTGCTCAGGAATACCTGCTGTCCCTGGTGGAATACCGCGCACAGCAAGAGGGAATCACGAACCCTAGCTGGGACGACTAGTCCACGGAGGACGCATCGGTATTGCTACGATTGCGCCATGAAGGGCTACCGTATCGGCGAACATGCACTGGCGATCTATCTATCCTCTATCGCGGGCTTTGTCGATACGCTGGGGTTTTTGTACTTGGGAGGGTACTTCCTTTCGTTTATGTCGGGTAACACCACGCGCCTGACGGCGGCAGTAAACGCGGGGAAATGGGAGGTTGCTGCGACAGCGGGCGGCGTGATGGTGCTGTTCTTGGTCGGCGTGGGAATTGGGGCTCTGATCAGCCAACTGGGACATCGGCACTTGCCACGCACGCGCACTCGTGAGGCGATCCTGTTGTTTATTTGTGCAACCTCCACTCTCGCATCGGTGATGGTACTAACGGGGCACGAGCAGCTGGCGGTGTACAGTCTGTCGTTCACCGTGGGTGCGATGAACTCTACGTTCGAACGCGATGGCGAGGTAAGCATCTCGCTGACATATATGACCGGCACGCTGGTGAAGATGTCGCAGCGATTCGTGGCCGCTTTGTTCGGTGGGCCACACATCGACTGGATACGCTACTTCGCGCTGTGGGTGGCGCTGGCTTGCGGGGCACTGCTGGGCGGCTGGATGTATGTTCAGGCGGGTCTGCACGCGGTACTGGTGGTGACGGGCATGCTGTATGCGGGAACCGTGACTGCGCTGGTGTACCGCCAATGGCGGCGCAACCGTGGGCTCGCGGTTTAGGACTGGAGCGCTAGAGCTCCCAGGGGTTCAAATATTGCACACCCATCGGCTCAAAATCCTTCTGATTTCGAGTCACGATTGTCAGCCCATGCACACGCGCGGTGGCAGCAATTAATAGATCAGCCTGGGGCCGGGGATCCGGAACATTCAAATTGGCCGCCTCTATAGCCACTCGCTCATCAAAAGGAAGAACCCGACCTTCGAACAGCGGAAGTAAATCCTGAGTGAACCACTTCTGCAGCCGCTGCCCCTGCACAGGATCGGTGTGATTCTTTCGGGAGATACCTAACTTCAGCTCATAGATAGTGATCGCAGAGAGATATTGGCTGTGCAAGATCTGCGCATTAACCCACTCAAACACCCTGGGATTTACTTTCCCGGGCGGCTTCCGGAGTTCGCTGACCACATTCGTATCGAGCAGGTAGTTCATAGCTCGGGCACCCGCGGTTCGAAGTCCATCCTTACGTCCTCGAGGTCAATGTCCTCTTCCATTTGCAACCGCGAAGCCCAGCCTTCATTCGAGCCGGAGATCTTCCTGTAGTCATCAATGGAAAGCAATACGAAGGCCGGCTCACCCCGATCAGTAATAACAACGGGCCCCTCACTGGCCTTCCTTTTCGCGTAACTCACATCCTGATTGAACTCACGCGCACTCACGCTAGTCATGAGAACCCTCCTTTTGTAGCAACGTACCTACATTCTAACTAACCAACGGTACTTTCAATACCCGCTGTTAGAAACGCCCTGTTTTTATCTTTGCAACACATTGTTGCTCAAGTCTGTGTAGCGACTGATGAACCGCTCACCTCCCCCAACCTCAACCCCAGGGATTTTCATCATGTTTCTAGCCTTGCGCGAAATGCTTTTTGCGCGCACCCGCTTTCTTCTCATGAGCGTCGTGTTGGCGCTCATGTCCTTGCTGGTCGTCATCATCTCCGGCCTCACAGCCGGATTGGTTAACGACGGTGTTTCCGGCCTGAAGGCAATGGATAGTGACGTCATCGCTTTCGCCGATGGCCCCCAGACGGACTCCGCTTTCACCCGCTACATCGTCAACGTCGACGCAGCCTACCTGCCCCTCGACGTCTGGCAGGAAATCCACGCTGGCGCATGTAAGGGCGAAGAGATAAGCCCGTAGGCGTACAAGGAAATCTCCGTCATCGTCGGTGCACTCATCGCCGTCGGCCTCGAAAGCTTCCTGGAAACCACGGCCATGCCCTACGCCACCGAACTCGGATCCGTCCTCAGCGGCAGCGCGATCCTCTTCGTATCTAGCCTGATCGGCGCGTTGATTGCCGTCGTCCGCGTCACCCGCACCAACCCACTTGCAGCCCTAGGAGAGAACCGATGAGCCCCGCCTCGCATCTTCCCGCCCCGCACGTTCCGACCCTGGAACTTAAAGACGTCACGGTGACCTACAGTACTACTTCGCTTTAGGGATCAATGCAGCCCACGTAGGCGTACCAAATACCACTGATACGGAGATCTCACAGGCATGACCATAACTTCGGCCCAGCTTGACGCTGTCATTGCCGCAACCCGCCACATCCCCGAATCAAACTTCACCGCCTACCGCGGTGGTTACCCCCAGGAGATCAGCACAGCCCTTATCGATGCTGTGTTCTCAATCCAGGCCCAATACGACTCCGCTACACCTGGCAAAGGCGTCAGGAACCGCGTGCAGGCCTTCCGTTCCGCGAACCCGAGTGCGATTAATAATCTGTCGGCACTGATCGACTTGGGCACTGAACACGTAGTGCAGATGATAGGGAAGGGAAAACCGGACGCCGCTTGAAAGCGGGGGCAGTACTTGAGGCTGCTGCCGGATACGTGGCTATCGGGGTGAACAATGCCACACGTCGATTGCCTCCGAGTATGCCTGGCTCGGGATATGAGGAAAGTCCGGGGAGTTCGCATCTCTTTCACGGCACGTCGCATCGCATCCCCTCTCCCGGCCGCTCGCCTATTCCATATATAAGAAGAACAGATATAGCGCTGAATAGACTGTCGACAAACAGCCATGCAGAATAATTTCAGGAATCTTCCTGCATATTTACAAGATTTCCCAACTATTCAACCATTTTTCATTCCCAAAGGAACTATCTCGCGCTAAGTTCATTTCTAACCATTCACCACAGCGAAAGATGACCCATCATGGCCAAACCATCTCGCACTATCACCACTCTCCTATTCGCCCTCACCCTCGGCATCGGCTTCACCCCCACCGTGCAAGCTCAGCCCACACAACCACCAGCAGCCGCCAGCACACCAGCCGACAACAACGCCGATTACGTCGCACCCGGGCGCGAAGATCTCGAACCGGCAGAACCAGGCTTCGACGACAACAACGTCGATAACCAAGCGGGCAAAAACTGGCACCCCACCACCAACCCCAAAAGCAAAGTCATCCCAGGACAGATGCGTTCCGATAAAGAAGAAATCCCTGGTGGTTTCACCAAAGAACAGGCCAACCGCGCCGAGGTCCAAGAAGCTAAAGAACAGGCCACACAGGCACGCTCTGGGATCCAGACTTTTGCCGTTGTCGATACGTGCCGAACGTACTGGCCCAGCCCGTTCAAGGTCTGCGGAAAGATCCGCGAAAAGTACGACTCCCTCGGCGGACCACAAAGCTTCCTAACCTGGCCAAAATCCGACGAACTGAAGGTTCCCGATGGCGTGGGGCGCCGCAACGAGTTCGTCAACGGATTCATCTACTGGCACCCTAATACCGGTGCTCATTCGATCACCACGCACTTCTCTGTCGCTTGGGCACGTATCGGATGGGAACGTGGACCGCTAGGTTACCCCACCACTGACGAATTTGGCCTGTCTGGCAGTATCGGGCGTAAGCAATCCTTCGAGCACGGCCACATCTACGGCTCATTGGCAGGACTGGCCACAATCCACGGGGCGATCTACGACAAGTGGGTGCAAACCGGGGCAGAAAAAGGCCCGCTTGGCTACCCCACAGGTGATGAAACAAAAACCCCTGACGGCATCGGACGGTTCCATAACTTCACCCGCGGGAAGATCTACTGGCACCCACAATATGGAGCACATAGCGTTGTGGGAGCACAGCAGTTGATCTGGGAAGCGAGCGGACGTGAGCAAGGTATCTATGGATACCCTACTTCCGAACAATTTTTGGACAGTAAAGGAAATGTTGTTCAAAACTTCTCAAAAAGTCGACTGGATCTAAGTGTGTACCTAGGAAACACCGCCACTACACGAGTGGGAGAGAAGCTACTTAACGATAAACTAGTTGCTCTTTATCCTGAGTTGGCTAGTGGGGGGAATGTGGAGATAGGCGCACGAAATGACCTTGTCGCCAATGCAGAAACTAGAGATTCTCGTGTAGTGGGCGGAAAAGAGGTAGTGACAATCATTCCAGTCCCTAGCTACTATGTATATGACTGGCATAGAGGAAATCTAAACGACTACTGCACATCTAGCCCTGATGAATACTCTGGAGGAGTAAAGAATGCAGATTTCAGAGGACCTTGCGCTATTCATGATATGTGCTACCAGGCAGTTTCTCGAGGAGAAAGGACCCAATCATTTTGTGATGAAAGGTTCCACTCGCAGCTATTGCTAACCTGCGAAGGCGTATACTCACAATACAGTGTAGATAGGTATCGGTGCGGAAATGTAGCCCAGGTTTACTATCAAGTCGTAAAGAATGCTCCTCATGATTTTTAAGGAATAATTAATTTGATAAAGCGCATTCTTTTCTTGCCGATCATTGAACTTATTCTTATTTCTCTGTCCTTGTTTGGCTTATCAAGATGGATCATAATGCCTTTTTATGACCCATCTTACGGTACGGAGAGCCAGTTTTTTGATTCCTTCAATCAATCTCTTGTAATAATCTCGGCAATTTCTGCCCTTTTGGGCATTTTTCTTGCGGTAATTGCCCCAAATAAAATCGCTACAGGGTGGGCGATCATTGCCGCTGGAGCGGTGGCTGTCGTACTTGTTAAAAGCATGGCAGACAATAGCCCTAACATTGGCGGAGGTCTCATATTTTTAGTCAGCGAAGTCCTCCTGTTGGCAGGGTTCTCCATGGTCGTTAGGTTCTATTTGATCTCTCTATTAAGATAATCCATACTGTTTGACTACTGCTATAATAGGTCAGATTATCCAAGTCCGCTATCGATATGATCGACCTGACCATGGTCTCCTTAAGCCAAATCCGTAGTTCGCGTTGGCTTGCCAAAGCAGCTATACAGCGTTGTTCGCCCTACCTTCAAAACGTCGTGCGACTTCCGCTTTCGGTACACCAGCATCCACCCATGCATGCGCCTGATCAACCTGCTCCGCAGTAAGCGCGCGGGCACGACCTTTGTACACCCCTCGCTCGAGCAATCCCCTCGGCTTGACGCTCCCTAATGATTGAGCGTTCAAATTCCGCCACCGAACCCAGCAGCCCGAGCATCAGCTTGGCGATCGGGGTGGAGTCCTTCGAGTAGATCTGTCCCTCCTTGAGGAACTCCACCGACACCTCTTTGCTGACTAACTCGTCAACAATGGCATACAGATCCGTTAAGGACCGCGCGCACCGATCCATCGACGCGACCACAAGCTGATCCCCCGCACGGACATACCGCATCGCTTCATCAAGACTAGGCCGCTTTCGTGAACCACCACTAGCCCTATCTGTGTAATAGGTGAAGACCTTCTCCGCCTTGAGTTGCTCAATCTGGCGATCAAGATTCTGATCCTTCGAGCTCACCCGGGCATAACCCACCTTTTGCCCCGAGATCACACCCAACTGTTCCGTGATCTCTAGAGGCAGTGACGGTTCTGTTCCGTTAGTCATGGAGCCAACCCTAGCCAACAGGAAATCTTGTCATTCACAAAGTGTTCGCTTGGGGTACACCGACGGTGATTCCCAGATCACCGCGTTGGACAAGGTGAACCTGACCGTCGAGCCCGGAGAGTTCGTCGCCGTCGTCGGCCCTTCCGGTTCCGGTAAGTCCACACTGCTGGCCGTTGCTGGAGCGCTGACCAACCCAGCCTCTGGCAGCGTCAAAGTCGGCGACGAAGACATCACCAAATACGATGACAAGGAACTAGCCCGCATTCGCCGGGACTACATCGGCTTCGTCTTCCAATCCTCCGGCAGCCTGCCCGGCGCCCTCACCGCCGAGGAACAACTGGAGCTCGCCGCGCGCGTCATGGGTAAACACGGTCGTTACTCTGGTGCGGAGCTTTTGGAGAAGGCTGGTATGACGCCCCGAGCTAAGCACCGCCCAGGAAGTCTGTCGGGTGGCGAACGTCAGCGGGTGGGCATCGCCCGAGCTCTCGTCGGCGCCCCACAGGTGTTGCTGGTCGATGGGCGCTTGAGCCCTACCTCCAACTAGGCATAAGACAACTAGGCAACTGGGTAACTAGACATCCAAATAGGCAGCTACGCAGGCCGAAAAGCGGGTAGTAAACTAGGGCACTATGCCGAAGATCACGGAGACGACAGTAGCCGAGCACCGCGCGGTCCAGCACCGCGCAGTGCTGGAGGCCGCCGAGCGGCTGATCGTTGCTGGCGGCGGCAAGGTTCCCTCCCTGGCAGAGGTGGCCGCCGAGGTTGGCCTAGCCCGCCCCGCCAGCGCCCGAAGAGCGCTTCTGCGCCTACGTGGAGGCGATGCTCGATCTTTTCGTTCACGGTTCCTACGGCCCTCTGATGGCCGCCGCCCAGCTCTTCCCGGAAGCGTTTGCCGAGGAAAAGGTACAGAAATCGCACGCTGGTTTTAAGGAGATCGTGGATAGCTTCTGCCCCGGTGTTTCCTCCATTGACATCGGATTACTGAATGCGGCGGTGGTGAGGGCGTCAGAAATGGCAAAAACCCCCGAAGACCTCGAACAAGCAACGGCAACACTGCATCGCATGGCGCGCGCCATTGTGACGGGTTAGCCCGTCGCCACGAGCGCCTAATTACTTAGTTCTGTAGGGACAAACGCTGGCGACGTTGTACGCTTAACCTCATGCGAAATCGCCTTGTTGCACTCTCCGTTGCCGCGTTGACGGCCCTCTCGCTTGCAGCTTGTTCGGATAACGAGACTCCGCCTGAGCCGAGCGCTGCTCAGCATTCGAAGGAGTCCGGCGAAACTTCCGCCGCAGGACAAGAAGGCACCTCGGAAGAAGGGCAAAATGATGAGGCCTCTGGCAACACAGATAACACTGGCAACAGAGCGAAAAAGCGCCCCAACCCCTCAGCGCCCAGCACTCCGAAGCCCGATAAGGTCGAGCTTGCCCCGAATGAAACAGCCTTAGAGGGCAAGCTGATGAAGGTGCGCTTCAGCGACATGACCCCACCGGAGGACTTCGCACGAGTGGCGGACATCGTGGACGATAGCGTGGACTACTACGCGATCAAACTCGATCCGAAGAAGCCCGTGACGGCGAAACTGGGAGCGGGTATTGGCACCCAAACTCCCGAATGGGCCATCGTTGGTAGCAGCAGTATGCCAAACGAAATGAACTGGGACTCCATGGTCGGGCACAAAATCCGCGTCATCGCGCACCGGGACAACATGACCTTCGCGACGGACCCATCCGCTCCCCCGACGGCGGTGACGGTCAAGAACTCGGACTATAAACCGGAGATCCTCGACTAGTTGGCGTTAGCCTTCATCGCTCCGTATGTCGCAACCAAGCAAGCACTGCCTTTACACGGCGATTAGCATCCTCGGGTGCAAACCCAAGCTTCATAAAGACGCTGGCAACGTGCTTGCTCACTGCTCCTGCGGTCAGCACCAATTCATCCATGATCTCCGAGTTGCTCAGACCACGAGCCATTAAAGCAAGGACTTCCTTTTCCCGAGGAGTTAACGCAGCCAGGCCGGTTCGTCGCGCCGAAAGTAGGGCAGATACAACCTCTGGATCGACGACGGTTCCTCCCCGAGCAACCTCGTTAAGAGAGTGAACGAATTCGTCCACGTCAGAGACGCGTTCCTTCAAAAGATAGCCAAAGCCGCCGTGCTCCAACAGCCGATCGAGGTAGCTCGCCGCAACATATTGGCTTAGCACCATAACTGGTTGGGAAGGATACCGTTTGCGCAGATCATATACCGCGCGCAGACCATCATCAGTCATGGTGGGAGGCATACGTACATCGGTGATAATCACATCGTATTTCTGCCCATTTTCATCACTCGCCATCGTGGCATTTCGCAATTCTGACGCATCGACCACCGTCACGACTTCATGCCCTAGCGCCATTAGTAATTGTTCTAGCCCGGCACGAAGCAATGCAGAGTCTTCTGCAAGCAAGATCTTCAATCTATTCTCCACTAGGTTGATTTGGGGGATTCCGACAGAGGCAGTTCAAGAATCAACCGCGCACCAGAATCATTTTCAAGCGAGCTTTCACCATCCTTAATGTTCTGGAGTTTCACCGTTCCACCAAGTGCAGCAGCACGCTCACGCAAACCTGCGATACCCGTACCGCCCAAGTGGCGTAAATCCTTAGAAGGGGTTTCAATACAGCCCACCCCATCATCTGTAATAGATACCCGTAGCCGATTCGAAAAAGCGACCTTCACGTCAACGTGCTGAGCTTCGCCGTGTTTCGTTGCATTCGTCAAAGCTTCGGCAACGCAGTGGTAGGCCAGTAGCGCCATTGTTTCGTCCAACTCCGGAGAGCTACCTTCGACCTGCAAAACAGCGTCGACCCCTGCGTGTGCGATTAGCTCTTCAAGGGCTGCAACCAGCCCTCTGTCAAAGAGCACCTGCGGGGCGATTCCTCGCACAGTCGCACGTAACGCGCGTAGCGCCTGGGAGGCATTGTGTTCTGCATCCTCCAATGCTATCTCCATAACTTCAGAGGAAGCCTGATTCTTGTAATGCAATTTTGCTGTAGCGAGGTTGAGTTTTAGCGCTGTCAAATATTGTTGTGGCCCGTCATGGAGTTCACGCTCGATGCGACGGCGTTCGCCAGAAAAAGCGTCGATAAGAGTGGCACGAGAAGCAGCGAGTTCCTTATCGCTAGGAGACAGCGCAAACCGAACTACAGCTATTGACGCCGCGGAAAGCAGTCGCGAGAAAATCATCAAAAGACCAATAGCAATGGCGCCCAAACCCCAAGAAACCACGAAAATAAGAATTGGATTTGAGGTGGACCATTCGCCCAGAGAAAGCTCGCCGACAGGTAGGAATGGGATGGCAATTAGTACTCCTGCAAAGAAGCCCAAAGAAACCCATGTAAAGAAGGCAGCTGCAGCAAGCACAAGTTGCATCACCAGATGAAAGAACTGTGGCCAGTCGAACCAGTGGCTCGCTTTGCGGTACGGGACTTCTACGCCCATCCACAACGCTCCACGCCTGCAGACAATATCTGCCCCACGTGCAACAAGGGGAATCCAAGGCAGCATCAGCAACGAGATAACGAATCCAGGTACGAAAAGGAGCGCGAGCACTGCACTCCAACCCAAACTCTTCAACGTCTTCATCGATGTCAACATTAGTGGTCGCCTTTGAGAAAAACGGTAGAGCCAGCTCTACCGTTATGTAGGTAGTTGGCTCCATGGCTTCCATACTGTGTGGCTGGTCGGATGAGAGTATGCAGAAATCAAGAACAAGCAGTCATGCCACCACCGCATCAGCTAGCTCACCAGTCTCTCCGCAAGCGCTCCAAGCTCATAACCTTACGAAGCGATTCGGTAAGCACAAGGTGCTAGACGGTCTCGAATTGAGCATTAAAGCTGGTGAATTTGTCGCCATAATGGGCCCATCTGGAAGCGGCAAAACAACACTGCTCAAAATTCTATCCGGCTTAGACAAGCCTTCATCAGGCACAGTGAATGCTCCGGACCGTACAGAGCGCGCCTTCGTCTTCCAGGATTACAACCTGCTGGAATCCCTCACGGCAAGGCGCAATGCGATGCTTACCGCCAGGTTTAGTGGGCGCCGCTGCTCCATGGCTCAAGTCAAGACAGTCTTTAATTCATTGGGACTCAAAGGATTTGAAAACTATCTGCCAAATCAACTCTCCGGAGGTCAACAGCAGCGTGTAGCCGTAGCTCGTGCGTTGCTTGCTAACGTTCCATTCATCTTTGCTGACGAGCCCACGGGAGCTCTCGACGATCAAACTGCTGATGTGGTGTTAAGGCATCTCAAAACGGCAACTCAATCAGGATCGACAGTGGTAATGGTTACGCACTCCCAAAGAGCAGCCGCATATGCGGACCGCGTAATTGATCTCGCTAAAGAACCTCTGGCCACTCCTGGGAGCAAAACTCATGATTGTTTGGCTTAAAGACCTAAAGTCGAATTGGTTGTCATGGCTGGCGATTTCAATCACGATGCTCGTTTCCTCCGCTAGCTGCAGTCTGGCAATTTCGATGATCTCCGCAGATGGCAAAGACGCAATTCCCCTTGGCGGAACGATCCTTGGAATGTCAATCTGTGCCATCGTTCTAGTCACGTTTAGTCAGATGCGTTTGACCATCGAAGAACACCAACCGATTTATCAGAGTTGGCGCATGGTCGGCATGCCTGGGTGGATGATCAACCTCCTAATACTCGGCCAAGTTGCCGTAGTTAGTGCTACTACCTCTTTAATCGGGGCACAACTCATTCGCCCAGCGCTGAGCCCAGCAGTCGAGGCCCTTCGTGGTGATGGTATCCCCATGCCTGACCTATCGGTTGATGCCTCTGTGGTGATGTGGGTCGTACTTGTTTGTGGTGGGGCCGCTATAGCTGGCGCACTGCTACCGCTAAAACAGATTTTTCGACCACAAACCGACTCTCACCCGTTGTGGATCACAGTCCGAAGCGCGGTTGCTACGGTCGCTATTACCGGATGCAGTATTGGAGGCGCCTGCATCGAGAAAACAGAAGATGTACTCGCCTGGGCGATGGGAATGTCAGTCCTCATACCGCTACTATTGCCCTGGCTGCTGCCTCTTCTTGACCAGTGGACACGTGTACTCGGCATTGCAGGAGCCAACGTTCGCGTCCGACGTAACTTCTCCTCGCCTCATATCGTTCCATGGGTATTGTTCGGAGGCCTCATCATCAGTGTGGGTTCAGGGCTTCGATTAATCAAGGACGCAGAGCCTGGGAGCTCAATGTCGGCATGGCAAGTTTTTGTGGTTGTCCTTGGTCCAGTCCTTGCCCCCAGTATCGTTGGCGCCGTAATGACTTCGCTCATTATGCATGCCCGAATCAAAAGGGATATCCATGGGCTTCGCCTTGCAGGCGCGCCCAGTAGGTCCTGGATTCTAATTCAAATAGGCGAAGCATTTGCACTCACCGGAACGGCTGCAATGGTGGTTTTGGTGTTCACGGTTCTGACCGTTGGCATAGTAAATGACCACCTCACCGGCTTTGTTTCTTTCCATGGGATTTGGTGGACAGCCTTTGCCAGCACCTTCGCTGCAATGTTTTTGGCTCTATGTAGTGTCAAGTTGGCGGTAGCAACAATCCGGACAGCAGTCGATGACGCTTTGCCCGGTGCATGCGTCCGCCGTCGACTAACGTTCAGCCGCACTATCGAGTGAACCAAACCAGCTTCATGACAAAAGAAAACGCTTTTCATATAAGGTGAGCAACATGAGTTCCCCCAGCGATGTCTGGTCCGCCAGCGATTACGCCCCGACAGCTGCACGCCTACGACCGATCTCTAAACTGGTCGCCGCGGAATTGGCCCGGCGCTTGCCCACCCCTGCAACGGTTGTCGACATCGGATCGGGGCACGGCGATGGCGTCGCAGCGCTCGTCGCCGAAGGCTACACCGTGACCGCTATCGAGCCGACCGCCCGAATCCGCGCGATCGGGCAGCGCAACGCGCCAAACGCCACGTGGATAGACGCACTGGGCGAAGCCACCGGCTTGGATGACTCGTCCGTTGACGCCGTCACGAGTACTTTTGGCTCAATGTTCTGCGATCCAACTCCCGGAACGACAGAATGGGCTCGCATTTTGCGTCCGGGCGGCGAGCTTGTGATGACCGCCTGGAATCAAAAGGGTTTCCTCGCCACAATGACAGACGCAATGATGGAGACGGTCAATCCAGGTTCCTCCAAGCAGACCCCACCGCACATGGCCTGGGGCATTGACGAGGTGGCACACGAGCGTCTGTCGCATTGGTTCGAAAGCATCCACATCGAGCACCGCGAGCTGGAATGGTCCTTCGACAGCGTTGAGGACGGTATGCGGCTATACCGCGAAGGCAGTCCAACGCATGCATGGATGGCCGAATGCATCGGCTCTCACCGAGAAGCGTTGTGGACTGCATTGCGCGATCACCTCGAAGCCCATGCCGACACGTCCGGACGCGTCAACTCCACGACCGGCTACGTGCTCATCACAGCACGCCGTCGCTGATCGCCGGGATTCTTGCAGAGAGATCGCCGGAAAATTGCAGAAAATACGGCTTAGCTACACGTTGAACTTGAACTCGATGGAGTGTCGTTGCAGGGTTTCTTACTCGCTTGTAGATAACAAGCGGAAACAACGAAACACAGGTACGCTGCGGATTATGCGTAACCCAGCTTTCGCTATCCGCCAGGTCACCTTCGACTGCCACGATCCTTCCAAGCTAGCCAAGTTTTGGTCGGCGGCAACTAACTGCGAGATCGCCGCAGATTATGGGGACTTCGTTTTGATCGATTCCACCCCAGCGTTAGGTTTTCAGCGCGTTTCAGATCCCACGCCTGGCAAGAATCGCATACATATCGACGGCGGTGGGGTTGACCGCGAACTCCTTGTGGAGCGTCTTAAGAGTTTGGGCGCTATCGAACTTAGCTCCCACGAGGCGCCAGGCCTGGTTTGGACCATAATGCAGGATCCGGAGGGCAACGAGTTTTGCGTGGGCAGCCCCGAAGCCTAGCCAGACGTTGAGTTTGAACTCCACCGAATCCCGTTGGTAGTTAACATGCGCAACGTTCTACTCGCGCTCAGGAGTGATTCCACACCAATAGGTAGCGAAACAACGGGAGCCGCCGGAAAGAGCACCCCGGCAAGCATGAGCGTGCCTGTGTTCGAACTTGCCGATAAGTCAAGGGAAACTCGAACTTTTTGGGTGCTGAATCTTCTACGTGATCACGGAGCTTTGCATAGAACCGGTGCTGAACTGCTCCGACAACATCGTAGACAAAGTCGACTGCGTTCGTACTTCTGGCTAAACCGAGGATTACCAACGTGCCACCCGGGGAAACTAGACTGCGCAGCCGGGCCAGGGCCGCTTCAAATTCCGGCAAGTGATGAACCGTTGCTACTGCAGTAACAAAATTAAACTGCCGTTCTCCAAAGTCATGGGTCAACACATCCCCTTGCACCCATCTGACTCCACACTCACGCCGACGCGCAGTGGCTAGCACATCATCATTGGCATCAATCCCTGTCACGGTCAAACCACGGGCACTCAATACTTGTGCCAAAAGACCTTCACCGCATCCCACGTCGAGGGCGCTATTCATTGTCGGCTGGCACTGCTCAAGAATCAGATTATGATAGTGCCGATTATGGTTCCAACCGTCCTGAATGAACTTCTCCATTCCTGATTTACGCAACCTGGTGCGGCTTGATCAACTCAAGCTGATCAGCAATCGTTTCACTCTCTACATCATAGTCATAGTGCGACTGCAGGTTGATCCAGAACTGCGCCGTCATGCCAAAAAACGGCCGAGACGCAAGGCAGTGTCCGCAGTGATACGGCGCTTGCCATGCACAATCTCGTTGATGCGTCGAGGCGGAACGCCGATAGACACTGCGAGTTTATGCTGAGAAATACCCACTGGTTCCAGGAATTCCTCCATAAGGATTTCCCCGGGATGAATCGGAGGGTAAAAACTTGTCATTCCGCTTCCTAGTGACAGTCGACAATCTCCGCGTCACATGGCCCAGCAATGGCCCAGATGAAGCAAATGCGCCATTGGCTGCTAATTCTGACACTGCGCTGCCCTGCTCGGTCGCCACTGAGTTTTTCCCAGTTGGTTACTAGGCGCCACTTTGAGTTCGACCAATTCAGTTGCAGCATTCAGCACCAGAAGTTTGTTCAACGCCCGCAGGCGCAGTCGAGAATCAAAACGTTTCGGACGCTGCCGTCGAAATAAGCACTCAGTGTCCTTGTCCCCAAAGGAGACGATTTTCAAGACATCTTCCGGTCTGCGTTCGTTTCAGTCGCAGATGAGTTCAACAGCTCGAGGATTTCACGCGCACGCACAAGCGTGACTGCCCGGCCTTTGCGGGCAGCGACCTGACGCAGACCTGTGCCTATAGCCCGGTCAGGCGAGACTAGGCGCCGCCGAACCGCCTCGGCGAGGTGACCGGCGCCGTCGAGCATTTGTGACATTACGGCGGCCGTCCAACGCGGCAAGGGGCCTTCGCCAGCCTCGACAACAGCCCGATCCAGCAACACCGGCCACAACGGCCACAACACGCCCAGGGACCTTGGGTTCCGTTCGATCAGCGACAGCAACGGTTGCGGTGAGGTACCCTCCGCGAAGTCGAGCCGTCGCAAAGTCGTTTCGATCGCACGGTCATCCCAACCTAAGTGCCAAAGCAATCGATGCCATTCTCGACCCGGAAAGTGTGCGCGGAAGACGTCAATGGGGGCGTCGCTTGAGTCCTTCTTCGCCTTTGCGAAGGCGAGAAAGTCGACGAGGAGCGCCGCGATCTCCGACGGCGACAAAGGACCGCGTACTACGTCGAGTGGATTCTTCATACCACGGTACTTTTCGCTGTTCGCGCGTTCGAATTCGCGAACAATGTCCCGTTCTGCCGTCGGCGTGCGCTCCAGCACCCAAAAGTGGAAGCGCCCAAAACTCATGTCATTTCTTTTCTTTGGATGGTGCCTCAGGACGAGGCGGACACCGTGTTCCTCCCGAAGCTCGTAAGCTGTGTTCGGTACACGCCATACCTCAGTGAACTCGTGGTCCTTCAGCGTTAGGTTTTCACCGCGAGCCGCACGCGCAGCCGCCAGCTCGGCACTACGTGAGGAGCGAATCGCTGCGTCCGTCGCGTAAGCCTCGGAAGCTAAGGACTCCAAGTCTTCGGATGTAGTGTCGGACTCCTCGGCCACCCATATCTCACGAAGACTCTGCACCACTTTAACGAAACGAGGATCCCCGTCTGCGGCCACTAGGTCTGCGAAGGCTTGCTCTAATGCTGGGATCACCTCCGTCGATGGAACATCCTCACGGTCGAATCCGGCCATCAACACCGCCGTGCGTACGTTACGTGCCTTAACAGCAGCGAGTGTGGCCAAGAGATTCGGCAGCTCCTCCTCCGGCATCCACCGGATCAATCTAGTGCCAAGTTCGCGGGCCATATTCGGCTGATTCCTGCCGACAACAGCCACCAGCGTGCCTGCACGACGGGCCACAAGCGCCGGATCTAGAACAGACTGTGGCAGGCTCTGTTCGGCCTCTGAAATCTGTTCGGCCACTCGCTTCAGAACTCCGGGGCGGGTCGTGTGCTCGAGGCCCTGGACAAACATGTCCAGTGCCGCGGCTCGATCCACGACCTCTGCGTCAATGAGTGCCAAGTAGGGATCCAACCCTTCGTAGGGTCGGCCACCAGCTGTGAGCCAAGATAGCGGGCGCTGGGCTCCGAGCTCGCGCAGTAACGTACTACCGCGTTCCGCGCAGGTTATCAGGTGGGCCCAAGGTCGGTGCAGGGTAGCCGGCGGGTCAAGCTCCAAGAGGTTGGTTAGATGGATGCCGATCTCATCGGCGTTGCCGAATGTCTGGTCGTTCTCCCTAATGAAGGCCTCTGCGTAATCGGATCCAAACGGCACCAGACAGTCCGCAGCGACCCGAGCGTCGAATACGCTGGAAACATGTTCGGCGTAGGGCAGCCCCTGTGTTGGAGTTTCGTAGGCCTTGGCCAAACCATGCAAGGCTGGAGCGTCGAACCAGCGCGGTCGGGCGCGCGGGTACAGCAATTGCACGGCCTGGTAGGGGCTGACTCCGAGACGGATAGCGAAGAGGTGAAGGCGCTCCAGCTGTTCAGCGCCAGTATCCGGTGTGCTGCGCATTGCGGAAGACTTCCGGCCGATATGGCGGAAATTCAACCCTAGGGCGAGCAATCCGGGGCGGGCGGCATCCAGTGCCAGGGCGAGCCGCGCGGCTGTACCTGGTCTGACCACCACCCATTCCACAGGGTCGCTACCCTCAATCTCGGCAAACTCGCCTGCTGCTTTTGCCTTGCCCGACTTTAGGGCTTTTCGGGCAGCGGTAATACGAGGCGCGATCTCGGAGTCGGTTTCTCGCAATGGATGTGTGGCAAACTCCGCAGGAGCCACGGTGTCGAAACCGAGGTCATGGAACAGTTCCACAACAATGGCTAGGTCCGTGGCGTGTTTTGCTCCGATCTCCGCGCGGATACGCTGCGCCTTCTCTTCTGTAATCCGATTCTGACTCATTAATGACCCCTCCTGTCACTCTTCGAAGGCACCCAGCCCAGCGGTGTTGTTCCCCTTCTGCTTCGAGGCGACCGCGTTGGCTCCGCGCTCTGGCAGATCCAGCCGACCGCTCACCAGCCGAGCCGCCAGGATGTGCTTGCATGGGCCACGTTGCGTGCCCTCTCGTGCGATCCACGTGCATGCGCATGTATCCTCACCAGGATCACGCAGCTGAAGCTCGTAGCCAAGGGCCCCCGGTTCCGGTGAACCCGAGCCGTCGTCTCCCAGTTCAGGGGGCCAAAAGTTGGGTGGTAACGCCGTCGTTCCCTCCGCGTGCCCCTCCTGATCCGAAGCCAAAACCCAGAACCGCCCCTCCCCCAGAGTGACTACTGCCCCGCGGCGGGCCAGCGAACGGGCCGAGCGCAACCGCGGGTGATCTTTTTCTATTCGCGACGGGTCATGCGGCAGCTCTCGATGGAAGTACGACTGCTTGGCAAGGTCCCAGCCGACTCTGCCTTCCGCGGCGAGCACCGCAAGCGCTTCCAGCACCCTCTGTTCCGAGAGGTTGGCGGAGCGAGCGAGGCGAGGCACATCGATTCTTGATTCAAACCCAAGCAAAGCCGAGAGCAGGTCTGCATTTTCTGCGGAGCGCGGGGCGGTGAGGTTTACGAGCAGCGCACCCTCTCCTGAGAACCCGCGCCAGGTCTTCTCTGTCAAGCCCATAGAAAGTCGTCCGCCCGGCAGCAGGAATTCGACGACGACACCGCGGCCTCCGTCCTCGTCTCCATAAATCTCCATACCCCTCAGGTGTACGAGCAATCTGCGGGCCGCCACGAGACGGTGCGCCCCCGGGATGCGGACGGCACCGGCGACAGGGTGATCCAACACACGCGGAATTCGGCCGTTGAACTGGACCCAATGTGCATCGTGAACAGAGCGGTAGGTGTTCGGCAGCTGTGCAAGGATGCGACGGGCAGTGGCCGCATCGTAGGCGGAGAGCAAGTAGAAGTTCCGGTGCATGGTGACGGCATTGCCGAGCGCCGGGATCCAGCGCGCTGGCATCTCAACCTTCCGCTCTGTTTCGGTGGTCGAGAGTGTCGATACCTTCACTGTGTTCCCCCCGACATCCAAATGCATAAGATCCGTGTTGCGGATTTGCCCGAGTGCGACCATCATCGCCGCACCAAGGTCGACGTTAGTGGTGCCGTAACCGATCTCCCCACCGTCCACCGCGGAGGCGTCCAAGTCGAGACGGGCAGTTACGCCGTTGCAGGCAGAAAACACTTCAGCGCGAAGGCAGTCACCGTGAGCGGTGAAAACAGGATCACGCAAATTCGACGGTGTGTACTGGTAGTACCGGGTGCGGGTAATCTCCGCGAGGGTAAGCAGCGCCTGGGCGTAGACCTGTGGCTGGGTGAGAAAACCGTGGAAAAATCTCGGTTCCGACACGAGCCCCTCTGGTGTGAGTGCTGGGGCAAGTCCTAGGTGCATTCTGTCCTCGTCCACTGCGGAGACTGAGGCAAACTGCTCATAACTAATCTCTGATGCAACATCGGATCGCATACATCAACCCTATAGGCCAGGAGCCTTCCGCTGCTAGGCACCTATGCGTGTGAGACGCTCGATTGTTAGCACCTCAGTTTGCGTCTCCTACTCTGAATCCTGTGCACCCGGTTACCGGGCTCTGACCGGCATCAGGCATAGAGAGCAAGTCCCGTTAAGGTCACCAAGCCCAACTAGCTACACGTTGAACTTGAAGTCCACTACGTGTCGTTGCAAAGTCACCTTCTCATTCGTGAATAGCAGCTAAAACCACCACACTCCGCTATGTGCAGCAAAGATAGAGTGCACACCCGGTAGCCTCAGCCCCCGCTCCTCGTGCAGCAGCGCCCTTTAACAAGACATACATAGGATTCGCCCCACATACGGTTAATTCAGGCTTCCGATGTCGCCCAAACGATCCGTTGAAACTTAACCGAACGGTCCGCGGAACGCTCGGCCGTAATTAGGATTTATGCCACGCAAAGGCGGGCGCGAATGCATTGAACATCCTGCCTGCTCCCCCATTCTACCGGTCCGAGCACCTGCCGGTGCACGATATCTGGACGCCGATGTGGGTGTAACCGCTTGGCGCGTAGCATTGATGACATGCGCATTTTCACCGTGGGGCACTCCAACCTCGAGTTCGAGGAGTTCGCTGAAATGATCAAGGCTGCCGGTGTGGAATCCATCGTGGATGTGCGCAAGCTGCCCGGGTCCAGGAAGTACCCGTGGTTCAACAGCGACCACCTTACCGAACGCCTTCCCACATGTGGCATCACTTACAGCAGAAGCGAGGGCCTCACCGGGCGACGCAACGTGTCCCACTCGGTGCCGTTTGAGGTTAACGGCAACTGGCGTAACCGCAGCTTCCACAATTACGCCGACCATGCGCTGGGCGAGGAGTTCTCGGACGCGATCTCGCAGCTACGGGCGAACGCCGCCGAAACCCCCACCGCGATCATGTGTGCAGAGGCGGTGTGGTGGCGCTGCCACCGGCGTATCATCGCCGACCACCTCATCGCCCACGGTGACGAGGTTGGCCACATTATGGGCCTGGGTGCAGCCGAGGCGAAGGTGAGCGAGGCAACGCTCAACGACGGCGCAGTCATCGGCAACGATCTCCTCGTGCGCTACCCCGAGCGGGGCTAGCGCGTACACCAGAGGCCAGGGGGGTGCAGAAACTCGGACTACGACTCAGTCAGCCACGGCATCCTCCTCGACCTGACCTAAGGCGCGACCTACGCCTTGTGTTCTTGGGTGCCCGCCACCTTATGAGCAGCAGTATCGGGGGCACACCAGCGGATAGCACGCTCAAACGAGCTTTAGGTTAGGAAATCTGAACCGCTCAATCTAAGAAGACCACTGGGAACCCCGGTAGTGCCCCAAAAGCGTCGAATCGAAAAAGCGATCTACCGTCTTGCCACGACCCTAGACGTTGAGCTTGAAGTCCACGGTATCTCGTTGCAAAGTTACTCTCTCGTTAACACCATGAAAAGGAGTGTTATCCAATGAAAGCGTTTGGATTCTTAAGCTTCGGGCATTACGCCTTCGGTGGCCAGCGTGGGCCATCTGCGGAAAAGATCGCCAAGACTCATCTGGAGATCGCCCAGGCTGCGGACGAAATCGGCGTGAACAACGCGTCCTTCCGTGTCCACCACTTCGTGCCGCAGGCCTCTGCCCCGATGCCGCTGCTGGGTGCTGTCGCGGCCACCACCAAACACATCGAGGTAGGCACCGGTGTCATCGACATGCACTATGAAAACCCGCTCTACCTCGAAAACCCGCTCTACCTCGCCGAAGAGGCCGCGTCGCTGTACCAAATTTCCGGTGGCCGCGTGGCCCTTGGCGTCTCGCGCGGCGCCCCCGAGGTGGCTGACCGCGGCTGGGAGGCCCTCGGCTACAAGGGCGAAGCGCCCAACGGCGCGGACGTGGCACAAGCCCACCTCGAGGCGTTCATGGCTGCAGTGGACGGCAACGGATTCGCCACCGCCGCACCGCTGGATCGGCAATACCCCAACATGTTCCAGCCCGGCTCCGCCCTGCCGATCTTCCCCATGGTGCCCGAGCTGCGTAAGCACATTTTCTACGGCTCCGGCACCCACGCTTCTGCCGAGCAAACCGCCAAGGACGGGCTCAACCTGATGTCCTCCACCCTGGTCTCCGAGACCACCGCCGAGACCCTGGGCGAAATCCAGGCGGATCAGATCAGCCGCTACCGCGCCGCGTGGAAGAAGCCGAATCACGAAGGCCCAGTTACCGGCTATCCCATCGACTAATTCCTGCAGGTCGCAAGCTCTTCGTTTCAACGTCAGTTCAGTGCGTGTTGAATAGTTCAGTAACTGCTGTATGATTCAGCATATGCTGACTATTGCTTCACGCCTCGACGTCATGAACCGGCTCGGCCGGGCCATGGCGGATCCGACGCGCTCCAGAATCCTAATCACCCTACTCGACGGCCCGAGCTACCCGGCCGTGCTTTCGCGCGACCTGGACCTGACCCGCTCGAACGTCTCGAACCACCTGACCTGCTTGCGTGACTGCGGCATCGTCGTCGCCGAGCCGGAGGGCCGCAAGACACGCTACGAAATCGCCGATCCGCACCTCGCGACAGCGCTCAACGCGCTAGTGAACGCGACGTTGGCTGTCGACGAAAACGCCCCGTGCATCGACCCTGAGTGCTCGGTGCCCGGCTGCGACGGAAAAGGAGCGGACGCATGAGTTCAGCATGTGGATGCGAACACGAACCAGCCACGGAGATCGAAGATCTCGATCGGCCCTGGTGGAAGGACCCCGAGTTGCTACTGCCGATCTTCTCCGGCGTAGCCCTCTGCATAGGACTGGCACTGGGCTGGTCCGGGCTAGAGACACCCGCGACAGTACTGTTCTGGGTCGGCCTGCTGCTAGGGGCGTATACGTTCGCGCCCGGCGCTATCCGGAACCTTGCCACGAAGCGCAAGCTCGGCATTGGTTTGCTGATGACGATCAGCGCGGTCGGCGCGGTGATCCTCGGTTACGTCGGGGAGGCCGCGGCGTTAGCGTTCCTGTACTCGATCGCCGAGGCACTGGAAGACAAGGCGATGGACCGAGCCCAGGGCGGACTGCGGGCACTGTTGAAATTGGTGCCGCAGACCGCGACGGTGCTGCGCGACGGTACGGCGGTCGAGGTCGCAGCGAAGGACCTCGTGGCTGGCGAGCTGATGCTCGTGCGCCCCGGAGAGCGAATCGCCACGGACGGCATCATTCGGTCTGGGCGCTCCAGCCTTGACACCTCAGCGATCACCGGAGAATCCATTCCGGAGGAGGTTGCGCCCGGCGACGAAGTGCCCGCGGGAGCAATCAACTCCGCCGGTTCGCTGGAGGTCGAGACGACCGCAGCTGGAACGGACAATTCGCTGACCACACTCGTGGACCTGGTCGAGCAGGCGCAGGCGGAAAAGGGCGACCGCGCCCGGATCGCCGACCGGATTGCCCAACCCCTCGTGCCCGGTGTGATGATCCTCGCGGTGCTGGTCGGCGTGATCGGCTCGCTGCTGGGCGACCCCGAGACGTGGATCACCCGCGCGTTGGTGGTCCTGGTCGCAGCATCCCCGTGTGCGCTGGCAATCTCCGTGCCGCTGACGGTCGTGGCCGCCATCGGCGCGGCCAGCCAGTTCGGCGTGGTCATCAAGTCCGGCGCGGCGTTCGAGCGGCTCGGTGGAATCCGTCACCTGGCGGTGGACAAGACCGGAACCCTTACCCGCAACCAGCCTGAGGTTACCGACGTGGTCCCGGCAGACGGATTCGATCGGGCGCAGGTGCTCTCCTTCGCGGCGGCGGTTGAGCAGCAATCGACGCACCCCCTCGCCGCGGCGATCGCGGCAGCGGGGCCCGAAGCGCCCGCTGCCTTGGACATCAGCGAAGAGGCCGGGCATGGCATCGGCGGCACCGTCGAAGGTCGACAGGTGCTGGTGGGCAGCCCCCGGTGGATCGACGCCGGGCCACTAAAGGCAGACGTTGAGCGCATGGAGTCCGAGGGCCAGACCTGCGTCCTAGTCACCGTCGATGACGCCCTCGCCGGGGCGATCGGGGTCCGCGACGAACTGCGGCCCGAGGTACCCCAAGCCGTGCAGACCCTGCACGACAACGACGTGGAAGTGAGCATGCTCACCGGTGACAACACCCGCACCGCCCGGGCGCTGGCTGAAATCGCCGGAATCGACGACGTGCGCGCCGAGCTGCGACCGGAGGACAAGGCAAGCATCGTCGCCGAACTCTCCTCCAAGACGCCGACGGCGATGATCGGCGACGGCATCAACGACGCCCCGGCACTGGCGGGCGCAACGGTGGGCATTGCGATGGGAGCAACCGGCTCTGACGCCGCGATCGAATCCGCTGACGTCGCCTTCACTGGCCACGATTTCCGGCTGATCCCGCAGGCGCTGCAGCACGCCCGCCGAGGCAGCAGGATCATCAACCAAAACATCGTGCTGTCTCTGGCCATCATCATCGTGTTGATGCCACTGGCGATCAGCGGCGTGCTGGGACTGGCCGCTGTCGTATTGGTTCACGAGGTCGCTGAAGTCATTGTCATCTTGAACGGCCTGCGGGCCGCACGAGCGAAGCGCTGAGACACACCTTCGCCCAGCGCGCTGGCTCTCCAGCGCGGATCTTGGAAGGATCGAGCTGCTCAGGGACCAAGCGTCGCCTCAAAACTTTTGATGCCGAGCTTCATCGACACGGTCCGCGACTACCTGGGCAGTGTGTTTGGCAAAGGGCTCCCACCCATCAGTGTTGCCGAGGCGTCGCCGGTCCAGTTGCCGTAACCGACCAGATGCAGATTCGTCATCGCGGTTTCGCGGCCGCGCATGAGGTGGCGGAATGGACTGAGGGCCGGACGGAAACCAGTGCACAAGATCAGATGGTCGTGGTCGAGCTCGCTCAAGCTATCGAAGATGGGGGTAGCGGCGAGCTGGCCGGAGTCGCGGAGCTCACGTAAATGAGGAAGCGCGACAATGTCCCCGAGGTTCGGGCCGGAATCGCCACCGAGAATCCGGCGGCGGCTGCTCGCGTTACACGTTGAACTTGAACTCCACCGAGTTTCAGTCGAAAGCTACCTGCCTTTTCGCACCATCAAGCGTGGTAAAATCCTCACCATAGAGCGCACGTATAAGTGGGAGCATGTCGAGACTCCCCTCATCCGGCACGAGGCCGCAGTTCATTTTTTAAGAGCCGGCTTGACCGCTTCCGGAGTGCAATACGGCGATGGATACGAGGCCACGTGGGAGCTGCGCACCGCGGAGAACTGGGTGACCGAACGTGTGTCGGTGAACGTTGAAGGCGACGGATGGGGGCGAAGCCTCGAGCTGTTTAGGTCCGAGCAAGGCGTGTGGTCGGCGGAAAACAATGAAGAGGGCGCCCAGCCTGAAGATCTGCCCTCCCCCGGTATCGTCCAGTCAGCCGACCTGAAAGCCGCACTCGATTGCGATCTCGGTCTGTGCCCTCTCACCAACACAATGCCTATTCGTCGCTTGACGCTGCTTGAGACTCAGGTTCCGAAAACGCAGCTGATCATGGCTTGGATTGATATACCGTCCCTCCAGGTGATCGCATCAGACCAGTACTACAGCTCCGTCGATGCTGAAACTGTCCGATACGGAAGCGGAACACGGGGAGTCGACGTCGAGTTGGAGGTCGACGGTGACGGAGTGGTCGTACACTACCCTGATCTCGCACGGCGGGTCTGATCCGGAAACAACTCTAACTAAGCTGGGCGGTATGAACGACCTGACCATCGCGCCTGGCCCAGGGATCCCCGGGGGTCTGGCCATCGTCGCCGCCGACCTGACGGAGCGGTTTGCGAAGGCGTCGGGCCCCGGCGGCCAGGGCGTCAACACCACCGACAGCAAGGTGCAGCTCTCCATCGACATCGCGGCGTGCGCATCGCTTTCCGACGCCCAACGCCGCCGCGCCCTCCACAACCTCGAACACCGCCTGGACGGCACTGTGCTCACCGTGAGCGCGTCGACGCAGCGCTCGCAGGTCCGTAACCGCGCCGAGGCGCGAGAGCGCATGGCCTCCCTATTGCGTGAGGCGCTCGCCCCACCGCCTCCCCCGCGGCGGAAAACGAAGCCGACGCGCGGCTCGGTGCGGCGCCGTCTCGAAGTGAAAAAAGCGGCGCTCGGAACTCAAGTCCACGCGACGGCGGCCCCAAATTCCCTAGTTCGAACCATCCGCGTGCATATCCTCACGCTGACGGACCTGGTTCGGGTAACCGCTACGCCGAGACAGCGTGAACCGGCTGAATCCGCTCGATCTCGGCGAGGATTTTGTCTTCTGCCACATCCAGGTCGTACTGGGTCTGCAACCCGAGCCAGAACTGGGGGCTCATCTCGAAAAACTTCGCTAGACGAAGGGCCGTGTCAGCGGTTACAGCGCGCTTACCGTGAACAATTTCGTTGATCCGGCGGGGCGGAACGCCGATGGAGACGGCGAGCTTATGCTGGGTGATCCCCATTTCCTTGAGAAAGTCCTCCATGAGGATCTCACCGGGGTGAACCGGAGGGAGCTTGTCAGTGGTAGTCAACGATCTCAACCTCCTCTGGCCCCGCGGCGGACCACCGAAAACAGATCCGCCACTGGTCGTTGATTCGAATACTGAACTGACCCCGCCGATCACCTTTCAACGCCTCGAGCCGGTTTCCCGGGGGAATCCGTAACTCATCAAGAGTCTGCGCGTACCCAAGCTGGCGAAGCTTGCGCAGCGCTACTGAGTGAATGCGGGAATCGATCGAGCGAACCCGCTCTCGGTTCCACAGACGCTCAGTGTCCTTGTCAGCGAACGACTGGATCATGCTTCACCCTATCCCCCATAACGCGAAGCGTCAATAACGTTAGACGTTAAACTTGAACTCCACCACGTCGCCGTCGGCCATCACGTAGTCCTTGCCTTCCTGGCGCACCTTGCCGTGGGCGCGGGCTTCCGCCATGGAACCGAGCTCGTCCAGATCCTCGAAGGCCACGATCTCGGCCTTAATGAAGCCCTTCTCGAAGTCCGTGTGGATCACACCCGCAGCCTGCGGTGCAGTGTCACCCTGGTGGATCGTCCACGCGCGAGCCTCCTTCGGCCCAGCAGTCAGGTAGGTCTGCAGGCCAAGCGTCGCGAAGCCAGCCTTTGCCAGCGTCTGCAACCCCGGTTCGGTCTGCCCGACGGATTCCAGCAGTTCAGCCGCCTCCTCGTCGTCCAGCTCCAGCAGGTCCGCCTCCGTCGCGGCATCCAGGAACACGCAGTCCGCCGGGGCCACCAGCTCGCGCAGCTCCGCCTTCTTGGCGTCATCGGTCAGCACAGACTCGTCAGAATTAAACACGTACAAAAACGGCTTGGCCGTCAGGAAGTGCAAATCGCGCACGGTAGCCAGGTCGATCTCCCCCTGCGCCGCGGCGTTCGACAACGTCCGGCTATCCTCTAGGATCGCCTGTGCCTTCTTAGCCCCCTCGACCTGTTCAGCCAGATCCTTGTTCTTCCGCGCTTCCTTCTCCAGGCGCGGCAGAGCCTTCTCCACCGTCTGCAGGTCGGCCAGGATCAGCTCCGTTTCAATAACGGAAATGTCGGCGGCGGGATCCACGCGGCCATCTACGTGGATCACGTTGTCATCGGAAAACGCGCGTACTACCTGGCAAATCGCATCCGCCTCGCGGATGTTCGCCAAGAAGGCGTTGCCCATGCCCTCACCGTCGGAGGCGCCCTTCACAATGCCGGCGATGTCCACGAAGGAGACGGTCGCAGGCAGGATGCGCTCGGATTCGAAGATCTCAGCCAGGCGCGTCAGGCGCGGGTCCGGCAGCTCCACCAGCCCCACGTTGGGCTCGATAGTCGCGAACGGGTAGTTCGCAGCCAGAACATCGTTGCGGGTCAGGGCGTTAAACAGCGTGGACTTGCCCACGTTGGGCAGGCCGACGATTCCTAGAGTAAGAGTCACGTGCCCCATCCTATCGCCCGGCCGTTGCTGCCAACAACGCACCCTTTCTATTGACGCCCACAGCTCGCCACCTGAACCGTTTTTGAAGTCCTTTCAAATCTCCGCAGCCCCAACACCCCCACCCCGTAAGTAATCAAACTCAGGAAAAAATTGTGAAAACCCACTATTAGCCCTCTTGCACGGTCGTATAGTAAATGCACCTTAGAAAAACTTGAGGCTTTGCCACCCCTAAAGTCTCGTCTCCCCCTTCACACCCCGAGATGCCTGCAAGAAAGTTGCCTCGCAATGACAACGTCTCAAGCCAACCCCCGTCAGCGACGGGAAACATTCAACTCCCGACTCGTCTTCCTCATGGCCGCCATCGGCTCCGCAGTCGGCCTGGGAAATATCTGGCGTTTTCCCTACGCCGCCTATGAAAACGGCGGTGGCGCGTTCCTCATCCCCTACATGGTCGCTCTCCTCAGCGCTGGTATTCCGCTACTCTGGTTCGACCTCGCAATGGGGCACCGCTTCCGCGGTTCCACTCCCCTTACGTTCCGCCGTACCGGCAAGTTCGCTGAACCTATTGGCTGGCTTAAGGTAGGCGTCAACTTCTTCATCGCAGTGTATTACGCCGCCATTATCGCCTGGGCCGGAATCTACACCTGGAACTCCATTTCCAAGGCGTGGGGCGACAACGCCGAAACGTACTTCCAGGAAGAGTTCCTTAAGCTCGACGATTCCTCCGCCTGGACCGGTGACTTCGTTGTACCAATCTTGCTGGTCATGATTGGTGTGTGGGTAGTGTGCATTTTCACCCTCGCTCGTGGCATTAACGAGGGCATCGGCCGAATCACGATGTTCTTCGTCCCGGTACTGATCATCCTGTTCGTAGTGATGGTAGTACGCAGCCTTTTCTTGGAGGGCGCTACCGATGGCCTGGATGCCTTCTTCTCACCTGACTGGAGCGTCCTGACGGACACCTCGGTCTGGATCGCCGCCTACGGCCAGATCTTCTTCTCCCTGTCGATCGGCTTCGGCATCATGATTACCTACGCTTCCTACCTGAAGCCCCGCACGAATCTTACCGGCACCGGCATGGTTACGGCTTTTGCTAACTCCTCCTTCGAGGTGCTGGCCGGAATCGGCGTGTTCGCAACCCTGGGCTTCATGGCCGCACAGTCCGGCACCGCAGTAGACGAGACGGTGTCGGGCGGTATCGGATTGGCCTTCGTCGCATTCCCCACCATCATCAACCAGATGCCAATGGGTTCCTTGTTCGGAATCCTGTTCTTCGGTTCTCTTTTCCTAGCTGGCATCACGTCTCTGATCTCCATCATGGAAGTTGTGATCTCGGCAGTGAAGGACAAGTTGAACCTGTCCCGCGAGATCGCATCGATCAGCGTCGGAAGCATCATGGCCGTTGTATCCTGCCTGCTGTTCTCGACGACTTCTGGCCTCATCACGCTGGACATCATGGATAAGTTCACGAATAACCTGGGCATCGTTATCTGCGCCGTGGCCGCCGTCTTGACCATCGGCTGGATTCAGGGGCGTCGCAACGAAATCGCACAGCACCTCAACGCTGTATCCGAGCTGCGACTCGGTATTGTCTGGCAGGCTTGCGTGTTCATTATCACCCCTGCAGTGCTGTTGTTCTTCCTGGTTGAGGAGATCCGCACCCTACTCTCCGAGGGATACGAAGGCTATGAATCGAGCACCATTTTCGCCTACGGCTGGCTGGCACTCATCCTCATTGCCTTCGGGGCGGTGCTGTGGACCTTCATCCCGTTCCGCGGCAACCAGATCCTCGACGGACTGCCTAGCAGCGACTACGGCGTACCACCTAATGGCCGCCCGCGCGGCGTACCAAACCCTCTGTCCACTGGCGCTGCCACATCCTCGGCGACGACGCCTACCTCCACCCCGACCGAAGGGAATGAACTCTAATGACCGGCCCCGCAATACTCCTCATGGTGTTGTTTATTCTGGTGATCTGGGGCGGACTCATCGCCGCTATCTTGATGCTAGCCAAGACTGACGACAACTCCACTGGTGAGCTAGGCGACGCACCTGGCACGGACAATGATTCGCTTCTGGCCGCTCACACCGCCACCGGTGTCAGCCAATAATCAAACCCAATAATCAAGCACAGTCACATCAACATGCTCCGGGAGGGCATTTCTAACTCCCGTTTCGGGCCGTCGTGAGGCAGAATAGGGAGAATGAACTCCCAGAACCCCCACGACAGGCCCTTTCTTGGCAAGGACGGCCGTGACTTCGCAGACTTTATCGCGGGTTCACAGCGGATGGATACCGAGAACATTCCGATCCCTGGCGACGATAAAGATGAAGCACGCTTAGGCTCCGGCTCTTTTGCAGACGAACCAGAAGCCGCAAAGCGCCCTACAATCAGTCCCGAATCTCCGGAGGCGGAAGTGATTGAGGCCAAGCGCGCGGAGACGGCTCCCACCGTTGAGGAAAAAGGCGAGGCATTCGTACAGGAACGCAGTTCCGCCCGCGCTACCACGGGCAATGAAAAGCCACTCGCGGAGGATAATGAGCCAGACGGAGAGACCGAGACCGACGAGCGCCCCGGCGTGCAGTCACATGCGGCCAAGGTGAAGAAGAAGTCCGAGAAGAAGAACAAGAAATCTTCCATCGACGAGGATCTCAACCCTGAGCTGCGCGACCGCGCCGAGGTAATCGGCACCACGGGTCGTTGGTTTGCGGGCTGGTGCCTGCGCTTCATCATTATTGCCGCAGCGCTTTACCTAGGTTTCCAAGTTTTCGGCAAGCTGTGGGCGGGCATTCTTCCGGTGTGCCTGTCGGTTATTGTCTGTACGGTTCTCTGGCCGGTCGTGCGTGTATTGCGCAAGGCCAAAGTTCCCAACAGCCTGGCTGTATTAATAGCCATTCTGGGCTTCTTCGCCCTAATCATCGGGACTTTTGCGGCCATCGCCCCGAGCGCGGTGGATCAGGGCAAAACGATCGTCAACCAAGCTAGCGACGGTATCGGCCGTATCCAGGACTGGCTCCAGGGACCGCCTATGAACCTGCAGGAAAGCCAGTTCAACGACGGCGTGCAGCAGATTACCGACTGGCTGCAAAACAAGTCCGGCGACATCGCCACCAGCCTTGCGGCCTTCGGCACTGAAACCGCTTCCCTACTGGTGACCATGTTCGTCATGCTGGTTCTGACGTTCTTCTTCCTGAAGGATGGCGAGAACTTCCTGCCGATGTTGCGCCGCGTGACGGGTCGCCGTGTCGGCTGGCACCTCACCGAGGTTCTGACCCGTTGCTGGAACACTCTGGGTGGCTTCATCCGCACGCAGGCCATCGTGTCTGCCATCGACGCGATCTTTATTGGCCTGGGCCTGGTGCTCCTCAACGTGCCACTAGCCGGTCCGCTTGCGATCCTGACCTTCTTCGGTGGCTTCATCCCGATGGTGGGTGCATTCGTCGCCGGCGCCCTGTCGGTCCTCATCGCACTGGTGGCTGTGGATTTCAATACCGCTGTGATGGCGCTGCTGCTCGTTATCGCCGTGCAGCAGCTGGAAGGCAACATCCTGCAGCCAGTGCTGCAGTCCCGTGCGATGAACGTCCACCCTGTCATCATTCTGCTGTCCGTTACCCTGGGCTCCACTCTGTTTGGCATCATTGGTGCATTCCTGGCAGTACCCACTGCCGCCATGATTGCGGTCATTCTGCGCTACATGGGTGATCTAACAGACCTCGCCACAGGCGAAAAGACCTCTAGGGATATCGAGTTCGCCACCACCGCAGGTTCACTCACCGGAGAACAGTCGGAACGTGCAGCTCAGCGCTGGCAGGAGCTGCGTAAGGCAATGATGCTCACCAACTCCAAGAAGTCCGAAGCAAATCAGCTAAATGAGCCTCGTCACGGCGACACTGCCCAAAACGGTCAGTCCGCTCAGGCTCCCCGTGCTACCCAAACCGCCACCCAGGACATGAGCTCCGCAGCGACTGATGGTGGCGTTTCCACGGAAACGGCAGGCGCTGAACACGAAGGGGCGTCTTCCTTTCACGACGCAAAGTCGCAGATCCGCGGGAAGGTGCAGTCAATCCTGAACTCCCTCCGTGGCAATAACAAGTAGAGCAAACCAAAGAAGTAGCATTACCCCGTGACCGAAAGCAGCCGAACTACAAGCAGTAACCGCACGAGCGCCACGCAGCGCAGCGAAAGTCGCTCTGCACAGCGCCTCGGCCGTAGTCGTGGCCACGCTGAAATAGCGCACGAGGATTCCCCCTCGCATTGGTTCCCCGTTTGGGCTCCGGTGCTTGTGATGCTGGCGGTGATTTTCACTGGACTGGTACTAGCCAAGGGTGACACCACAATCCCCACCAGTTTCTTCGTTCTCTTCGTGATCGCAATGATCGTCTCCACGATCTTCGTCGAACCGCGCGGCCTATTCCTTACTGTGGCCTCATTCCCGCTGTATTACTTGTTTGGATCACTCGTCATCGGCTGGTTTAGCTCTGGGGCGGCGACCATAGCCAGCAGGAAAACAAAGGTCATTACCTCGATTTACCCCGCCATCGAGCACTTTCTATGGTTGCTGATCCCTTTCCTCATTGCGGTGGGAATCGCAGTGTTCCGCTGGTGGAGCTACCGCGAATCCCTCACTCGCAAGGCCGCCAGGCTAGAGATGCAGCGTCGCCGCCGCAGCGAATCTGACCGCAGCAACATCGAAGCCTACGGTCGCGCGAAGGAACGTAGCCGGGCGCGTAGGGAGTCTCTTTATGATGACGACGCCGCCTCGCGTTCCGAACCTGTCAAGAGTTCAGACAGGGTCGCATATTCCCGCCGTGAGGCATCTCCCCGTCAAGCTACCCGCGTGACGCGCAGCTCGGCTGAACTGCGAGATAACGCACAGCGCCGCCGGGTTCCCCTCCCGGAGCGACGACTGTCCCCCAAGCGCTACCTAGACGACGAGCGCGACTAAGAACTACTTCTGCGTACGCGGCGGGCGCAGCTCGCGAGGCAGGGAGAAGATCAGATCCTCCGTCGCGGTGGTGACCTCCTCGACCTCACCGAAGCCCTTGTCCGCCAGAAGATCCAATACCCCTCGAACCAGAATCTCCGGCACCGAAGCGCCTGAGGTTACGCCGACGTTCGTAACGCCCTCGAGCCATGCCGGATCAACTTGCTCCGCGTAATCCACCAGGTGCGCATTCTCTGCGCCGTGCTGCAGAGCGACCTCCACCAGTCGCTTGGAGTTCGAAGAGTTCTGGGAGCCAACCACGATCATGAGCTCCACCTTCGGCGCAATCGCCTTCACTGCTACCTGGCGGTTCTGTGTGGCGTAGCAGATGTCATCAGACGGCGGATCCTGGATATCCGGGAACTTTTCGCGGAGCAGTTTCACTGTGGACATGGTCTCGTCCACGCTGAGCGTCGTTTGAGACAGCCAAACCAACTTGGTGCCCTCTGGGAACTCCAGCGCGTTGACATCATCCTCGCCGTCGACGAGGTGTACAACATCTGGGGCTTCACCCGCTGTACCTTCGACCTCCTCGTGCCCGTGGTGGCCGATGAGGATGATCTGGTAGCCCTGCTTTGCAAACCGCGTGACCTCGTGGTGGACCTTTGTGACAAGCGGACACGTGGCGTCAAAAGTCTTGAGCTCGAGCTGACGGGCTTCCTTGTGCACAGCAGGCGACACGCCGTGAGCAGAGAAAACCACGTTGGAGCCGCGAGGAATCTCCGTGGTCTCATCCACAAAGATCACACCGCGTTCCTCGAAAGTCTTCACGACATGCTTGTTGTGCACGATTTCTTTGCGCACGTACAGAGGCGCACCATGCTTTTCCAAAGCCTTTTCCACCGACTCGACTGCTCGGTCAACTCCTGCGCAATAGCCACGCGGAGCAGCGAGGAAAACCTTCTTAGTATCGGTACTTGGCTCTGTAGTTGGGGTAGTCATGTGCCCCATCGTAATGGAAGAGCGAAGCCGGTTAAACCACGTGACGGGGTCAGACCATTCACCATCAATGTGGCGTAGGCGCCCAGGGTGTCCGCACCGTCTTTTAGAATACTTAACCATGAGCGTTCCAAATTCTGCGGAGTCCCCTTGGGCTGTCGGGCAGTTGAACGACCAAGTAAAGAACTGGATTCAGAAACTTGGGTTCATCTGGGTCGAAGGCCAAGTCACCCAGGTGAACATGAAGAGCACGTGGCGTTTTTCGTATATCACTCTGCGCGATGTGAACGTCGAAGCCTCCGTGTCTTTGACCGTCGAGACCAGCGCGCTGAAAAATTTGGCTACTCCGGTCAAGGACGGTGACCGGATCATTGTCCACGGCAAGCCCTCGTTTTATTCGAAACGTGGCAGTTTTTCCCTCTGGGTGACGGATATTCGCCAGGTGGGAATTGGCCAGTTATTGGCTCAAATAGAACAGTTGAAGAAGGCAATGTTCGCCGAGGGTCTCTTCGACCCCCGGCTGAAGGCTCCGCTCCCCTTCTTGCCCACAACTGTCGGGCTCATCACTGGGCGTGGTTCGGCAGCGGAACGGGACGTGATGGAGGTTGCTAAGCGACGATGGCCCGCCGTGCGCTTTCGGGTTATCAACACGGCAGTGCAAGGCCCCAAGACGGTTCCGCAAGTAGTTGATGCCCTCCAAGAGCTAGAACGCGATCAGGCTGTGGACGTGATCATCGTCGCCCGCGGTGGAGGTTCTGTAGAGGATCTTCTGCCATTTTCCGAGGAGCCTTTGGTGCGCGCAGTGTCCCGAATGCGCACGCCGGTAGTCTCCGCAATCGGCCACGAACCGGACAACCCGCTATTGGACTATGTTGCCGATGTCCGTGCGGCCACTCCCACTGACGCAGCGAAGACGGTAGTACCGGACGTCGTGCAGGAACTGCGGATTATCGGCGAAGCACGTGAACGTGGTGCGGGCGCGCTGCGCAACTGGGTGGCTCACGAGAGGCGTGGGTTAGCGCAGATCCGCACCAGACCAGTCATGGCGGATCCAAGTCTGCCGGTCACCCGGCAAAGAGAGATCATCGCAGAAGCACTGCAGCGAAAGGACCGAGCACTCGGGGTGCACGTCCGTTCCTTGCGGAGCTCCATCGAGTCGTTGAAGGCTCAGGTTAATGCACTGGGACCATCGCAGACTCTTGCCCGTGGCTATTCAATCGTGCAAGTTATTCCACGGGATAAATCGGGCGCGCAGGTCGTGACCACGGTGGATCAGGTTGCTCCCGGCTCACAACTGCGGATCCGGGTTCCCGATGGATCCATCACGGCCGCAGCGATGGGCGTGCAAGCCGCACCGGGTGGCGTCATAAAAAAGACTCGCGACCGCAGCGACAGTGACAACAACGACCACAACAACCGCGCAGATACCAACGCAGATACGAACACAGAAGAGGCTTAAGACAATGGCAGACAACAACGGCACCGGGAACACCGAACAACAGAAGTTTCGCCCGCTCGATCAACTCAGCTACGAGCAAGCGCGGGACGAGCTGGTGGAAGTGGTGAAGATCCTCGAGCTAGGACAGATGAGCCTGGACGAATCGCTGAACTACTGGGAGCGCGGCGAGGAGCTGGCAGCGTACTGCGAGGATTATCTCAACGGCGCATCACAGCGCATCGAAAAGGCACTGCAACAGCGCGAAGCTCGAAGCGCCGGAGCATCTGGAACCGAGCAGGTGGCGCCGAACGGCGAGGAATAGCAGAAGAGGACTACTTAGCCTTTGAAGGTTGCGCCGCTTCGCCGACATCGATCGGGTCGGTCGCGGCAATCTTTTCTGCAGCGGTGCGCGTCTGTTCAGCAGAAGCCATAGCCTCGATCACCAAACGCACATCCCCCAGGTCGGCAACCCACAATGGGCGCGCATCCTCACCGGTGAAGACATGCCACTCAACGTCTCCAGTGGTTTCGGTATTGGTCTCTTCCCGCACCGAATCATCAGGCTGGCTTGCCGCCTTGAAGTCGGCACCGGTCTGCGTCAGAGAAATGTAGTTCTCTCCGTTGACGACCCATCCAACCAAGCTCGACGGTTCGCCGTTGACCATCACACGACGAGCGGAATTGGGCACCCACCCTTCCGGCATTTCCGGGTTGCGGATGGGGAAGTCAAACGTACGAGCATCCATCTTCAGCACCGCATCAGCATCGACCTCCTGCACCGGACCCGACCGATCCGCCTCACCCGGATCAAAGGAGCACAGGCCCGTGAACCCGACCGTCAAGAACATGGCGACCAACAACACCACCAGGGACAGCACGATGTCCTTGGCGGATTGAAATGCGCGGGGTTTTTGAATCTGCACGTCCGCCATTATCGCACTGCCTCTGCTCGACTAGGCAAATTAACCCTGGGTAGGGCTGGCCGATACTGCTAAAGGCATCGCCCGTGGGAAATAGGGCACAATGGAAGTGGAATAGAACCTATTACCTATCAGCAATAGAAAAGAGCTGGAAGATCATGTCGACTGAAGCGCACACCCCTGCTGTCTCCCCCAATCCAGATGCTCCAGATCGCAATCTGGCAATGGAGCTTGTCCGCGTGACCGAGGCTGCTGCTCTGGCCTCCGGCAAGTGGGTCGGACGTGGGCAAAAGGAATCCGGTGACGGCGCCGCTGTGGACGCCATGCGTCAGATGATCAACTCCGTAGAGATGGACGGTGTGGTGGTCATTGGCGAGGGCGAGAAGGACGAAGCCCCGATGCTGTTCAACGGCGAGCATGTCGGTACCGGTAATGGCCCGGCGGTGGATATCGCCGTCGACCCGGTGGATGGCACCACTCTGATGGCAGAGGGTCGCCCGAACGCCATCTCCGTCATCGCCGCGGCCGAGCGTGGCTCCATGTACGACCCTTCTGCGGTGTTCTACATGAAGAAGATCGCTGTCGGCCCGGAGGCTGTCGGCAAGGTCGACATTGACGCTCCAGTCGCCGACAACATCAAGGCAGTGGCAAAGGCCAAGGGCACCGTTCCGGGTGACATCACCGTTGTCGTCTTGGATCGCCCGCGCCACGAGGATCTCATTCGCGAAATCCGCGAGGCCGGCGCAAAGGTTCGACTCATCGGTGATGGCGATGTCGCCGGCGCCGTGGCTACCGCGCAGGATAATACGACGAATTCCGTGGACATCATGATGGGCATCGGCGGCACTCCGGAGGGGGTTATCGCCGCAGCAGCGATGAAGTGCATGGGTGGCGAGATCCAGGGCAAGCTGTGGCCAAAGGACGAAGCCGAGCGCCAAAAGGCTCTGGACGCTGGCCACGACCTGGATCGTGTGCTGACCACCAACGACTTGGTGAACTCCGAGCACTGCTACTTCGTAGCTACCGGTGTAACCAACGGCGACATGGTGCGTGGCGTTTCCTACCACCAGAACTCCGCTACCACCCGTTCCCTGGTTATGCGTTCTCGTTCCGGCACAATCCGCTTCATCGAGTCACAGCACCAGCTGGCGAAACTGCAGTCCTACTCCGTGCTGGATTACACCCGTAACTAGCCCTTTTATTGACGCCCGCACGCCTCAACCGTCCGACATCCTTTTAGGTAAGTTGGGCAGTGTCCGTGCGGGACACGAAGACTAATCCGCTTCTTTACGTTCCTGCTGCTTGAACGTCGACGAGTTCACAGCGGGAAGCGTCATAAAGCAATCGAGATAAAGGTGATGAAAGAATGACCGAGCAAGAATTCCGCATTGAGCACGACACGATGGGCGAGGTTAAGGTTCCCGCCAAGGCTCTGTGGCGTGCACAGACGCAGCGTGCAGTGGAGAACTTCCCGATCTCCGATCGCCCGCTGGAATCCGCACAGATCCGTGCCATGGGTCTGCTGAAGGCTGCTTGTGCGCAGGTAAACAAGGATCGCGGTCTGCTGACCGATGAGCAGGCGGATGCCATCATCTCCGCTGCCAAGGAGATCGCTGAGGGCAAGCACGACGCTGAGTTCCCGATCGATGTTTTCCAGACCGGTTCCGGCACGTCTTCCAACATGAACACCAACGAGGTCATCGCCTCCATCGCCAAGAACAACGGCGTGGAGATCCACCCGAATGACCACGTGAACATGGGTCAGTCTTCCAACGACACCTTCCCAACCGCCACCCACGTTGCCGCTACCCAGGCTGCAGTAACTGACCTGATTCCGGGTCTTAAGGTCCTGCAGGAATCCCTGGCTAAGAAGGCCAAGGAGTGGGAAAAGGTTGTGAAGTCCGGCCGTACCCACCTGATGGATGCAGTTCCGGTGACGCTGGGCCAGGAGTTCTCTGGCTACGCACGTCAGATCGCTGCTGGCATCGAGCGCGTTGAGGCTACGCTTCCCCGCCTGGGCGAGCTGCCGATCGGCGGTACGGCAGTAGGCACCGGCCTGAACACTCCAGCTGACTTCGGCGCAAATGTGACCGCTGAGCTGGTCAAGCTGACCGGCGTAAAGGAGCTGCGTGAGGCAGAGAACCACTTTGAGGCACAGGCTAACCGCGATGGCCTCGTGGAGTTCTCCGGCGCTATGCGCACCATCGCCGTTTCCCTGAACAAGATCGCCAACGACATCCGCTGGATGGGCTCCGGCCCGCTGACTGGCCTGGGCGAAATCCACCTGCCCGATCTGCAGCCGGGCTCCTCCATCATGCCGGGCAAGGTCAACCCTGTTCTGTGTGAGACCGCTACCCAGGTTGCGGCACAGGTTATCGGTAACGACGCTGCTGTGGCCTTCGGCGGTTCTCAGGGTGCATTCGAGTTGAACGTGTTCATCCCGATGATGGCCCGCAACGTGCTGGAGTCTGCGAAGCTGCTGGCTAACACCGCCCGCGTCTTCGCAGAGAAGCTGGTCGACGGCATCGAGCCGAACGAGGAGCGTATGCGCACTCTGGCTGAGTCCTCCCCGTCCATCGTTACCCCGCTGAACTCTGCCATTGGCTACGAGGCTGCGGCAAAGGTTGCTAAGACTGCTCTGAAGGAAGGCAAGACCATCCGCCAGACGGTCATCGACCTGGGCTTTGTCGACGGCGAGAAGCTGACCGAGGAGGAGCTGGATAAGCGCCTCGACGTCCTGGCAATGGCAAACACCGACCGCGACAAGTAGGCCAATTTAGGCTGGCGCGACTGACTGACCCCGCCTGATGGGCGGGTCAGTTTACTAGATCACCCGCTGGTTTCCCTCCAGACGCTAACTGCCGTCTACGGAGGGGCGCCAGCGGGTTTTTCTCTGCCCTGGGACCCGTTCTCTCGGCGAGAGATGAAATGTCGCTAGATCGGGAATCTGCGACAGCCTCACCGCAGGTACCCTCCACACAAAACGCTCTGAAATGGCCTTTTGCGCTAATGCAAACGGATCCCTTTAACAGATTCCCGATTTAACGACATTCCCCCCATCCCCCTTCCCTACACCCAACGTGAACCACCCCACACCACCGCAATATGGATGCACAATCACACACATTTTGCACTGGCTATAACTTTGCACTCGGTGTACTTTTGGGCAAGTGATGAATTCAAATAGCTCAGCCCCCGCAAACATGGGGTTGCGCGAGCGCAAGCGCCTGGAGACCAGGCTGCGGATTGAGGACAAAGCTACCCAGCTCTTCCTCGACCGCTCCTTTGATGGAGTCACCCTGGAGGAAATCTGCATCGCTGCTGACATCAGCCGCCGCACTTTCTTCAACTATTTTTCTTCAAAGGAGCACGTTGCGGTCGGCAAGCAACCTCCTCTTCTCACTGAAGAAGACTTCGCAGAAATAGTGAACTTCTCCCCCAACCAGGGCAGCCTCCCCCAGCACCTCTACGAGATGCTAACCCAGAAGCGCCTGGAAGAGGCTCGGAAGTCGGACAATGCCAACCTCGATCCGGAATTAGCGGAGTCGATAAGGTGGCGTCGATCCCAAATACTTGAGAGATTCCCCAACCTTGCACTCGCGAAAATCGCCTGCTACGAAAAGCTTCGCAGCGACCTCGCTGAAGCTGTATGCCGGAACCTCGACAAGCACCCGGGCAATCGCCTTTCAGACCTGGAAGCAATGGAGGAAGCACACCTCATCGTCACAGCTGCAACCACCGTTCAATGGGCCGCTGCCACTTCGGCAACGCGCAACGGAAGAACGCTAAGCAGCACAAAAGACTTCGACATTCCCCTGGCAGGACTGCAGAAAATCTTCTCCGCCATCGAACCCTCAACCGACATCGCAGAAACAACTCAAAAGGAGAACCGCCTATGAGCGATACCCGAAAACAAGCCGCAGCTGCCAAGGCACGGCTCGAGACCGCAGAAAAAGAGCGCCTCAAAAACAACAACAATGTGCCACTCATATTCAGCTGCCTAATGCTCGGCATGCTGATGTCCTCGCTGGGGCAAATGATCTTCTCCACCGCTCTGCCCACCCTCGTCGGTGAGCTTGGCGGCGCGAACAAAATGAGCTGGGTCATCACCATCTTCCTGCTCACCATGACCATCGGTATGCCGGTATACGGCAAGCTAGGCGACCAGATGGGCCGCAAACCGCTGTACCTAGTGGCTGTTTCCCTCTTCCTGGCCGGCTCCGTAATTGGAGCGCTAGCGCAGAGCATGGACATGATGATCGCCGCCCGCGGCGTACAGGGCCTCGGTGCGGGTGGCTTGATGATCGGGTCGCAGGCGATCATCGCCGACGTGGTTTCGGCCCGGGAGCGCGGCCGCTACATGGGAATCATGGGCGGCGTATTCGGCCTGAGCTCGGTGCTGGGACCACTCCTGGGTGGCTTCTTCACCGATGGCCCAGGCTGGCGTTGGGCTCTCTGGTTTAACGTTCCACTGGCGATCGCGACCCTGCTCATGGTGGGCTTCAATCTGAAGCTGCCGAAGCGTGGCAAGGGCGCAAATCTCGATGTGATCGGCACTGTTCTCATGGCCGGCGCTACGAGCTGCCTGATTCTGCTGCTCACGTGGGGCGGCCGCGATTATGCATGGTCCAGCCCAGTCATCATTGGCCTCGGCATCGCCTCCGTAGTGCTGGCCGCTCTCTTCGTAGTGACAGAACGCAAAGCAAGCGATCCGCTGATCCCCATGCAACTATTCACCGTCCGCAACTTCGTGGTCACCACCTTGGCGGGCACGATCACGGGCGTGGTCATGTTCGGCGTGCTGGCTTATATGCCGACGTACATTCAGATGGTTCACGGCATGACACCCACCAAGGCCGGTTTGATGATGATCCCCATGATGGCGGGCATGATCATCACTGCTACCGGTTCCGGTCAGTACGTGTCCCGGACTGGTCGCTACAAGTGGTTCCCCGTTGTAGGTTTGTGCGTTGCTGCCACTGCCGTGGGCCTTATGGGGCTTTTTGACGCCCACGATTCCCTCGTACACCTAGGCCTGGTGCTAGCGCTCATGGGCGTTGGCTTGGGTCTTACCATGCAGATCCTGGTGCTGATTGTCCAGAACTCGTTCCCAATCACGATGGTGGGTACGGCAACGGCCTCGAATAACTTCTTCCGCCAAATTGGCGGCACGGCTGGCTCTGCCATCATTGGTTCACTGTTTACCCACCGTGTAGCGGATTTGATGGGACAGCGCGTGCCTGGCGCGATAAAGGAGATGGGGCCGCAAGGGCTTCCGTTTGCGGAAAAGCTTCAGGGTGGCGGTAGCTCGCGGTTGACTCCGGAGATCGTCGATACACTGCCCGGCCCACTGCACGAGGCGATCACTACGTCGTATAACGACGCCCTCGTTCCCGTGCTCGGAGCAATGGCTCCGGTGGCCGTGGTGGCTGCTTTGATTCTTGTATTGGTGCGCCAGGACAATCTCAAGGAAACCATCGAGTAGCTCGGGAGAAGTTAGTCCCGGCTACGGGGAAGGCCAAATCTCCTTCCCTGGTTAGGCGTCTTCGCTGTGCTCCAGGTTTTCCTGGTAGTACTCCCATGCCGGGCCGCCCTCCAGGATCTTCTCCATCACCATATTGTGGCGCCAGGTGCCTTGTTTAGGGCCGTAGTTCATGTGGGACATGCAGTGGAAGATTCCCACCTTTTCGAAGCCGCGGGAAAGGTGCAGGCGCACTGATCCTTCGTTCTCCGGAAAAATGCTGGAGTGCATTGCCCAGTGCCCCTGGTCAGCTGCGTCTTTGAGCAACCGATCCAATAGATTGCCGGCCACGCCCTTGCCCGCAGCGTCCTTGTGAACGTAGATGGAGTCTTCCAGCACTCCATCAAAGACGTCTCGGTGGCTGGCGGAGGTGGCGGTGATCCAGCCCAGAACCTTTTCCTCATCCTCGCCTAGGCCTGCGGCCGCGGCGGCTGCGGAATCTGTGTCAATGGCGACAAACGAAAGCTCAGGCAGACGGTGACGCATAAAGGTCTCCCAGTCTTCCGGCGCGTTTTCTTCAAACGTTGCCTCGCCTGTGTCCATCCCGGTCTGCAGAATGTTCTGAACCTGGGGGTAGTCTTTCTCCACCATGAGGCGGATAAAGACTGCTTGCTTGGCACTACCCTCAGCGCTCCTAGTGGCGCTGTTCTGTGAAGGGGTCCCTGCGGTATTCGCGGAAGTCATGGAAGAAATTCTGCCTCACGTTCCACTGGTTTCGCCACTCACAGCCAGCTAACAGCCGGCAGCTGTCAGCGAACTAGCCTTTCTCCAAGAGGTTTGTGACTAGTTCAGCAATCGCAGAGCGCTCGGAACGGGTGAGAGTAACGTGCGCAAACAGCGGATTATTCTTCAGCTTCTCGATAACCGCCTGGATGCCGTCGTGTCGGCCAACGCGCAGGTTATCGCGTTGTGCAACATCGTGAGTAAGCACCACTCGGGAATTGCGGCCCAGACGCGAGAGGACAGTCAATAGCACGTTGCGTTCCAAGGACTGTGCTTCATCAACGATGACGAAGCTATCGTTCAAGCTTCGTCCGCGGATGTGCGTGAGCGGAAGAACCTCTAGCAGGCCGCGAGCGTCGATTTCCTCCAGCACGTTATCGCTTACTACGCCCTCCAGGGTGTCGTAGACCGCCTGCGCCCAGGGGTTCATCTTCTCGGTCTCACTGCCTGGCAGGTAACCGAGATCCTGGCCACCCACCGCGTACAGCGGCCGGAACACAACGATTCGCTTATGCTCGCCGCGTTCCAAAACTGCTTCCAGGCCGGCGCACAGCGCGAGAGCAGATTTGCCTGTACCCGCGGATCCGCCAAGGCTCACAATGCCAACCTCGTTATCGAGCAGTAGATCCAGAGCTACGCGCTGTTGAGCACTGCGACCACGAATGCCAAAGGCTTCCAGGTCAGTGGGCACTTGGCGCACCATGCCATCGCCCAGCGAGCGTGCAAGCACCGATTGGCTACCAGCAGTAAGCTGCAGACCGCAGTGGATCGGCAGCTCGTCCACCTCGTCGCCATCTACGGTGAGGGCACCGGAGATGTCGGCTTCTCCGACGTCATAAAGCTCGTCAATGATTCCGGATGGAACCTCAGCGCGAGCCATGCCGTTGTAACCAGTCAGCACAACGTCTTGAGCGTGATACTCGTCGGCGTCCAAGCCCACCGCGCCGGCCTTCACACGCAGCGGGACATCCTTCGTAACTAACGTTACGCTGTGCCCTTCTGCCCGCAGGTTCAAAGCACACGCGAGAATGCGGTGATCGTTTTGCTCCCCGCGCAGACCAGTGGGAAGAACGGACTGATCAACGTGATTCAGCTCTACTTGGATCGTGCCGCCTTCGTCGTTGATGATGCTGGGCATATCCAAGCGGCCATGTTCCTGGCGGAAATCTTCGAGCATGCGCAGGGCTTGGCGAGCAAACCATCCGAGCTCGGGGTGGTGGCGCTTACCCTC
Organism: Corynebacterium sp. TUM25020; assembly: GCF_056388495.1. Classification (NCBI taxonomy): domain Bacteria; kingdom Bacillati; phylum Actinomycetota; class Actinomycetes; order Mycobacteriales; family Corynebacteriaceae; genus Corynebacterium; species Corynebacterium sp. TUM25020. The sequence continues at coordinate 43,392 of NZ_JBWJFG010000001.1, read as the reverse complement.
CAGCTCGCTGATGACGACGACGGGGAGGATGATGCGGTGCTCCGCAAACTTGATGAGTGCCCAAGGATCAGATAGCAGCACCGAGGTGTCGAGAACATAGGTGCGCAGGCCAAGCTCTGCGTCGGAGTGAGCGTTGAGAGCCTGATCGGCGTGAAAAGTCTGGTGAGCTTGATCGGTGGGCGTGGCGGAAGTCATGGAGATGGCGCTCCTTGCAGGGATCATGAGTTAATCAACCCGGACATTCCGCGTTGCAAAAGCTACGCTTTACATCCGGGAAACGGATGAGGTGGGTAGTTGTTACTTGCTTCGGACACCACCGACGCTATGCTCGCTGCATGGAAATTACATTGTTGTCAGATGAACTCTAGGTAAACACAAAAAAGCCCCAGGGTTTGAGGCATCTCGTGCCCCTCACCTGGGGTTATCAAGTTCTACTTGAAGGTTAGAACTTATGTGTTTAGCGCTTCTCGATGGTCTCCGCGAACTTGCCGGAAGCGTCTTTGGCCCACTTAATAGTGCCGTTCTGGAAGGACTGGGTCCAGCCGGAAGCCGCATCGCCCTGCTCCGGAGCGGTCGGCAGGCCGATTTCATTGTCCAGGCCACCACCGTTTGCCCAAGTCTCGCCGATCTTGCCGATCAGCGGGACTGCGCCGTTCTCCTCCGAGTTTGCGATCCATCCCTTCTCGAAGGTGGCCAGGGAGCCCTTCTCGCCGTCCTTAAACTCGGTCAACTTGCCGAAAGCGCCGGTCTCGCCACCTTCGTTGTCCCAGGCGGTCTTCACATCCTTGGGGAGTTCAACCTCTTCACCGTTAGCGGTCTTGACCTTCACGGTCTCCCCCTCAGCACCGGCACCCTCGGCATCGGAGCCCTCAGCGTCTGCACCCTCGGATTCCTCAGAGCTGGACATCTTGTCCTTAGCTTCGTCAGCCTTGTCGCCAGCCTTTTCGGAAGCGGAGCCGGCAGCGTCGCCTGCCTTGTCGGTTGCGGAGTTAGCAGCGTCGGTAGCCTTGTCCTTGTCCTCCTCGGAGCAGGCAGAGACACCGAAAACCAGGGATGCACCGGCGGCCAACGCGACTGCGGAACGACGGAAACGCTTGTTAGAGTTCATTCTTTTTTTTACCTTTCTATCGGCTTAACCGACTTTTCATCTTTACTTTATGTAAAAGACCTACCGATCTATTTTTAATAGGAAGCTCCCCCTAACGCAGCTGTCGTTCAATAACTTAACCCAACTGCAACGAATTCTTTATTTTTACGCTAAGCTCCAGAGCGCCTCTTCTGCCTTTTCTTCTTTCCCGTTTTACTGCCTTTAGCAGCCTTTTTATTGACGCCACTTCTCCCCCTAACAGCAGTCTGTCGAGAACTGCCCGCAGTGCGCCCTTTACATATCCCTACGAAGTCCTGAATGACGTCACTGTCGGATTCGGTCAGCCACATGAGAGCCACGCGAGTGCGGGGACACGTGGTGGCGTCAATTCCAAAAAGATCTCGGTGCACTACACCGCGCTGGTTGAGAGCACGCAACAATGGGCGCGGCGCGACAGCAATGCCCACGTTGGCAGCCACCACTTGGAGGGCTTCACGAAGAGCAGCGACATCGTCCCAGCCTGTCGACGGAGTAATGTACATCAGCTTTTCATCAGTGAGCTCTTGGTAGTCGATAGCGTCCATGAGCTTGACGGGATGCTCCTTGGGCGCTGCAACACCTACCTGTTCCTCATACAAAGCCACCTCATGCATGTCCGCAGGGCGTTCATAGCCAGCGGCGGGCAAACGCACCAAAGCCACATCTGCCTGGTGAGAGCGTATATAAGCCAATGGATCCTCAGTTCCCGCACTAGCGATCTTCCAGCCCGGTACGCGCTCGTCGAATCGGCCAAACCATTTATCGGGCTGCACTCCAGTACTGAAAACAACCTTTAGGTGACGCGCCTGACGCTTCGGTTGAGAGACGCGACGGGCGGACTGCTGCTTCTGTGAAGCGGGAACATCTGGCATGGGACTAATAATAGGGGCTTCATTAGAATGATGGTCATGACTGATGCGAACCCGAGTTACAGATCCGGCCCGCCCATGAAGCCCGCCACTGCCGCCAAGAAGTTGGGCATTTATCTTCCTGCAACCCCGCAGGAGTTCCAAGATTCCGCACTTACACATGAGCAGTTCGTTGAGCTGCAAAAGAATCCTCCCGCCTGGCTGCAGGCGTTGCGTCGCGAGGGACCGCACCCGCGTCCAGAGGTGGCACGCAAGCTGGGGATCAGCATCACGTCCTTGAAGAACAATGAGATGGACAAGCCTCTGACCACCGCCGATATCAAGGCACTGCTTGAGAATCAGCCGGATTGGCTGCGAGAAGCAAGACATAAGTTGGCTAGTGAGCGCGAGGACAACGAGGCTGAATGAGATAAAGAAAAAGGCGAGGATGAGCCCGATAGTTCGGACCCTTCCTCGCCCTTTCTTTTTGCCTTGCGGCAAAAAGTTGGTTCCGATGGTGACGAGCCACCGAAAAGCCAGTTCCGGTAAACGGTTGCCAGGTGACGAAGCTGACTGCCGTGAAGTAGCCGGATAAACAACCGCAGCACTTCATAAGAAGCCACGACTAGAGCACATGAGTATGCAGGGAGAAGAGAGAAACCCGCAACGCATGTTCAACGCTCCAGCGATGTGAACCTTCCTTAGTACTGCAACATATTCCACAACTGCAGTGCGCCTCAGGTGACTAGCCTGCGACACATCCATGAGGTTAGCCAACCCTCACTTCGGTTGTCAATATTTAAACAACAAAAATATTGATTAAATAGTTGACCTGCTCTTATGTGGCACGAAATCAACTCACCCTCCCCCTTGGGGGGAAAGATTCCCACATGCGAGGATTTCGTCGGTGTACCTTCGCCCGACATCGAGGGGTTTTCTTGTACTTCTCGAACAAGAAGATGCTATTCTCATAAGCAACGCAGAGATGCACGTCACAATGCGGGCTTGCTATCGAGCTGCAACACAATAACTCTCTATAGCCGACGCTGATGTTTAAGAATCTGGCCGAACGCATGACGAGTGCACAAGAGACATACAGAGACGTACAGAGTCTCAACGTCTCAACCGGTTCAGTATTCAAGCAACCAACGTCTTGGTTTTGAAAGGAACCCATGAAGAACTTCCTGCCACGCAACATTTTCGAAGAAGAGCACAACATGTTCCGCGAGGCCTGCGCGGACTTCGTGAAGGCCGAGATCGCCCCGAACGTCGACCGCTGGCACGAGCAGGGCTACTGCGACCGTGAGATGTACCAGAAGGCCGGCCAGCAGGGCCTGCTGGGCATGATGGCTCCGGAGGAGTTCGGCGGCGGTGGAATGGAGAACGACTACCGCTTCAACGCTGTACTGACCGAGGAGCTGGCCAAGGCTGACTCCGGCTCCGTCATCGTGGGCATCCAGACCATCAACGACCTGGTCATCCCCTACCTGCAGCGCTTTGGTAACGACGAGCAGAAGGAGCGCTTCCTGAAGCCGCTCTGTGCTGGTGAGAAGATCGCTGCTCTGGCTATGACCGAGCCGGGCGCAGGTGCTGACCTGGCTGGCATCCGTACCTTCGCAAAGAAGGACGAGAACGGCGACTACATCGTCAACGGCGCCAAGACCTTCATCTCCAACGGTGTCCAGGCTGACTTCACCCTGCTGGTCGTTGTGACCAACCCGGAGAAGGGTCGCGCCGGCGTTTCCATGCTGATCGTCGAGGACGGCATGGAGGGCTACACCAAGACCGGTCCGCTGAAGAAGGTCGGCCTGAAGTCCCAGGACACCGCTGAGCTGTCCTTCGAGGACACCCGCGTTCCGAAGGAGAACCTGCTGGGCGAAGAGGGCGCTGCATTCGGCTACCTGCGCACCAACCTGGCTCAGGAGCGCCTGTCCATCGCCGTCGGCTCCATCGCTACCTCCCGCCGCGCATTCGATCTGGTGTACAAGCACTCTCAGGATCGCAAGACCTTCGGTCAGCGCCTGATCGACCACCAGGCATACCGCTGGGAGCTGGCCAAGATGGCTACCAACATTCAGACCTCCCAGTCCTTCGTTGATGCCTGCATCATGGAGAAGGTCAACGGCACCCTGGACGAGGTCACCGGTGCAATGGCCAAGTACCAGACCACTGAGCTGCAGATTGAGGTCGTCAACGAGGCACTGCAGCTGCACGGCGGTTACGGCTTCATGCTGGAGTACCCGATCTCCACGCACTACCTGGACTCCCGCGTACAGCCGATCTACGGCGGCCCGAACGAGATCATGATCGAGATCATCTCTCGCCGCCTGGCCAAGGGCGAGAAGTAGGGCTCTAAAAGTAGGGCTCTAGCCCTACTCCCCCTTAAACTGCGGTGGTCGCTTTCCTACGAAAGCAGCCACCGCTTCGCTATGGTCAGCGGTGTTAAACAGACGCAACTGCGCGTCGGCCTCAGCCGCCGCTGCCTCACTGATAGCCGCGGCATTCTTAACCAGCGCCTTCATCTCCTTATAGGCCGCCGTCGGCCCATTGGCGAAAGATACCGCCAACTTCTCTGCCGTGGCCTCTAGCTCTTCTGGCTTCACCAGGTTCTCGACCAGTCCTAGCCCATAAGCCTCGTCAGCGGGAACTTTTCGATCCAGAAGCAGCAACTGCAGGGCTTTCGCCCTCCCTACACAATCCACCAGTGTCTTCGACAGTCCGGAGTCCGCGGCTAGTCCCACACCAGTGAACGCACCTTTAAACGACGCAGCCGTTGACATCACGCGGAAGTCGCAGGCCATCACAAACCCCCAACCAACTCCTGCCGCTGGTCCCTGTAGCACGGCAATGGTCGGCACGGTGATGCCGGTGAGCTGCTCGACCATCGGGTTGTACTCCTCCACCACTTTTTCCATCCCCGTGCGGTTTTGCGTATCCTGCAGCTGTTCCTGCAGATCCTGTCCGGAACAAAATGCCTTACCGTTGGCGCGCAGAACCACAGCGCGCACGGCGGAGCCGAGTTGTTCCGAATCCTTTCGCGCCTCCCGGAATGCATCGATCAGCGCAAGCCGCAGCGCCTTATCCAGCGAGTTGTATGCCTCCGGGCGGTTGATGGTGATGTAGCGTACGGCTCCAACTGTGGAGACCTGCACGATGTCGCCCGCCGTCGTCGACGCAGCGGCAGTGCTTGGAGAGTTAGCGGTGTTCGCAGTGTTAACAGAGTTAGCAGAGTTTGGAGTGTCCTGAGTCATAGAACAAACTCTAGGCCATCTGCCCGTCAGCTTGGCTCGCAAGGAAGCTCAGGAAACGGAGGGCCGGCTCGGAGAGGCGGTTCTTCGAGCTCCACACCACTCGCAGCGGCCGGTCGAACTTGACTCCGGCCACCGGAACCTCCACGTACTGCCCAGTAGCTAGTTGCGACGCTACGGCTCTTCGCGCGATCACCCCTGGCGCCCCGATCGCACCGATTGCCGTACGTTGAGCCCCCAGGGAACCAAATTCCCCCGCCGGTGGAGCGAGCTCGCCCAACACTGCCTCCACCACTTCCCTGGTGCCGCTTCCCGGTTCGCGTAGCACCAAAGGCGTGGACTTCAACTCGTTTTTCGTCACTATTTTTTCTCTTGACGCCGTTTTCCCCGGCTTAGTGTCCGAATGACCATGATCGTTGGCCTGCGCCCAGGGGTGTTCTGCAGGTGCGACAACCACCAGTTCATCGTGCCCCAGCACCCGCTGGTGCAGTTCGTGTGAGACCCAGTTTCCCTCTACTACCGCCAGTTCCGCCTGGCCCTGGACAACCTGGCGCTGCGCCTCTTGGCTATTGAGTTGCCGCATATGCAGATGAGTCTGTGGGCTGGTGCGCAAATACTTCGCTGCCCAACGTGGGTAATCCAATTCCGCCACGGTGTTCGAGGCCACGAGTTTAACCTCTTCGACAACGCCTTCTCCCAGTGCTTCTTCAAGGCCACGAGCGCATTCGTCGAGCGCTTCTTCTAGGCTCTCCAGTACGCGGACGACCTGGCGGCCTACCTCCGTGGTGGAACTCCCTGCGGCTCCGCGCCAGAAGATGCGCGCATCTAGGTGTTTTTCCAACTTGGCAATGCGCATACTGACAGTCTGTTGCGAGACGTTCAGATGCTCTGCGGCCCGGTTCATGCCTCCATACCGAGCGACAGCGAGGACGGAATCTACTGTGAGGGCGTCAGGAACAAAGCCACGTTGAGCAGGGAAAGAATCCCCTTCGTTATCAAGATTCCTTTGGGGGTACATGCATTCATTGTAACCCTGTCCAGCACATACACTCTCCCGCTACTGCCGAGCACTGCCTAGCCTCGAGAATATGAGTACGAAGCACAGCAAGCCCGACCTACCGCCCCTAGGCCCCGGTTGGGCCGGAGCGGTGATGGGGCTGGGCATCACGGCGTCACTCATTGACATTCACCTGAGCTCAACGCTGGGGCACCTCCCTGCCGAGCTAATGCTTGGCGTGGCGACACTCCTCGCTTTGGCTCTCACCGTGGGGTTCCTTAGACATCGCAACCCGGGTTTCCACTCGAGCGCCATGCCGGCATGGGGAATGGCTTCCATGGGCATCCTCGCCTTGGGAAGTGCCTACTCCCTCATCTTCAGCAGCTGGTCAGTTCACACCTTCTGCTGGGCCGTCGGGACCGTCCTTGGCGCGATCACGTGCGTGAAGTTCTTCCGCTATCTCTTTGTTAGCCGCCCAGCTCCCGCCTTTACCTGGGGGCTGCCCCTAGTAGCGCCTATGGTTGCCGCTACTGCCTCGGCTCAGCTGGCACCCCATGTGGGTGAGTGGGGCTCAACTGTGCACGGAATCGGGGTCGCATGCTTTGCCCTGGCCTGGGTGACGGCAGTACCGACATTTGCCTTCGTCTACGCGCGCACCTTCCCGATCATCCCCGCCCAGTTCGCCACCACCGCGTGGATTCCGCTGGGACTCGTCGGCCAGTCCACCGTGGCCGCACAGTTGCTTGCGGGTGACCAGTGGCACTTCCGTGCCACGGTCTACGGCTTAGTAATACTGAGCGTTGGCATTCCCCTCGCCGGCTACGCCATAGTCAAGCACTGGGGAACAGCCCTGGGCAGTGCCCCCATGCCTTATAACCCCACCTGGTGGGCCAGCACTTTCCCCGTGGGTACGTGCTGTCTTGGAACCCATACCCTGGCCGAGAAATCCATAAATTCCACGCTTCTGGTGTGGGATCTGGGATGGATGGACACCCTCAGCGCCGCCCTACTGGCTTTACTTCTGCTCCACGTCGTTTGGGCAGCACTCGGGGCTCACAAACTATCGCGGCGACCGGACATCGTAATTGCCGGCTAGCACGAAAGCATTGCGTGGGAGATGGCCTAGTCGCGGATAATCTCCGCGCCTGCGTCTTCCAGCTCCTGAATAGCGGACTTGCCGCCCTGCTCAGTCACCGCCGAGCACAGTTGCTCGATGACGCACACGTGGAACCCAGCATTCAAAGCATCCAGCGCCGTGGCACGGACACAGAAGTCGGTGGCGATGCCCACGATCGTCACGTTCTCGACCTCGTGGGAGTTTAGCCACTGCTGAAGTGTTTGTTCCTCACCCGCAAGATGGCCCTCGAAGCCGGAATAAGCGGCGGTGTATTCGCCCTTGTGGAACCAGACGTCCACCAGTTCAGGGTCCAGCTCGGCACAGACCTGCGCGCCGTGGGTGTCGGCTACACAGTGAACCGGCCAAGTGTCCTTGTAATCCGGCTCCTCCCCCTCTGGCGCAAAGTGGCCTTCGGGCTTGATGTGCCAATCCTTTGTGCCGACGATGAGCGGGCGGGCGGCAGCCGGGGAGCCGACGCCGGCTTCCGATTCCTCCCCCTCGGCGTGCGCCAGGCCGCCCAGCCAGGTGTTGATCCCGCGCGCCACTTCTAGGCCACGGTCAGTTCCCAGGGAACCATCGACGAAGTCGTTTTGGACGTCAACGACGATGATTGCATCCTTCGCCTGCGTGCTGCCCATAGTGCTAAACCCCTACTCTTAAAGCCGCTGGGCTACTTAGACCAGCTTCCAGTCTTCCAGCCCATCATAGAGCGGAAAATCCTCGGCGATCTTGTCCACACGGGCACGCAAAGCCGCAACGTCCGCGTTACCGGCCAGAGCGGTACCGATGACATCGGCAACCTCGGTGAAGGCCTCCGTATCGAGCCCACGGGACGCCAGGGCGGAGGTACCGATGCGCAGGCCGGAGGTGACCATCGGCGGACGTGGATCGAAAGGCACAGCGTTGCGGTTAACGGTGATGCCAACCTCGTGCAGCAGATCCTCACCCTGCTGGCCATCCAGCTGAGAGTTGCGCAGATCCACCAGCACCAGGTGCACGTCAGTGCCACCCGTGAGAACCTGCACTCCAGCGTCCTTCGTATCCTGTGCGTTCAGACGCTCAGCCAGGATCTTTGCGCCTTCCAGAGTGCGCTTCTGGCGGTCACGGAACTCATCGGTTTGCGCAACCTTCATGGCCACAGCCTTCGCAGCAACAGCGTGCATCAGCGGGCCACCCTGCTGGCCCGGGAAGACAGAAGAGTTCAGCTTCTTGGCGTACTCCTGCTTAGCCAAGATCATGCCGGAACGTGGGCCACCCAGCGTCTTGTGCACCGTGGTGGAAACCACGTCGGCGTGCGGAACCGGCGACGGGTGCAGGTCTGCCGCTACCAGACCAGCGAAGTGCGCCATGTCCACCCACAGCTTCGCACCGACCTCTTCCGCGATGGACTTGAACGCTGCGAAATCCTGGTGGCGTGGGTATGCGGACCAGCCGGCGATCAGTACCTGTGGCTTCTCAGCGAGAGCCTGCTCGCGGATCTTGTCCATATCCAGACGGAAGGTCTCCGGGTCGACCTCGTAGGCGGCAACCTCGTAGAGCTTGCCCGAGAAGTTCAGGTGCATGCCGTGCGTCAGGTGACCGCCATGTGCCAGGGACAGACCCATGATCTTGTCACCCGGATTAGCCAGCGACATCAGCACAGCGGCATTGGCCTGTGCACCGGCGTGCGGCTGCACATTGGCAAATTCCGCGCCAAAGACCTGCTTAGCGCGCTCTCGAGCCAGATCCTCGATGATATCCACGTGCTCGCAACCGCCGTAGTAGCGGCGCCCCGGGTAGCCCTCGGCGTACTTGTTAGTCAGAACCGAACCCTGTGCCTGCAATACGGCACGCGGAACAAAGTTCTCCGAGGCGATCATCTCCAGCGTGGTGCGCTGACGTCGCAGCTCACCCGCGATAGCCTCCGCAACCTGCGGATCCAGCTCCGCCAGAGGAGTGTTGTGCTGTAAGGAGTTCTGTGTGGACGAATTCTGCGGAGAAGTCACGTCGACGAGGGCCTTCCATTTGTGGATGAAAATGTGGACGAAATGAAATAAGGCGAAAGATAGAACTTTTGCTTATCTGCCCCACCATCATAGCGAGTGGTTAGGGCACCACCCCAGGCAACCCAGCTCACCGGCTCGAACTCTCCAATACTTCCTTTCCCCCTTTCAATTTCACCTTGCCCCTTTTTCGGGGCACAATGGGGCTATGAATTCCCCCAGCCCTTACATTGAGCTGGACCGTACTCAGTGGCGCACGCTTAGAAAATCGATGCCCCAGGTCCTCACCGAAGATGAACTGGAACAACTCCGCGGCATCGGTGACGAAATTGACCTGGAAGAGGTCTCCGAGGTCTATCTGCCACTTTCGCGCCTCATTTTCCTGCGCGTTGAGGCACACCGTCGGCTGAACGCCGCCACCGAAACCTTCCTGGGCGAGCCTTTGCCACCAATCCCCTACATCATTGGTGTGTGTGGTTCCGTAGCCGTCGGCAAATCCACCACTGCCCGCGTGCTGCAGGTTCTACTGCAACGCTGGGAAACAAACCCGCGGGTGGATCTCGTTACCACCGACGGCTTCCTGCTGCCCACCGCCGAGCTGGAACGTCGCAGACTCATGCACCGAAAGGGCTTCCCGGAATCCTATGACCAGGCCGAATTGCTGAGCTTTGTCACCAAGGTGAAATCCGGCACCCAGAAGGTCGAGGCGCCCGTGTACTCACACGAGGCCTACGACAGAATCCCCGACGAAGCGATCACGGTCGATCGCCCGGATATTCTTATCGTCGAGGGATTGAATGTCTTGCAGACTGGCCCCACCCTTATGGTGTCCGACCTCTTTGACTTCTCCGTCTACGTCGACGCCCGGCGTGAGGACATCGAAGACTGGTATATCGACCGCTTCCTACGCCTCAAGAACACCGCATTTAAGGATCCGGAGGCTCACTTCCACCACTTCGCCGACCTCAGCGATGAAGAAGCCACCCTTGTCGCCCGCGAGATCTGGCAGACCGTGAACCTTCCCAACCTGATGGAGAACATTCTGCCCACCCGTGTGCGCGCCTCCTTGGTTCTTCGCAAGGGACCCGATCACCTAGTGCAAAAGGTGCGCATGCGGAAAATCTAGGCTCCAGAAATCCTCTACAGCCCAAAGCGACGATGCCGCTGCGAGTAATCACGCAACGCACGTAGGAAATCTACGCGCCTAAAGGCCGGCCAATACGTATCCGTAAACCAAATCTCGGAGTAAGCCGACTGCCACAAGAGGAACCCCGACAATCGCTGCTCCCCTGACGTCCGAATCACCAGATCCGGATCCGGCTGACCAGAGGTATACATGTGGTTGCCCAACGCCTCCGCCGTAATGGCCTCTGCCATATCCTCCGGCGCGGTTCCCTGCTCAGCCAGTTCAGCCACCAGGGTCTGCACAGCGTCCACGATCTCCTGGCGGCCTCCATAACCCACCGCCACGTTCACACGCACACCTGTGTGATCCTTCGTCTTGGCCTGGTTTTCCTCTAAACGAACGCGCAGCTGCTCCGGCAAAAGTTCAAGGTGGCCAACGGTCCTTAGCTGGAATCCGGCGTCGGAATCCGCCAGTTCTTCCGCAACATCGCCGATGATGCTGCACAACAGCGAGAGCTCCTCCGCAGAGCGCTTCAAATTCTCGGTGCTGAGCAAGTAGACGGTTACGGTCTCAATTCCCAGCTCATCGCACCAGCCGCACATCTCCGCGATCTTCTTCGCCCCCACGCGGTGACCATGCGAAACATCCGTGAACCCATTCTCACGCGCCCAGCGCCGATTGCCATCGGCCATGATGGCAACGTGCTTCGGCATAGGCTTTTCACGCAGCGAACGCGCTAAGCTCGCCTCATATGCCGGGTAGAGCAGTTGGGGGATACGATTCACAATCTTGATCTTACTGCTTCGGCGGTTCTTCGCGGTCTGCCTTCTCGGCTTTCTCAGCGTTTTCGACGCCCTTAGCTCGCGCCCGTTCAGCATCAATAGCAGCCGGCCCCGTGAGTGTGCCGGAGGAGGGCAAGAAACGATCGTCGGTCTGTGGCACCTCGGTGCGGGCGAACATGGATCGCTTGCTAGCAGTCTCGTCAAAGCCCTCAGCCTTCATCGCTGCTTCCAGCTTCTCCGTGTCGAAGAGGCTAATACCACGTGCCTCAGCAAAGGCCTGACGGCGCTCAAGGCGACGGATGCGCTTGTTCATAGCGAAGCCAATGAGCAACACGACCAGAAGCAAAATGAGGATTACGAACAGGCCGATGGGTGCAGCCTTGCCAAACTCCGCACCCTTTGGGCCAGTGCGCTCTGCCTGGGCCAAGATCCACGTGGCAGTGCTGGCGGTGTTCATCGCTGGAAACTCCTTAAGTCCTCTTTGGCCATCAACTGTAGTTTGTCGGCTGCGTGTGGGAAAACCTGAGCAGCTAGAACTAGTTCAGCGGGCGGCGTCGATACTAGTCCAAGCCTGCGAACAGATCCGTCTCCGGGATCTCGCTGTGCACGCGCGACTGCGCCAGCTCGAACTCCTCGGTGGGCCAGATCTTCTGCTGCAGCTCTGTATCTGCCAAGAAGAACGCTCCCTTCGGATCGATCTGGGTACGGTGAGCTCGAAGAGCATCGTCGCGACGCTCAAACCAATCGGCAACATTTACACGAGTCGTCACCCGGGACAGAATATCCGGCAGTTGCTTCCACAACTGCAAGTGCTGGACGACATTCTCGGGCAGCTGCACGCCCTGTTCATACAGTGCGGTTGCTAGATCCTCGAAGCGTTCGCGAATAAAGCCGTGGGTGTAGTAGAGCTTTTTAGGCTCCCAAGGTTCCCCCAGCTCCGGGTGGAAATCTGGATCACCGGCAGCCTCCCAAGCGCGCATGGATACCGCGTGTACCTTGATGTGATCCGGGTGCGGGTATCCCCCGTGCTCGTCGTACGTGATGATCACGTGCGGGCGGAACTCGCGGATCACTCGCACGACATCCTTCGTGACTTCCTCCGTATCCTGCAGCGCAAAGCACCCCTCCGGCAGAGGTGGCTTCGGATCCCCCTCCGGCAGGCCGGAATCCTCATAGCCCAGCCATTCGTGCTCTACTCCCAGAATGCTTGCGGCTTGGGCCATCTCCTCACGGCGCACCTCGATCATCTCGCCGATGCCCTGTTCTGCCACGGACTGCATCTCCGGGTTCAGAATGTCCCCCCGCTCGCCGCCGGTGCAGGTCAGCACCTTCACCCGGTGGCCTTCGTCGACATAACGTGCCATGGTCGCCGCACCCTTGCTGGACTCATCGTCCGGGTGCGCATGGATAGCCAGCAGACGGTATCGCGAATCGGCGGCGGAAGATGTCGTATTACTCACGATTTCACAATCTACTATTCATCCCTCCCCTACCCAATAAAATCGCCGCCTGGAGTGGGCTGGGGATGAAGGCGTCATAAAGAAAGGGGTGGGCTAGACTAGAGACATCATGAACGCGGCGAAGAACAGCATCCAAGAAGAGCGTTACGGCGAAACACGCAACCAGAAATTCTCCGGGAAAATCGTTGTGGTGATCCTGGCGGTCATGCTGGCCGCGGCGCTGACCTACGCGGTGAATCAATACTTGCGCACGTCGGATGCGGACGTAACGGCCCAGGAATCCGGTGGCGAGATCGTTTCGGATGAGCGCATGACAATGAGCATCGACGTGACTCGCAAGGATCCCCAGAAGGCTGCCTATTGCATCGTCACAGCTCTGGATTATGACAAAAACGAAGTCGGGCGCCGTGAGTTCGTCATCCCCGCCGGTGGCGAGAGCGTGCAGCGATTCAAGGTTGACATTCCGACCCGCGAACGAGGCTACGCGGCCACTGCCTATGGTTGCTCCAGCACGCTTGCCCCTCACCTAAATCCGCAAAACTAGCGCCTACCTTGGCAGTCTGTCTCCGGCTCCTACGCTAAATGCTAGACTTTGCACGCCTATTGATTAATCTATTGACGCCCACGTGGGAGACCGCGTGAACCTTCAACGAAGACGGGAGAACCCAATGGCCGAGAACCAGACTCGCTGGCTGACTCAGGAATCTTACGACCGACTGAACGCGGAGCTGACGGCTCTGAAGGAGAACCGTCCGGTGCTGGCCGCTGAGATTAACGAGCGCCGTGAAGAAGGCGACTTGAAGGAGAACGGTGGCTACCACGCGGCTCGCGAGCAGCAGGGGCAGGAGGAAGCACGCATCACCTACCTGGAGGAGCTGCTGGATAGCGCCACTATCGGTGAGGCTCCGCAGGAGTCCGGCGTGGCACTGGTTGGTTCCGTGATCCACGTCTACTACGACGGTGACGAGGACGATAAGGAGACCTTCCTGATCGGCACCCGTGGCCTGGAGTCCTCCAACCCTGATTTGGAGACTTACTCCACCGATGCACCGCTGGGCGCGGCCATTGTCGGCGCTAAGGTCGGCGAGACCCGCGAGTACCAGACCCCCGCCGGGGATACCGTCTCTGTGACGATCGTTTCCGCTGAGCCTTACGACCCCGACCTGGACGTTCCCCGCGAGGAGCAGTAATTTCCGCCTGGCGATGGTTGCTGGCTGTGGTGCGGCAATAACATTTGCTGCGGCTGGCGATGTTTTTGTAAACCAGGAATGAAAAGGGCGCCTGCGGGCGCCCTTTTTCTTGTTCCAGGGGACGATCTGGGGTCTCCTAGCCTCTGGAAAGGGTCTGCCCCGTCCTCCCAAGCCGGTTTTTGCTGCGAAATGTCGCTAGATCGGGAATCTGTTATTGATATCAATTCCCATTCCGACGAACCCACAGGTCAGAGAGATGCTCAAAATTCGCACCAGACGAAAACTTTTTCACTTTCCCGATCTAGCGACATTCCCCACCGACCACACCCCTTGCAAATGCCACAGCCACCGGCTGATGAGCAATTCCAGCGGAAGCAACAGCCCGCAAGCAAGCCAGCAGAAAGCCGCAGCCACAGTCCACAAGCAGGTCAGCGGAAGCAGCAGTCGGCACAGGACAGCAAAAGGGAGCCCCCGGGAAAATCCGGAGGCTCCCTAGACAACTAACGCTCGGCGCCCCGTTGTCGGTACCTCATTGCCGGCGCCCCATTATGCAAGGCGCCTGAACCTCAAGGCACTAGCACTAACCTTTCCTGCTAGTCCCTTAAGTAAGAGAGCAGGCGCAGGATCTCGGTGTAGAGCCAGACCAGGGTCACAGCCAGACCCATTGCCACGCCCCAAGCCATCTTGGATGGAACACCAGCGCGTACCATGCGATCAGCCTGGTCAAAGTCCAGCAGGAAGCTCATCGCTGCAATACCAATGCAGACCAGGGAGAAGACAATGGCGATCGGGCCACCGTCGCGCAGAATACCTGCAGATCCCGTGACCAGCGCAAACACCAGGTTGCCCAGCGCCAAAACCAGCACGCCGATCATTGCCCCTACCATGAAACGAGTGAACTTCGGCGTTACGCGAATAGCGCCCGTCTTATAAACAAACAGCATGCCGATGAACACGCCAATGGTGCCCAATACCGCCTGGGCGATCAACATGCCGGCGTCAGAATCACCGACCGCAGCACCGGAAAGCAAGAAGGTAAAGCCACCGACGAACAAGCCCTCAAAAGCCGCGTAGGTCAGAGTAACGGGAGCAGAATCGTACTTCTTGCCGAAAGCCGAAATCAGAACAGCAATCAGGCCACCGATCATGCCAACGAAAGTGAGCATCATTGCCAGGTCCGGGCTGCTGAGTCCAATGATGAAGTTCACCACTGCAAGTGCGACGATCACTGCCAGGGTGATGCCGGTTTTGGTGACAACATCGTCGACAGTCATCGGACGGTCGGCAGTCCCGGCCTGACCGTAGTTGGCAGCATCCTGCATGCCATAGCCCATAGCTGCGGTCTGTACGCCACTGTGGGCGGAGGTTGCGTAGGGGTTCATCCCCTGCTGCGGGCCGTAACCGCCCTGGTTTCCTTGCTGAGCAAAGGGGTGCCGGCCTTGGTTCTTGGCCAGCGACCCCATGAACGGGTTCGAGCTTTTCATTCCTTACTCTCCATTTTCTGCTGGTCATTGTGGAAGTTGGAAGCCACCAATCAACCGACCAGTGCACTTCCACCCTTTCGCGTACATCCTACCAACGTCTAAGCCTCCTCAAATGTTCCCAACACACATCAATTTACAACCTTTGTTTGCTTAAAAAACTTTTAGAACGAACACACTTCCCCAGCCTTTTAGGTAGTCTCCCAAACATGAAACGAACCAATTACAAGCGTCTTTCCGTAGCCGCTCTTCCTGCTGATCTAGAAGTAGAGCTGCGTAACCTCACCACCAATGCCCGCCTGCATAACCTCGATAATGATTACGACGGCAAGCGTCTCGACATCGAAGCCCCTTTCCTGGGTGAGACCATCGGCTGGGTCGCCAGCGGCTCTGCCGAAGATGTCACCGAAGCTTTCCGTTTCGCCCGCCGTGCCCAGCAGTCGTGGGTTCATGTCCCCTTTGCAGAGCGTAAGCGCATCTTCCGCCGCTTCCATGATCTTGTGCTGAAGAACTCAGACCTCCTCTGTGACATGGTGCAGCTGGAAACTGGCAAGAACCGCGCTAGCTCGTTCGACGAGGTCATGGACGTTGCCAACAACGCCCGCTACTACGCCAACAACGTCGAGAAGTTCATGAAGCCCCGCAAGCGTGCTTCCGCGATGTCGATCATGGCGAAGTCGATTGAGTACCGTCACCCCCTCGGCGTCGTCGGCCAAATTAGCCCGTGGAATTACCCGCTCTCCCTGGGCATCGGCGACGCGATTCCCGCACTTATCGCCGGCAACGCCGTAGTTGCCAAGCCCGACTCCGCTACACCGTTCACCGCGCTTTTGATCTTTAAGCTGCTTTTCGACGCCGGGCTGCCGCGCGACCTGGTGCAGTTGGTTACTGGCTCAGGCCGTGTGGTTGGTAGTGCTATCGCAGACCAGTGCGACTTTTTGATGTTCACCGGCTCCACCGCGACGGGCAAGATCCTGGGCGAGCAGGTGGGTCGACGTCTGGTCGGCTACTCTGCCGAGCTGGGTGGCAAGAACCCGCTGATCATCGCCAACGACGCGGACATCAGCTACGCAGCGCGCGGCGCGGTGGATGCTTGTTTCTCCAACTCCGGACAGCTCTGCGTTTCCATCGAACGCATTTATGTGGAGCGGGCGTCCTACGAAGATTTCGTCGGCGCCTTTACTTCGCGCGTGCAGGCGATGAGCATTGGATCCGGGTTTGAATGGGAGACCCAGATGGGATCCCTGGCTTCCGCTGACCAGCTGTCGACCGTCGAGAAGTATGTTGAGGATGCCCGGGCAAAGGGCGCCAACATTGTGTGCGGTGGCCGCAAGCGTCCGGACTTGGGGCCATACTTCTACGAGCCGACCGTCCTGACGGACGTACCGGAGGATGCGCTGCTGCGCACCGAAGAAGTGTTCGGCCCTGTGGTGTACATCGAGCCGGTGGAAGACCTGTACGACGCAATTGAACAAGCCAATGACACGGATTATGGCCTGAATGCTTCTGTTTTCGCGGCTGATGAGACCGCCTGGCAGATCGGCCCGAAGATTGAGTCCGGCTCTGTTGCACTCAATGATGGCTACACCTCCAGCTGGGCGGCCATTGATAACCCAATGGGTGGCATGAAGGAATCTGGTATGTCCCACCGCCACGGTGCGGAAGGGCTGCAGAAGTACACGGCAACGCAGAACGTCACCTCACAGCGTTTCATGTACTTCCGTGGCCCAGAATCCATGAGCCGCAAGACCTTCTCCACGGTCATGCTGAACCTGCTGAAGACGGGCAAGACCTTCCGTCTACTGCCGTAGCTAGCCCCTATTGCCCACGGGTGGTCGCCACAACCTCGGCGGCTACCCGTTTTGCGTATACGCCCACGCCCGTGATGGTGGCAGAACCTGGTCCCACCCAATCGCCATAGCCCACGAGGAATAGTCCGGGAGGTTGGGGCGAGGGGGCGTCACCAGCAAAGGAAAGCAACCCGCGGAAAGGGCCGAGGGCCGGGCGGAAGCCGGTACACCAGATAAGGTGATCGGCGGAAACGTCGTCGAGGTTGTCGAACATCGGTGTGGCGCGTAGTAGGCCTGCGTCGCGCGTACGGCGGACGGCGGGGAGCATAACGATATCCCCCAAGGATGAATCCGCACCAGGGTCGGTGTGGCCAGCGGAAATGGCATGATAGCGCTCGCGGTTGCGACGAAAGAGCTCGGCACCGTCGATATCATCGGGCATCCAGCGGGGTGCATGGCGGACGTACCAGGTGACGTTACCCCGGCCTCCTTGTTCGCCGTCGAACTCAAGTAGATCGGCCGCAATCTGCGCACCGGAATTAGCCGCACCAACGACGGCTACGGAAGTGCCGGCGAAGCGCTCCGGACCAGGATAAGTGGCCGTGTGCCACTGTGTGCCCTTGAAAGTGCCCGGATAGTAGGGCACGAACGGAGCCGACCACGTGCCCGTTGCCGCCACCACTGTCCGTGCACGCCATGTCCGCGCTGTCCCGCCGTAGTGGCCGTGCAGGTGAAATAGGCCGGTTAGCTCATCGAAGTTCACGCGCTCGATGTGGGCTGGGCGGATCACGGGCAAGTTGTAGCGCTGCTCGTATTCGCGCAGGTAGGAAACCACATGGTCGGGTGGCGGGAAACCTTCATATCCCGGCATTGGCATGCCAGGCAGGTTCGAGAAAGTTGTGGCGGAAAAAAGCCTCATCGCCGGCCACATGTGCTGCCAGGCACCGCCTGGCTGGGGTTGCTCGTCGAACACTGCGAAATCTACAGTTCGGCGGCCGCGGCGCTCCTCCCGGCGAAGATAAAACGCAGTAGCCAGAGCCGCTTGTCCACCGCCGACAATGGCGCAGTCTAGAACGTGAGTATCCATGCGTGGTTAGCGCCCGTTAGCAGGGCGAATCGTCAGCGACTCAACCATCGCATCTTCAGTCGCATCAACGGCCAGGCGCACGGCTTTGGCCACGGATTCGGGGCGCATGAACTGCGTTTCGTCGTAGTCTCCCTCGGCGACACCGCGGTGGGCTTGAATCTCACGCTGCATGTCGGAATCGACCTTGCCGGGGTGAATAGAGCTCACACGGATTTTGCCTCGCTGTTCCTCTCGCAGAGCATCGGTGTAGGCGCGCAGCGCGAATTTCGTCGTGGCATATGGGCCAAACCCGGCGCTGGATCGATAGCCCGCACCAGAGTTGATCGTCACCACAATGCCGTGAGCAGTGTGCAGCGCGCCAAGCAGGCGCCGGGTGAGTTCCGCAACAGCGAAAAGATTAATGTCGAAAGCATGTTTCCACTGCTGAGGCGTGGTTTCTGTTACTGGGTCATGGGCCACTACACCGGCGGAATGCAGCAATACGTCAAGGCTATCTAGCCCCAGGTCGGCCACCGCGGCGCCGATGGCATCAGTATCGCCAAGATCCGCCACAAATCCCTGCGCGCTAGGAAATTGCTGTGCGACCTCATGTGCCTTGTCTGAGCTACCGCCGATAATCAGGTGGTGATCGTCCTGCAGCTGGTGTGCAATCGCGAGACCAATGCCTCGGGTTCCGCCGGTAATAAGTGCAATCTTGCGATCCATGTTTCGCTTCGTCCTTCCTTTGTCCACAGGCGATTTCCTATGCATTTGTTTTCTCCATGCATTTACTGTCTGTACTAGTCCTACCCTTGCCCGCCGACAACCGACCTCAACCATGCTGTCGCGTGAGGGATGTGCTGCGCGATCTTCAGCGCGGAGGTCGGCGCCAGACCATAGGGTGTAAGGGCAGATATATATGACGCCGCAGCGTGCACCGCGACACCGACCGCAGCTGTATCGACCACATAATCCGCCTCGTGCGTCTCAAACTCGGCTTGCCCTGCCTCGGCATATCCACCGTCGCGGGCGCGTCTGCCGGCATCGCGTGCAATCAGCGCACCGAGGATTCCGGCCAGCACATCGCCGGATCCAGGGGTGGCCGCCCATGACGACGCAGTATCCACAACCAAGGCTCGCTGTGGGTTGGCGATGATGGTGAAGCGTCCCTTCAGTAACACTGTGCAGTTCAGTTCTCGGGCCAGACGTTCAGTAGAGGTGATCCGGTCTGGCGATTCCAAAGGCAAACCAGCTGCCTTTGCTAACCGGTCGAATTCACCGTCATGCGGGGTGAGCAAGACAGGGGCGTTGCGGGCACGAAGAACGTCCAGCACATCCGGGTTCTTCGCCAAGACGGTGATCGCGTCGGCGTCAAGAACCAAAGGCTGCACCATATCGAGGACCGCGAGGAGCTCCTGGCGAGCGTCGCGGTCCGTGCCTCGACCCGAACCGACCATGCGTGCTTGCACCTGTCCAGCGTCGCGGACAGTAGGGTGCACGATCACTTCTGGGGTGGTGGCCAGGACGTATTCGGGGTGCTCGCCGATGTAGCGCACCATCGAACTGGTGGTGTTAACCGCCGCGAGGGTGGCCAACACACCCGCGCCCAAATAGTCTTTACTACCTGCGCAGATTCCGACGACTCCGCCTGAGTACTTGTCATCTGTGGCACCTGGTTCGCCAGGTAGAGTGCCGGGCAATGGCTGCGGGGTGCAGGCCATTTGCTGGAGAGGCTGATTGTGGTGAGCAAGTAGTTCGACCGGTGTGTGCCACAAAGCAGTAGTGCCTTCCAACTTGGCCAGCTCAGCAGAGAGCAGGGAGCCATCGTCCAGACCAATATCCTCGCAGAGCACCGTTCCGCATGCAGCGCTGAGACCATGGGCTCGGCGTAGCCCGCCAAAAGTGATGGTCACGTCGGCGCGGACGTGCTTGCCGGGTGCTTTACCCGTGTCAGCGACCACGCCACTTGGAATGTCGATGGCCAATACCTTGGCTGCACGGAGAACCTCGTCGACCTCATCAGGGATTTCGCCCCGCCCACCAAGGCCAAACATTCCGTCGACGATTACACCGTAGCGGCAGGATTCTGCCGACGGTTCATTCGTCGTCGTAGCCTTGTCCTCGCCCAGCGCCACGAAGCTTCCGCCTGCTGCTGTGAAGGTCTGGGAGGCGCGTTCGTGAACATTATCTGTTCCCGCTATGGCGTATGCCTCCACCCTTTTCCCCTGCATGGCAAGCACCGCACCGGCGTATAGTGCGTCGCCTCCGTTGCCTCCGGGACCAACCAGCAAAAGCACGGGATCCTCCTGCGTCGCCAGCATGTTCTGAGTCACGGTGGCTACGGCGTGCGCGGCGGACTGCATCAGCTCGTCTGCTCGCTGCTGGCGAGCGAATAGAGCAGTCTCGGCGGAACGGATGTCCTCGACGGAATAAAGAGTGCGCATGCTGCCCATGATAGGGACGTCCACGCCTCGCCACCCGGACTTATCCTGACCTACCCCTCTGCGCCCGCATCAACTCATAGGCTTCCAGCGCTGCGGCGCGGGATTCCTTTAGGTCTCTTTTGACCCGAGCGCCATTCGCTACCTCCTGGAGTGGTGCCTTGATCTTCAGGAGTAATTCTAAGCTTCCAAAAGACCATTCCCCTCCAGGACTAATCCTGCTTAAACTCGCGGGCAATCAGCAGCTTCATGATTTCGTTGGTGCCGCCGTAGATCCGCTGCACGCGGGCGTCCGTGTACATCCGCGAGATTGGGTATTCCCGCATAAATCCATAGCCACCGAAAAGCTGCAGGCAACGGTCCGCCACAGAACTCTGCAGATCCGAGGCCAGGTATTTGGCTGCAGAGGCCTGGGCTGTCGTCAGCTTGCCCTCGATGTGCAGAGCCGTACAGTGATCAGTCAGGGTCTTCGCCGCCAGCGTCTCACTCGCGCACTCGGCCAGCACGAACTGAGTATTTTGGAATCCGAGAATTGGTCGGCCAAACGCTTCGCGCTCATTGACGTATTTGATGGTTTGGCGCACTGCCCCTTCACATGCCGACGCCCCTGCAATTGCGAGAATCAAGCGCTCCTGAGGCAGCTGCTGCATCAGTTGGATGAAGCCTTTGCCCTCGATGCCGCCGAGCAGATTATCCTTCGGCACGCGCATATCAGTAAAGAAAAGTTCTCGGGTGTCCTGGCCTCGCTGGCCGATCTTGTCCAACACCCGTCCCCGCTCGAAGCCTTCAAGATCCTTTGTCTCTGCGACTATAAGAGACAACCCCTTGCCACCTGGCTGGTCGTTGGTTCGGGCAACAATCACCACAACATCGCAGTGAGTGCCATTAGTGATAAAGGTCTTGGAACCATTAATTACCCATTCATCACCATCGAGCTCCGCCTTGGTCTTAATGCTCTGCAGATCCGAGCCCGTGCCCGGCTCTGTCATGGCAATAGCGCCGACGAGCTCACCACTAGCCATCCCCGGTAGCCACCGCTTACGCTGCTCCTCAGTACCAAGCTGGTATATGTAATGAGCCACAATCACGGAGTGCACACCGTTGTGCCAGGCGGAATCCCCGGCAAGCCCCAGCTCCTGTTGGATGACGGCTTCGTGTGCGAAGGTGCCGCCTCCGCCACCATATTCTTCGGGAATGGACGCACACAGCAGTCCAGCGTCGCCTGCCTTATTCCAGAACTCACGCTCTACCTGATGGTTTTCTTCCCACTTCAGCTCGTTGGGGGTCACCTCACGAGCGATAAACTCGCGGGCATGCAGGCGTAGGGCGTCAGTTTCTTCAGTTTCCCAAGTGGCGCGGTAGTTATCCAGAATCATGGCCAAGGCTCCCTCGTTGGTAGAGAAGCGCCGACATGTTATTTTGCCGACAAATACTTTCGGGGAGTAACGCTACAGCAGACTGCCTACCAGCTTCCTCGGTTTTTGAAAATGGGCAGGAAAAGCGCAACAAAAAGTCCCCCCAGTCGGACTCGAACCGACACTGAACGGATTTTAAGTCCGCTGCCTCTGCCAATTGGGCTATAGGGGGCGTGCCATGACCTCAGCCAGCATCCCGTCTAATATATCCTTCTCGCTGATCGTGATCTCACTAAGCCCCCAATCTAGGAACCGGCTTGTGAAGGCATCCACCACAATTGAACCACCACCGATGACGTCCGCACGCCCCGGGTGCATAGGCCCGTACTCGCAACGCTGCTGGGGCGTCAATCCCAGCAACGTACGTGCTGTTGCGCGAAAGTCCTCTAGCGGCAAGGTGGCCATGTGAATGCGCTCGGGCTCATACTCCGAAAGCCCCAGAGTAAGAGCGGTGAGGGTCGTCATCGTACCCGCCACCCCGACAACCTGATCGACTGCGCGCAGATCCACATGCGAGCGAACCTGCTCCATCAACTCCTCGACGAAGGAACGGGCATCGTCGATCTGCTGCTGCGTTGGCGGTTGATCGTGCAGGAAGCGTTCCGTCAACCGCACACAGCCCATGTTCGCTGAGAAAGCCTGCGGCTCGCGGCCTGGGCCATGAACAACGAACTCCGTAGATCCGCCACCTAGATCAATTACGCACACGGTGCGCTCTGCAGCACCCGGCAGGTCGGTGACGGCTCCCCGGAAACTGAGCTCAGCCTCTTGTTCGCCAGAAATAACCTTTGCCACCGCGCCTTCGCGCACGCGCCCCAAATGGCGGCGGGTGATGTCGAAGAATTCTTCACGGTTCGCCGCGTCGCGGGTAGCGGAGGTCGCGCCCATCATCACGTCGACCACCCCGTAGTCGACCATCCGGTCGGCATAGATTTGCAGTGCATCATCCACGCGCTGCAGCGCCTCGTCTGCAAAACGCCCGGTGGCATCTACCCCCTGCCCCAAGCGAACGATGATGTTATCCCTGTTCAGCTCGTTAATCTGACCATCTGGAGTCCGCTCGCTGATCAGCAAACGGATGGAGTTTGTGCCGCAGTCAATGGCGGCAAAGCGGGGATTGGAAACCTCATTGTGGGGAGCACTCATAGTTCCCCAGGCTACCCCAGTGCGCTAGATCCCCTTTTAGGGCTATTTCTCAACGCTCGCGGTCTGCATTGACGTACCCAGAGCGGCGGAGGTCGGCCAGTCCTTAGGCAGCGCCGTACCTTCAAGCTTTGGGTTATTTTCGATTGCCAGCGCCACAGCTTCGGTTCCTAGGCGTACCCGATCCGGCCCTTCTGCCAGCGCATAGGCGATAAGGACGTGCAGGCACTTCACGCGATCTGGCATTCCCCCGCCAGAGAAGTCGGTACCCAGGTCTTCCATTTTGTTGCGTTCAGCCAGGTAGTGCTCGTGTGCTGCTCGGTAGTCCGCAGCTAGATCCTCGTCCTCGCTCAATCGGGCTTGCATTGACTTCATGACGCCCGTCACCTCTAGGCGCGAGGCTTCCGCGGTCAGGCGCGGGTCAGTCAGGTAGTAGAGAGTGGGGAAAGGCGTACCATCAGGCAACTTGGGCTGCGTTTTCACCACTGCGGGCACACCGTCAGGCGTGTAGTAGCTGACCTCCACCACACCACGTAGCGGACGGCCAAGCTGCTGGCGCATTACCTCAAGGTCTTCGTCGGTCGGTGGGCCGGGCTGGCGGGCATTGGTCATCTTTAGACTTTCTGGTTTTTTTGGTGGGCGTTTTACTTGTGGACGTTTTGTTTGACGTTTTGTTTAAAGGAAACTTGCGAGTACTAGTTAGCTGGCGCGGGTGCTTGTTCCTGCGCCGGAGCCGGGGCGCCTTCAGAGGCTTGCTCGGGCGCCGGCGCGTCCGTCTTTTCCTCCGGCACTGTCGGCAGCTTGTGATCCTCATTCTCCGGGTCGTTCTGTTCCTCCAAGATTTCCTCCGGAGTAGAGATGGAGTCCCACAACTGCTGGTACCAATCGCGGTTCCCCTCGTCACCGTTCTTCTCGTCTTCCACTTCGGTGCCCAGCTTGTCAGCCTGGATCTTCGGGGAAATGATGCGGAATGCCGACTCTCCCGGTTCAATCAGTCCCAGGCGGGTGCGAGCCTGCTCCTTGATGTAATCCTCATCGCGGTAGCGATTGAGCTCGCTGGTCAATTCGGCTTTTTCCTTCTCCTGCCCCGCAATCTTCGTGTTGAGCTGCGCCAGCTCAGCGCGTTGTTCAAAATAGTTACGCAGCGGATTCGTAATCGAAACCGCCAGGAAGATCAGCAAAAGCAGCGACACGAGCCACGTCGCGGGGCTCATGTTCTTCGGCACCTCCACAAAGGATCGGGCCATGCGCTTCGGCGCGGTCTGTGCGCGCTGCCGTCGCTTTTCTCGTCTCTCGATCGACCGTGCGCGAGGCAGGCGGGCGGACGCGGGGCGGTCTTTTTCCTGCCCGTTGTTTTCGGACGCCACGTCTGCGCGCGGCTTCTCCTCCGGCTCCTTTGCCGGTTCGCCCTTGGTCGATTTGCTCATGGTCTACAGAGTCTAGCGAAGCGAAGCTGAAATGCGAGTAGCCCACGGCCACCTACGCGGGTGGCCGTGGGCTACTGATCTGTTATGCGTTTACTTCTTGAAGCGCGGGAAGGCAGAGCGGCCTGCGTATACGGCAGCGTCGCCCAGGATCTCCTCGATGCGCAGCAGTCGGTTGTACTTTGCAACGCGCTCGGAACGAGC
Source organism: Corynebacterium sp. TUM25020 (assembly GCF_056388495.1). Taxonomy (NCBI): domain Bacteria; kingdom Bacillati; phylum Actinomycetota; class Actinomycetes; order Mycobacteriales; family Corynebacteriaceae; genus Corynebacterium; species Corynebacterium sp. TUM25020. The sequence goes on along the minus strand of NZ_JBWJFG010000001.1, from coordinate 18,552 downwards.
CGGAGCACCGGTCTTGATCTGGCCGCAGTTCAGAGCGACAGCCAAGTCGGCAATGGTGGTGTCCTCGGTCTCACCGGAGCGGTGGGACATCATGGTGCGGTAGCCGTTGCGGTGAGCCAGCTCGACGGCCTCGAAGGTTTCGGTCAGAGTGCCGATCTGGTTAACCTTCACCAACAGGGCGTTGGCGGCCTTCTCCTCGATGCCCTTGGCCAGGCGCTGCGGGTTGGTGACAAAGAAGTCATCGCCAACGATCTGCACCTTGTCACCGATCTTGGCGGTCAGGGCAGTGTAGCCCTCCCAGTCGTCCTCCTGCAGTGGATCCTCGATGGAGACGATCGGGTAGGACTCGATGAGCTCCTCGTAAACCTTAGCCATCTCCTCGGCGGTGTGCTCGCCGCCCTCGAAGTGGTACTTGCCGTCCTTGTAGAACTCGGAGGAAGCGACGTCCAGAGCCAGTGCCACGTCCTCGCCGACCTTAAAGCCAGCCTTTTCGATTGCCTCGACAATCAGGTCCAGGGCAGCCTTAGTGGAATCGACGGAAGGGGCGAAGCCGCCCTCGTCACCCAGGCCGGTGGACAGCCCCTTTTCCTTAATAACCTTCTTCAGGGTGTGGTAAACCTCTGCGCCGGCACGCAGTGCCTCGGAGAAGCTCTCGGCACCGATCGGGGCGATCATGAACTCCTGGACATCAACGCCGGAGTCTGCGTGTGCACCGCCGTTGAGGATGTTCATCATCGGCACCGGCAGAACGTGAGCGTTCGGGCCACCGACGTAGCGGAACAGTGGCAGATCGGCGGTCTCTGCAGCTGCGTGAGCCACAGCCATGGATACACCCAGGATCGCATTGGCGCCCAGCTTGGACTTGTTCTCGGTGCCGTCCAGATCCTTCATCAGCTGGTCAACGACGCGCTGGTCGTCAGCCTCAACGCCCATCAGCTCTTCGTCGATCTCGTCGATAACGTTCTTGACGGCGTTCAAAACACCCTTGCCCTGGTAGCGGTCGCCACCATCGCGCAGCTCGTGTGCCTCGTGCACACCGGTGGAGGCGCCGGAAGGTACGGCCGCACGGCCGAAGGAACCGTCGTCCAGTACTACGTCAACCTCTACGGTCGGGTTACCGCGGGAATCCATGATTTCACGGGCATCAATGTTGAGGATCAGGGCCATGTGTCTGCCTCCTTGGCATGTGGCATCGAGTGCCAACTGTTGATTATCTGTTCTCGGTTAACAGCTAAAAAGGTCTCCACCGTGGCCTAGGCATTCATCTGATCGGCACCTAGTGCAACGGTCTACTCCCATTGTGACACCGCCATAAAATTTTCGCCGTCGCCCGGAAGAACCGAGGGAAAACTCCCCCTCCCTAAAGGGGGATGGTTTTACATAGGCGACTGTCCGAGCGCGTAGTTTGCCGCTGCATCGCGCACCTGCATCACGTACTCGTCGGAAAGGTTGTAGCCCTTGATTGCGTTAGTCCAGCCGGACTTAGTACCAAGGTCGCGCTGTTCACGGCACAACAAGGCGCTTGCGGCAGCAGCTGCGTCAAACACACTCTGGGGGTTTTTCTTTCCATCCTTGTCAGCATCCACCCCATAGGTCTTCCAGGATTCAGGGATGAACTGCATCGGCCCCAGCGCGCGGTCGTACTCGCGATCTCCATCTAGTCGTCCACCATCGGTATCTTCCACCTTGGCGAACTGTCGCCCATCGAGCTTCGGCCCAATGATGTCCGGCTCGGCAATGCCATCATCGTTTAGCTTTGACGCCCCGAAGCGGTCACCGTCGTACGTTCCATGGCGGGTTTCTACGTATCCGAGTCCGGCCAGAGTGTTCCAGGAAAGATTGCAGGTGGGGTGCTCTGCGCGAGCGATTGCCTCTGCATTTCCGTAGGCAATAAGCGCGGGCAGAGGAATGTTTAGTTCCTCGGACTTGGGCTTGGCCCAATCCAGTAGCCGCTGATAAGCGCTGTCGAAATCGTCTCCGTCTATATCCGGGGCCGGACTCGCTGCCTTTGGCGGCACATCCGTGGGCACCGGTTGGCGGTCGGATTCCGCGTTATTGTTGCTCGTCACGAATCCCGCGACGAGGTAGCCAACCAGTCCAATGATCGCCAATAGTGCGATAACCACGACGAAGAATCCGCAGCCTCCCAGCAACCCTCGATTGGGGCGGCTTGAGGTTGCTGCCTCGTCGTCCCATGTCAGATCCCTGGGTTCGATCCTTTGGGGACGGCGATAGCGGTTCGACGCCATGAAGGTCCTTCCTATTTCTTGGTGCGTCCGCTCGACTTAGTTTGTTTCTTCTTAGCCGGAGCCGCACTTACTAACACTGCGCTTAGGCTACTAGCTGGCAATTGAACCCGTGTTTCCGACTCGGCTATTTGAAGCTCAGCCATGTCAGCAAAGACGCGCTCCCCCACGGTGACGTGTACTCCGGGGAGAACTCCATGCTGGGTGAGATAGCGCACCAGCGCGGCGTCCCTGTCGCTGATTCGGTCGACTACGAGGTATTGACCCGTGTGGGCGTCAGAAAGCAGGAAGGCCGAACTCGCGGGAATACGGCCACCCTCGTCCGGAATGGGGTCACCGTGTGGGTCTCGGGTGGGGTTATTGAGCAGGTTGGCGATGCGTTCAACAAAGGTCTCGGACACTGCATGTTCCAGGACCTCAGCTTCGTCATGCACTTCATCCAGCCCATATCCCAGATGGGTGCAGAGGAAAGTTTCGATCAATCGGTGGCGACGCACCATGGCCAGTGCGATGGTGCGCCCGGCGTCGCTGAGTTCAATGTCGCCATAGGGGGCGTGCTCAACGAGCCCCTGCGCGACGAGGCGCTTAATGGCCTCCGACGCCGTGGAGGGGCGTTGTTCCATGTGAGAGGCCAAAACGGAGAGGGAAACCCCGCTGCCGGACCATTCCTGTAGATCAAAGATCTTCTTCAGGTAGTCCTGGGACCTCTCGGGAAGGTCTGTGACATGCATACAGTTCAGTTTACGGGGGTAAGGGGGTTTTATGAACTCCTGGGGATGGATTAGACTACACTGTATTGTTCAACGCGTTGAACTTTACACCCCTCACTAACAGAAAGAGTTATACAGTGAAAATGAATACCACTAAGCGGATGGTCGCAGCCCTCTGTATCAGTGCGCTTTCAATAGCTGGCACGACAGCCTGCAATAGCAACGGCACCGGCGGCGCCGAAAAGGCCGAGGTTCTCACTACTTTCACCATTTTGCAGGACATCACCGCCAACATCGCCGGCGATACCCTCACAGTGCGGTCACTAACCCAGCCCGGCGCGGAAGTCCACGGTTACGACCCCTCCCCCACAGATATCGCCGCCGCCTCTAACGCAGAACTCATCATCAACAACGGCCTGGGCCTCGAACATTGGCTGGATAAGCTGACCGCCGACAGCAAAGCCAAGCGCGTTACAGCAAGCGATGGCATCACCCCTATCAACATCAAGGGCACTGACCAGCCCAACCCCCACGCGTGGATGAGCCCATCAATTGCCAAAACCTATGTCGACAACATCGTCAAGGCCCTCAGCGATCTGCGCCCGGATAACGCGCAAACATACGAGGACAACGGCGATAAATACAAGGATAAGCTCGACGACGTGCAGACCGAATTGCACACCGGCCTAAAGAAACTCCCTCGTAGCCAACGCGCGCTCATGACTTGCGAGGGCGCCTTTAGCTACCTCACCCACGACGCAGGCATGAAGGAGGGCTACATCTGGCCAGTCAACACTGAAGGCGAGATCACCCCACAGCAGATCACCCAGGCCACCAAGTTCGTCAAGGACAACCATGTCCCCGCCGTGTTCTGCGAATCCACCGTTGAAGCCGGCCCGAAAGAGCAGGTGATGCGTGACTCTGGCGCACGCGACGGCGGTACGCTCTACGTTGACTCCCTCTCCGAAACCGACGGCCCTGTACCGACCTATCTCGATCTTCTTTCTTATGACGCCCGCACCATCGTCAGCGGGCTCACCGGTAAGGACACCAAGAAGTAAATGACACCACCGCAGTCTTCAGACATACCCTCTACAAGCCCGGCTCTTGTCGTCGATGATGTGCACGTTAACTACGGTTCTGTCGATGCGCTAACCGGCGTGAACCTCCGCCTCGAGTTCGGGCAGATCACGGCACTCATTGGCATGAATGGCGCTGGCAAGTCCACGCTTTTCAAGGCCATCATGGGGTTGGTGCAGCCATCGTCAGGACGCATCACAGTTGGCGCCAGCGGCGCACGTGGGGCTGTGGCCTATGTTCCTCAGCACGATCACGTGGACTGGAATTTCCCCATCAGTGTCCGCGAAATCGTCGCCAGCGGAAGGCGCCAGGCACGGTCGAAGGTGGGGCTCCTGCCGCAGGGCTCGCCACTATGGGGACTGAAGAGTTGGCGTCAAGAAAAGAAGAACAACGAACGCATCGTTGATGAAGCACTGCGACAGACCGGGCTAACGGAGCTGCAGGACCGTCCCGTCGGGGCGCTTTCAGGCGGGCAACGCAAACGCGTCTTCGTGGCGCGCGGCATTGCCCAAGAGGCAAAGATTATGCTGCTCGACGAACCTTTTGCAGGGGTCGATACACAGTCACAGTCGCAGATCACCGCACTATTGCACGAGCTCGCCGGAGACGGCACCGCGCTTTTGATCTCCACACATGACCTCGACCGACTCCCGGAACTATGCGACAACGTGGCGATGCTCAACCGACGCATCGTGGCCGAGGGTGCGCTGCATGATGTGCTGACGGCGGAAAACCTCACTCGCACTTTTAGCACCGATACGCCGCTGATCGCGGACAAGGAGGCACACTCATGAGCGCTCTCTCCGGCACTTTCCTCGATCCCATCCTTGTGCCTTTTAGCTATAGCTTCGTCCATCGTGCGCTGCTTGCCGCCAGTGTGATGGCTATCGTCGCAGGCTTACTCAGCTGCTGGCTGATCCTCGTCGGCTGGTCTCTTTTGGGAGATGCAGTTTCACACGCCGTCCTACCCGGCGTGGTGCTGGCCTATATCGCCGGCGTGCCCTTCGCCGTTGGGGCTATGGTGGCGGCACTGATCGCGGTAGGACTGGTAGGCTCGGTAAAAGAGCGAACCACACTGCGGGAGGACACCTCCATCGGCATTATCTTCACCACCTTCTTCGCGCTCGGCTTGGTGCTGCTCTCTGTCACCCCGAGCGGCACGCACCTTCAGGAAATCCTGTTCGGCAACCTGCTGGGCATCACGCAGTCCTCGTTGTGGCAGATTCTGACTATCGGCGGTATCGCCTGTGTCGTGCTTCTCGCCAATGCGCGCACCTTCACCCTGTGGGCTTTTGACGCCGAGCACTCCAGAACCATGGGCTTCAACACGAAGGCCATTCGCTGGGCGCTGCTGGCTTGCCTCGCGTGTGTGGTGGTCGCCAGCGCTCAAGCCGTCGGCGTGATTTTGGTGGTCGCGATGCTAATTACCCCAGGTGCGACGGCTTACCTGTGGACGCGCCGTTTTCGCCGTATGCTGCTGATTGCCCCGCTGGTCGCCTGGGTCAGCTGTGTCGCGGGCATTGTGCTGAGCTTCAATTTGAATGTCTCCGCCGGCGGCACCATCGTGTTAGTGCAATCGGCGATTTTCGCTCTGACGTACTTGTTCGCCCCGCGTGAGGGGCTGGTGCGGGCAATGCTGGCGCGCCACTAAATGCCTTTTGCCCCCCACTGCTTAGGAATCCCGTTCCTAGGCTTCTGGCCGCTGGGTGCGCAACTTCTCGCGGAAGGCAGCAACTGCGTCATTCAAGCGACGCTCTGCCTCGCCGGGACTATCGAGCTCCAGGCCGACCATCGGGTAGCGAATATCAGTCGGGATGTCCTTATCCGGAATTCCCAGTTTCCGAGCCTCGGCAATGACGGCCTCCGCAGCCGATAGCGCACTCGTACCGGTGGCACCGTGCACGGCGGGGAATTGCTGCGCATGCGGCTCCTGGCGCGTGGCAGGGCGGGGTGCTGCATGCGGTGCATTGTGGGGTGCCCGGTGGGGTTCCGGGTGTGATTCAGGACGAGCGGGCTGCTGCTTCGCCTCCGCGTAACGCAGGTAATCCTCGCCGAAGTCCCTAACTCGTTGAGCTTCCTCTTCCTTTTTGCCCGCCTCCCACAGGCGATCCTGCTCCTGGCGTGGCACTTGACGCTCTACCTCTTCAAAAAGGTAAGGCGCGCGAGAGCGCAATTTCGCAGAGAAAGCGCCCGCCACATGCCCAATGTCGAAGGAGCCTCGGCGGTTAGCAATTTCAGCGTGGAAGAGCACCTGCAGCAACACATCGGAAAGCTCAGAACACAGATCCTGCTCAAGCCACTCGGGACGTGCGCCCTTTTCTGCGTTCTTTTCTGTGCCGTCCTGGGCGTTGTTCTTTGCGCCGTCCTTAGCGTGGTCCTTTGCGCCCGCCCGTGGATTGGTTGCGGCCTCCCACTGCTCCATCAACGCGATGGTGCGGGCCAATTCCTCGGTCTCCTCCCGCAGGTATTTCACCAAGCTAGTGTGGGTCATCGACTGCTCCCACTCCCCCTGGCGCAGCGCCCGCGCCATCAGTGCAACCGCATCCTCAATCTCATCCATCACAGAGGCCGGAACCTCTGTACGGGTCGTGCGACGCAAACCAGCGACGGCAGCGGTGTGCTCATCGGTTCCGACGATTTCACCGTCCACTACTCCATCGCCCGAGTGGGTAATCTCGTGCTCATTTTCCCCCGCGGTGGCGTCATCAGAAACAGCGGTAGAAGAACCAGCCTCCAACTCACGTGCAGGCTCCAAATGCACCTTCAGACTCGGCGCGGTGACGAGCTCTTCGCCAGCCTCAATGCGGCTAATAACAGTCTCATTGTCCAGATCCGTCGTGACGAGAATCTCGGAGTCGTCGACCGTGTGGCCACCCAAATCCGCGATGACCCAGCGGACGCGGATAGGTACCTCCTCCGTGTAACACACATCGCCGCGGAGCAGATCGACGGCGTCCACGGGAATCATCGCGGGGAAACGGGGATCGAGCAATACGACTGACATGGCGGTTATTCTAGCGTGTCACCGCTCAAGACGTGCTTTAGTCCTTGCTAGTGGTCGTGCCCGCCGCTCCGGACATACTGCGGATCGGAATACCAGCCAATTGCGTCAGCGCATCGGCACACCACTGCACCAGCTCGGTATCGCGCAACGGAACCGCACGCATCCCCTGACCGCGCTTCGGCGCCGGGATCAGCACAATCTTGGTCGTCGCCCGATAGTTTGCCGCCGGGAACAGGCGCTTCAGCCGCACCTGGGTGGAATCCTGCAACTCAATCGGGCTGAAGCTGATCTTCGAGCCGGTCGCTACAACTTCCGTGACCTGCAGGTCTCGGCACAGCAACCGCAGACGGGAAAGCACCGCAAGCATTTGAATCTGTTGCGGGGGCTCGCCATAGCGGTCGTTGAGTTCCTCCAGGACCTTCTCGATCTGTTCCTCGTCCTGCACTTCCGCGAACTTGCGGTAGGCCTCCAGGCGAAGGCGCTCCGAAGCGACGTATTCGGCCGGGATATGCGCATCAATAGGCAGATCGATGCGGATCTCCTTCTTCTCCTCCTCACGACCGTCAACAGGCTTGCCATCGGCCATGGCTCGGAACGCTTCCACTGCTTCGCCCACAAGGCGAACGTAAAGGTCGAAGCCCACCCCTGCGATGTGACCGGATTGCTCGGCGCCCAGCACATTACCGGCGCCGCGCATTTCCAGATCCTTCATGGCAACCGCCATGCCCGCTCCGAGGTCGTTGTTCTGGGCGATGGTGGCTAGCCGGTCGTAAGAGGTCTCAGTGAGTACCTCACCGCGTGGGTATAGGAAGTAGGCGTATCCGCGCTCGTGGGAACGACCCACACGACCACGCAGCTGGTGCAGCTGCGAAAGACCCATGTGATGCGCATTCTCGACGATCAGGGTGTTTGCGTTGGCAATGTCCAGACCCGTTTCCACGATGGTGGTACACACCAGCACGTCGAATTCGCGGTCCCAGAAGCCCTTGACCGTGGTCTCAAGCTGCTCCTCGCTCATCTGACCGTGCGCAACCACCACGCGAGCTTCCGGCACCAGGCGGCGAATATCGGCAGCGGTCTGCTCGATAGTGCGCACCTTGTTATGCACGTAGAACACCTGGCCATCGCGCAGAAGCTCGCGGCGGATGGCAGCTGCCACATGCTTGTCTTCCTGTGCACCGACATACGTCAGCACCGGATGGCGATCCTCCGGTGGAGTAAGGATTGTCGACATTTCGCGGATACCCGCCATCGACATCTCCAGGGTGCGAGGAATCGGGGTGGCGGACATAGTAAGTACGTCCACGTGAGTGCGCAGAGACTTGATGTGCTCCTTGTGCTCCACACCGAAGCGCTGCTCCTCATCCACGATGATCAGCCCAAGGTTCTTCCAGTGGACCCCCGTCTGCAGCAGGCGATGGGTACCGATCACAATATCCACCGTGCCATCGGCCATGCCGGCAATGACCTTTTTGGATTCCGCCGGAGTGGTAAAGCGCGACAGTTCCCTAATGGTCGTGGGGAAGTCCTGCATGCGTTCGCTAAAAGTATTGAAGTGCTGTTGCGCAAGCAAAGTCGTCGGCACGAGAACCGCCACCTGTTTGCCGGATTGCACGGCTTTGAATGCTGCACGCACTGCAACTTCCGTTTTTCCATAGCCCACATCGCCGACAATCACGCGATCCATCGGCACTGGCTTTTCCATGTCCGCTTTCACGGCCTCAATGGCGTTGTACTGATCCTCGGTTTCCGTGTAGGGGAAGGCATCCTCCATCTCGCGCTGCCACGGAGTATCCGCTGCGAACGCATAGCCCGGCGCGGCCTGGCGGCTGGCATACAACTGCACCAGCTCGCCGGCAATCTCCCGCACCGCGCCGCGTGCCTTGCGCTTGGTGTTTTTCCAATCAGCTCCGCCCATTTTGGACAGCGCCGGCTTCTCACCACCGACATAACGCGAGAGCATATCCAGCTGATCCATCGGCACATACAGCTGATCCCCAGGGCCACCACGCTTGCTGGGCGCATACTCCAAAACCAGGTATTCACGGCGGGAGGCATCCGACCCCTTGCCCACCGTGCGTTCCGTCATCTTCACAAACTTGCCGATGCCATGGGAGTCATGCACCACCAAGTCGCCTGGCTCCAAGGCCAGCGGATCCACCCTGTTGCGCTTCTTCGCCGGCTTGCGTTTGCCCGTGGCTTTCGCGTCCACACGGTTACCGGTTAGATCCGTTTCAGTAAAGAACAACAAGCTGGAGCGCTTATCATCCCCAGCGAAAGGAAACACCAAACCCTCAAAAGCAACCGCATGATAGATACACACCTGGTGCGGAGCGGGTTCATCGGCAGTCGTGTGCTTCGACTTCTTAATCCTCCCCAGTCCCCGACTGCCGCTCAGATCCACGCCGATGGCCTCCGCTGCAATACCGGCCTCTTGGAACCGTCGCAGCATACGGGCCGCAACGGCCGGGGTCGGTGCGGCAAAGGCCACACGACCGCCAGATTCCACCCGCTTCCGAATATCGCTCATTAACGCACCGATCGCTTCCATTTCTCCGTGCGGTCGGGGCGCCGGGGCGTAGTCGAGTTCGAGGACGTCGGAGGTGTTGGCGTCGGCGTCGGTATCTGCTTCAAAATCAGCCATTCCGGGCGTAGAAAGGGTCCACCACGGCCGTCGCAGCTTCTGCTGCACCTTCTGCACCGCAGCCACCGACAGGTAGGCCACGCCCTCCATCGGAGCGGAACCACCCATCGCGGCGACATCCCAGCTGGCTTCGAGGAACTGCTGGCCGGTTTCGCGCAGATCGTGAGCGCGCCGTTCGACAGCAGCGGGAGCCAGCACCAGCGTGTGCGTCTCCTCTGGCATGAGTTCCGGCAGCGCCACCAGATCTGCTGTGTGTAGCACCGGAATCAGCGATTCCATGCCCTGCACCTGTATTTTCTGGCTGATCTTATCGAGAATCTCGGCCAGCTCTGCGTTGCCGGCATGTTCTTGAGCCAGGTTCTTTGCCTTCGACGCCACCTCGTCCGTCACGATCAACTCCCGGCAGGCGTAGACCATCACCTCGTCTGGCTCTACCCCGGGGATGGTGCGCTGGTCGCCGACGCTAAAAGCGCGCACCTCAGTGATCTCATCGCCCCAGAAATCCACGCGTACAGGCATTTCCTCGGTCGCGGGGAAAATATCCACAATGCCGCCGCGGATAGCGAAGTGACCCCGCTTGCCCACGACATCAACGTGCGTATATCCAAGCTCCTGCAGGCGGTGAGTCAATGCCTCGAAGTCGATTTCCTCTCCCACCTTCAGCCGCACCGGGATGACGTCGCCCAGATTGGACTGCACAGGCTGCACTGCCGCTCGTGTCGGCGTGACCACCACCTTGAGATTTGCATCCCCTTGCTGAAGGCGCCGTAGCACCCGCATGCGGGTTGCCACGGTCTCTACCGCCGGGGAGAGTTTCTCGTGTGGCAAGGTCTCCCAGGACGGGAAGTGCTCGACGCCATCGCCCAGCATGTACCGCAATACCGTGGTGAGATCCTGAGCCTGGCGGCCCGTCGCCGTCACCACCAGCAATGGAGCACGTTGCGCCAAGGTTCCAACGATGAACGGCCAGGCTCCTTCGGGAGCCTGCATATGCAGAGACCGCTCCCCCAGATGCGTCATCATCCCGCGCAACTTTCCATCCTGAGCGGTGGCTTTGAGTAGCCCCGCCAGGCTGGGCGCCATTTTCGACGGCTGATTGGACTCGGCTTGCGACGTGGATGTCTGACTCATGGCCATCAGTTTATCTTCCAGCCCACCCTGCGGTTTATGCGCCCGGTTCGCCATACTGTAATGTGTCTGCTGCACATTATTATGTGCCACTCTCCCATGGTGTAATTGGCAACACTACGGTTTTTGGTACCGTCATTCTAGGTTCGAGTCCTGGTGGGAGAGCTTTTTTAATGCGAAGGGTAGGGCAACCCATGTCCGGCAACGCCACTCCAGCGCACGGCGCTGAATCCAACTCTTTTTGGCACACATTCACCACAAAATTCATCGGCACCCCGCCAGAGAGCGATCTCAAGCATGTCGAGGAAAACGCAGGTCGTTATTCCCTGGGCTTCGGCACCCAAAACATTGGCGATCAGATCGTGTCGGCCAAAACAATCCTGCCGTGGTTCCTATCCATCGTCGCAGCTCCCGCGTGGATCATTCCACTGTTGGTGCCGATCCGTGAGTCGGGCTCCATGCTGCCCCAAGCCCTGTTCCGCCCGTGGCTGCAAACTAAGACCTCGCGCCTGGGCTTCATGCAGATCGGTACGCTCGGCCAAGCTTTAGCGTGCGCGATCATGGTCGCAGCGGCTCTACTTACCGATGGGCTGCTGGCCGGACTGATTATTCTCGGAGCCCTGGCGCTGCTTTCAACCTGTCGTTCCCTGGTATCGCTAACCAGTAAGGACATTGCTGGACGCACCGTTCCGAAGGGGTTCCGCGGCCGACTCACGGGTTTTGCCACTACGCTGTCCGGCGCCGTGGCCATCTTTGTAGGTGTGGCCATCCAGGCCGCCCGAGGGGAGCTCACCCCTACCCTCTTCGCCGTTCTTTTTGCCACCGCCGCTGTGGCCTGGTTGGCCAGTGCATGGCTTTTCAAGGGAATCCGTGAGGGCGTCACCAAACAAGAACAAAAAGACCTTCCACAGGGCACCAGTTACCTGCGCGACGTATTCGCCGACATCGTAGATCTTGTGCGCAGCGATGGGGACTTCCGCCGCTTCGTGTTGCTTCGTTCGCTGCTGCTCGCCTCGGCACTGTCGCCCACGTTCCTGGTAACGATGGCCAACCAGCAGTCCGTAGCCGAGGAATCTTCAATGGCCAGCGCTATATTTACTGGCTTGGGTACCTTCGTCATCGCCGCTGGCGTGGCCTCGCTGCTCGCAGGCAGGGTTTCAGGATGGCTTTCCGATGTCAGCTCACGCAACACCCTCAGTGGCGCCGCACTGCTGGCAACGGTTGTTCTGATCATCACCGTTGCTCTGGGCTATGCCTCCTCTATTAGTGACGCCCACACGTGGACCACCGCCCTGGTGTGGTGGCTCCCCATCGCGTTTTTCATTATTTCGCTTGCCCACGCTGCGATTAGGGTCGCTCGCTCCACTTACATTGTGGATATGGCGGAGGGAACGCAGCGTACTCGGTATGTGTCGGTGGCGAACACGTTGATGGGTGTGCTGTTGCTGATCGTGGGTGCGTTGACCAGTGCGTTAGCAATGGTCTCCCCCGAGGTCGCTCTCGGCGCATTGGCGTTGTTCGGTTTGCTGGGAGCGGGACTGTCCCACACCCTGCCGGAAGTCTCGGTGGGCAAAGAAAACGTTTCTTAACTTGCCCGAGAGGGAGACCTGCCCAACGCAGCGAGTACACGGCGCTATGCTGGATATCGCTTTTGACCAAAAGTCAGGGAAAATAAGTCAGGGAAAGTAAGGAATGCCAACAACGTGACTGATGCTGCACAAAACCCCGAAGCTCACCCGAAGGCTCAAAGCCAGCCCGTGGCAGTGATCGTGCTCGCTGCCGGAGCCGGTACGCGGATGAAGTCCGCGACGCAGAAGACCCTGCACTCCATTGGCGGGCGCACCCTGCTTTCACATAGCCTGCACGCCGCAGCGGGTATTAACCCGGAACGCATCGTGGCAGTGATCGGCCACGGTCGCGAGCAGGTCGGTCCCGCCGTGGCGGAGATATCCGAGCAGCTCGGCCGTACCATTGACACCGCCGTGCAGGAAGAGCAAAAGGGTACTGGGCACGCCGTCCAGTGCGCAATGGAGGCATTGCAGGGATTCGAAGGCACTGTCGTAGTGACCAATGCTGACGTCCCGCTCCTTTCCCCAGAAACTCTGCAGGAGCTTTCCGCAACCCACAATGGCGCAAGCGTGACCGTGCTTTCTGTCCACCAGGACAACCCCACGGGCTATGGACGCATCCTGCGCACCAATGACGGCATGGTGACCGCCATTGTTGAGGAAAAGGACGCGACGGAAGAGCAAAAGGCGATCAATGAGGTTAACTCCGGTGTCTTCGCTTTTGACGCGGCGATCCTGCGTGATGGTCTTGCGCAATTGAACACGGATAACGCGCAGGGCGAGTTGTACCTGACGGATGTACTGAGCATCGCTCGCAGCGCGGGTCACCCCGTGCGCGCCCACATCGCCGCCGACGCAGCGGAACTGGCGGGCGTCAACGACCGTGTACAGCTAGCGGCTGCAGGAGCGGAGCTCAACCGCCGCACCGTCACCACAGCCATGCGTGGCGGAGCGACAATCGTCGACCCGGCATCTACCTGGATCGACGTGGATGTCCAGATCGGCAGCGACGTAACGATCCTGCCCGGCACTCAGCTGCTCGGTACCACGACCATCGCGGATAATGCGCAGATCGGCCCCGACACCACCCTGGAGAACGTCGAGGTTGGCGAAGGTGCACGGGTGATACGCACTCACGGCTCTGATTCCACCATTGGCCCGCGCGCTGAAGTCGGGCCATTCACCTACATTCGACCAGGCACGGTGCTGGGTGAGGAAGGCAAGCTTGGAGGCTTCGTCGAGGCGAAAAAGGCCAACATCGGCCGAGGTTCCAAGGTGCCACACCTTACCTACATCGGCGATGCGACGGTCGGCGAGTACTCCAACATCGGCGCGTCCAGCGTCTTCGTCAACTACGACGGTGTAAACAAGCACCACACCACCGTCGGCTCTCATGTGCGCACGGGCTCCGATTCCATGTTTATCGCACCAGTAGTCGTGGGCGACGGCGCTTACTCTGGTGCCGGTACCGTCATCAGGGAAGACGTTCCGCCGGGAGCGTTGGCTGTCTCCGGCGGCAAGCAGCGTAACGTCGAAGGCTGGGTCGCTAAGAAACGCCCCGGAACTGCCGCCGCTGCAGCCGGTGAAGCTGCCGCCAAGCGAGTAGCCGAGGGCGGCTCACCGACCTCTACCCCACAGGCAGACCAGCAGTAGCGCGCTCCTCTGCGCCAGTTTTGTTGTTACCTTTGGGCGCGCCCTAAAATGGGGAACGCCCTATTAAAAAGATGAATAGTCCAGCTCTTCGACCGGAAGGTTAAAGCACAAGTGTCCACCACCCACTGGATCGACAATCAAAAGAACCTGATGCTGTTTAGCGGCAGGGCTCATCCGGAATTGGGGGAGGCTGTTGCCCGTGAACTGGGCATCGAGGTCACTCCGACCACCGCCCGCGACTTCGCCAATGGCGAGATCTTCGTCCGCTTCGAAGAGTCCGTCCGCGGTTCCGATGCCTTCGTACTGCAGTCGCATCCGCAGCCGCTGAACAACTGGCTGATGGAACAGCTGATCATGATCGACGCACTGAAGCGCGGCTCCGCTAAGCGCATCACCGCGATCCTGCCTTTCTACCCCTACGCCCGTCAGGACAAGAAGCACCGCGGACGCGAGCCGATCTCCGCCCGCCTGGTCGCCGACCTGCTGAAGGCCGCCGGCGCGGATCGCATCGTCTCCGTCGACCTGCACACCGACCAGATTCAGGGCTTCTTCGACGGCCCGGTCGATCACATGCACGCCATGCCGATCCTTACCGATCACGTGAAGAAGAACTACAACCTAGACAACATCTGCGTGGTTTCCCCCGACGCTGGTCGCGTTAAGGTTGCCGAGAAATGGGCCAACGTTCTGGGCGACGCACCGCTGGCTTTCATCCACAAGACTCGCGACATAGATGTGGCCAACAAGGTCACCGCCAACCGCGTAGTCGGTGACGTGAAGGGCCGCACCTGTGTGCTGCTGGATGACATGATTGATACCGGCGGAACTATCGCGGGCGCCGTCGGTGTGCTGCGTGAGGCGGGCGCTGGCGACGTAATCATCGCCACCACCCACGGTGTGTTTAGCGACCCAGCTCGAGAGCGCCTCAGCAACTGTGGCGCCCGCGAGATCATCACCACCGATACTCTGCCGCAGTCCACCGAGGGCTGGGACAACCTGACGGTGCTGTCGATCGCTCCGCTGGTAGCTAAGACCATTCACGAGATCTTCGAGAATGGATCTGTGACCACCTTGTTTGAGTAACTCTGCAAACAGTTTTAAACCCCCGTCGGGGGTGTGCTAAAATTTTCCCGAATCTCGGCGAGGGCTGGATTCTTATATAGAATCTGGCCGTTATCGGCGCGAAAAGCACACTCCCCTTCTTTTGTTTGACGTCCCCCTCTCCCGGCGGGTACGCAACCAATCAATTGTGGGATGCATACACGCCGCGAGATATCGCGGCATTTTTTGTGTCCGCGGTTGAAACGCATTAAGCACGACAGTGTACAAACGAGTACATCTGGAGCGCATTACTAGAAGGAGAACATCATGGCTGATATCACCCGTCTGAAGGGCGAGCTGCGTACCGAGTTTGGTAAGGGCGCTAGCCGTCGTCTGCGTCGCGACTTCCGCGTCCCCGCTGTTGTTTACGGCAACGGCCTGGACCCGATGCACGTCCACGTCGACATCCTGGAGTTCCAGGCCATCCTGCGTAACGAGGGTGTCAACGCTGTTCTGGAGCTTGAGATTGAAGGCCAGGATCACCTGGTCATGATCAAGGCTGTGGATCAGAACGTGCTGACCCTGGACGTTGACCACGCTGACCTGCTGAACGTTAAGCGCGGCGAGAAGGTTGAGGTCGACGTGCCGGTTGTCTTCACCGGCGAAGCTGCTCCGGGCGCCCTGGTTACCCAGGAGGCTGACGTTATTACCATCCTGGCTGACGTTCTGAACATTCCGGAAGAAATCTCCGTGGATGTTGAGGGCAAGCAGATCGGCGACCAGATCGTGGCAGGCGACCTGCAGATGCCGGGTAACGCTTCCCTGGTTTCCGAAGAGGACACCTTGATCATCAACGTTGTTGAGCCGGAGGAAGAGGAACTGCCGGAGGACACTGACGAAGAGGGCGCCGAGGGTGCCGAGGGCGAGGCTGCGGAGGCTTCCGAGGAGAAGGCCGAAGAGGGCGAGTCCGAGGAGTAAACCACTCCCCTGCATCAGAATCGAGCCACACCATGTGCACGCGCTGCACGGTGTGGCTCGTTTTCTATTGACGCCACCTTTAGGCTCAGTTTCTTGCCAGGACTGGACAGTACAATGACCGTCAGTGAGTTTAAGAGAGGTCGGGAAACAGGTGGCGTCACCAAAAACAAAGCAACACACCAACAGCGACATGTGGCTAATCGTCGGGCTGGGCAACCCCGGTAGCAAGTACTCAACAACCCGCCACAATGTAGGGCGAATGGTCATCGATGAGCTGCTGGATCGGCAAATGCCAGCGGCGCGCCTGAGCACCCATAAGAAAACGAACACGGATATCGCCGAAGTGACGATCTCTGGGCGCAAGGTAGTGCTGGCACAACCACGGACTTATATGAATGTGTCGGGCGGGCCGGTGCAACAACTAGCGGCATTCTTTAAGATCCCCGCGGAGAACATCATCGTTGCCTACGACGATCTGGAAGGCGATCCAGGGGAAGTAAAGCTGCGCCAATCCGGTGGCGATAAGGGACATAACGGCTTGAAGTCGATTACGAAGTCACTGGGTACGAAGGACTACTGGCGCTTGTCGTGTGGCATCGGTCGACCGCCGGGCAGGATGGATCCGGCTGCGTATGTACTGAAGCCCTTCCCGAAGTCAGAGGCTGCGGATGTGGCGATCATGTGCGCTGACGCAGCTGACGCAATTGAACGCAACCTAGAGGTGTAAAACTAGTAGCTGTGTCTTTCCTTCAATCTTTGTTTTCTCTCTTCCGTAAGGGCGCGACTAACGATGCCCCTAGCTCCTCGCGGGACAAGAAGATTTCTTTAGCTGATCTGCAGGAATTCTCCCCAGAGTGGATCGTTATCGGCCTCGGAAATCCCGGTGCGAAGTATGCCGAGACTCGGCACAACATCGGGTACTGGCCTATTGATCGACTGGTTGAAAAGTACGGTGCGGAGTGGCTGCCGGTAGTGGGCGAAAAAGCTAAGGTTGCCACAATCCGGGTTGAAGAAACTCCCGTGCTGCTGGTCCGATCCACGACGTTTATGAACAATTCCGGTGAAGCAGTCGGCCCCCTGGCTTCTGCGCTAAACGTTCCTGCGGAGCGGGTGATCGTTTGTCACGACGAGCTTGACATCGCCAAGGGCCAAGTACGCATCAAGGATAAGGGTGGCGAGGGCGGTCACAACGGCTTGCGTTCAATGACCGCTGAATTGGGTACTCAAGCGTACGTGCGGGTGCGTATGGGCATCGGTCGGCCGCCAAAGGGCACTTCCGTAATCGATTTCGTTCTCGCCCCTTTCGAGGACTCTGATTTCGACTCCGATTCAGGATGGATCGAGAACACGCTTGGCGATTCGGTAGACGCAGTGACACTCATCGTGAACAATGGCACAGACATTGCGCGAAACGATATCCACACTCGGAAGCGCACATAGCTGTAA
Source organism: Corynebacterium sp. TUM25020 (assembly GCF_056388495.1). Classification (NCBI taxonomy): domain Bacteria; kingdom Bacillati; phylum Actinomycetota; class Actinomycetes; order Mycobacteriales; family Corynebacteriaceae; genus Corynebacterium; species Corynebacterium sp. TUM25020. The sequence goes on along the minus strand of NZ_JBWJFG010000001.1, from coordinate 1,054 downwards.
CGACATAGTCAGCTCGCCGACACGAGAACTCTTGTCCGTTTCGGAGAGACATGGCGTTAGTATTAGTGAATTCATGCACTCGACTTTTGCTTTTGGGAGATGCTAGTGAAGCAGGTTTTTGGACTACTGCGCGCTATACGAAACAAGCGGGCAGAATCGACGAACTCTGCTCCCGACCAGAAGAAACAACCAACCTCTAGTTCCTCTGCGCCCAACCGCTCCCAGACGGCAAAGCCAGCGCCTGCTCCGGCTGCACCCAAGCAGTCTGCACCCAAGCCGGAGGTGCCCGCTGCGTCTAAGCAAGCTGCGCCCGACAAAACAAAGCAGTCTGCACCCAAGCAAGCTGCGCCCGCCGCGCCTAAGCAAGCTGCACCCAAGGCGCCGCCTACGCGGAAGAAGCCCCAGGATCCAAAGTCCGGGCAAACTCCTAAGCCCGGAGACTTAGCCAGCGACGTAAAGACTCCAGCGAAGAAGACTGTCGCTGCGGAAAATAGTACGGCGATCAAGATCAGCTCGAGCGCTGGTGCGCCTCCAGCTCCCGGATCTGCACCGTCCACGACACAGAAGAAAACGGCGCCTAAACAGGCCCCAAAATCCACGTCTAAGACCGCCCCAAAGGCTGTGGCAAAACCAAGTCAAGAGGCTGCTAAAAAGCCTGCCCCGAAACCGGAAACCAAGCCTGCAACAAAACCAGTAGCAAACGCTGCACCAAAGCCAGCAGCTAAGCCTGCTACAAAGGCAGTAGCACCAAAGGCTGAGCCAAAGCCAACGCAAAAGGCTGCTCAACAGCCCGCGCCGAAGCCAACCCCACCCAAGGCAGCACAAAAGCCCGCAGCGCCTTCGCCAAAGCCGGAGCACAAGACGCTACCCAAGACGGGACAAAAGCCAGCAGCAAAGCCTGCGCCAAAGGCTGTTGAAAAGCCAGCACCGAAACCGGAAACCAAGCCTGCAACAAAACCAGTAGCAAACGCTGCACCAAAGCCAGCAGCTAAGCCTGCTACAAAGGCAGTAGCACCAAAGGCTGAGCCAAAGCCAACGCAAAAGGCTGCTCAAC